>JACKDM010000027.1 GCA_020633515.1 Myxococcales bacterium
GATCCCTTCTGGCAGGTCAATGGCGGCTTCCCGCTGATCCCTCGCGGCCACACCGGGCTGCGGCTTCGACCTGTCCCCCTTCCCGCAGATCACGCCGCTCGGCGGCTGGGGCGGCGGCACCGTCTCGCTCGCCTACCGCGACCGTGGCCTCGGGCGCCTGTGGCTCGTCGAGGGCGACTGGCAGGACAATGAACCGTTCTGGACTGCCGAGAGCGCGGCGCTCATGCGCGCGATGGCCATCGACCCCTTCGACCCGAAGTGCGACCGCGCCGGCGCCTGCCTGCACGACCGCGCCTGCGTCGATGGCATCTGCGTGCGCGCCGCGCCCTGATGGCTCGGCCGGCAAAATTCACCGCCGACCGTTTTTTTCGGATCGTTCTTCGACCCCACCCCGTAGCCCGGCGCCGCGACCCCGAACCCAGGAGGTATCGATGCCGACCCGCCGCCGCGCCCTCACCGCCCTGATCCTGCCCCCCGCCGCCCTGCTCGCCTCGCTCGCCTTCGCGAGCCCCGACGACGAAGAAGACAAGCACAAGCACTACGACTTCGCCCCCGCCACCGTCGAAGCCTTCGCGCCCGCCCCCTCGATGCGCATCCAGGCCGAGTTCGGCGCCACCCCCGGCGGCGCGCAAGACATCAACTACGCCCGCGACCGCATCCTCGCCGGCGAGGTGCCCCACCCCGAGACCTTCACCCCCGAGGGCCTCTTCTCCCGCCACGACCTCCCGCTCCCCGCCGACCGCCCCTGCAAGCAGACCCTCTGCCTCGCCGGCGCCGCCACCGCCGCCGACCTGCTCGCCCAGCCCGAGGTGCGCATGCTCGCGCAGCTCGGCTTCACCAGCGGCCTCGACCCCGCGACCTGGAAGCGCGCCCCGCTCGCGCTCGTCGCCGTCGTCGACAAGAGCGGGAGCATGTCGGGCCAGCCGCTCGAGACCGTCAAGGACAGCCTGCACCGCCTCGTCGACCAGCTCGGCCCCGCCGATCGCATCGCGATCGTGCTCTACGGCGACCGCACCCACGTCCACCTCGCCCCCACCGCCGTCAAGGACCGCGAGGCGCTGCACCGCGCGATCGAAGGCATCCAGAGCGCCGGCAGCACCGCGATGGAGGCCGGGCTCACCCTCGGCTTCGACGTCGCCCGAGACATCAAGCGTGGCTTCGCCGGCACCACCCGGGTGATGCTCTTCACCGACGAGCGCCCCAACGTCGGCGCGACCGACAAGCAGAGCTTCATGGGGCTCGCCCGCGCCGCGAGCCATGATGGCATCGGCATGACCACCATCGGCGTCAGCACCCACTTCGGCGCCGAGCTCGCCACCGCCGTCAGCAGCGTGCGCGGCGGCAACCTCTTCTTCTTCCCCGACGCCGCCAGGATGGTCGATGTCTTCAAGGACGAGCTCGACACCATGGTCACCGAGCTCGCCCATGATTTCCGCCTCACCGTCGAGCCCGGCCGCGGCTGGCAGATCAGCGGGCTCTATGGCATCCCCGGTGACATGGTCAAGCCCACCGCCAATGGCGGCTATGAGATGACGATCGAGACGATCTTCCTCAGCCGCAACAAGGGCGCGATCTACGTCGCCTTCAAGCCGGCCGGCGACCTGCCCGCGCCGCACGGCGCGCCGGGCGGGGCGAGCGTGCGCTACACCGACGCGAGCGGGCGCGTCGTCGACGACCGGGTCGGCTTCGACCTCGTCGACGACGCGCTGCCGCTCGGCCTCGCCCGCGGGCTCTTGCTCGTCGACGAGGTCACCGCGCTCAAGAAGGCGACCGCGCTGCACCTGCACGACAACGACCAGGAGGGCGCCTACCGCATGGTGCAGGCGCTGCGGCGGCGCTTCGAGATCGCCGAGGTCCCCGGGCTCGACGAGGAGCGCGCGATGATCGCGGCGCTCGACGCGACGCTGACCCGCCTCAGCGGCCATCAGGGCGAGGGCGGCGCGGCGATCGCGCGCGACCCGGTGAGCGGGCTGCCGCAGTAGGGATCGACCCCGGCGGTCGGCCGGGCGGCCGCACTTGACCCGAGGCGCGCCCGGAGCGTCCAATGCCGCCGGTCAACCCCTGCCCGGAGGGCTCATGCCCGCTCGCCCCGCCCGCCTCCGCCTCGCGCTCGTCTGCGTCACGCTCGCCCTCGCGCTCGCCGCGTGCCACGAAGACCGCGAGACCCTCAGCTATATCGACGCCGCCGCCGCTGACGCGCTGCCGCCCGACGGCGCGGGTGATGCCATCGCCGACATGGCATCCGATGCCATCACAGATATGACACCCGATGCCATCACGCCCGCCGATCTCGGCCCCGACGCCGCCGTCGTCTCCCCCGTGCTCCGGCCCCGCTTCGACCCCGCCGGGCGCGGCTTCTTCTCGACGCCCTGGCCGTCGGACGCCCGCCTCACCGCGCGCGGCACGCCGCGGCTCAGCGACTTCCCGCTCGGCGGCCCGACGCTCTTGCGCGCGGTCGCCGAGATCGAGGGCCGGGTGACGGGATTCGCGACCATGCCGGTGATCTACGTCGCGTTCGACGATGACATCACCGGCGCCGCGGTGCCGACGCCGATCGCGTCGCTCGATCCTGCCTCGCCGGTGCAGCTCGTGCGGCTCGGCGAGGGCTGCGCCGAGCGGGTGCCGGTCGAGGTCTCGGTGCGCGCCGCCGATGACATCGATCGCTTCACCGAGGCCGGGCTGTTGCAGGTCAAGAACACCGTCGGCGCGGTCCTCGACCCGCGGGTGCCCTACGCGATGATCGTCACCACCGCGTTCGGCGCCCCGCTCGCGAAGCCCATCGCCGCGCCGCCCGCGTTCGTCGACGCGCTCGCCGGCGATGGCACCGCCTGGGGTGATGCCTTGCAGCCCTTGCGCGACTGCCTGCCCGCGCTCGGGCTCGCCGCCGATGAGATCGCGATCGCGACCGTCTTCACCCCGCAGGACCCGGTCGGCACCCTGCAAGCGCTCCGCGCGCGGGTGATGGATCCGGCGCAGATCGAGACCCGCGCCCCGCTCGCGCTCGCCCGCGACGTCGCGTGGAGCCGGCGGCGGCTGCGGCTGACGACGTGGAGCGGCGAGGTCGAGTTCCCCGTCTTCCAGGCCGGGGTGACGCCCTACAACGGCGTCGGCGGCGGCTTCGTGCTCGACGACGACGGCGTCCCCGTCGTGCAGCGCTGGGAGGCGGTCCCCGTCGCGGTCGCGTGGCGTGAGCTCGACATGCCACCCGATCCGCGCCCGGCGCTCGTCTTCATCGATGGCACCGGCTGGAGCCCGTGGACCCACCTGCACAGCGGATGGCTCGGCAACGCGCTCGACGCCGGCTTCGTCGTCTTCTCGTTCATGCCGCAGTTCCACGGCGAGCGCGCGGGTGTCACCGGCGGGCCCGAGGTGCCGACCTTCAACTTCTTCAACCCCGCCGCGGCGCGCACCAACTTCCAGCAGCAGGCCGCCGAGACCTCGTACTTCCTGCGGGTCATCCGCGAGCAGCTCACCGCCGTCGAGGGGCTGCCACCCTTCGACCCCGATGACATCGTCTACGGCGGCCACTCCCAGGGCGCGCTCGCCGGCGCGCTCACCGCGGCGGTCGAGTCCGAGTACGCGGCCTATGTCTTCAACGGGCTCGCGTCCTACCTCACGCTCACCATCCTCGAGCGCAAGGATCTGCTCGACTTCGAGCTCGTCGTGCGCGGTCTGCTCGGCGCCGACAAGCCGCTCGACCTCTTCCACCCGGCGTTGCAGCTCCTCCAGCTCGGCAGCGAGTCGGTCGACCCGCACAACTACGCGCGGCTGTGGCGCGGCACGCCGGCGCGGCCCGAAGGCAACCATGTCTTCGTCGTCAATGGCTGGACCGATGACACCACCACGCCTCGGGGCATGGATCAGCTCACCCTCTCCGCCGAGCTGCCGACCTTCGGCCCGCCGGGGTGGCAGATCGATCCCTTCGGGGTCGGGGTGCCGCCGGTGGCGACGATGCCGGCGGCGGGCAACGCGACCTCGCTCGCGGGGGATCCGCTGACGATCGCGACCTGGCTCGATCCCATGGAGGGCCATGGCACCATCTATCGCAACGCAGAGCTGCGGCGGATGAGCATCGTCTTCTGGCAGACCGCGCGGCGGGGCGTGCCGGTGCTCGCGCCGAACCGCGAGATGGCATGTGGCGATGGCAGCGACGACGAGGGTGATGGCTTCATCGACTGCGACGACCCCGACTGCGCCGGCGGCTGGCCGTGCCGCGAGGTCTTCTGCGCCGACGAGCGCGACGACGACGGCGACGGGCTCGTCGACTGCGCCGACGACGAGTGCGGCGACTCGCCGCTCTGTCAGGAGGAGGACTGCGGCGACGGCCTCGACGACGACGGCGACGGGCTGATCGACTGCGCCGATCCGGGCTGCGCCGGGCGCAAGCCGTGCGGCGAGTCGATCTGCACCGACTTTCAGGACGACGACGGCGACGGCCTCGTCGACTGCGCCGATCCCGAGTGCGCGCCGCGCCGCGAGTGCCGCGAGTTCGACTGCCGCGACCTGCGCGACAACGACCGCGACGGGTTGCTCGACTGCGCCGATCCCGAGTGCCTCGGCTTCCTCGGCTGCCCCGAGCCGAGCTGCGAGGACGGCACCGACGAGGACGGCAACGGCTTCGTCGACTGCGAGGACCCGCGCTGCGCCGGGCGCCCGAGCTGCCCGATCGCCGCCGAGCTCGTCTGCGACGACGGCCTCGACGACGACGGCGACGGGCTCGCCGACTGCGCCGATCCCGACTGCGCGCTCGTCGAGGCCTGCCGCCCGGCGGGGATCTGCGCCGACGGCGACCTGGGGTCGGCGCTCGGGATCGCGGTGTGGCAAGGCACGCTCGAGGGTCGCCCCGATGACTGGGCGCCGGGCGACTGCACCGCGCTCGGCAGCGGCAAGGACGCGCCCGATCTCGCGCTGCGGTGGACGGCGCCGGCCGACGGGGTCTACCTGATCTCGACGCTCGGCTCGGGCGCCGACACGGCGCTGACGCTCTACCCCGACGACTGCGACCGCGCCCGCGAGTTCGGCTGCAACGACGACCAGCCGGGGGTGCGCACCTCGGCGATCGCGCTCGACATCGACGCCGGGCAGTCGGTGGTGATCGTGATCGCGGCCTTCGAAGAAGACACGGTCGGGCCGGTGCGCCTGCACATCCAGCCGCGTCCGGGGCAGTGATACGAGTGCTACCGTTGCGTGACATCGCGGGGAGGTTCAAGATGCGCGGCGACCCGCAGAGGAGAGGGGACGCCCCGGTCGTGCGTTGCTGGTGGCTGATGGTGATGGTGGGCGCGGCGCTCGGCTGCGCGGAGGCGGTCGAGCAGGGCACGGCGGTCTGCGACGAGGCGCGGCCGTGCGCGTTCGGCGCGGTCTGCGTCGCCGGCTTCTGCCAGCCGCCCTCGCCCGACGCGGCCCGCCTCGACGCGGCGCCGGTCGACGCAGCCCCCGACGAGGCGGTCGACGCGGCCCCCGACGAGGCGGTCGCGCCGGCCGATCGCGGCCTCGACGACGCGGCGCCGCCGCCCGACCGCGACCCGCCCCCCGGCGACGCCGACGTCTTGCCCGACCTCGAAGCGCCCGACCTCGCGCCACCGCCCGACATGGCCCCGCCCGACGCCGCGCTCCCCGACGACTGCGGCCGCTTCGGCGAGGTCTGCTGCCCCGGCGACCGCTGCCGCAGCGGCGGCTGCCTCGCCGGCGTCTGCGCCGCGTTCGGCGGCGTCTATGCCTTCGGCGGCGCCGACGGCGTCTGCACCGTGCGCAACCCCCTCGCCCGCGACCGCTGCGCCTGCCCCCAAGGCTTCGCCGAGCACGCGCTCGAAGACGTCGACCTCCAGAACCTCGGCGGCGTCGGGATCAGCCACTCGATCTACGTCTGCCTGCCCCCGAGCGACGACCCCGAGGCCGATCTGCGCGGCGCCTTCGCCGAGGCGAGCGATCCGGCGGGTCTCGGCTGCCCGACCGGCTGCCGCCCCGGCCCGCTGAGCCCCGCCTGCGCCTGCCCGGCCGGCGCCACCGCGCACGCCTTCGACGCCGTGCGCTACCGCGTCGACCTGCTCGCCCCCTGCCCCCGCCGCCTCACCCTCTGCGGCGGCCCCGAGCCGCTCAGCTTCGGCGGCGCGTTTCGCACGATCCGCGGCGCCGCGCCCTGCGGCGACATCGCGCCCGCCGCCCGCTGCGCGCCCAACGCCCGCACCGGCGCCTGCACCTGTCCCCCCGGCTTCGCGCCCCTGATCGTGCCCGCGATGGCGCCCCATCCGGCGCGCGGCGAGGCGTGCGAGGCCGATTTGACGATCTGCGTGGCGTCACCATGACCCCGAGCGTGACGGGTGCTGCCCGGGCGGAGTCCACTCATCGACGTCCGGCCGTGAGGAGAACCGCTTGAGTGCCGATGACCCCGTCGTCGGAGTCGTGCCGCTCGACTTCGCGGCTGCCCGGGCCTACGCCGAGTACATCCCGCAGATGATCTGGCTCGCCGATCCGAGCGGCCGGATCCTCTTCTGCAATCGGCGCCTCATCGCCGAGATCGGCTGCGACCCGAGCGAGGAGATCGCGGTGTGGGCCGCGCTGATCCACCCCGAGGATCGCGCCCGCGTCGAGGAGCGCTACCGCGAGTCGATCGAGACCCGGAGCGGCTACGACGTCGAGATGCGGCTGCGCGTCCCGAGCGGTCAGCGCTGGCGCTGGTATCGCTCGGCCGCGCTCCCGGTCAAGGACGAGACCGGCGAGGTGCGCTGGTGGAGCGGCACCCTCTCGCTCACCGACGCCCGCCACCGCCTGCAGAGCGCCTTGCGCGCCACCGCCGACGCGCTCACCGCCGGCGAGCGCCGCTTCCAGATCGCGCTCGACACCGTGCCCGCGCTCGTCTACGAGATGGACATGCACGACGGCCGCATGGTCGGCCTCTTCGGCTGCGAGAAGCTCCTCGGCTGCTCCCCCTCCGCGCTCGGCAGCCAGCAGGCGTTCCTCGAGCGCATCCACCCCGACGACCTCGACGGCATCCTCGCCGAGAGCCGCGCCGCGACCGCCGAGCGCCGCACCTTCGAGGTCGAGTACCGCGTGCGCCACGGCGCCGGGCACTACATCTGGGTGCACCAGCACGCCCGCACGCTCTACACCGACGAGGGCGTCCCGCAGCGCCGGGTCGGCGTGCAGTACGACGTCACCGCGCGCCGCCACGCCGAAGACCAGCTCCGCGAGGCCGACCGCCGCAAGGACGAGTTCCTCGGCATCCTCGCCCACGAGCTGCGAAACCCGCTCGCCGTGCTCCGCGCCGGCGTCGACCTCCTCGCCCGCCGCCCCGACCTGCCGCCCGCGCGCCGCACGATCGACATCCTCGACGCCCAGCTCCGCACGCTCACCCGCCTCGTCGGCGACCTCCTCGACATCACCCGCATCGGCCGCGGCATCTTCCGCCTCGACCGCCGCCCGCTCGACCTCGTCGAGCTCGTCGAACAGGTGCGCCAGGCGATGGACCGCCGCGTCCGCGACCGCGGCCAGACCCTCACCGTCACCTGCCCCGACGCCCCGATCCCGCTCCTCGCCGACCCCGAGCGGCTCCAGCAGATCTTCATCAACCTGCTCGTCAACGCGAGCAGCTACACCGACGAGGGCGGCCACATCGACCTCAAGGTGCGTCGCGACGGCGACCACGTCGAGATCGAGATCCGCGACGACGGCGAAGGCATCGACGCCGAGCTCTTGCCTCAGGTCTTCGAACTCTTCACCCAGGGCGACCGATCGCTCGCCCGCAGCACCGTCGGCCTCGGCATCGGCCTCCATCTCGTGCGCCGCCTCGTCGAAGGCCACGACGGCGAGATCACCGCCGAGAGCGCCGGCAAGGGCCAGGGCAGCACCTTCCGCGTGCGCCTCCCGATCGCCGAAGACGTCGCCCCCGTCGCCATCGCCCCGCCCCCGGTCGTGCCCTCGCTCGCGATCCTCGTCGTCGACGACAACCGCGAATACCTCGAACACCAGGGCCCCGTCCTCGCCGAAGCCGGCCACCGCGTCCGCGTCGCCTACGACGGCCCCTCGGCGCTCGAAGCCATCGACGGCTTCACCCCCGACCTCGTCCTCCTCGACATCGGCCTGCCCGGCATGGACGGCTTCGAACTCGCCGCCCGCCTCCGCGAGAAGCTCGGCCGCGACGTCGTGCTCGTCGCCGTGAGCGGCTACGACCAGCCCGGCCACCGCTCCGCCTCGGCCCGCGCCGGCGTCGACTTCCACCTCGGCAAGCCGCTCGACCTCGACGTCCTCAACCGGCTGATCGCGCAGAAGCGGGTGGGGTGAGGGCGCGCCCCGTCAGCCGTGCGCGTGCGGGTCGGTGCCTTCGTCTTCGAACAGCGACGGCCCCGGGGTGAAGTCGCGGAACAGCGCCTCGCGCACCAGCCAGAGCTCGGGGAAGAAGGTCTGCCGCACGCCGTGCTCGAGCAGGTCGGCGGGGGCGCCCTTGAGCGATGGGGTGCGGCCGCCGATGATGCGGCGGACGAGCGCGAGGTGGCGGTGGCGGAAGCCTTGGAAGGCTTCGTCGAAGTCGATGAGACCCTCGGTGAGCGCGAAGAGATCGGGGTCGCGGGCGGGGTCGCGGTGCAGCTCGAGGAGGCGCACGCCGCGGCGCTTGAGCGCGTCGCGGCAGGCGCGGCGGAGGCGGGCGGGCTCTTGGAGGAGGGTGTTGAAGCCGGGGCTCTCCTGGCCGCTGCCGCGGCCGAGCACGGCGCGGATGGTGAAGTAGGCGCGCGGGCTCAATGTCTCGAGGATGCGGAGCTGGGCACCCATGAGGTCGCAGATGACATACATGCGATAGAGCGTGCCGCGGGCCTCGCTCAAGCGATCCTCGTCGATGAGACGCTCACACAGCCGCAGCTCGTGCTGGCAGAGCTTCATCCAGAGCTCTTCGACCTGATGCACGATCTGGAACGCGAGCTCGTCGTGGCAGGAGAGCTCGTCGGGTGCCTTCTGCAAGCCGAGCAGCGGCTCGGTGCGGATGTATTGCTCGTACTCGGTCAGCGCGCGGCGCTCGCTCGCGGGCTGGGGCACGTCGACGAGGTCATGGCTCTTGTCTCGGCTCATTGTCTCTCCTCGCCTCGCTGCGCGCGGCTCATGGTGTCTCCTCGCCGGGCTCGGGTGGGTGTCTCTCGGTGGCGGTCGCGTCGGCCGCGGTCCAGGGGCCGTCGGGGCCGCGGCGTTTGACGAGCGCGAGCGCGACGACGCCGTCGCCGGGCAGGTGCGCGACGCTCGTCAGCTCGCCGGCGGCCTTGCCTTCGATCGTCAACGGCGTGCCCGGATCGACCCAGCGGTCGAGCGCGAGGCGCGCGAGGCGGCGGGGCGGGCGGCCGAGCGCGAGGGTGCGCTCGATGACCTCCTGGCCGGGATAACATCCCTTGCCTTCGCTGATGCCATCCATGGCATCGAGCTCGAGCGGAGAGCTGTGCTCGCCGAACTCGGCGGGGTGGTCGGGCACGCCGGCGGCGATACGCAGGGCTTCGAGCGCGTCGTGGCCGGCGGGGCTCGCGCCGGCGTCGATGGCGGCCTGCCAGATGACACCGTAGCCATGCGGCGGCAACAGCAGGTCGTAGCCGGGGCCGCCGATGCGATCGATCCGCACCGCGCGCACCTGCACCCCGCCGACGGCGGCGGTGGTGTGGTGGTGGTTGGCTTCGGGCAGCGGGAGGCCGATGGCTTCGACGATCGCGCCGGCCTTGGGGCCGTGCAGCGACAACGCGACGTAGGCGCCGACGCCGGTCTCGAAGTGGAGCTGCTCGCCGAAGTGGAACATGTCGAGCGCGGCGATGATCTCGTCGCCGTGGCCGGGGGTCGCGTCGGTGAAGAAGGTGACCTCGTCGAGCCGCATCAGGTGGAAGGCGAGCTTGATGCGGCCGCGCGCGTCGAGCAGGAACGCCCGGCTGCCGCCGCCGACGGGCATCGGGCGCACGGCGACGGTGAGGAGCCGGTCGAGGAACGAGGCGGCGTCGGGGCCGACGACGCGGACGCGGCTGCGCGGGGTGACGTCGAAGAGGCCGGCGCCGGCGCGCACGGCGGTGATCTCGGCGGCCACCCGCGCCCGGGCGTCGGTCGGGCCGCCGTAGCGACGCACGAGGCCGCCCTCGATGAAGGCGCCCGCGGCGGCCAGTTGCAGATCACGGTCCAAGGGTTCTCCTCCGGGCGTGGTCTCGTCGCCCGGTCACGCGAGCGACGGCCCCACTTCGATGATCTCGGCGAGGGTGCGGCCGCGGAAGTGTACGGGGTTGAGGTCTTGCAGGTAGTCGAGCAGGAAGTGGCCGTGGTGGGTCAACAGCACCGGCCGGCCGCCGTACCAGCGCGCCTCGCGGAGCCGCGGGTCGCGATAGATGCGGTCGAGGAGCCGCTGCATGAGCGCGCCGGCGCGCTCGAGGTCGCTCTCGAGGCGGCGGCGCTGGAAGTCGAGCTCGCCGACCTGCTTCTGCAGCGCGTCGCGGCGGCTCTCCTGCTCCCAGCGGGTCGCGCGGGTCTTGAAGAAGCCCTTCTCGAGCTCGGCCTCGGCGTTGCGGAGCTGGAGCTGCGCGGTGCGCAGGCGCGCGTAGGCCTGCTGGAGCAGCGCGCGGTTGCGCTCGCCCTCTTCTTCGAAGTGCTGGAAGCGGTCGATCTCGTTGGCGACCTCGGTCGGGATGCGCACGAAGTCCTCGTCGACGAGGAAGGCGAGCGCGGGGCCGTCGACCTCGACCGCGGCGCCGGGCGGGGCGGCGAAGCGCTCGGTGGCGGCGGTGTAGAGGTTGTGCGCGTGCGCGACCGCGTCGAGGGTGCGGTGGATGCGCTCGGCGTCGACGAAGTGGGGGTCGTGGCTCACGGGGCGAGTTTGGTTCCGCGGCGCGGGCGGCGTCAAGGGAGCGCACGGCCACCGCGTGACGGTCGCCGCGGCGGTCGTGATCGGCGGCGCTCGCGGCGCGCCGCCGGTGGGTGCGCCGACCGGCGCGGGCGTGGTATGACCGCCGCCATGGACGACGCCGACCGCCCGACCCTCCGCCGCATCGACGACTCCCCGATCTTCGCCGAGCGCCTCACCCCCGGCGCCGCGCCGCTCCGGCAGGCGCTGCCGCGCGTCGAGGGCGACCCGCTGTTCCAGGCCGAGATGCCCCGCGAGGTGCGCAACTCGGCCGAGAAGCGGCTCGTCGCGCTCGAGAAGCTCTTCGCCGAGTTGCAAGCCGAGGCCCGCCTCGTCGTCGGCGGCGCCCAGCGGGACCTCGCGCTGCACGCCATCCCGCTCTCGGGCGTGCGGCTGCGCGGGCAGAGCTACCACCTCTTCGCCGCGACCGACGGCCGCCGCTTCTTCTCGCTGCTCGGCCCCGACGAGTACGCGCAGATCAACCCGAGCCATCGCCACCTCGGCCACTACCGGCTGGAGCACGACGGCTCGTGGAAGCGCCTCGACGCCGACGACGTCGCCGATCGCCTGCGCCACGCCCCGCCGGTGCGCGGCCCGAGCTTCGTGCTGGCGGATGAGGGCGGCGACGAGGGCGAGGAGAGCCCGTGATCGAGGGCGCGGGCTTCGACTGTGACGTCTGCGTCGTCGGCACCGGCCGCGTCGGGCTCCCGCTCGCGCTCTCGCTCATCGAGGCGGGGCGCACCGTCTGCGGCGTCGACGTCGACCCGGCGCTGCGCGCGGCCATCAACGACGGCCGCATGCCCTTCGCCGAGCCCGGCTACGACGCGATCGTCAACACCCGCCGCCTCGTCGTACACGAAGACATCGCCGTCGCCGCCCGCTGCCGCGCGGTGATCATCACCGTCGGGACCCCGCTGCACACCCACATCGAGAGCGACCTGAGCCAGATCGACGCCGTGCTCTGCGCGCTCGCCCCGCACCTGCGCGCCGGCCACCTCGTCTGCCTGCGCAGCACGGTGGCGCCCGGCACCACCCGCTACGCCGCCCGCCGCCTCGCCCGCCTCACCGGGCTCGTCATCGGCGAAGGGCTCGGCCTCGCCTACTGCCCCGAGCGCCTCGCCGAAGGCCGCGCCCGCCTCGAGCTGCGCGAGCTGCCGCAGATCGTGGGCGCCGCCGACGCACGCAGCGCCGCGGCCGCCGAGGCGCTCTTCGCCGTGCTCGCGCCCGAGGTGCTGCACACCGACCCGGTCTCCGCCGAGCTCGTCAAGCTCTTCAACAACATCACCCGCTACGTACACTTCGCCGTCGCCAACCAGTTCGCGGTCGTCGCCGACACCTTCGGCGCCAACGTGCACGAGATCCGCCGCCTCGCCAACCATCGCTACCCGCGTAATGCCATCGCCGCGCCGGGTCTCACCGCGGGCACCTGCCTGCGCAAGGACTTCGGCATGATCAACGAGTGGAGCCCGTACCCCGACCTGCTGCTCGCGGCGTGGAAGATGAACGAGTACATGCCGGCCTTCCTCGTGCAGCACCTCGAGCAGCGCTGCCCGCTCGAAGACAAGCGCGTCGCCGTGCTCGGCCATGCCTTCAAGCGCGACAGCGACGACAGCCGCGACAGCCTCGTGCCCAAGCTCGTGCGCTACATCGAGCGATCGCTGCCCGCCGAGATCCGGCTGAGTGATCCCTACCTCGGCGATGACATCGACGGGCGCGTCAACTGGTCGATCGAGATGGCATTGCGCGAGGTCGATGTCATCTTCGTCGCGGTCGATCACACCCCGTACGCGACGCTGCTGCGGCACGCCGCCGAGTGGAGCCCCGACGCCTGGGTGGTCGACCTGTGGAACGTCGGCGGCATCGAGCGCACCTTCTATCGGGCGGCGGAGCTCGGGCCGTGAGCGCGCAGCGCAGGGTGAGACCGTGACCCAGCTCGTGACCGGCGGCGCCGGCTTCCTCGGCGCGGGGCTGGTGCGCGCGCTCGTCGCGGCGGGGCGAGCGGTGCGGGTCCTCGACGACTTCAGCCGGGGGCGGCCGCGGCGGCTGCCGGAGGGCGTCGAAGTCATCGACGGCGACGTGCGCGACGCCGCCGCCGTCGACGAAGCCGCGCGCGGCTGCGATGTCATCTGGCACCTCGCCTGGGTCAATGGCACCCGTCACTTCTACGAGAAGCCCGACGTCGTGCTCGACGTCGGCGTGCGCGGCACGCTCAACACCATCGACGCCGCGCTCGCGGCCGGCGCGCGGCGTTATGTCTTCGTCAGCACCAGCGAGGTCTACAACACCCCCGATCGGGTGCCGACCGACGAGCGCGAGCCGCTGCGGATCCCCGACGTGCAGAACCCGCGGTTCAGCTACGGCGGCGGCAAGCTCGCCGGCGAGCTGTTGACGCTGCACCTCGCCGCCCGCCGCGGCGTCGAGGCGGTGATCGTGCGCCCGCACAACATCTACGGCCCCGACATGGGCTTCGCGCATGTCATCCCCGAGGTCGTCGAGCGCATCATCACCCTGAGTGATGGCTTGCGCCGCGATGCCATCGAGCTGCCGATCCAGGGCGACGGGCGGGAGACGCGCGCGTTCTGCCATGTCGACGACGGCGCCGCGGGGCTGCATCTCGCCGGCGAGCAGGGCGCGTCGGGTGAGGTCTACCACCTCGGGCGCAGCGAAGAGACCCCCATCGCCGATCTCATCGCGGCGATCGGATCGAACCTCGGCGTGCAGCTCACGCTCGTGCCCGGCCCGCTGATGGCCGGTGGCACGCCGCGGCGCTGCCCCGACGTCGCGAAGCTCGCGGTGCTCGGCTACGCGCCGAAGGTGACGCTCGCCGACGGGCTCGCGCAGACGGTCGCGTGGTACCGCGACCACTTCCTCGGGCGGCGTGCTTGAGCGACGCGGCCTTCTACCGCGGCCGCCGGGTGCTCGTCACCGGCGCGCGCGGCTTCCTCGGCGCTCATGTCTGCGCGGCGCTCGCCGAGACCGGCGCCGATGTGATCGCGGTGGGGCGGCGGGAGGCCGATCTGACCGATCAGGCGGCGGTACGAGCGCTGATGGTTTCGACGCGGCCGTCGTGGGTGATGCACCTCGCGGCGGCGTGCGGCGGCATCGCGGCCAACGTCGAGAACCCGGGGCGCTTCGTACACGACAACGCGCTGATGGGATTGCTCGTGCTCGAAGAGGCGCGCCAAGCGGGCGCCGAGGGGTGGACGCTGGTGAGCACGACCTGCGCCTACCCGGCCGAGGCGCCGCTGCCGCTCGCCGAGGATGCCATCTGGCAGGGTCCGCCGGTGGCGGCGACCGGGCCCTATGGCATCGCCAAGCGTATGCTGCACGCCGCGCTCGATGGCTACCGCGCGCAGCATGGCTTCGAAGGCGTCTGTCTCATCCCGGCCAATCTCTATGGCCCCGGTGATCACATGGCGCCCGATCGCAGCCACGTCGTCGCCGCGCTCGTGCGGCGCTTCGTCGAGGCCGCCGAGGCGCGCGCGCCGGTCGTGACCTGCTGGGGCACCGGCGCGGCGACGCGGGAGCTCCTGCACGTCCGCGACGCTGCGGCCGGCATCGTCGCGCTGACCGCGCGGCACCGCGGCGGCGGCGCGGTGAACCTGGGCACGGGGGTCGAGACCTCGATCCGGGCGCTCGCCGAGCAGATCGCGGCGGCGGCGGGCTTCGAGGGCAGGATTGTCTGGGACGCGACGAAGCCCGAGGGGCAGGCGCGGCGGGTGCTCGACGTGCGGCGCGCCACGGCGCTCGGCTGGCGGGCCGCGGTCGGGCTCGACGCGGGGATCGCCGAGCTGGTCGCGTGGTGGCGCGCGGCGCGGCCCGGCCCGCCGGGTTCGAGCGCGCGCTGCCGCCCCGGTTGAGTCCGGGGGGCCGGTTGCAGGACGACAGGGCCGCGGATCCGGCACCCCGAGGCGGATGGCGCGCGGGTGGCGCGCGGCCAGGGGGCGGTGGTATGAGGGCGGCAGGTCTCGATGGAGGTGCGGCGGTGCTGCGACTGCGACGTGTCCACATCCGGCGGTTTCGCTCGGTGGCGCCCGATACGAAGCTGGAGTTCGGGCCGGGCGCGGTGTTCCTGCTGGGGCGGAACGGGAGCGGGAAGTCGACGCTGCTGGATTTGCTGGGGTGTCTGATCTCGTGTGACTTCAGCACGGTCTACCGACCTGATGAGGAACTCGATGTCGAGTGGGAGTCGGAGTGGTCGGTACCTTCTCCGTTGGAAGGCGTCAGTCGCCTTCACTTGAGGCTTCGAATCAGGCCCCATGGCATCGATATACCGGAAGTGGAAGCCAGTGAAGCTCTCAGCCAGATGGCTGGGCAGCATGAAGGCGTCCTATGGTCCATCGATGGTTGGATCTCCCCACTCTTGCCTATGCCTGATGCACCGCCGAGAGATGGTGATGGGGAAGCTGAAGAGTGGAGATTGCCAACTCGGATTGACTTCGCTGCGTCTTCGAGGTCGAGGCTTCTGCTGGACGATGACAAGGACGGAAGCGGAATCTGGACGGCGGCACCGGACGAGCCAGCTCTCAATCCTTGGCTTGCTGTCGAGGTCCTCAGGCGCCTGATTGTCCGCTTCGACCTGAAGTCACAGGAAGTCAAACAGCGCGGGGTGGGCCTTCGCTTTGTAGAGATGGCATACAATGCCAGGGATCTACATCGCTACGACGAGGCCCTCATGTCGTTTGAGGCGATCGTCGGTCGGCACGCACAAGACATGAAGAATGCATCCATCGTGCTCTCTCGAAACCATATTCGAGCGAGCTATGTACCACACCAACTCGTGCCGGGATGGTATCGAGATGGAGTTGCGGAGGTGACGAGCAGGAACTTTCCCGCAGATAGATCAGGTAACTATCTGGCAATGTTCGCAGATATGGTGAGCGCAAAGTCCATCGATGTGACTCCTCGCCTCTCTGAGAGGAAGGAGGGGGGAGCGAGTCAATGGCGCGGGTTCGATTTTTGGGTGCAGTGGGATGGGGGGGTGACACACCAGCATGATCACCTCTCATTCGGACAGAAGCGGCTTCTTGCCTTCCTCTGGCATATATCCACATTCGTTGAAGTGCCTGTCTTGACCGATGAACTCACGAATGGCATGCATGCTGACTGGGTCAGCCGGATCATCGACATGCTCGACGGCCGGCAGGCTTTTCATGCCATCCAGAATCCCTTGCTCCTCAACATGAGCGGGCTCGGTCAGGAGGGCGAGATCCCCCGCGACTTCGTCTTCTGCTCTGTGGAGACGACTGAGGTCGGCCGGACCTGGAGATGGCGCAACCCGACGCCCGATGAAGCTCGTGAGGTGCGCGGGGCATGGGAGATCGGCTTCCAGCAACTCAGTGACATCCTGCTCAGCCGTGGAATGTGGTGATGGGGCCGAGGTTCGCCATCTTCACTGAGGACTCGGGCGATAACGCAGCAGCCACGATCGAGGCTCTGGTGCGGCGACTGCTGCCGCGCATCGAGAGCCTCACCCAAGTTCAGAACGTCCCGCGGATGGAGCGGCCCCATGGCGACATCGCACGAGCGATCTCAGGGCTCAGTTCGAAGGCTCGCACCCCCCGAGGAGAAGCGCTGCGACGGGCGCTCGTGGCCGACTTGGCGACCCGCCTGATCGAAGGCCAGTGGGTGATCCTGCACCACGACGGTGATGTGGCATGGGGTGGTGACTGCCCACATGTGGCGAAGGTCGATGAGTTGGTCGCCGAAGTCATGCGACGCATGGAGTCTGCCACGCGCCCGCTCAACCTGCTCCGCTTCGTCCCTCACTACAGCATCGAGTCGTGGCTCTACCTCAACCGCGGCGCGGTCGAGCGCCTCGTCGCCAATGGCAAGCCGCTCTCCGCTGCGCTCGAATGGCTCGATGCCAACGCTGGCCGGGAGGGAGGTTACGACCACGTCGCCAAGCCCAAAGAGCTCTGCCCGCTGCACGACCGGCACAACCGCGTGCTCGCCGAGGACGATTGGCCCCGCGACGCAGCCGCCACCCGGAGCCCCTCGTGGGCGCGCCTCGAAGCCGACTGGTCGGCGAACCCGACCCTCCGCGCCGCGCTCCGGGCGACGAACCCGTGGGCGACGGCCTCCAGCTCGTAGCGCCGGTCGCGCAACCTCGGGCCTGTCGCCGGCTTCCACCACCCCCTGCCGCCCTGGTTGAGTCCGGGGGGCCGGTTGCACTACAACAGGGCCGAACCGACCGGCCCCGGAGGAGCGCGATGGCCTTCAAGATCACGTACTCGGTGCTCGACGCCGACATGACCGAGGTGCACGAGGCCTTCGACGCCGCGCTCGCCGAGGTGCGGGGCAAGCTCGGGGGTGAGGTGCCGTCGTGGGTCGGCGGGGAGCCGGTGACGACGGGGGCGCTGATCACGAGCAGCAACCCGGCGCGGAGCGACGAGGTGCTCGTTCGGGCGCACGCGGTGGGCGACGATCACATCGACATGGCGGTGGACGCGGCGCGGGCGGCGCAGCGGCGGTGGGCGGCGCTCGATTGGCGGGAGCGGGTCGCGCGGATCCGCAAGGCGGCCGATCTGATCTCGGAGCGGCGCATGCCCTTCGCGGCGGTGATGGCGCTCGAGGTCGGCAAGAACCGGCTCGAGAGCATGGGCGACGTCGAAGAGGCGGCCGATCTGTTGCGCTACTACGCGGGCATCGTCGAGCAGAACGAGGGCTTCATCAAGCCGATGACCCGGCTCGCGCCCAACGAGGACGTCGCGAGCGTGCTGCGGCCCTACGGGGTCTTCGCGGTCATCAGCCCGTTCAACTTCCCCGCGGCGCTCGCGGCGGGCATGTCGGGCGGGGCGCTGCTCGGCGGCAACGCGGTGATCCTCAAGCCGAGCGAAGAGACGCCGTGGTGCACCGAGATGCTGTATCACTGCCTCGCCGACGCGGGGCTGCCGGCGGGTCTCTTCCAGGTGCTGCACGGGCGCGGTGAGACGGTGGGTGATGCCTTGATCCGCCACCCGGGGATCGATGGCTGCGCGTTCACCGGCAGCACCGAGGTCGGCATGGCGATCTTCCGGGTGATGACCGAGGATCGCATCCGCCCGGCGCTCTTGGAGATGGGTGGCAAGAACCCGTGCATCATCGACGCCGACGCCGACGTCGAGCAGGCGATCGAGGGCTGCTTCAAGTCGGCGTTCGGGCTCTCGGGGCAGAAGTGCAGCGCGCTGAGCCGGGTGTATGTGCACGAGCGGCTCAAGGATCGCTTCATCGCCGGGCTCGTCGCGAAGGCCAAGGCGATGGTGGTGGGTGATCCCACCCGCGCCGATGTGTACATGGGTCCGGTCATCGACGCCCGCGCGGTGCTGCGCTTCGAAGAGGCCGCCGAGGCGGCGCGCGCGGATGGCATCGTGCATCACGGCGGGCATCGGCTCACCGGCGGCGAGTACGACGGCGGGCGCTTCGTGGCGCCGACGATCGTGGAGGTGCCGCCGGGGCACTGGATCGAGAAGACCGAGCTGTTCCTGCCGTTCGTGACGGTGAGCGGCTTCACCGACATCGAGGACGCGATGGAGCGGGCCAACGACGTCGAGTATGGCTTGACCGCCGGGTTCTACGGGCGCGAGCGCGAGGCCTGGTTCCTCGATCACATCCGCGCCGGCGTGCTCTACACCAACCGCCCCGCCGGTGCGACCACCGGCGCGTGGCCCGGCGTGCAGCCGTTCTGCGGATGGAAGCGCAGCGGCTCGACGGGCAAGGGCGGGTGCGGCCCGTACTACGTCGCGCAGTTCATGCGCGAGCAGTCGCGGACGCGGGTCGGCTGAGAAGGGGGGAGATGACATGAGCGACATCATGCGGCCCGAGATCCGGGTCGAGCCGCCGGGGCCGAAGGCTTCGGTGATCATCGCGAAGGACCGCGCCTACAGCTCGCCGTCCTATATCAAGGAGTACCCGCTCGTCGTCGATCGCGGCGAGGGGCCGTGGGTGTACGACGTCGATGGCAACCGCTACCTCGATCTGATGGCAGGCATCGCGACGACCTCGACGGGGCACGCGCACCCCAAGGTGGTCGATGCCATCCAGCAGGCGGCGGCGAAGTTCCTCCACATCTGCGGGACCGACTTCTACTACCAGAGCTTCTCCGATCTGTGCGAGCGGCTCGCGAAGCTCGTGCCCGAGATGGGTCCGAAGAAGGTCTTTCTGACCAACTCGGGCTCGGAGGCGCTCGACGGCGCGCTCAAGCTCGTGCGCAGCCATACGCGGCGGCGCAATGTCATCGCGTTCCGGGGCGCCTTCCACGGGCGCACGCTGGCGGCGATCAGCCTCAACGCGTCGAAGGTCAAGTACCGCAAGGACTTCGGGCCGCTGTTGAGCGGGGTCTATCACACCGAGTATCCGCCGGCGGCGATCCATCGCAAGGGCGATGACGACGACGGGCGCAGCTACGCGCGGCGGATCGAGAGCGACATCTTCCAGCGGCTGTGCGCGCCGGACGAGGTCGCGGCGATCATGATCGAGCCGATCCTCGGCGAGGGCGGCTACGTGCCGCCGCCGAAGGCGTTTTTGCAGGAGCTGCGGCGCATGTGCGACGAGCATGGCATCATGCTCGTCTTCGACGAGGTGCAGTCGGGCATGGGTCGCACCGGGCACATGTTCGCGTGCGAGCATTACGGGGTCTATCCCGACGTGCTGCTCTCGGCGAAGGGGATCGCGTCGGGCATGCCGATCGGGGCGATCATCGCGCGCGAGCCGGTGATGAGCTGGGGCTCGGGCACGCATGGCAGCACCTACGGGGGCAACCCGGTGTGCTGCGCGGCGGCGCTCGCGACGATCGATGTCATCGAGGGGCTCTTGCCGCAGGTGCGCGACGTGGGCGAGTACCTGATGGCGGGGCTGCGGGAGCTCGCGCAGCGCTTCCCGGTGATCGCCGAGGTGCGCGGGGTGGGGCTGATGGTCGGCGCGGAGTTCCTCGCGCCGAATGGCAAGCCGGCGGCGGAGTTCGTGGGGGCCTTGGAGCAGCTCGCGTTCCGCAAGGGGCTCTTGCTGCTCGGCTGCGGCAAGTCGACGATCCGCTTCGCGCCGCCGCTGGTGCTGACGCGGGAGCACGTCGACGCGGCGATGCCGATCCTGGCCGACTGTCTGGCCGAGCTGTGCACGCAGTTCGGCTATCCGATGAACGCCGCATGACACCCGACCTCGAGGCCCGCCAGCGGGCGCATGTGCTCTACACCTGGAGCGCGCAGGAGACCGCGAAGCCGGTGCGGATCACCGGCGGCGAGGGCGCGTGGTTCTTCGATGACACCGGCGAGCGGTGGCTCGACTTCGAGAGCCAGGTCTTCAACGCCAACCTGGGGCACGGGGAGAAGCGGGTCAGCGAGGCGATCAAGGCACAGGTCGACGCGCTGGCTTGCGCGCATCCGGCCGCGGTCTTCGACGCGAAGACGCGGCTGGGCGAGGCGCTGGCGCGGATCACGCCGGGGGACCTCGACCATGTCTTCTTGTGCCTCTCGGGCGCCGAGGCGAACGAGAACGCGTTCAAGATCGCGCGCATGGTGACCGGGCGCTCGAAGGTGATCGCGCGGCGGCGCTCGTACCATGGCGCGACGATGGGCGCGTTGAGCCTGACGGGTGACAACCGGCGCTGGCCGGTGGAGCCGGGGCTGTGGGGGGTGCTGCGGGCGGAGGATCCGTACTGTTATCGCTGTCCGTTCGGGCTCGATGTGACGAACTGCGGGACGCGCTGCGCGACGCATCTGGAGCACATCATCGAGATGGAGGGCGCGCAGAGCATCGCGGCGGTGTTCATGGAGGGGGTCACCGGGACGGCGGGTGGCTTCATCCCGCCCGATGACTACTGGCCGAAGGTGCGCGAGATCTGCGATCGGCATGGCATCCTGCTGGTGGCGGACGAGGTGCTGAGCGGCTTCGGGCGGACCGGGAAGTGGTTCGCGGTCGATCACTGGGGGGTGGTGCCCGATATGCTGGTGATGGCCAAAGGCATCACCGGTGGCTACGCGCCGCTGGCGGCGGTGGCGATGAGCGATCGCATCGCGCGGCACTTCGATCGGCAGACGCTGTGGTGTGGCTTGACGGGGTACGCGCACCCGCTGAGCTGCGCGGCGGCGGTGGCGGCGATCGAGGTGTACGAGGCGGATGGCTTGATCGAGAACTCGGCGACGCTCGGGCGGCACCTCGGGGAGCGGCTGGCGGGGTTGATGGCGAAGCATGAGTTGATCGGCGACGTGCGCAACCTGGGGCTGTACGGGACGATCGAGTTCGTGCGGGACCGGGGGAGCCGGGAGCCGATCGTGGGGCACGCGCAGCCGACGCCGCCGGGCTCGGTGCTCGCGCGGCTCGACGCGGGGCTGCGCGCGCGGCGGATGCACATCGCGCGCAAGGAGACGCGGCTGTATGTGTGTCCGCCGCTGTGCATCACGCGGGCGGAGCTGGACGAAGGCATCGATCGGATCGACGCGGCCATCGCCGAGGCGGTGGCCGGGGGGAGGGAGTGAAGGCATGAGCGAGGGGATGGCGCGGGGCGAGGTGACGGGGCGCAAGGTCTACGCCGACGCGGCGGCGGCGCTGCACGATGTCTTCTCGGGCGCGGTGATCATGTCGGGTGGCTTCGGGTTGTGTGGCAACGCGGAGAACTGCATCGCGGAGCTGGCGCGGCGCGATGTGAAGGATCTGACGCTGATCAGCAACAACTGCGGCAACAAGGGGCTCGGGCTCGCGATCCTGCTCAAGCAGCGCAAGGTGGCGCGGGTGGTGGGGAGCTTCATCGGGGGCAACCCGGACCTGCAGGCGCAGTATCTGGCGGGGGAGCTCGAGGTGGAGCTGTGTCCGCAGGGCACGCTGGCGGAGCGGATCCGGGCGGGGGGCGCGGGGCTGGGCGGGTTCTTCACGCCGACGGGGGTGGGTACGGTGGTGGCGGAGGGCAAGGAGGAGCGGGTGATCGACGGGCGGCGGTATATCTTGGAGACGCCGCTGCGGGCGGACTTTGCGATCGTGCGCGCGGAGTACGGGGATGCCTTCGGCAACCTGCGGTTTTATGGGACGGCGCGCAACTTCAGCCCGCATATGGCGATGGCGGCGAAGGTGGCGGTGGCGGAGGTGGATCATCTGGTGCCGGTGGGTGAGCTGGGGCCGGATGACATCCACCTGCCGGGGGTGTTCGTGCAGCGGGTGTTTCAGGGGCGGGATTATGAGGATCCCATCGAGTATCGGACGACGCGGCCGAAGGGCTGAGTGTCGGTTGGGGCGCGTCGGGGCAGGGCGGGGCAGGGTGCCCCGGGCGTGGTCGATGGCAGGGCGGGTGGCCGGTGGCGCGGGCGTTGCAGCCGGGGCGGGGCAGCGTGACCCTGGCTGGAGTGAGATGCCATGAGCGACAAGAGCAGCACGTACAAGACCGCCGCCGATGAGAGCCGCCGCGGGGCGGATGGGCAGATCCCGCTGGCGCGGGGCGAGCGGGTGTCGATGCGGATGTGGGCGGAGCGACCGGGTGACAAGGAGGAGAGCGCGCTGCATTCGCGGGACTACGAGGTGGTGGGTTATGTGATCGAGGGGGCGGCGACGCTGGAGGTGGAGGGGGATGAGATCAGCCTGCGCGCGGGTGACTCGTGGTGCGTGCCGGCGGGGGCGAAGCATCGGTATCGGATCGAGGAGGCGTTCCGCGCGGTGGAGGCGGTGTCGCCGGCGCAGCGGGGGAAGTGATCAGGCGCTGATGATGGGGGCGGCGGTGAGCTTCTGGACCTCGTCGAGGGTGTGACCGTCGGCGAGGTCGACGAGCACGAAGCCGCGGTCGGTGACGTCGAGGGTGGCGAGGTCGGTGATGACGCGGTCGACGCAGCCGACGCCGGTGAGGGGCAGGGTGCAGCGGTCGAGGAGCTTGGGGCCGCCGTCGTCGGTGGTGTGGGTCATGAGCACGATGACCCGGCGGGCGCCGCTGACGAGGTCCATGGCGCCGCCCATGCCATTGACGCGCTTGCCGGGGATCATCCAGTTGGCGAGGTCGCCGTTCTGGCCGACCTGCATCCCGCCGAGGACGGCGACGTCGAGGTGGCCGCCGCGGATCATGGCGAAGCTGGTGGCGGAGTCGAAGAAGCTGCCGCCGGGGAGCACGGTGACGGTCTCTTTGCCGGCGTTGATGATCTTGGGATCTTCTTCGCCTTCGTAGGGGAAGGGTCCCATGCCGAGGAGGCCGTTTTCGGAGTGGAGGAGGACGTGTACGTCGGGGGGGAGGTGGTTGGCGACGAGGGTGGGGATGCCGATGCCGAGGTTGACGACGTCGCCGTCTCGAAGCTCGGCGGCGGCGCGGGCGGCCATCTGTTCACGGGTGCGGGGCACGGGCGACTCCTGGAGGGCTTTGCGCGCGCATGATAGCGGGGGCGGGCGGCGGCCGGAAGGCGGGCGTCTTCGCGGATGACTTTCGGTCGGCGCGGCTCTTTGGTAGACAACGCGTCTACGCCCGGCCGGTCCGGGCCCGGATGAGCCGAGAGAGACATGTCAGCGAGCGCCCGACTGGTAGAGATCGCGCGCCGGATCCTCGAAGAGGCCGGCCGACCCCTCAACGTGCGTCGCATCCTGCGGCTGGTGGAGCAGGAGGCGGGCGGGGGCGAGGCGCCGTCGCTGGATGCGGTGGGGGCGGCGCTGGCGGCGGGGGCGCGGCAGGGGGTGTTCGTCGAGCAGCGGCGGGGGATCTTCGCGCTGGGTGAGGGGGCGGGGGAGGGCGTCGAGGCGGAGAGCGTCGAGGTGGCCGAGGTGGCCGAGGTGGCCGAGGTGGCCGAGGTGGAGTCGGAGCGCGAGGGGCGCGGGCGGCGGCGGCGGCGGCGGCGGGAAGAGAGTGACGGGGGGGCGCCGGTGGCGCCGCCGTCGATCGATGGCACGGCGGAGCTGAGCGCGCAGACGGAGGATCGGGAGGCGCTGAAGGGCAAGCTGTGGGATCGGCTGCGGCAGCGGGCGGCGGAGGTGACCGATCAGCCGATCGCGGCGCGGCCGGAGGAGCCGCGGCGGGGGCGGGAGGCGGAGGAGGCGGGTGACGAGGGTCCGCGGCGGCGGCGGCGGCGGCGGGAGGCGGCGGATGTCGAGGCGGCGCCGACGGCGCAGGCGGCGGAGGCGGCGCGGACGGAGCCGAAGGATCTGGCGCGGGCGGAGCCGGGTGAGGGGGAGCGGCGGGGGGAGGTGGATCTGAAGGCGGCGCTGCGGGCGCGGCTGGCGCGGCGGGCGGGGATGAGCCGGAGGCGGCGCGGCCGGCGTGGGTGAGGCGCGGGCGGCGGGGAGGAGGGCGAGGAAGCGCGAGGAGACGATGCGGTCGCGGTTGGCGGCGCGGTTGCAGGGGCAGGATGACGAGGCGGCCGAGGAGGCGAGCCGCGGCGCCCGTGGCTGGGCGAGCGCGCGGGCGAGGGCGCGGGCGAAGAGGTCGATCTGAAGGCGGCGATGCGGGCGCGGCTGGCGCGGCGGCTGGGCAGCGCGGCGGCGGTCGAGGGCCGGTGGCCGTGGTCGAGGCCGCCCGGCAGCAGCAGGCAGCGGAACGCGCGTTGGCAGCGCGGAGGGCGAGGTGAGCGGCGGTGGGAGCGCGGTGAAGGCGGGCGTGGCCGCAGTGATTCCGCGCGGGAGCGTGACGGCGGACGGGCGCGCAGCGAGGCGGCGAGCGCGGCGAAGGTGGCCGGGAGCGCAGCGAAGGCGGCGTGAGCGCGACGGCGGGCGTGGCCGCGGTGAATCCGGCGTGACAGTGAAGGCGGGCGTCCGCGCGGCGAAGGTGGCCGGAGCGCGGCGAAGGCGGGCGTGACCGCGGGGAAGGCGGGCGTGAGCGCGACGGCGGGCGTGGCCGCGGTGAATCCAGGGCGTGACAGTGACGGCGGCTCGAACGCGGTGAAGGCAGGCGTGAGCGCGCGGCGAAGGGGGCGGACCGCGGTCGCCGTGACCGCGGCGGTGAGGGCGGCCGGCGGGAGCGCGAAGGTGATCGCGGTCCGCGTGGCCGGGACGGGCGCGCGGCGAGCAGCCTGAGCAGGGCGAGCGGACGGGGCGGTCGTCGGTGGACGCGGAGCGCGCGGCGCCGGTCGCTGCGGGCGAGGGTGCAGGGAGCGGCGAGGGCGAGCGTGATCCGCGGGCGCTGCTGCAGGCGCAGTTGATGGCGCGCACCGGAGACGAGGCGCCGGCTGCGGTCGAGGCGAAGCCGGTGACGCCCTGGCGCAGCCCGCGAGGCGGCGAAGCGGACGGCGACCGAGCGCGCGGCGCCAGCGACCCAGCAGGCAGCGGAGCAGGCGGCGGCCGAGCGCGCGGCGCCCGAGGCGGCGACGCGGGCAGGGCGACCGAGGCCGGGCGGGGCGCGGCGCGGGATCCGCGCTCGCTGCTCAAGGCGCGGCTGATGGCGCGGACCGGTGACGAGCCGGCGGCCGAGGCGCCTGCGGCGGTGACGGCGGTCGAGGCGAGCGTGGGCGGTCTGCTCGGCGCGGCGCCCGATGAGCCGCCGGCGCGGCGCGAGGCGAGCGCGGCGGTCGATCCGGCCGATCTGCGGTCGCGGCTGAGGCGCGCTCGGTCAGGGGCGAGCGCGACGCGGCCGGGCGGCGTGAAGCCGCGCGCGTCGCAGCGTCGGCCGAGGCGGCGCAGGTCGAGCGGCCGAGTCGCGACGGCAGCGCGGGTCGAGCGGCCGGCCGAGGCGGCGCGGGCGACGGTCAGCCGAGGCGGTCAGCGCGGCAGCCGATCCGCGGTCGGCGCTGCAGGCGCAGCTGGCGCGGCGGGCGGGGAGCGAGGCGGTCGAGGCGGCCGCGGCGGGCGAGCCGGCGAAGGCCGATCCGCTCGAGGTCCCGCTCGCCGACAGCCGGCGACCCTACCGGGAGAAGCGCGTCGAAGCGGCGTCGCCGGCAGAGCCGGAGCGGCGGGCGCCGAAGCTGCCCGAGGTGACGCGCACGAGCACGCTGGTCTCGGCGGCGCTCGCGGCGCTGCGGGCGGCGGGGCAGGCGCTGACGCTCGGGGAGCTGGCGGCGCGGGTCGACGCGACGGCCGAGGGGGGCGCGGTGGGGCTGCGGGCGGCGCTGCTCGCCGAGAACGCGCGCCGCGATCAGGCGGGGCTGCGGGCGCCGTTCGTGGTGCAGTACGGCGGCGAGATCGGGCTGAGCGAGTGGGGGCTGTCGGCGCGCTATCGGGCGCTCGAGGCGCAGGTGCAGGAGGCGCTCGCCGAGCAGCGGGAGCTGGTGCGGCGCGATCTGCTCGGCCGGGTCGGGGATCTCGGCGACGCGGCGTTCGAGCAGGTGGTGGTGATGCTGCTCGAGCGGCTCGGTCACCACGCGGTCGAGGTGGTTCACCGCCAGCCGGGCTCGGTGGCGCTGACGATGGCGCGCGACGCCGAGGCGGCGGGGCCGGAGAAGATCGCGGTCGTGGCGCGGCGCTCGTGGAACCCGATCAGCGCCGACACGGTGCGGCGGCTGCGCGACACGCTGGTCCACTTCGAGGCCGACTCGGGGCTGGTGCTGACGGTGGGGACCTTCGCGCCGGCGGCGCGGAGCGAGGCGAAGCTCGATGGGCAGGCGCACGTGCGCTTGATCGATGGCGCGGGCTTCGCGGCGCTGCTGCACGACCACGGGATCGGGCTGGCGAGTCATCAGCCGGTGATGCGCTACGTCGACGTGGCGTTCTTCGCGAGCCTGGAGCGGTGAGCCGGGCGGGTCGGTGGCCGCGCCGGGGCGGCGGCGGCGCGCGGGAGCCGGTGATGAGCCGGGTCCGGCGGCGCGGCGCGCGCGGCACAGCGCAGAGGTCGCGGGCGCGCAGGGCGGGGCGGTGAGCGCGGGCGTGCGCTGCAGGCGGTGTTGAGCCGTGTGGCGGGCGCTCCTCCCGCGGCGGCTGGCGCTGCTCGCGTTGGCGGTGGGCGCGGCGGTGGCGGTGTCGTGGTGGTGGGCGGGGCCGGTGCCGCCGGCGGGCTATCGGGCGGGTGAGCCGGCGGCGAACCTCGCGGCGCACTTCGCGTCGGCGCACGGGCTGGTGGCGGATCCGCTCGAGCTGCGGGTGGTCGACGCCGGATCGGCGATGGTCGGGCGATCGGTGGTGGTCTGGTTCACGGCGGGCGAGCCGGCCGATCTGTACACGGCGCGGGCGCGGCTGAGCGCGGCGGGGATCCCGATCGCGGTGGGGGCGCCGCGCAACGTGAGCGAGACGGCGGACGGGCACGAGCTGTTGCTCGACGCCGACGCGCGGCGGGTGCTCTACGCGGTGCAGGTCGACGGCCGGGTCGCGAGCGTGGCGGCGCTCGACTTCGGGGAGAGCGCGCTCGGTGAGGGAGCGGGATCGCGGCGCGGTGGGCGGCGGCGTTCGATGGCTGGCAGCGCTTCGGCGTGGGCGTGCTGCCGCGGCGGGTCGACGTGCGGCTGGAGCCGGCGACGACGCTGGTCTTCGGCGGGTTCGAGGGCGAGGCGGCGGTGCTGACGACCGATGGCGGCGAGGTGGTGGTCGATCTGGCGGCGGGCACGGCGGCGCCGTCGACGCGGGCGCGGGTGCTGGCGGCGGCGCCGGTCGAGCGGGCGGCGGGGGCGCTCATCGGGGATGCGCTGCGGCGCTCGGCGGTGGTGGGCGCGGAGCGGCTGCTGGCGATCGAGGGCGCGCGGCTGGCGGTGGGGGACTGGCTGCGGCGGCAGCGGCATCGGCTGTTTCCGACCGCGGCGGATCGGCTGCCGCCGGCGCTGATCGGCGAGCCGGTCGCGGCGGGGTCCGAGGGCTGGCCGCCGCCGTCGCTGGCGGGGGAGGGGCTTCCGGGCGAGGGGCGGTGGGTGGCGGCGCCGACGATGGCCGACGCGCCCGATCCGGCGGTGCTGACGACCTTCGTGCGGGTGGATCCGGAGCGGCCGTACCAGCGGACGTATCTCTTCGCTTTCGACATGCGGCGCCTGGGGTTGCACTTCGTCGCGGGGCGCGGGAGCCGCGGTCGACGACGGGGGCGCGGGGCGCGGGCGCGGTCGCGGCGGCGGATCGGGCGCGGCTGGTGGCGGCGTTCAACGGCGGGCTGCCGGCGGCGCTGGGGCGGTTCGGGGTGGTCGACGACGGCCGGGCGCTGGTGCCGCCGACGCGGGGGCTGGCGACGGTGGTGACCGACGACGAGGGGCAGGCGGGCTTCGGGCTGTGGGACGCCGAGGCGCTGGCGGCGCCGTGGGTGGGGCTGCGGCAGAACCTCGCGCCGTTGATCGAGGCGGGGGTGGTCAACCCGCGGCGGGTGCGGCACTGGGGGCAGCGGGTGGCGGCGCTCGACGACGCCCAGGCGTCGCGCTCGGCGCTGGGGGTGACGGCGGCGGGGGTGCTGGTCTACGGGTGGTCGGCGGCGACGAGCGCGGAGCGGCTCGGCGAGGCGCTGCGGCGGGCGGGGGTGGTCTTCGCGATGCACCTCGACCTGGGCGGGGAGACGGGGCTCGGGCTGTATCGGGCGGAGGGCGACGCGATCGAGGCGGTGCGCGGCGCGAACGGCATGTCGGCGCGGCCGACGACGTGGCTGGGGGCGGCGCCGCGGGACTTCTTCTACGTCGTGCGCGCCGAGCGGGCGCCGCCGCCGCTCGCGCTCGCCGACGCGCGGCCGGGCGAGGGCGCGTGGCGGCCGGTGCAGCGGATCGACGGGGTGGCGGTGATCGCGCAGAGCTACATCGACGCCGAGCGGATCGGGGCGCGGCGGCAGGTGCCGGTGTGGTTGCTGGAGGCCGATCGGCTGCGGGCGCATGTGGTGCCGGGGATCGCCGAGGTGCCGCCGGCGATGGGCGCTCCGCCGGCCGAGGTGGGGCTCCCGGCGCCGCCGGTGGCGTGGTTCGAGGCGGGGCTGCGCGCGGTCGAGTCGCGCGATGGGCTGGTGGTCGGCGGGCGGACGTGGCAGGCGCCAGCGGCGGGCGCGATGACGCTCGCGGTCGACGCCGCGGGCGCGGTGGCGGTGGGGCGCTACGGCGAGGTCATCCCGGTCGGGCGGCGCTGGGCCGAGCTGGTGCAGGGGCCGGCGCTGGTCGCGGGCGGTGAGGTCGTCGCGGCCGCGCCGGGGGAGCGGCGCCCCGAGCGACGCCTCGGCCGCGAACCCGTGGCCTCGGTCTCGCCGCGCCCGCGCCAGCGCACCGCCGCGAACCCGCGCCTCCGCTCCCTGCCCGCCGCCGGCGCGGATCCGCGCCGACGGCCGCCTCCTCCTCGCAGCGTCCGCCGACGGCGACCGCGCGCGCTCGCCGCCGCGCTGCACGCCGCCGGCGCGATCGACGCGCTCCTCCTCGGCGAGCGCGGCGTCGCCGACACCGGCACGATGCGGCTCTACTTCGCGCGCGGCGACGACCTGCAGATGACCACCGGCCCGACCGCCGCGCTCCGCCCGGCCCGCCTGCCGCAGGCGCCAGCGCGCTCGTCTTCACCGGCCGCCGCCCGCCCGCCGCGGCGCGGGTGCTCTCGACCTTCGCGCGCCGCGCTGAAGACCCGCCGACAAACCCGTTGCATCCGACGATCGGCCACATTATCCTACATGTAGACAACAGGCCGGAGTCGCCCGATGCTGCGCACGCTGATCCTGCTCGCCTCGTCGCCCTGCCCGCCGCCGCGCTGGCCGATCCGCCGACCGACGCCGAGCTCGAAGCCGCCGCCGCCGCGCTCCTGACGCCGGCGCTCTCCGCCCGCCTCCACGCGCGCGCCGCCGCGCGCCGCCAACGCCGCCGCCACCCTCGGCCTCGACCGCCTCGCCGAGCGCCGCGCCGCCGCCCCCGCCGAGACCCCGGTCGTCGTCGCGCAGAACGCCCGCCGCTGACCGCGCGCCGCGGGGCAATGCGCTTCTCGCCGCCCGGCGAAACGTGGTAGCACCCCCGCCATGAGCATCCGCAGCATGACCGGCTTCGGGCGCGAGTCGCTCGAGATCGCGGGCCTCGGCCACACGGTCGAGATCCGGGCCGTCAATCATCGCTTCCTCGACGTCAAGATCCGCGTCCCGCGCGCCTGGACCGCGATCGAGCCCGCCATCAAGGCCGCGGTCTCCGCCCGCCTCCAGCGCGGCCGGATCGACGTGACCCTCTCCACCCTCGGCGGCGACACCGCCCCGGCCAACCGCGTCGAGATCAACTGGCCGCTCGCCGAGGCCGTGCGCCTCGCCCACGCCGCGATCGCCGACAAGCTCGGCATCCCCGACGCCTGCGACACCGCGACCCTCGCCGCCTGGCCCGGCGTGCTCGTCGCCGGCGACGCCGCGGTCGACGCCGCCGACGCCGAGCAGCGCCTCCTCGCCGCGGTCGAGCGCGCGATCGACGGCCTCGTCGAGATGCGCACCCGCGAAGGCGAGGCGCTCGCCGCGATCCTCGACGCCCACCTCGCCGCGATCGAAGCCCACCGCGCCGTCCTCGCCCGCGAGGCGCCCGAGCAGGCCCGCGCCTACGAGAAGCGCTTCGAACAGCGCCTGCGCGAGATGCTCACCGCCGTCGGCCGCGAGGTCGACGAGGGGCGGGTGCTGCACGAGGTCGGCGTCTTCGCCGAGAAGACCGACGTCGCCGAGGAGCTCGCCCGCCTCGGCAGCCACGTCGAGCAGGCGCGCGCGCTCTTGACCGGCGACCCGGGCGACGGCATCGGGCGGCGCCTCGACTTCATCTGTCAGGAGATGCTGCGCGAGGCCAACACCATCGGCAGCAAGGCGCAGGCGATCGAGATGACCCGCGTCGTCGTCGACCTCAAGAGCGAGCTGGAGCGCCTGCGCGAGCAGGCGCAGAACGTGGAGTGAGACCCCGATGGTGCTGTTGATGCTCGCCGCGGTGAGCGGCACCGGCAAGTCGACGATCGCCAGGATGCTGCTCGACCGGCAGCCGGGGCTGCGCCTCTCGGTGAGCCACACCACCCGCAAGCCGCGCGAGGGCGAGATCGACGGCGTGCACTATCACTTCACCGCGCCCGAAGCCTTCAAGGGACTCGTCGCCGACGGCGGCTTCGCCGAGTGGGCCGAGTACGTCGGCCACCGCTACGGCACCGCGCGCACCACCATCGACGCCGCCCGCGCCGCGGGTCACGACCTGCTCTTCGACATCGAGGTGCAGGGCGCCGGGCAGCTCAAGGGCGCCTACCCGCAAGCCATCGGCGTCTTCCTGCTCCCGCCGTCCTGGGACGCCCTCGCCGACCGCCTCCGCCGCCGCGGCACCGACGACGACGCCACCATCGAGCGCCGCCTCACCCGCGGCCGCGAAGAGCTCGCCGGCGCCGCCTGGTTCGACCACCTCGTCATCAACGACGACCTCGAGCGCGCCGTCGCCGAGGTCGAAGGCATCTACCGTTCGGCCCTCTCGCGCACCGCCCATCGCATGGCACGTCTCGCGGCGTTGCGTGACGAAGCCGCCGCTCGCTAGACTCGGCTGATCGACCCGGTCCCTCCGGGACTCAGGAGCGTGCCTTGATCCGGCTCGATGATCTGCTCGACGAGCTCAAGCGCCATCACCCCGACGCCGACCTCGACCTCGTCCGGCGAGCCTACGTCTTCAGCGCCCAGGCCCACCGCGGCCAGACCCGGATCAACGGCGAGCCCTACCTGACCCACCCGCTCGAGGTCAGCTTCATCGTCAGCCAGCTCCGCCTCGACACCGCCTGCGTCTGCGCCGGGCTCCTGCACGACACCGTCGAAGACACCGTCGCCACCCTCGACGAGATCCGCGAGCAGTTCGGCGATGACATCGGCTTCCTCGTCGGCAGCCTCACCAAGCTCGAGAAGATCAACTTCGAGAGCGCCGAAGAGGCGCAGGCCGAGAACTTCCGCAAGATGCTGATCGCGATGAGCCGCGACCTGCGCGTCGTGCTCGTCAAGCTCGCCGACCGGCTCCACAACATGCGGACGCTCAAGTACCTGCGCGAAGACAAGCGCAAGCGCATCGCCCGCGAGACCCTCGACATCTACGCCCCGCTCGCCAACCGCCTCGGCATCAACTGGATCAAGACCGAGCTCGAAGACCTCTGCTTCAAGTACCTCTACGCCGAGGAGTACAAGGCCCTCGCCGAGCGCATCAAGAAGACCCGCGCCGAGCGCGAGCAGTACATCCAGCGCGTCATCACCGCGCTCGGCAACGAGCTGCAGAAGCACGACGTCAAGGCCGAAGTCACCGGCCGCCCCAAGCACCTCTGGTCGATCCGCCAGAAGATGAAGGGCTCCGGCCGCGATCTCGACCACCTCTTCGACATCCTCGCGTTCCGCATCATCGTGCCCCGGGTGGCCGAGTGCTACGAGTCGCTCGGCCTCGTGCACAGCCTCTGGCGCCCGGTCCCCGGTCGGTTCAAGGACTACATCGCGCTGCCCAAGGACAACAACTACCAGTCGCTGCACACCGCGGTGATGGGACCCGAGAACGAGCGCATCGAGATCCAGATCCGCACCGAGGAGATGCACCGCACCGCCGAGTTCGGCGTCGCCGCGCACTGGACATACAAAGAAGGCCAGTACGGCCTCGCCAGCCAGGGCGCCGACGCCCGCTTCGCCTGGCTGCGCCAGCTCCTCGAATGGCAGCGCGACCTGAAGGACCCGACCGACTTCATGGAGACGGTCAAGGTCGACCTCTTCGCCAACGAGGTCTACGTCTTCACCCCCGAGGGCGAGGTCCGCGCCTTCCCCCGCGGCGCCACCCCGGTCGACTTCGCCTACGCCATCCACACCGACCTCGGCCACGAGTGCGTCGGCGCCCGCGTCAACGGCACCCAGGTCTCGCTCCGCTACGAGCTGCAGAACGGCGACATCATCGAGATCCAGCGCCAGAAGGGCAGCAAGCCCAAGCCCGACTGGATCAAGTTCGTCCGCACCGGCCGCGCCGCGACCAAGATCCGCGCGTTCTTGCGGCAGGAAGAGAACGCCCGCGCCTTCCAGATCGGCCAGGAGCTCCTCGAGAAGGAGCTGCGCCGCTACAACCTCAGCCTCAACAAGCTCCGCCGCGGCGGCCAGCTCCAAGAGGCGATCGACAAGCAGAAGTACAAGACCGAGAAGGAGCTCCTCGTCGCGCTCGGCTACGGCAAGGCCCGCGCCGAGACCGTGCTCCCCGACCTGCTCCCCGCCGACCGCCTCGCCGCCGCGCTCCCCGAGCCGCCCGAAGAGAAGCGGGAGAACGCCTTCACCCGCCTCGTCAAGAAGGTGCTGCCCCGCTCCAAGGCCGGCATCATCGTCGACGGCCTCGAAGGGCTCGCGCTGCACTTCCCCAAGTGCTGCTCACCGGTGCACGGCGACGACATCGTCGGCTACATCACCCGCGGCCGCGGCGTCACCATCCACCGCAAGGACTGCGTGCGCATCCTCGACTACGACCCCGCCCGCCGGGTCACCGTGCGCTGGGAGACCGGCGGCAAGCAGGTCCGCCCCGTCGAGATCCGCATCTACAGCAACGACTCGCCCGGCCTCCTCGCGAGCATGAGCCAGTCCTTCCACAGCGCCGGCGTCAACATCACCGCCGTCAACTGCAAGACCACGCCCGATCGCCGCGCCATCAACAACTTCACCGTGCTCGTCAACGACCTCGAGCAGCTCAACAAGGTCATGCGCATGATCGAGCGCATCGACGGCGTCTCCTCGGTCGAGCGCATCGCCGGCTGAGCGCGCCTCACTCGAAGTATTCGACCATGCCCGACGCCGTCGCGAGCGCCACCTCGTCGACCTCGGTCGGCCCGTCGATCCCCCACAAGAGCTTCAGCGCGTTCTGCCGGTAGACCTTCGCGAGCACCTCGTCCGAGAGCCCGATCGCGTCGATCTTCCACCGCCCCTGGATCGGCGTCGGGTGCGTCATCTGCCGATCCTGCGTCTCCAGCCAGCGGAAGTGCACGGCGTAGTACCAGAAGATATCGATCAGCCGCGGCCGATCGCGCCCCACCGAGCCGAGCATGATCCCGCCGCGGTGGAAGCCCAGATCCGTCCCGAACAGGATCCGATCGGCGAAGCGCTCGAAGATCGCGCGCACCTTCGCCGGATCGTGCCGCCCGATCTCCGGCAGCCGCGCCGCGAGGTCGACGTAGAGGTTGGGGTTCTCCGCCAGGATCCGCGCCACGTAGTCGACATCCTCGGGGTTGTTGCCGAAGTGGACCCCGATGAAGGTGGTGCCTCGGTGCCGCGCCACCACCCGATCGCGCGCCGCGAGCAGCGCCTCCCGCCGCGGATAGGCCGGATCGGCGAACGACCACTCGGGGTGCACGCCGAGCTCGTCCATGCGCTCGTTGTCCGGGCCGAGCGGCTCGAAGAACGCCTTCGGATCGCCGGTGTGGATGAAGATCGGCAGCCCGAGCCGCCCCGCCGCCGCCCAGATCGGGTCGAGGATCGGGTCGTCGACCGCGAGGAACTTCTCGGGATCCTTCGGATCGGGCACTCCGAGCCCGAGCGACTTCTGGATCTTGAGGCAGCGCGCCCCGAGCGCCTTCGCCTCTTCGAGCAGCGCCACCTGCCGCGCCGCGAAGTCGGGCTCGTCGATCGAGCGCCAGCCGATGTTGGCGCACACCGCGACCCGCCCATCGAACGGCGCCGCCGCGTCGAGCGCCTCCTCGAGCCCGTTGCCCGCCTGCCCGCCCGAGAGGTTGACGAAGCGGGTGATCCCGGTCGAGGCGAGCAGGTCGAGGAGCAGCTCGTAGTGCTCGGGCGCGGTGTGCACATGCACGTCGACGATCGGCTCGCGCACCCGCTGCCGCGCCGCCTCGTCACCCCGGGCGGGGATCGCGGACGGCAGCAGGACGGCGAGGGCGAGGGCGAGGTGGCGGGGGCGGGGCATGAGGATTCTCCCGGACTCGGGGCCAGCTTCGGGGCATCGCGGGTGATCCTGCCACGTCGGCGCCGGATCGGGAAGACGGCAACCCGAATGAAAACAAACATTTGTGCAAAGCATGCGTCTCAGGTTTGCGCTTGAGAACGGCTTGGATATACTCGCCGAGATGACCGGCTCGATCCGCTTTCGCTTCTGGGGGGTTCGCGGCAGCATCGCCACGCCGGGGCCGAAGACCGTCCGTTATGGCGGCAACACGCCCTGTCTGGAAGTGCAGGCCTCCGAGCACCGCATCATCCTCGACGGGGGCACCGGCCTGCGTTGCCTCGGCGAAGCTCTCGTCAAAGAGGGCAAGCCGATCGACGCCGACGTGATCCTCACCCACATGCACTGGGATCACATCCAGGGCATCCCGTTCTTCGTGCCCGCCTTCATCCCCGGCAACCGGTTCCGGGTCTACGGCGAGCGCAAGGGCAAGCAGAGCCTGCGGGACGTGTTGGAAGGTCAGATGACCGACCCCAACTTCCCCGTGCCGCTCTCGATCATGCGCAGCGAGCTCTCGTTCCACGAGCTCGACCCCAACCAGACCTTGCAGCTCGCCGACGACGTGGTGATCCGCACCGCGCCGATGAACCACCCCAACGACTGCCTCGGGATCCGCATCGAGCACGCCGGCCGGGTGCTCGTCTACACGACCGACACCGAGCACGACCCCGAGAGCGGTGAGCTCGACCCCAACGTCGTCGAGCTCGCCCGCGACGCCGACGTCTTCATCTACGACTCGATGTATACCGAGGACGAGTACCGCAACGGCCGCATCGGCTGGGGCCACTCGACCTACACCGAGGCGCTCCGGCTCGCGCGCGCGGCCAAGGTCAAGAAGCTCTTCTTCTTCCACCACGACCCCTACCACGACGACGACTTCCTCGACGACCAGCTCCGCCTCGCCCGCGCGCAGACGGTGCGCGAGCCGCTCGAGGTCTTCATGGCCCGCGAGGGCCCGTCGTACGAGATCTGAGCCGCCGCGGCCGCCGCTGACCCCCCGCCCGGTTTGATCCGGCGCCCCGATCCGCTCCATCCTCCGCGCCGATGATCCCGCCCCTCGCCTTCGCCCTCGCGCTGTGTACCTCGTCGGCGCTGCTCACCCCGCCCGCGCTGCCGCAGCTCGTGCCCGCGAGCGCGCCGGTTGGTGCGACGCCCGCTCCGGTCACTCCCGCGACGACGAGCGCCAATCCCAGCGCCACGGCGCAAGATCCAGCGACCCCCGCGCCTGTCGACGCACCGCCCGCCGACGCACCGCCGCCCGCCGGCTCGTCGCCCGCGCCCGCCGATCCACCTCCCGCCGCGTCATCGCCCGCGCGGCCGACGCCGCCCGCGCCTGCCGCCTGCCGCCCGCCGGCCACCCCCCGCCCCCGACCGCCTCGACGGCTTCGCGCTCTCGCTCTACTACGAAGGCCCCGGCCCCGAGCTGCGCTACGAGGCGATGGTCGACCGCGCCGCCGACGCCGGCGCCGGCGCGCTCTCGGTCGTCGTGCAGTGGGCGCAGCCCGACGTCACCGCCAGCGAGCTCGCCCCGCATCCGACCGAGACCCCCGCCGACGACGACGTCCGTCGCATCATCCGCCGCGCCCGCGCCCGCGGCCTCACGGTGATGGTCTTCCCCATCCTCTGGGTCGAGAAGCGCGCCTCGGCGAGTGGCGCGGCACCCTCCGCCCCGCCGACGAGGCGCGCTGGTGGGCGAGCTACCACCGCTTCATCCTGCACTACGCCCGCCTCGCCGCCGCCGAAGGCGCCGCGCTCTACAGCGTCGGCAGCGAGCTCGCCTCGCTCGAAGACCGCACCGACCGCTGGCGCGCCCTCATCGCCGACGTCCGCGCCGTCTACCCCGGCCGGCTCCTCTACTCCGCCAACTGGGACCACTACCGCGAGGTCACCTTCTGGCAGCACGTCGACCTCATCGGCCTCACCGGCTACTACCGCCTCAGCGCCGACCCCGACGCCAGCGTCGACGACCTCGCCGCTGCCTGGACCGCCATCCGCGAGACCCTCCTCCGCTGGCGCCTCGGCGTCGACCGCCCGCTCGTCTTCACCGAGCTCGGCTACCCGAGCCTCGACGGCGCCGCGCACGACCCCTGGGACTACACCGCGCCCGCGCGCTCGACCACGAGGAGCAGCGCCGCTGCTTCGCCGCGTTCACCCGCGCCTGGATCGACACCCCGCAGCTCGCCGGCGTCTTCTTCTGGAACGCCTGGGGCCCGATCGACGGCCGCAACACCTGGTACACCGTGTGGGGAAAACCCGCGGAGAGCGAGGTGCGAGGCTGGTTCCGGCGCCGCGCGTCGCTGCGCGCGCCGGCAAAAGTTGACGATCGGTGATTGTGTAGGATGATGTAGGCCAGACTGCGTCCTGGAGGCCCGACATGCGCGACTTCGACCGGGTGCGAGACAAGATCGAGATCCGCCTCGAGCCGCGACAGGTGGTGCTGCTCGCCGGCGGCACGATGCTCTTCTCGGGGCTGCTCTTCGCCGCCGGCTTCATGCTCGGCCGCAGCCGCACGCCCGCGGTCGTCCCGGTCGTCGAGATCGGCGCCGTCGACGCCGCGCCCGCGCCGGTCGCCGACACCGCGACCCGCACCACCCGCGCGTCGGCGATCGGCGAGGTCGAGTTCCGCTTCCCGACCGAGCTCGGCTCGCGCCCGGCCCGCGTCCGCGCCGAGCGGCCGACCATGCGCCTCGCGCCCGAGGTCGTCAGCGGCGGGGCAGGGGAGAAGCGCGAGCCCGCGCCGGTCGCGCCCGCGCCGGCGCCTAGCCGCCGCGTCGAGCCGCTCGCCGCCCGCGTCGAGCCTGCCCGCGTCGAGTCCGCCGCGTCGAGCCCCCGCGTCGACCCGCCCGCATCGAGCCCCGCCGCGCCCGCCGCGGCCGAGCCCACAAGCCCGCCCCGCGCCCGCCGCCGAGCCGATCGACGAAGACGACCCCGACGCCGGCGCCCCCGCCGCCCCCGCCGCCGTCGTCGCGCCCCCGGCCACCGCGGCCCGCGAGAACACCGGCAACCGCTACACGCTCCAGGTCAAGGCCGCCCGCGACAAGGCCGAAGCCGACGCCTTCATCGCCGCGCTCCGCCGCGCCGGCTACAAGCCGCACGTCGTCCTCGCCGACGTGCCCGGCAAGGGCCGCTTCTACCGCGTCCGCGTCGGCCGCTTCGCCAGCATGGCCGAGGCCCGCGAGTTCCAGCGCAGCTACAAGATGAAGACCGGCGAGCCCGACGCCGGCTTCGTCACCGACCTCTGACCGGCTCCGGATCGGGGTTGCCGTCCCCGTCCGCGTCGCCCGCCTGCCGCACGAGCTGCCCGTCGCGGTAGTACTCCCAATAGTCCACCCGCCCGTCGCCGTCGCTGTCGCCCTCGAGCCGCACGAGCTGCCCGCCCTCGTAGTACTTGAAGACATCCGGCCGCGCGTCGGCCTCGAGGTCGAGCTCCTTGCGCGTCAGCGCCCCCCCCGCGAAGAAGCCCGTCACGTCCACCTTGCCGTCGGCGTCCATGTCCATCTGCTCCCGCTCGACCTGCCCCTGCGCGTCGAAGAAGCGCCACACGTCGACCTTGCCGTCGAAGTCGAGATCGAACTCCTGCCGCGCCACCTTGCCCGTCGCCCCCGACGCGAACGTCCACGCGTCCGCCACCCCGTCCCCGTCCAGATCGAACGCCGCCGCGCCCTTCTGCCCCCGCACCGCCGCCGTCGGATCCCCCGGCTCCACCGCCGCCGGCGCCCCACCGCAGCCCCACACGCCGCCGATCCACAGCCCCACCGACCACCAGCGCCGACCGCTCATCGCTCGCTCCACCACCGCGCGCCCAGCGCCGGGCGCCCGGCATACATCGACCAGCCGCCCGCGCCCGTCAACCCTCCGGTGCCACGGTTGCAATGGCAGGGTCGCGTCCCTATGATGCGCCGAAATTTCGACGAGCCCGACCGGGCCGATCTGGCGACCATCCATGCCCCGTAGAGTACGCAACTTCGCGATCATCGCCCACATCGACCACGGCAAGTCGACCCTGGCCGATCGCATCCTCAGCCTCACCGGCACCGTGACCGCGCGCGAAGAGCGGGCGCAGTTCCTCGACTCGATGGATCTCGAACGCGAGCGGGGCATCACGATCAAGGCCCAGGCCGTCCGCCTCGCCTGGAAGGCCGCCGACGGGCAGCTCTACGAGCTCAACCTCATCGACACCCCCGGCCACGTCGACTTCACCTACGAGGTCAGCCGCAGCCTCGCCGCCTGCGAGGGCGCGCTCCTCGTCGTCGACGCCTCGCAGGGCGTCGAAGCGCAGACGCTCGCCAACGTCTACCTCGCGCTCGACAACAACCTCGAGATCGTCCCCATCCTCAACAAGATCGACCTCCCCGCCGCCGAGCCCGAGCGGGTCAAGGCCGAGATCGAAGAGCTGATCGGCCTCGACACCAGCATCGCGGTCATGACCTCGGCCAAGACCGGCCTCGGCGTGCCCGACGTCCTGCAGGCGCTCATCGACTACGTCCCGCCGCCGGCCGACAACAGCCACCTGCCCCTGCGCGCGCTCATCTTCGACTCCTGGTACGACAACTACCGCGGCGTCATCGTCCTCGTGCGCGTCGTCGACGGGGTCATCGAGAGCGGCACCCGCATCTACACCAAGGCCACCGAGCAGGTCTTCGAAGTCCTCGAGGTCGGCGCCTTCATGCCCCACGCCGCCCGCCTCGAGCGCCTCGAAGCCGGCGACGTCGGCTTCGTCATCGCCAACATCAAGGAAGTCCGCCACGCCAAGGTCGGCGACACCATCGTCGCCGCCGACCGCCGCGACCTCGAGCCGCTCGCCGGCTTCAAGGAGGTCGCCCCCGTCGTCTTCTCCGGCCTCTTCCCCGTCGTCTCCTCCGACTACGACGACCTCCGCGACGCGCTCGGCAAGCTCCGCCTCAACGACGCCGCCTTCAGCTTCGAGCCCGAGACCTCCGCCGCGCTCGGCTTCGGCTTCCGCTGCGGCTTCCTCGGCCTCCTCCACCTCGAGATCGTGCAGGAGCGCCTCGAGCGCGAGTTCAACATGGACCTCATCACCACCGCGCCCACGGTGGTCTACGAGGTCGACACCACCGACGGCGAGCACCTCAAGGTCGACAACCCCTCGCTCCTGCCCGACCCCAACGAGATCGCCGAGATCCGCGAGCCCTACATCAAGGCCACGATCCACGTCCCGCCCGACTACGTCGGGGCCGTCATCAGCCTCTGCGAGGAGCGCCGCGGCGAGCAGATCGACCTCGGCTACGCCGGCACGAGCCGCATGCTCGTCAAGTACTACCTGCCCTTGAGCGAGATCGTCTTCGACTTCTTCGACCGCCTCAAGAGCATCACCCGCGGCTACGGCAGCTTCGAGTACGAGGTCGCCGGCTACCGCGCCAGCAACCTCATCAAGCTCGACATCCGCCTCAACGGCGACATCGTCGACGCCCTCTCCGTCATCGTGCACCGCGACCGCGCCTACAACCGCGGCAAGGCGCTCTGCGACCGCCTCCGCGGCGTCATCAACCGCCAGCAGTACGACGTCGCCATCCAGGCCGCGATCGGCAACAAGATCATCAGCCGCGAGACGGTCAAGGCGCTCCGCAAGGACGTCACCGCCAAGTGTTACGGCGGCGACATCAGCCGCAAGCGCAAGCTCCTCGAGAAGCAGAAGGCAGGCAAGAAGCGCATGAAGCAGGTCGGCAACGTCGAGATCCCGCAGGAGGCCTTCCTCGCGGTCCTCCGGACCGACTGAGGCCGCGGTGAGCAACAAGCCCCCCCGCCTCGGCCGCGCCCGCAAGGACGCCCGCCTCGCCGCGAAGCAGACCCGCGCCCTGCTCGGCAAGCACGGCGGCAAGATCGACGCCGCCCACCGCGCCGAGATCGAAGAGGCCGTCCGCGCCCTCGAGGCCGTGCTCCCCCTCGCCGACGCCGCCGCCATCCAGGCCCGCCACGCCGAGCTGCAAGAGCGCGTCGACCGCCACCTCGGCCCCTACAAGAAGTCCCCCACCCGCGAGTACTTCGAATCGATCGCCTTCGCGATCGCCATCGCGCTCCTGCTCCGCGCCTTCATCATCGAAGCCTTCACCATCCCCTCCGGCTCGATGATCCCCACCCTCGCCGTCGGCGACTTCCTCTTCGTCAACAAGCTCAGCTACGGCCTGCGGCTGCCCTTCGTCGACCGCATGCTCGTCGAGTGGGACGACCCCGAGCGCGGCGACGTCGTCGTCTTCGTCTACCCCTGCAACACCAGCCAGGACTACATCAAGCGCGTCATCGGCGTGCCCGGCGACGAGGTCGAGGTCGACAGCCAGGGCTTCGTCTGGATCAACGGCGAGCGCGTCGCCGACGAGCCCGTCGGCCGCTTCGGCGCCCTCGACCGCTTCGACCCCGGCGGCCGCGACACCGACGTCTTCGACCACCACGGCCACCTCACCGAGTACGTCTCCACCCTCGGCGACCAGCGCTTCCTCACGCTGCACTACGGCGACCCCAAGAACCGCGCCCCCCTCGGCGGCCCCCCGAGCGACTGGAACGGCTACCCCGGCTTCCGCGCCTGCGGCAAGAACGACATCCTCGGCCCGGTGCCCCGCATGCCCTGGATCGTGCCCGAAGGCCACGTCTTCGTGATGGGCGACAACCGCGGCCGCTCCCAGGACAGCCGCTTCTGGGGCTTCGTGCCCTTCGGCGCCATCAAGGGCAAGGCCATGTTCATCTGGCTCTCGTGGGACTCGAGCCAGTCGTTCAGCCGCCCCTGGCAGAAGATCCGCTGGAGCCGCATGTTCACCGGCGTACATCGGGAGCCCGACATCCGATGAAGACCCGGGACCGCGCCCTGACCGAGCGGCGACAGGTCCAGGGCGCCCGCGAGGTCGAGCGCGCCATCCGCCGGATCGGCCACCAGCTCGTCGAAGGCGCCGGCGACCTCGGCGACCTCGTCCTCATCGGCATCCGCACCCGCGGCGTGCCCCTCGCCCGCCGCATCGCGGCCGTCATCGCCGCCGCCGAAGGCGTCGAGCCCCCGATCGGCGAGCTCGACATCACCCTCTACCGCGACGACGTCTTCAGCGCCGACAGCCTCCCCATCGTGCGCCCCACCGTGCTGCCCTTCGAGCTCTCCGGCCGCCACGTCGTCCTCGTCGACGACGTCCTCTACACCGGCCGCACCACCCGCGCCGCGCTCGACGCGCTCATGGACTACGGCCGCCCCCGCCGCATCCGCCTCGCCGTCCTCGTCGACCGCGGCCACCGCGAGCTCCCCCTGCACGCCGACCTCGTCGGCGCCACCATCGACACCACCCCCGACGAGACCGTCGCCGTCCGCCTCGCCGAGACCGACGGGCTCGACGCGGTCGTCGTGCTCGGGCCCGCGCCGGGTGCAAAGCAGCCATGACCGCCGCGCGCCGCCACCTCCTCGACCTCGCTTCGCTCGACCGCCCCGCGATCGAAGCGCTCCTCGACCTCGCCGAGAGCTTCGCCGACATCAGCCGCCGCCCCATCAAGAAGGTCCCGACCCTGCGCGGCCGCACGGTCGTCAACCTCTTCCTCGAAGCCTCGACCCGCACCCGCACCTCATTCGAACTCGCCGCCAAGCGCCTCTCCGCCGACACGCTCACCATCAGCGGCAGCGGATCGAGCGTGCAGAAGGGCGAGACCCTGCTCGACACGGCCCGCAACCTCGCCGCCTACGGCCCCGACATCATCGTGCTCCGCCACGACCAGTCCGGCGCCCCCCACCTCCTCGCCCGCCGCATCGACGCCAGCATCGTCAACGCCGGCGACGGCGCCCACGAGCACCCCACCCAGGGACTGCTCGACCTCTTCACCATCCGCCGCCACAAGCGCCGCATCGACGGCCTCAAGGTCGCCATCATCGGCGACATCGCCCACAGCCGCGTCGCCCGCTCCGACATCGCCGGCCTCTCCCGCCTCGGCGCCCACGTCACCGTCTGCGGCCCGCCCACCATGCTCCCCCCCGGCGTCGAACAGCTCGGCTGCGCCGCCACCCCCCACCGCCGCGAGGCCCTGCAAGACGCCGACGTCGTCATCATGCTCCGCATCCAGAAGGAGCGCCTCGCCGAAGAGCTCTTCCCCACCGACCGCGAATACGCCCGCGTCTACGGCCTCGACCCCGAAGCCCTCGCGCTCGCGAAGCCCGACTGCCTCGTGATGCACCCCGGCCCCATCAACCGCGGCGTCGAGCTCGACCCCCGCCTCGCCGACGGCCCGCAGTCGGTCATCCTCGAACAGGTCCACAACGGCCTCGCCGTCCGCATGGCCGTGCTCTACCACTGCGCCGGAGGCGCCGCGTGAGCGACCTCCTCACCACCGACCGCCTCCTCATCACCGGCGGCCGCGTCATCTGCCCCATCACCGGCCGCGACACCCTCGCCACCGTCGAGATCGAACACGGCCACATCACCGCCATCCACCCCGGCACCCCCGCCCCCGGCCCCGGCGGCCGCGTCTACGACGCCACCGGCTGCGTCGTCGCCCCCGGCTTCGTCGACCTCCACTGCCACCTCGGCGAACCCGGATCCGAACACGCCGAGGACCTCGCCACGGCCGGCCGCGCCGCCGCCGCCGGCGGCTTCACCGCGCTCTGCGCCCGCCCCGACACCACCCCCCCCAACGACACCCGCGCCACCACCGAGCACCTCGTCCGCCGCGCCGCCGCCGTCTCCCCCGTCCGCGTCTGGCCCATCGCCGCGCTCACCCACCGCCGCGAAGGCCGCCGCCTCACCGAGATGCACGACCTCCGCGACGCCGGCGCCGTCGCCTTCGGCGAAGGCGACAAGAGCCTCGCCGACGCCGGCCTCATGCGCCGCGCCCTCGAATACGCCCGCGCCACCGGCGCCCCCGTCTTCGAATACCCCGAGGACGCCCGCCTCGCCGGCAAGGGCGTCATGCACGAAGGCCCCGTCGCCACCCGCCTCGGCCTCGCCGGTCTCCCCGCCGCCGCCGAAGACATCGTCGCGCTCCGCGCCTACGCGCTCGCCCGCGAGACCCGCGCCCCCCTCCACCTCGGCCCCATCAGCACCCGCGGCGCCCTCGAAGCCGTCCGCCTCGCCAAGTCCGCCGGCCTCCCCGTCACCTGCGCCGTCATGGCCGCCCACCTCCACCTCACCGACGCCGACGTCGCCACCGCCTGGAACCCCGACCTCAACGTCCGCCCCCCCCTGCGCCCCGCCGCCGACCGCGACGCCCTCCGCGCCGCCCTCGCCGACGGCACCATCGACGCCATCACCAGCGGCCACCACCCCCAAGGCCCCGCCGACAAAGACGAACCCTTCGCGCTCGCCCGCCCCGGCATGGCCGCCCTCGAGACCACCCTCGGCCTCGTCCTCCGCCTCGTCGCCGACGAGACCATCACCCTCACCCGCGCCCTCGAGCTCCTCGCCCCCGGCCCCCACCGCGTCCTCCGCCGCGACGGCGGCCAGCTCGTCCCCGGCGCCCCCGCCGACCTCGTCGTCTTCGACCCCCTCGCGCGCACCCGCATCGACCACGACACCCTCGCCGGCCGCGCCTGGAACACCCCGTACCTCGGCCAGGCCCTCCCCGGCCGCGTCCGCCTCACCCTCGTCGCCGGCCGCGTCGCCCACGCCGCCCCCCAAACAGGTCTGCACCGATGAGCCTCCTCACCCGCGAACCCGCCGCGCTCCTCCTCGAAGACGGCACCCTCTACGAAGGCCACGCCTTCGGCGCCCGCGGCCAGACCGCCGGCGAGGTCGTCTTCAACACCGCCATGACCGGCTACCAGGAGATCCTCACCGATCCGAGCTACCGCGCCCAGATCGTGACGATGACCTACCCCCACATCGGCAACTACGGCGTCAACGCGGCCGACGTCGAGAGCCGCCAGATCCACCCCTCCGGCTTCATCGTCCGCGAACCCTGCCCCCGCGCGTCGAACTGGCGCGCCGAAGGCGACCTCGAAGCCTGGCTCGCCGATCACGGCGTCGTCGGCATCGCCGGCATCGACACCCGCGCCCTCGTCCGCCGGATCCGCGACAAAGGCGCCATGCGCGGCGCCATCATCAGCGGCCCCCCCGACCGCCGCGCCCTCATCGACCGCCTCGACCGCGAACCGAGCATGATCGGCCGCGACCTCGTCGCCGAGGTCACCTGCCCCGAGCCCTACCGCTGGACCGACCCGCTGCTGCGCCTCCAGGGCGAAGACCACCTCCGCCCCACGCCGCCGCGCCCCGCCCGCCCCTACCGCGTCGTCGCCTACGACTACGGCGCCAAGCACAACATCCTCCGCCTCCTCGTCGACCACGGCTGCGACGTCACCGTCGTCCCCGCCAGGACCCCCGCCGCCGACGTCCTCGCCATGGACCCCGAAGGCATCTTCCTCAGCAACGGCCCCGGCGACCCCGCCGCGCTCGACTACGCCGCCGCCGCCGTCGCCGACCTCATCGGCCGCCGCCCCATGCTCGGCATCTGCCTCGGCCACCAGATCGCCGCCCACGCCCTCGGCGGCACCACCTTCAAGCTCAAGTTCGGCCACCGCGGCGCCAACCAGCCCGTCCGCGACCTCGCCACCGGCAAGGTCGAGATCACCAGCCAGAACCACGGCTTCGCCGTCGACCCCACCCGCCTCGAAGGCGGCGTCGAGGTCAGCCACCAGAACCTCAACGACGGCACCGTCGAGGGCCTCGCCCACCGCAAGGCCGAGCTCATCACCGTGCAGCACCACCCCGAAGCGAGCCCCGGCCCCCACGACGCCGACCCCGTCTTCGCCCGCTTCGTCGCGATGATGGAGGCCCACCGATGAAGCGCCCCGCGCTCGCGCTCTGCCTCGCCCTCGCCGCCACCGGCTGCCAGCGCAGTGAAGCCCCCGCCGATGGCCATAGCAGTGAAGCCACCGCCGCTGGCACCGCCGCAGGCACGAACGCCGATGGCAAGCCCGCCGATGGCAAGCCGGCTGATGGCAAGACCGCCGATGGCAACGCCGCAGGCATGAACGCCGATGGCAAGGCAACTGGCACCAATGCCAACGCCACCCCTGCCGCCGCCGCCGCTCCCACCGCCGGCCTCCCCGCCGCCGACCGCGTCTTCCTCGCCCCCCTCGACGGCAAGAACAACCACCTCCTCGGCGCCGACGCCAACGCGCTCTGGGCCGCCCGCCTCACCGCCCCCGACCGCGCCGAGATCATCTGGCGAATCACCGGCCCCGGCGTCGCGCAGAAGCTCACCTACGGCGACCTCGGCGACGGCCCCCGCCTCTACGTCGCCTGGGGCGTCGGCCGCGGGCACCTCGACGCCCCCCTCGTCGTGCAAGCCATCGACCCCCTCACCGGCAAGGCGACCGAGCTCTGGCGCGGCCACGGCGAACGCAACGAAGCCGCCCACCTCGCCATCGCCGACGTCGACCGCGACGGCGCCCCCGAGCTCGACTTCGTCCGCTATGTCAGCAAGTACATGGTCGCCCCCCAAAGCATCGAACGCGACGGCACCACGAAGACCGGCGAAGCCATCCGCATGGCATCGAGCTGGCTCCGCGCCGAGATGGACGGTGACCGCGGCGACGAGACCATCATCGGCCGCATCTACGGCGACGACCGCGGCCTGCCCGGCGACCTCCGCATCGTCACCGCCAAGACCACGCACATGGTCCCCACCGACAACGGCGTCAAGTCACTCCTCTATGGCACCATCGGCGGCGAAGCCTCCGCCCTCTACTTCGCCGACGGCTGGGTCGCCGACTACGGCAAGGCCGCCAAGGCCCAGCTCAAGCGCGTCCGCATCGTCGACGGCAAACCCGAGGTCGAAGTGATCGGCCACGACCCGGTCGATTACACCTTCTTCAATCTCACCGCCGTCGACCTCGACGGCGACCGCCTCGAAGAGATCGTCGCGCAAGGCGGCAAGCGCGTCGTCCTCTTCAGCCTCATCGACGAAAAATGGCAGATGCGCCCCCTCACCGACCTCGAACCCGTCCTCAACACCGCCGTCGGCCGCGCCCCCACCGGCCAGACCATGCTCTACATCCCCGCCCGCCCCGCCACCAAAGCCATCACCCTCCAGTGATGGCACCCATGGCATCGACCCCATGAGAATCATCCTCGTCCACCCCGAGATCCCCCCCAACACCGGCAGCATCGGCCGCCTCTGCGCCGCCACCGCCACGAAGCTCATCCTCGTCGAACCCCTCGGCTTCAGCCTCGAAGACCGCTACCTCAAACGCGCCGGCCTCGACTACTGGCCCTGGATCGACGTCACCGTCGTCGACCACTGGCACAAGGCACTCGAAGCCACCCCCGGCACCAACTGGCTCTACACCGGCCGCGCCACCCGCAGCTACACCGACGTCACCTACCACGACGACGACGCCCTCGTCTTCGGCTGCGAGAGCGTCGGCCTCCCCGCCGAGGTCATGGCATCGGTGCCATCCGAGCAGTTGCTCCGCATCCCGATGGACACCACCCACGTCCGCAGCCTCAACCTCGCCCAGTGCGCCGCGCTGACGCTCTACGAGGCGCGAAGGCAGCTCGGCAAGAGCTGAGCAATGCCAGCCGCGCGATCACTATGACATCAACGCGGGTGTGAATGGAGCCATCAGACGAAGCGAGCCATCAGACGCAGCCGACGCTATTCTGAGACTCCGAGGGTGCTGTCGAGCGCGTGCTGAGCCGCCTGTTTGGTAGCCTTCTGAAGAGCGACATCCGTATACCGAATGCCGGTGAAGCCTCGCGCCTTGAGTGTCTCAGGCATTCGCTTCAACTTCCGCCTAAGGATGATCCGGTCACCCGGACCTATCCATTCTTGAGTGGATCCAATATAGGTGGCGGTTGGCTCATAGTAAATCCGAGCGATTCGAGCAAAACCGACGAGCTGCCCTCGGTAAAGTAGGTAGAAGAACCCCTCAGAACAGTCATTCTGGAGCCTGATTGGAAGGGGAAACAGCGGTGGGTATGCAGGTGCGGTGGACCACTTGGTAGATCTATGGGGTCCGCTCTCGAAGAGACATTTGACCCATCTCGGATCTTCTTCCCGCTGAATGGTTCTGATGATGTTCATCCCGCTTGCTCCATGTCATGGTTCATCTTGCCTTTTTCGAGAAATATGCTCATTCGGGGCAACGGAAGCTAGTGCCATTCAAATCTTTCCATCACATTTCTGCCACAGCGCGAGCACAACGACGAAATACAACGCCCACCGAGATCATCCCGAAGAACGCATTCGGGCACCGGCACCTTCCCCCCGCGCCCCCATCGCCCTATCATCCCGCCCCATGAAGCGCTTCAACATCGCCGGCCCCTGCGACCCTCGCCACCACTACATGATCCCCGCCGCGCCCCGGCTCCCCGACGCCCCCGCGCTCGTCGCGCAGGGCGCGTACTTCGCGCTCCACGCCCCTCGGCAGACCGGCAAGACCACCACGCTCCGCGCCCTCGCCGCGCGCCTCACCGCAGACGGCGCCTACGCCGCGCTCTACTTCTCCTGCGAGTCGCTCCGCACCGTCACCGATCTCGCCCGCCTCCAGACCGCGCTGCTCGAGATCATGCGCGAGCGCGCCGAGCGCCAGCTCCCCGCCGATTGCCAGCCGCCGCCGGCGTGGCCCGACGCCGACCCGGTCCGCATCCTCTCCAAGGGCCTCGCCGCGTGGTGCGGGCAGAGCGCGCGCCCGCTCGTGCTCTTCTTCGACGAGGTCGACGTCCTCATCGGCGACGCGCTCGTCACCGTGCTCTCGCAGCTCCGCGACAACTACGCCGACCGCCCCGACCACGCGCCCTGGTCGGTCGCGCTCTGCGGGCTGCGAGACGTGCGCGACTACAAGATGGCATCCGGCGGCGACCCGCAGCACCTCGGGTCGAGCAGTCCCTTCAACATCAAGACCCGCTCGCTGCGGCTGCATGACTTCACCGTCGATGACATCCGCGCGCTCTATGGGCAACACACCGCCGACGGCGGCCCGCGCTACACCGACGATGCCATCGACGCCGTCGCGCGCCTCACCGGCGGTCAGCCCTGGCTCGTCAACGCCATCGCCCATGACCTCAGCGAACAGTCACCCGCGCCGCAGATCGACGCCGCCGCCGTCGACGCCGCCGCCGGCCGCCTCATCCGCGCCCGCGCCACCCACATCGACAGCCTGCTCGCCCGCCTCCGCGAGCCGCGCGTGCGCCGGATCATCGAGCCGCTGCTCGCCGGCACCACCGCGGTCGGCCCGACGTTTCGCGAGGACTTCGAATACACCCGCGACCTCGGCCTCGTCGTCGCCGATCCCGAGCTGCGCGTCGCCAACCCGATCTACCGCGAAGTCATCGCCCGCGAACTGGCGACGGGCGTCGAACAGGGTCATCTTCCTTGCCCGGAGAGCGCGTGAGCGGTCTGCTGCGCGCCGCGATCCCGCATCCCAGGCGGCTGTGCTCGAGCTCGCCATGCTCGACGTACCACCGGGTACGCCTGCGCTGGCTCGCCCTCCGCGCAGCCGCCTGAGACGCGATCTCCCGTCGCTCGCGACGACCTCTCACGCGCTCTCCGGGCCCCCCGCCGCTTCGTCGCCCGCGACGGCCGCCTCGACATGGGCGCCCTGCTCGATGCCTTCGGCGAGTGGTGGGCGCAGCACGGCGAGACGGTCGCCGCGCGCCTCGACGACCACGAGGTCGCGCCGCAGCTCGTGCTGATGGCCTTCCTCCAGCGCGTCGTCAATGGTGGCGCCCAAGAGATCGCGGGGCGGGTCGACCGCGAGTATGGCATCGGCCGCGGTGCCATCGACCTGCTCGTGCGCTGGCCGCTCCCCGATGGCACATGGCAGCGTGAAGGCATCGAGCTCAAGGTCTGGCATGACAAGAAGCCCGATCCCATCGACGCCGGCCTCGACCAGCTCGATGGCGACCTCACCCGCCTCGGCCTCGCCACCGGCGCGCTCGTCGTCTTCGACCGCCGCACCCACCGCCCGCCGATCGCCGACCGCCTCCACCACACCACGACCACCAGCCCCGCCGGTCGCGCGATCCGCGTCCTGCGCGCCTGAGTCGCCCCCCCGCCCCCCGCGCGTGACGTTGTCCTCCCGCCGCGGTTGGGCTAGCGTGTCCACCTCCACCCGCTCCCGCTCGACGAGGACGACATGCACCACCAGACCCTCGGCTTCCTCGGCTGCGGCAAGATGGGCGGCGCGCTGCTCGAAGGCTGGCTCGCCGCGGGCGTGACCACGCCCGATCGCGTCACCGTCGCCGATCCCTGCACCGCGGCCGCCCTCGCCGCCGCCCACGGCGTGCGCGCCGCCGACGTCGCCGCGGCGGCCGCGGCCGATGTGGTCGTCATCGCGGTCAAACCCCACCAGCTCCGCGCCGCGCTCGCCGGCGTCACGCTCCGCGCCGACCAGCTCCTCGTCTCCGTCGCCGCCGGCGTGCCCCGCGCCGAGATCGCCCGCGCCGCGACCCCCGCCCGCGTCGTGCGCGTCATGCCCAACCTCGGCGTCCGCATCGGCGCCGGGGTCGCGCTCGTGCTCGGCGACGACGCCAACGAGCCCGCCGACGTCGAGCGCGTCGCCGCCCTCTTCCGCGCCGTCGGGCACGCCGAGATCGTCGCCGACGAGCAGCTCTTCCACGCCGGCACCGCGCTCGTCGGCAGCGGACCGGCCTATGCGTTCGTCGCGATCCAGGCCATGGCCGACGGCGCGGTCGCCGCCGGGCTGCCGCGCGACGCCGCCCGAAGGCTCGCGGCGGCCACCGTCAAGGCCGCTGGCGCGCTCGCCGGCGAGCCCGGCGCCCACCCCGAGGCGCTCAAAGACGCCGTCGCCTCACCCGGCGGAACCACGATCGCCGCGTTGGGCATCTTGGAGAGGCAAGGCTTTCGGGGGGCGCTGTTCGACGCGGTCCTGGCCGCGGCCGAGCGCAGCCGCGCGTTGGCTGGTGATGGAGTCTCCCGGTGAAGCTGACCCCCCTCGACATCGAGCAGCAGCAGTTCCGCACGATCTTCCGCGGCTGGGATCCGGCCGAGGTGCGGCGGTTCCTCGAGGCCGTCGGCGGGCGCGTCGAGGAGCTGATCCGCGAGAACACCGAGCTGCGCGACGGGCAGCGGCGCCTCGAACAGCAGCTCGCGGAGTTTCGGGCGCACGAGGCCGAGCTGCGGGCGGCGCTGGTCTCGGCGGGGCGCATGGGCGACGAGATCAAGGGCGCCGCGCAGAAGGAAGCCGAGCTGGTGCGCGCCGAGGCCGAGCTGCAAGCGGAGAAGATCGTCGGCGACGCGCGCGAGGGCGTGGTGCGGCTCTCCGAGCAGGTGCGCGACCTGCGCTTGCAGAAGGTGCGGCTGCTCAGCGAGCTGCGCTCGGTGGTCGACGCGCACCGGCGGCTGCTCGACACCCACGAGACGCTCGACCGCGACGCCGAGAGCCGGCACGCGGCGGGTGAGGAGCGGCGGGCGGGCGAGCGGCGGCGCGAGGTCTCGCTGCCGCCGCCGAATGGTCGGGCGCGGGTGCCCGGTGAGCGGGTCCCGCCGGCGCAGCCCCGACGGTGCGGCGACCGCAGGCCGCGCGCGCCGACGCCGAACGGCCGGGCGCGGTGCCGAGCGGGTCCCGCCGAGCGCAGCGCGTCGCCGACCCCGCGACGCCGCGCGCCGCCCGAGCGCGGGTGGAGCTGGCCCGCATCGACGACGGCGCCGACGGCGCGATCGTCTCGGTGCGGGTGCAGCCGCGGGCGCGGCGATCGGCGCTCGCCGGGGTGCACGGCGACGCGCTCAAGGTCGCGCTCCAGGCGCCGCCGGTCGACGGGGCGGCCAACGAGGCGCTCGTGAAGTTCCTCGCCGGGCTGTGCGCGGTGCCGCCGAGCAGCGTGCGCATCGTCGGCGGGCAGACGAGCCGGCAGAAGCGGGTGCTCTTCGCCGCGCTCGACGCGGCCACGGTCGACGCGCGGCTGCGGCGCGCGCTGGAGGGCTGATGCGGGCGCCGGGCCGAGCGCGGGGGCTGTGGGCGCTGCTGAGCGTGGTGCTGTGCGCGCTGCTCTCGCCCACGCTCGCCGCCGCGGTCGAGCTCCTCCGCGGCGAGACCGCGCGCTACCGCTTCGAGTGGGCGCCCGGGCTCGATGGCTACGCCGAGAGCCTCATGGCGCGGGTCGAGGGCCACCACGACCGCATCTATGGCGAGCTCGGCATCGACAGCGACAAGCCGACGACGGTGGTCGTGCTGCGCGACCAGGACGAGATGCTCGAAGAGGCGCGCCGCCGCTTCGGCACGCCGCCGCCCGAGTGGGCCGCCGGGCTCGCGTGGCCGGCGCACCGCACGATCCTGCTCCACGTCGGCGTCGGGCCCGCCGAGCTCGACGCGACCTTCCGCCACGAGATCAGCCACGTCGCGTTCGGCGAGATCGGCGCCGGCCGCAACGTGCCGCGCTGGTTCACCGAGGGGCTCGCGATCAAGCAGAGCGAGGGCATCGACTTCGACCGCGCCTGGATGCTCACCGAGGCGGCGACGATGGGCGCGCTGCACCCGCTGCGCGCGCTCGACCGCGGCTTCCCCGCCTCGGGCGCCCGCGCCGGGGTCGCCTATGCGCAGGCGGTGCACTTCGTCGGCTACCTGCAGAGCGTCTACGGCGAAGAACGATTCCAGAATCTGATCAAGGGCTTGCGCGACGGGGTCGCCTTCGATGACGCGGTGCGCGCGGCGTTCGGCACGCCGCTGCCGGCGATCGAGGCCGAGTGGCAGAAGACGCTCGAGGTGCGCTGGGGCTGGCTGCCGGTGCTCTTCGGCTCGACGAGCCTTTGGGCGCTCGCGACGGTGATGCTCGTGCTCGCGTGGCGACGGCGGAAGCGGCAGCGCGCGGCGCAGATGGCGATCCTCGCCGCGCGCGAGGCGGTCGCGATCGCCGACGACGTCGCGGTCGCCGCGCCCTATCGGCCGCCGGCGCCGCCGCCCGAGCCGCGGCAGGGTCCGCCGCCCGAGCCGCCGCCGCCGCCGCGGATCGTGGTGCACGACCCCTACGACGGCCGCCCGCCCACCATCCACTGAGCCCGGCGTGACCGCCGGCACCGTCGGCGGATCCGAGTCGAATCGAGCCCGCGCCGTCCGGCGGGCGCCTCGGGAGGGACGCATTGAGCGACGAGCGCGGCATCGACGACGGCTGGTTCGAAGAAGGGCTCGCCCGCAACGGCGACGGGGCGCCGCCGGTCAACAAGCTCGCCGAGACCGATCCCGAGCGCTTCGACCGGCTCCGCTCGGCGATCGAGCTCTACCGCCGCGAGATCAGCGCCAGCGTCGACCCCCGACGCCGCGCCGCGCTCTGCTACGAGGTCGGCCGCATCCACGAGCGTGAGCTCGGCGACGACCGCGCCGCGGTGCGCGACTACCAGCGCGCCTACACCGCCGATCCGACGCACGTCCCGACCCTGCGCGCCGGCCGGCGGGTCTTCGCGCGCGCCGGGCGCCTCTCGATGGTGCTCAAGCTCCTCGACGCCGAGATCCGCGCCCGCCCCGAGGCCGCCGAGCGCGCGCGCCTGCTGCGCGAGAAGGGCGGCATCTACCTGATGCGGTTCAACGACCCCGACGCCGCGCGCGTGTGCTTCCTGCAGGCGCTCGACTTCGTGCGCGACGACGCGACCGCCGCGCGCGGGCTCGCCGTCGCCGCCGCGCTCTCGGGCGACGCCTGCGCCTTCGCCGCCGCCGCCGAGCGCGCTGCCCGCGCCGCCGCCGGCGACGTCATCGCCGCGCGCTCGCCCTGCAAGCCGCCGAGGCGTGGACCACGATCGGCGAGGTCGACGCCGCCCGCCGCCTGCTCGACGCCGTCCTCGAAGACGACCCCGCCGAGCCGGTCGCGCTGTTGCGCCTCGCCGAGCTGCACCGCCGCGCCCGCGACTGCCGCGCCTGGATCGAGGTCGCCGAGCGGCTCTGCGACGCGATCGACGACCCCGCCCGCCGCGCCGCCCGCCGCGCCGGCCTCGCCGAGATCGCCGCCTCGCACGCCGAGACGGCCGACCGCGTCGTGCCGCTCCTCGTCGCCGCGCTCACCGACGACGCCCGCCGCGCCGACGACCACCGCAAGCTCGGCGAGGCGCTGCTCGCCGCCGGCCGCTGGGCCGAGGCCGCCGCGGCGCTCTCCCGCGCGGCCGACACCCTCGTCGACCCGGCGGTGCGCGTCGACCTGCTCTGGCGCCTCGCGAGCGTGCAGCACGACCGCCTCGGCGACGCGGTCGCCGCCATCGCCGCCCTCCGCCGCCTCCTCGCGATCGACCCCGCCCACGGCCCCGCGCTGCGCCGCCTCCGCCGCCTCCTCGCCGACCGCGGCGAGTGGCGCGCGCTCGCCGAGGTCCTGGGCCACGCCGCCGCCAACGCCGACGACCCCGCCCGCGCCGCCGCGATCGGCCGCCTCCTCGCCGAGATCCGCCGCGAGCGCCAGGGCGACCTGCCCGGCGCCGTCGCCGCGCTCCGCGACGCGCTCGCCCGCGACCCCCGCGCGCTCCCCGTCGTCACCGCGCTCGCCGACGCGCTCGCCGCGCTCGGCGACTGGTCGGGCCACATCGAGACCCGCGAGCACGCGCTGACGTTGTTCGCCGAGCCCGAGGCCCGAATCGAACAGCTCGCCGCCATCGCCGAGATCGCCGAGCGCCGCCTCGGCGACCGCCCCCGCGCGCTCGACGCCTGGCTCCGCATCGCCGGCATCGACCCCGCCCACCCCCGCGTCGCCGACGCGCTCGACCGCCTCCGCGACGCGAGCGAGGCCCCGCGCCCCGCCGCGCCCCCGCCGATCGGCGGCGGACCCGAGACCCGCGCCGCGCTCTGGATCGCTGGCGCCGAGGCGATCGAGCTGCACACCGGCGACGCCGACCTCGCCCGCCGCGCCGTCGAGAGCGCCCTGCACGTCGAGCCCGACGCCGCCGCCGCCCACGCGCTCCTCGCCCGCCTCGCCACCGGTCAGGCCCCCGCCGCGCAGGCCGCCCGCACCACGCAGCGCCTCGCCCGCGCCCCCTCCACCGTCGAGGCGCTCCCGCTCTGGATCCGGCTCGGCGAGCTGCGCCGCGACCTGCTCGACGACCTCGACGGCGCCGCCGCCGCCTTCGAATCGGCCGTCGAGCTCGCCCCCGACCACCTCCCCGCGCTCCGCGCGCTGCGCGCCCTCCGCCAGCGCCAGGGCGACGCCGCCCGTGAGGCCGAGCTCCTCGTCGCCGAAGACGAGCTCTGCGACGACCCCGCGACCCGCTGCGGCCTGCTCTTCCGCCTCGCCGAGCTCTACGCCGGCCCGCTCGCCCGCCCCGAGCTCGCCGCCGAGGCCGGCGAACGCGCGCTCGCCCTCGCCGACGACGCCCCCGGCCCCGCCGCCGTCCTGCTCTCGCTCTACGCCGCCCACGGCGACACCGCCGCGCTCGCCGCGCTACACCACCGCCTCGCCGAGCGCGCCGCGCTCCCCGCCGAGGCCGTCGTGCACCACCTCGAAGCCGCCCGCCTCCTCGACCCCGACGACCCCGCCGCGCTCGCCGCGCTCGACGCCGCCCGCGAGGCCGATCCCCGCCGCCTCGAACCCCTGCTCGCGCTCGAACGCCACGCCATCGCCCGCCGCGACTTCCATTCGCTCGCCGCCGTCTACGACGCCCTCGCCGCCCGCGCGAGCACCCCCGCCGTCCGCGCCGACTTCCGCCTCTACCGCGCCCGCATCGCCGAGGGCGTGCTCGACGACCTCGGCGCCGCCTTCACCTGCTACCAGTCGATCCTCGCCGAGATCCCCACCCACACCGAAGCGCTCGAATGGATGGAGGGCTGGGCCGACGAGTCGGGCGACCTCACCCTGCTCGCCGAGATCCTCGAGCGCCGCCTCGCCCGCACCGACGACCCCCACGAGCGCAGCATGATCCTGCTCCGCGCCGGCCGCGTCCTCCGCGCCGCCCACGAGCTCCCCGAGGCCGCCCGCTGCTACGAGGCCGTCCTCGAGATCGACCGCCGCTCGCCCATCGCCCTCCGCGCGCTCCGCGAGATCTACGAAGACCTCGGCGAACGCGAAAAAGCCATCGCCGCCACCGAGATGGAGGGCCGCGCCGCCCTCGACCCCCAGAACGCCTCCGCGCTCTTCATCGAAGCCGGCCGCACCCGCGAGATCGACAAGAGCGCCGGCGTCGAAGCCCTCGCCGACTACCTCGCCGCGCTCGCCCGCAACCCCGCCGACGAAGAGGCCGCCGCCGCCGTCCGCCGGATCTGCGAGCGCACCGGCCGCTGGCGCGCGCTCGCCGAGGCCATCGAGCGCCGCGCCGACGGCCTCCCCGAGCGCCGCCGCGACCTCCTCGAAGAAGCCATCGCGCTCTACACCGACCGCCTCGACCAGCCCCGCGAGGCGATCCGCATCCTCAAGGCGCTCATCCCCGAGACCGAGCCCGAGGGCGTGCCCCCGCTGCTCCAGCGCCTCGCCGACCTCTACGTCGAGCGCGAAGACTGGCCCGCCGCCGCCGCGACCTACGAGCGCCTCCGCGCGGTCACCCCCGACCCCGGCCTCCGCCGCGCCGTCACCTTCCGCCTCGTCGCCATCCACCAGGACAAACACCGCGACCCCGCCCGCGCCCGCCAGTGGCTCACCACCATGCTCGACGCCGACCCCGGCGACATCGGCGCGCTCGAACGCCTCGCCGACCTCGAACGCGACGTCGGCGACCTCCGCGCCGTCCGCATCGCGCTCGCCCGCGCCGTCAACGCCGCCGAGCCCGGCCCCCGCCGCGCCGCGCTCCGCCGCCGCATCGCCCGCATGGACCTCGAACAAGGCCGCGAAGACGCCGCCATCGCCGGCCTCGAAGCCGCCGTCGAAGACAACCCCGAAGACCCGCTCCTGCTCGAAGCCCTCGCCGACGCCTGCCTCGACGCCGGCCGCCCCGCCCGCGCCCGCGCCGCGCTCCAGCGCGCGCTCGCCGTCGCCTCCCCCGAAGGCCCCGTCGCCGACCGCCTCCGCGACCGCGTCGCCGAGGCCGCGCTCGCCGAAGGCACCGACCCCGCCGACCTCATCGCCAACCTCCGCTCCGCCGTCGGCGAGCGCCCCGACGACGAGGCCCTCCGCGCCCTCTTCGCCGACGCCCTCGGCCGCCGCGACGACCTCGTCGGCGAGGCCATCACCCAGCTCCGCTGGCTCCTCGCCCGCGCCCCCCTCGACGCCGCCCACCTCCACGCGCTCCGCCGCCAGCTCGACCGCGCCGACCGCCCCGCCGCCGCCGCCGAGATCGCCCGCCTCCGCATCGCCGCCGGCCTCGCCGACGCCGACGACGAGCGCCTCGCCGCCCGCGACGCCGCCACCCGCCCGCTCGCCCGCCCCCTCGACGAGAGCGCCCGCGCCCGCCTCTGGAGCGGCGTCGACCCCGCCTTCATCGGCCACCTCCGCGTCCTCGCCGCCGCCGTGCCCGGCGCCTTCGGCCCCCGCCCCCCCGCGCGCCCCGCCAGCGACGCGCTCGCCGCCGAAGCCATCCGCCTCGGCGCCCTCGTCGGCGGCAACGCCCCCCCCATCGCCGTCGCCCCCGTGCCCCTCGACGTCGCCCAGCGCGTCGACGACCGCCTCGTCGTCTCCGAGCACCTCGAAGCGCTCCCCCCGCCCGAGCGCGCCTTCTTCCTCGCCGCCGCCGTCGAGCTCGCCCGCCGCGGCGTCGACGTCGTCACCCGCTGGGACCCCGACGCGCTCCACCGCCTCCTCATCGCCATCGGCCTCGCCGCCGACCACCCCATCAAAGGTGAACAGAGCCCCCGCGTCGCCCGCCAGGCCGAGCGCCTCCGCGCCCGCTACGGCGAAGCGCTCACCCGCCCGCCCTGCGCCGCCGCCCTCCGCGCGCTCGTCGCCGGCCTCGGCCAGATCCCCGCCGCCGCCGCCGCCACCCTCGCCGCCGCCCACCGCGTCGGCCTGCTCGCCGCCGGCGGCGTCGCCCCCGCCGCCCGCGCGCTCGCCCGCACCGTCGATGGCGACCGCGGCCCCGCCTTCGTCGAAGTCGCCCGCTGGGCCACCGGCGAAGGCTACGAGACCCTGCGCGCCACCTTCGGCGAACCCGCCGACCCGCCCGGCGCGCCAGCGCCCCCGCCCATGCGGTAGACTCCCTCCGACGCCCACCACGCCCCGAGGCGCCCGATGACCAGGCCGCTCCGCATCGCCTTCGCCCGCATCGCGCAAGAGAGCCACGCGCTCTCCCCGCTCCGCACCACCGTCGACGACTTCCGCCGCTTCCACTACCTCGAAGGTCAAGCCCTCCTCCGCGCCTGCGGCCGCTTCGCCCCCGAGGCCCGCGGCTTCGCCCGCAACGCCGAGCTCTCCGGCTTCGTCCGCGCCGCCGCCGAGGCCGACGCCGTCGAGCCCGTCCCCCTCTTCAGCGCCTGGGCCATCCCCGCCGGCCCCCTCGACGCCGTCACCTTCGCCCACTTCCGCGACCGCCTCCGCGCCGACCTCCGCGCCGCCGGCCCCCTCGACGGCCTCTTCCTCTCCCTGCACGGCGCCATGAACGCCGACGGCGTCACCGACCCCGAAGGCGAGCTCATCGCCGCCGCCCGCGAGGTCATCGGCGACCGCCCCATCGGCGCCACCTTCGACCTGCACGGCCTCCTCACCCGCCCCAAGGTCGAGGGCCTCGACATCTGCGTCGCCTACCGCACCAACCCCCACCGCGACCACGCCAAGGTCGGACGCAAGGCCGGCGCGCTCCTCATCCGCGCCCTCCGCGGCGAGATCGAGCCCACCTCCGCCTGGCGCAGCCTCCCCATGCTCCTCGGCGGCGGCCCCACCGTCGACTTCATGCGCCCCATGCGCGCCGTCTACGCCGAGCTCGACCGCATCGAGCGCGACCCCCGCGTGCTCTCGACGAGCCTCTTCATGTGCCACCTCTGGAACAACCACCCCGAGCTCGGCTGGAGCGCCCACGTCACCACCGACGGCGACCCCGCGCTCGCCGAGCGCCTCGCCGAAGAGATCGCCGACCTCGCCTGGTCGGTGAAGGACGAGATGCCACCCACCTTCCTCTCGCCGTCCGAAGCCATCACCCGCGTCCGCGAAGCCAGCGTGCGCCGAAGGCTCGGCACCGTCTGCGTCTGCGACGCGAGCGACGTCGTCACCGCCGGCGCCCCCGGCGAGAACACCCGCCTCCTCGAAGCCTTCCTCCGCGAAGGCCGCGACCTCGTCACCTACATCCCTCTCCGCGATCCCATCGCCATCGAAGAGCTCTGGGGCACCCCACCCGGCGCCACCGTCGACATCACCCTCGGCGGCCGCCTCGACCCCGCCCGCAACACCGGCCTCGCCGTGCGCGGCAAGATCCGCGCGGCCGTGCGCAACGACATCGTCGGCCGCATGATCGCGCTCCAGATCGACCGGGTCACCGTCGTCATCACCGAAGGCATCCCCGCTGCCATCAAGCCCGCCTTCTACACCGGCCTCGGCCTCTCGATCTGGAAGGCCGACGCCGTCGTCGTCAAGACCTTCTTCCCCTTCCGTCTCTTCTTCCTGCCCTACAGCCGCCTCAGCCTCTATGTGAAGAGCGAAGGACTCACCGACTTCGACGCCGCCTATGTCATCGACTTCGCCGATCCCATGCACCCCCGCGACGAGGTCCACCGCTGGCGCCCCGCCGACCGCCGCCGCCGCGCCGTCACCGGCTGAAGAACCGCTCTGAGAGCGAACTCTGCCCTCGCCCTGGCCGGCATTGGGGCTGGCATCCCTCCGCCGTGCGCGTCATCATCGACCCGCCACCACCGGAGGGACCATGCGCCGCCCCCATGCACTGCTCACCGCCGCGCTCCTCGCCGTCGCGCCCCTCGCCGCCGCCATCCTCGCCGGCTGCGACGAGGCCGCCCCCGCCGAAGCCACCCCACCCGACGCCCGCCTCGGCCGCCCCGATGACACCGGCCTCATCCCCGTGCTCGACGCCGAGCGCGACAGCCTCCCCACCGCCGACGCCGATCCCATCACCGACGCCGCCCCCGACGCCGATCCCATCACCGACGCCGCCCGCGACGCCGCCGCACCCGACGCCCGCGTCATCGCCTGCGGCGAGTTCTCCGCCCGCGCCCGCGGCGCCGTCGAACCCGTCGACATCGTCTGGCTCATCGACGCCTCGCCGAGCATGGCCGAAGAGATCGCGCTCATCGAAGCCAACCTCAACGCCTTCGCCGATCGCATCGGCGCCTCCGGGCTCGACCACCACGTCGTCATCGTCGGCGCCGACCGCGACCTCTGCGCCGATGGCCGCTGCTACTTCGAGATCTGCGTGCCCCCGCCGCTCAGCGCCGCGCCCGGCTGCCCCGACACCGACAGCGAGCGCTACCGCCACGTCCGCGCCCCCATCCACTCCCGCGAGCTGCTCGACGTCGCCGTGACCGAGCTCGACGCCATCGCCGCCTTCCTCCGCGCCGGCGTCACCACCCATGTCATCGCGGTCACCGACGACGACATCGGCTTCGGCCGCGACGCCCACGAGTTCCTCGCCGCCGTCGCCCCCGTCATGCCATCGATGGTCTTCCACAGCATCGTCGACGAGATCGGCCGCCTCCCGAGCTGCGGCCTCTTCGGCGAGCCGCCCTGCTCGTGCGGCGAGAACCGCGGCGAGACCTACATCACGATCAGCGACGCCACCGGCGGCCTCGTGCAGTCGGTGTGCAGCGAAGACTGGGATCCCATCTTCGCCGCCCTCGAAGCCCGCGTCGTCGACGGCGCGCGCATCCCCTGCACCTTCGACCTGCCCGAGCGCCCCCGCGGCCTCGTGCTCGACCCCGAGCGGGTCAACGTCGACCTCGTCACCCCCGGCGGCGACCGGCGCCCGCTGTTCAACGTCGACGACGCCGCCGGCTGCGCGCGCGACGACACCGGCTGGTACCTCGACGACGCCGCCGCCCCCACCCGCCTCTCGCTCTGCCCCGGCGCCTGCGGCGAGCGCGAGGGCGACGTCGAGGTCGAGTTCGGCTGTGTCATGCGCAAGCTGTAGTCACTCATGCCATCGATGGCATGTATGGCATCGATGCCATACATGCCATCGATGCCCACCCGTGCCATCGATGCCATCGCTGCCATCACTCGAACGGCCGCCGCCGCACCACGAACGGCGCGACGAGGTGCAGCACCGCCAACATGCCCGCCGCCGCCTGCGCCCGCTCCGCGTCCAGCCCCGCGACCCCCACCAGCGCGCCCGCCTGCGCCGCGTACAGCCACCACACCAGCCCCACCACCGACCCCAGCGGCACCAACGCCCCCGGCCGCCGACGCGCGTGCAGGATCGCCGCCACCGCCGTCCACAGCGCGCCGATCGCGAACAACGGCAGCCCGAGCCGCCAGTCCCCGCGCGTGAGCACCACCCCGAGCAGGTGCACCGCCGCGAGCAGATCGGCCGCGAAGCGCGCCGGCAGCGGCGTCGGGCTGCGCCGCGCGGGCGCCGCGGGCGGGGAGGGGACCGGCGGCGGCGGCGGCGGCGCCACCTCGTCGGCGAGCTCGGGGTAGGGGAGGTCCTCGTCGTCCGCATCAGGCCGCGCCGCCGCCGCGATCCGCGCCCGCTCGGCCGCCCGCGCCGCCTCGACCTGCGCCACGCTCGGCGGCGCTCAGGCGCGGCGGGCACGCCCGGCGGCGCGACCGCCGGCGCGCAGACGGCGCCTCGGCCACGACCGGCGGCGCGACCACGACCGGCGGCGTGCCCACGACCGGCCGCGCAGACGGCACCGCGGCCACCGCGGCGCCTCGGCCACGACCGGCGCCTCGAACGCATCCGGCGATCCCTCGACCGCCCGCCGCGCGGCCGCTTCGGCGGCGCGCATCGACTCCTCCGCCTTGCGGCGAGCCGCCTCCTCCGCGGCCCGCCGCGCGACGCCACGCCGCCTCGGCCTCGGCCTCCCGCCGCGCCCGCTCCCGCCGCCGCTCGGCCGCCTCCGCGCCTGGCACCTCAGCCTGCTCGCGCGCCTCAGCCTGCTCGCGCCTCGCCGCGGCGCGCCTCAGCCTCTCGCCGCGCCTCCGGCGCCTCGGCCTCCCGCCGCGCCTCGACCGCCTCGCGCCTCGCCTTCCGCCGCCTCGGCCTCCCGCACGCCTCGGCCTCCCGCCGCGCCTCGGCCTCCGCAGCCGCCTCCGCGTCCTGGCGGGCCTGCGCCTCGGCCGCCTCCGCCGCCCGGATCGCCGCCTCCCGCTGCGCGGCGCGCTCGGCCTCCCGCCGCGCCTCCTCCCGGGCGGCCGCCTCGGCGGCGCGACGCGCCGCGGCGCGACGGACCTCGGCCTCGCGACGGGCCGCGTCCTCGGCCGCGCGACGCTCCGCCTCCAGGCCGCGCGCGCGGCAGCCGCCTCGGCGACCGAGCGCCTCTTCGTCCGCCGCCGCCGCGCCTTCGTCCGCGCCGCGCGCTCTTCGTCCGCCGCTGCTTTTCCGCCGCCCGCCGCGCCTCTTCGTCCGCCGCCCGCCGCGCCTCTTCGTCCGCCGCCCGCCGCGCCGCCTCCTCAGCGACCCGCCGCGCCTCTTCGTCCGCCGCGCGCGCCTCGTCCGCCGCGCCCGCCCTCCTCCGACCCCGCGCTCCTCGCCGCGCGCCTCCGCCTCGGCCTCCGCGTCGGCCCGCAGCGCCGCCGCCGCCATCTGCTCCGCCCGCCGCCGCAGCTCCGCCTCCTCGGCCGCCCGCCGCGCCGCCTCCGCCGCCTCGGCCTCCGCCTGCCGCGCCGCCTCTTCCTCCGCCCGCCGCGCCGCCTCCGCCGCCTCCGCCGCCTCCGCCGCCGCCCGCTCCGCCGCCGGATCGGGCCGCAGCGCCGCCACCTCCGCCGGATCGGGCACATACACCGGCAGCGGCCCCGCCCCGAGCGCCGCCAGCCGCGCCGACATCTCCGCCGGCGCCAGCGCGAACCCCGCCACCGGCCCCTCGCCCCGCCACACCACCTGCTCGCTCCGGCTCGGCCGATGGATCGCGCACAGCTCCTCGCCCGCCTCCCCCGCCCGCAGGTAGAACACCCAGCCCCCCGCCGCGCACGCCAGCCGATCGCCGTCCACCCCCTTCGCCGCCTCGGCCAGCACCAGCACGTCGTCCAGCTCCAGATCGGCCCAGAAGAGCTGCCCCTCGGCCGCGTACACCACCCCCGCGCCCTCCGGATCGGCGCAGATCGCGTCGATCGCCGGGTGCGCCCGCCAGAAGGTCCGCGGCGCCTGCCCGGTCAGCGGCTTGCGCGCCAGCCGCTGCCGCCCCGCGAGCAGGTGCGCGAAGTAGAGCTGCCGCCGCGTGTGGCAATAGGCCAGCCCCGCGTCGGGCGCGATCCGCAGCGGCTCGGTCAGCGCCAGCGTCCGCGCCGACGGCGCCCGCCCCCCGAGCACGTCCGGCCCCTCACCCGGCTTGTCGACGTCGAGCACCACCACCGTGTAGAGGTCACCCGCGCCCCGTTGCAGGTAGAACACCTGCCGCCCCCCCGGCGCGAACCGCGGGCAGCGCAGCCCCATCCGATCCGGGTTGCCCGCCCCCGCCACCAGCGCCTGCCCCTCCGCGTCGAGCGGGTGGTCGGGGTCGATCGCAAAGACATACACATCCGCCGCCAGCGCCGGCCCGTGCCGCCCGCTCGCCACCAGCCGCCGCCCATCGTCGGAGAACGCCACCCGATCGAAGGTCCACGCCGGATCGAGCGACGCCGCCAGCCACCGCAGCGCCCCCCGATCGAGATCGACGAGCGCGCACCGCGTCGCCGCCCGCCCCCCCGCCACCTCGTCGACGAGCGTCGCCGCCACCCGCCGCCCGCTCGGATCGGGCGCGATCGCATAGCCACCCCCCTGCGGGTGCGCGATCAGGCAGCGCGTCGCGCCGTCGGCGATCCGAATGGCATCGAGGCGACGCCCCCCGGCGCCCCCCCGGTCGAGGAGGATCCACTCCACCGCGCCAACGAGCTCTCGGTCAGGGCAGCGGCCACCCGTTGAGTCGCTGCGGTTCGGCCGCGATCAGCAGGCAGGCGCTGTACGCCTCCGCTTCGCCGTCGCCGTCGAGGTCCTGGTCGAGCCGGATCAGGTTCGGCAGGATCGGGAGCACCGGCCGGAGCTGCCCGCAGAACGCCGGCTCGGGGTCCTGCTCGTCGCAGGCGGCGAGCAACCCGTTGAGCGCCTCGTTGAGCGCCACCTGGGTCACCGCGCCCCACAACACCCCGTCCTGCAAGGTGAACCCGTCGTTCTGGTCGACCCCCACGTCGCCGCGGATCTCGGCGTCGCTGAAGGCGAGCCGGAGGATGATGTCGCCGAGGATCGGCACGTCGAGCCCGAAGACGCCCGGCTCGGTGCGCAGCACGCCCTCCCGCACCCGCGCCCGCGGGAACAGGATCAGCGGGCGGCCGTTGGCGTCGAGCGCGTTGTCGTCGACGGTGTAGACGCCGTTCTCCCGGGTCGCGGTGAGCACCGCGAGGTCGAAGGTGCCGACGTCGCCCGGCGGCTGGAGCCCGGCGGCGCTGATGAAGAGGTTGAGGCCGCCGCTCGCGATCGAGCTCGCGAGGCCCGCGTTGGCGAAGCCGCCGATCAGCGAGAGCGCGTTGTCGGGGTTGCCGTCGCCGTTGTTGTCGGGGCAGACCGGGTTGTTGTTGCCGGTGATCTCGAGCCGGGTGAGCCGGCCGACGGCGACGCTGCACGAGGCGTCGACGCCGTCGCAGTTCTGGTCGATGCCGTCGCCGCAGACGTCGGCGATGAGCGGGCCGGTGGTCGGGCGCTCGTCGTTGCAGTCGTTGATGTCGCAGACCGCGCGGCACAGCTCGGCGTCGCCGAGCGGGCAGTCGGCGCCGCAGGCGTCGAAGCCGCAGTCGGGCGCGCCGTCGCCGTCGAGGTCGAAGTCCTCGTCGACGGTGCCATCGCAGTCGTTGTCGAGCCCGTCGCAGGTCTCGGCCGGATCGGGCGCCGCGACCTCGGCCGGGCAGTAGGCCGAGCGGCCGTCCTCGGCGCAGATCCGGCGCCCGACCGCGCGGCAGACGCCGATCCCGGCGCTGCACACGTCGTCGACCCGGAAGCCCTCGTCGATCAGCGCGTCGCAGTCGTTGTCGACGCCGTCGCACGTCTCGGGGCCCGGGTTGCAGACGGTCGCCATGTCGGGATCGGGCGGCGCCATGTCGGGATCGGGCGGCGCCATGTCGGGATCGGGCGGCGCCATGTCGGGATCGGGCGGCGCCATGTCGGGCGTCGCGTCGAGCTCGACCCCGTCGTCGGCGGGCAGCATGTCCTCCCCCGAGTCGATCCGACCGCCGCTCATGTCGCGGATCTGGCCGCCCGGCATGTCGGGCTCGCCGGGCGGGGCGCTCCCGTCGTCGCACCCGAAGGCGGCGGCGGCGAGCAGGCAGGGCAGCAAGCGGGCTTTCATCACGGACTCCTCGTCTCTCTCTTCGCTCGAAGGCTCAGTCGACCGTCGCCGGCGCGGTGCGCAGCACCCGCAGCCCGATGTCGGGCGCCACGGTGCGCGGCGGCGTCGCGGCGCGGTTGGCCGAGCGCAGCAGCGGCGCGCGCGACGGGTAGGCGCCGCCGCGGGCGTTGCGATCGGCGCCCGCCTCGGGCCCGACCGGATCGACCACCTCGCCCGCCGGGTAGGGGCCGTAGAGGTCCCAGACCCACTCGTTGACGTTGCCGAGCACGTCGTAGAGCCCGAAGGCATTGGCCTCGCGCTGCCCGACCGGGTGGGTCCGGCCGCCGCTGTTGTCGTTGAACCACGCCGCGTCCGCCAGCGCGACCCCCTCGGCGTCGCTCCACCGGATCGCGTCGGTGCCGGCGCGCGCGAGGTACTCCCACTCCGCCTCGCTCGGCAGCCGCCAGCCCGGGCAGTCGTAGCCATCGGGCCAGCGCGCGGTGTCACCCTCGATCTGGTAGCACGCCGGCAGCCCGCCCGCCCGCGAGAGCGCGTTGGCGAAGCGCACCGCGTCGAGCCAGGTGATCTGCTCGACCGGCAGATCGGCCCCCGGCCGCGCGCTCGGGTTGTTGCCCATCACCGTGTTCCACTCGCCCTGCGTCACCTCGGTCACCCGCACCAGCATCGCGTGCGTCAGCACCACCGGATGCCGCGCCTCGTCGGCCTGCCGCCCCGCCTCGTCGGCCGGGCTCCCCATCTGGAACCGCCCGCCCTCGACCCGCACCGTGCGCCGCCCGACCGGGCACGCCGCGCCCTCGTCGATCCGCCCGTCGCAGTCGTTGTCGAGCGCGTCGCAGGTGTCCTGCTCGACGGCCTGATAGTCGGGCCCGTAGGTGCACCCGCTGAAGCCCGCCGCCCCCCGGCACTCGGCCGGCGCCGCCGGATCGGCGCACACCCCGACCGCGAGCGCGCACGGCGGCGGATCGAGCGCCTCGTCGGCGGTGCCATCGCAGTCGTTGTCCCGCCCGTCGCAGCTCGCCTCCAGCACCTCGTAGCCCGGCAGCGCCGCGTAGTCCGGCTCGACCCAGCCCGCAGCGCCGCCGCAGCGCTTCACCTGCCCCGCGCACACCCCGCCCTGCCGATCGGCCGCCGGCGGGAACAACCCGAGGTCGACGCGCCCGTCGCAGTCGTTGTCGAGCCCGTCGCAGCTCTGCTCCCCCGCCTCGTAGCCCGCGATCTGCCGATAGTCGGGCTCCACCCACTCGCCGCCGGTGCACACCCGCACCTGCCCCGCGCACACCCCCTGCTGCCGCGTCGCGGCCGGCGCGTCGGGCGCCTCCTCGTCGGTCGTGCCATCGCAGTCGTCGTCGAGCCCGTTGCACACCTCGCTCACCGGCTCATCCTCGACGCACTCGGTCCCGTCACCCGCCGCGTTGCACACCCGCAGCCCGTAGGCGCAGAGATCGGCGTCGTCGGTGTCGCACGGCAGACCCACGCCCTCGTGCCCCTCGTCGACCGTGCCGTCGCAGTCGTTGTCCCGCCCGTCGCAGCGCGCCTCCTCGGCCTCGAAGTCCGCCGCCGGCGGCGCGCAGTCGCCGAACGTGCGATCAGCCCCGCAGGTCGCCACGCCCCGCGCGCACACCCCCGCAAGCTCCCGGCACGGCGCCGACGACGTGCTCCCCGGCGTGCAGCCCACCGGCCCCTGATCGACCTCGACGCCCTCGTCGACCTCGACGCCCTCGTCGACCCCCCGATCGGGCGGCGGCACCCCATCGTCGGGATCGACCTCCGCGTCCATCCGCCCGCCATCGGCCCCGTCGCCATCCGGCGCATCGCCATCCGGCACGTCACCATCCGGCGTGCCCCGGTCGGGCCGAACGAACCCATCGATCACCACGCCCGCGTCGGGCGTCTCCGCGTCGTCGCACGCCACGACACCGAGAGCCACCACCAGGCACCACCACACGCGCTGCATCTTCGACCCTGCTCCTCGCGCGGACCGGCCCCATCCTCCCCAGGAATGGCCGACCGCATCAAATCAAGCGACGCGCCGCCCCGGCCACACAACTGGCGCTCGGCGAGTCGAGGCCGCATCATTCGCCCTCGGACCGCCGTACGCAAGCCCGCCGGCGGTCGAGGAGCAAAAGCCTTGACCCGTTTTGCCTTGCTCGGCGCCGCCGGCTACATCGCCCCCCGCCACCTCGACGCCATCCACCGCACCGGCAACACCCTCGTCGCCGCCTGCGACCCCTACGACGGCGTCGGCGTCCTCGACCGCTACTTCCCCGACTGCCGCTTCTTCACCGAGGTCGAGCGCTTCGACCGCCACCTCGAGAAGCTCCGCCGCGCCGGCGACGGCGTCGACTACATCGCCATCGCCACCCCCAACTACCTGCACGACGCCCACTGCCGCCTCGCGCTCCGCGTGCACGCCCACGCCATCTGCGAGAAGCCCCTCGTCATCAGCCCCTGGAACCTCGAACAGCTCGCCGGCCTCGAGGCCGAGTACGACCGCCGCGTCTACACCGTGCTCCAGCTCCGCCTGCACCCCGAAGCGCAGCGCCTCAAGGCCCGCCTCGACGGCGCCCGCCGCGAGAAGCTCGACGTCGAGCTCGTCTACGTCACCCGCCGCGGCGCCTGGTACCACCAGTCGTGGAAGGGCCAGGACGACAAGTCGGGCGGCCTCGCCATGAACATCGGGATCCACTTCTTCGACCTCCTGCTCTGGCTCTTCGGCCCGGTCGAACACAGCGCCGTGCACGTCCGCGAGCGCGACGTCATGCGCGGCACCCTCGAGCTCGAGTGGGCCCGCGTCCGCTGGCACCTCTCCATCCGCCTCGCCGACCTGCCCCCCGGCCATCAGGCGCGCGGCCTGCACGCCCACCGCAAGCTCACCACCGGCGACGACGCCTTCGACTTCTCCGCCGGCTTCGACGACCTCCACACCCGCAGCTACGCCGAGATCCTCGCCGGCCGCGGCTTCGGCCTCGACGACGCCCGCCCCTCCATCGAGCTCGTGCACCACATCCGCACCGCCCCGCTCGGCTGAGCAACCGCCCCGCGCCCTGACTCGGCCTACCCCGCCGAGCGCTCCTGCCCCGTCGGCTCGACCGCGATCTGCTCCCACGGCACCTGCTTCGCCTCGTCCCGACACGCCGCAAACACCGTCGCGAGCGCCTCGTCGTCGAGCGCCGGCGGATCGCGATCCACGTAGAGCGCCTGCGCCTCGTCGTCGAGCACCCACTCCGCGTGATGCACCCCGCTCGGCGCCACCCCGAGCCCCACCTCCATGCCCGGCACCTGCAACCGCTTCACCGCGAGCAGCAGGAACGGCCCCCCCACCGCCCGCGTCGTCGGGCCGCCGATATGGCTCAGCGAGAGGTGATGCCGATAGCCCGCGTCCTCCGGCGAGATGGTGTACAGCATCGCCAGCCCCGCCGGGCTCACCGCCGCCCGCGGATCCCCCGGCATCTTCACCGGCGCGTCGTACCGATCGAGCGCCGCCGCCCGCACCCCGTCGACGCGGGCGACGAAGGCATGCACATGGTCGAGCGTGAACACCTGCCCGTGCCGTCGCCGACCCCGCAGCAGCCAGAGGACGACGACGACGAGCAGCACGGCGGCGGTGACGGCGAGCGCGACTCCCACGGTGGGCCTCCTCGGGTGGTCGCGGTCAGCGTACTCGCATGGCCCGAAAAGTGCGCGAGTTCCCTGCTGCGCGCCGCGATCCCGCCTCCCATGCGGCTCTGCTCGGCCTCGCCATGCTCGACGTACCTCGGGGTACGCCTGCGCTGGCTCACCCTCCGCGGAGCCGCCTGCGAGGCGGTCTCCCGTCGCTCGCGACGGGAACCCGCGCACTTTTCGGGCTGGCCCGCCCGTCACCATCACCATCAGGGCGCCCCCGCTTTGACGCCGCCCCGGTTCGGCGGCTACGGTTCGACCATGCGCCACATCATCGCCCTCAGCGTCGCGCTCCTCGGCGCCGCCGCCTGCGACGACACCGAAGCCCCGCCCCCGTGGATCGAGCTCGGCAGCAGCGCGAGCCCCACCCGCTTCGCGCCGCTCGACGACGGCGCCGAGGTCCCCATCACCTACGGCCTCCAGGGCGGCTATCACATCTGGGGCGCGCTCCGCGGCGACCACTTCGACCCCGACCCGGTGCGCATGCAGTTCGGGCTCTACCTCGACGACCAGCAGATCGGCGGCTCCGACTACAGCGACCATCTCATCCGCCGCGACCCCGACGGTCCCTATGAGTACGGCGGGGTGACGGTCTTCATCTATGACAACTTCCCGCCCGAGCGCATCGAAGGGCAGACGGTGCGCATGACGCTGACGCTGACCGCGGGCGACGTGGTGCTCGAAGACGAGCGCACGGTGATCCCGCGCTGCTGCGAGTAGCCCCGCCGACCGGCTTGCGACCGGGTCCGAACGGTGCCACGGTCGCGGCCATGCGCACCTCGCTCGCTCGCCTCTCCATCGCCGTCGCCGCCCTGCTCGCCGCCTGCGCCTCGCCCGAGGAGGCAGCGACCTGGCGCGATGGCAGCCCGCACGCCATGGACGATGGCACCGCCGATGGCATGGATGATGGCACCGCCGATGCCATGCCCGACGCGATCGACGCCGGCGCACCCCGGCCCGAGATGGCCACCGCCGACCTCGACGCCGACCTCGACGGGGGAGGGGAGCGCGACGCCGCGCCCGACCTCGACGCCGCGCCCGACCTCGACGCCGCGCCCGACCTCGACGCCGCGCCCGACGCCGCCCCCGACGCGAGCTGGGGCCCCTGCGCCGTCGACGGCCTCCCCGGCCGCTGCCTCGACGTCGCCGCCTGCCCCGGCGTCCCCGTCCCCGGCCACTGCCCCGGCCCCGCCGCCATCCAGTGCTGCCTCGCCGACGCGCCCGACCCCGAACCCGACCCCGACCCCATCGCCTGCGCCGTCGGCGGCCTCCCCGGCCAATGCCTCCCGCTCGCCGACTGCGCCGCCGCCGCCGGCCACGCCACCCCCGGCCACTGCCCCGGCCCCGCCGACATCCAGTGCTGCACCGACGCCCCGCCCGCCGCCTTCGACTGCGACCCCACCGTCTACCCCGCGCCCAACGCCGGCCTCGTCGAGCCCCCCGGCCTCGGCGGCTGCCCCGATGGCATGGCCCCCGTCGCCGCCTTCTGCGTCGACCGCTACGAAGCCAGCCTCCTCGAGCTCCTCCCCGACGGCCGCGAGCGCGCCTTCTCCCCCTACCACAACCCCGGCGCCACCCCCGTCCGCGCCGTCTCCATCCCCGGCGCCGTCCCGCAAGGCTACATCGACGGCGTCCGCGCCGCCCGCGCCTGCGCCGCCAGCGGCAAGCGCCTCTGCACCGACGCCGAATGGCTCCGCGCCTGCCAATGGACCGACGCCCGCACCTACCCCTACGGCCCCCTCCGCGAGCCCGGCGCCTGCAACGACGCCCGCGCGCAGCACCCCGCCGTCGAGCGCTTCCCCGACGCCCCCAACCCCTTCGCGCTCATCCAAGACGCCTGCATCAACCAGCTCCCCGCATCTCTCGCGCCCACCGGCGACCACCCCGACTGTGTCACCCCCGAAGGCATCTACGATCTCATGGGCAACCTGCACGAATGGACCGCCGACCCCCAAGGCACCTTCCGCGGCGGCTTCTACGTCGACACCGTGCGCAACGGCAACGGCTGCCTCTATCGCACCACCGCCCATGACACCGGGCACTGGGACTACTCGACCGGCTTTCGCTGCTGCGCCGATCGATAGACCACCAGCTCGTCGCTGGCTGCGATGACTTCGAGCCACGGCCGCGACGGGATCGGCAGATCGACCGCGCACACCCGGATCGGCCGCGCCGCCGCGATCGGCTCCAGCAGGTCGAGCAGCCCGGCGAGCCGCGCGCCGCTGAACGGGCAGTAGAGGAAGAAGACGCTCCCCCGCGCCAGCGTCGCGGCGTGCCCGGCGACGTCGCCCTCGACCACCTCGACCCGCTCGAACCCCGCGACCAGCGCCCGCGCCGCCGCGGCGAGCGCCGGCTGGATCTCGATCCCGATCGCCGCCGCGCCGGTGAGCTGATGCAGCGCTGCGATCGCCCGACCCACGCCCGCGCCCACGTCGATGACCGTGTCATCCGGCCCGATCGCCGCCTCCTCGGCGGCGCGGGCGAGGGTGTCGACCGGGCAGGGCAGATACGGCACGCACCCCCGCGGCAGCGCCGGATCGTCGTCGGGCAGCTCGCCGAGCCCGAGGCGGGCATCGAGCCACGCGTCGCGGCGCATGAGAGGAACGGCGGCGAGCGCGGCGCGAAAGGCGGCGGCTTCGGCGGGCAGGGTCACCGTCACCCGGGCACGATAGCGATCACGGCGCGACCGATG
>JACKDM010000028.1 GCA_020633515.1 Myxococcales bacterium
CGAGCGCTTCGAAGGCGGCGCGCACGCCGGCGATCGAGCGGAAGCGCTCGGTCGGCGACTTGTGCAGCATGCGGGTGATGATCGCCTCGATGCCGGCCGGCACCTCGACGTCTTCGCGCACCGTGATCGGCGGCAGCGGCGAGCGCTGGTGATGGGCGAGCAGGTGGCGGCCGTGGTAGGGCAGGTCGCCGGTGATGATCTCGAAGAGGATGATCCCGAGCGAGTAGATGTCGGTCCACGGGCCGACGGCGGCGACGTTGCCCGAGGCGGCCTCGGGGGCGATGTAGGCCGGGGTGCCCTCGATGCGGCGCGAGGCGCGCACGGCGTCGGTGACGGCGAGCGCGATGCCGAAGTCGACGACCTTGATCGCGCCGGGGCTCGGGCGGTCGGGGCGGACGAGGATGTTGCCGGGCTTCAAGTCCCGGTGCACGAGCTCGCGGGCGTGGGCGTGACCGAGCGCGGCGAGCAGCTCGTCGAGCAGCGTCCAGAGCAGCGGCCAGCTCCACGGGCCGCGCACGTAGCGGGTCAGCGGGTGGCCGTCGACGAACTCCATCGCCATGAACGGCGAGCCCTCGGGGGTGCGCCCGTAGTCGTGCACCGCGACGATGCTCGGGTGGTCGAGGCGGGCCATCGCCCGCACCTCGCGGTTGAAGGAGCGCTCGGCCGAGCCTCGCCGATCGTTGCGCAGGTTGAGCACCTTGATGGCGCAGTGGCCGCCGTAGCGCTCGCTCTGCGCCAGCCACACCGTCCCCATCGAGCCCTCGCCCAGCTCACGCCGGGGGATGTAGCCATCGGGGAAGTCGCGGGGCTGCATGAAGGCTCCTCACTGCCGGCGACCACTTCCTCGCCGGGGACGGAATCGGCACCTTGTCACTTCGGCCCGAGGCCGGCAACCCCCTCTGCGACGGTCTGTGGCCGGTTCCCCGCCATGCGCGCGGCGTGCCGTTGACATGATCCGGTCACGCTGCTTCCATGGCAGCCCGCAACGACTGGGAGTCCGGCTTGGCCCACACCTCGATCCCCGCCGTGTTCCGCGAGCAGGCCACGGCGCTGCGCAGCCGGCCGATGGTCTACAGCAAGGCGACCGGCCACTGGCGCCCCCTGACCTGGGCGCAGATGGCCGACCGGGTCCGCCACGCCGCCGCCGGCCTCGTCGCGCTCGGCGTCGCGCCGGGCGACCGCGTCGCGATCATGGCCCACAGCAGCGTCGAGTGGGTCCTCGCCGACCTCGCCTCGCTCTCCGCCGCCGCCGTCGACGTCCCCATCCCCGAGACGAGCACCGCCGAGACCGTCGGCTACATCCTCGAAGACGCCGAGTGCACCGTCGCCTTCGTCGGCACCCAGCCCCTCCTCGACCGCCTGCTCACCGTGCGCCCGAAGCGGCTGCGCCACGTCGTGCACTTCTTCGAGCCCGCCGAGCGCATCGAGGCCGAGGGCGTCACCTTCCTCAGCCTGCTCGACCTCGAGCGCATGGGCGCCGAGCGCCGCACCGCCGCCGAGGTCGACGCCCGCGTCGCCGCGCTCGGACCCGATGACCTCCTGACGCTGATCTACACCTCGGGCACCACCGGCGAGCCCAAGGGCGTGATGCTCACCCACGGCAACATCATCGCCAACTGCCAGGGCTGCGCCCGCGCGCTCCCGGTGCAGAGCGACGACGTGCTCTTGTCGTTCCTGCCGCTCTCCCACAGCTTCGAGCGCACCTGCGGCTACTACATGGCCTCGCTCTTCGCCGGCGCGACCATCTACTACGCCGAGTCCGCCGGCCGCCTCTTCCGCGACATCGCCGAGGTGCGCCCCACGCTCATGACCGGCGTGCCCCGCGTCTACGAGCGCATCTACGCCCGCTTCGCCCAGGCCCGCCAGCGCGCCGGCACCCTGCGCCGGGTGCTGCTCGACGCCGGCGTCGCCATCGGCCGCGAGGTCGCCCGCGCCCGCCAGGGCGGCCGCCGCCCCGGCTTGCCCTGGCGGATCGGCTACCGCCTCACCCGCGAGCAGATCTTCGACCCGCTCACCGAGCCGCTCGGCGGCCGGGTGCGCTTCTTCGTCAGCGGCGGCGCGCCGCTCGCCGCCGAGATCGGCGCCTTCTTCCTCGCCGCCGGCGTGCTCATCCTCGAGGGCTACGGGCTCACCGAGGCCGCGCCGGTCATCAGCGTCAACCGCCCGCACGACGTGCACTTCGGCACCGTCGGCCGCCCGCTCGACAACGTGCGCGTCCGCATCGCCGACGACGGCGAGATCCTCGTCTCCGGCCCCAACGTGATGCGCGGCTACTACAAGCGCGAGGCCGAGACCGCGACCGCGGTCGTCGACGGCTGGCTGCACACCGGCGACATCGGCCTCATCGACCGCGACGGCCGGCTCCGCATCACCGACCGCAAGAAGGACCTCTTCAAGTCCTCGGGCGCGAAGTACATCGCCCCCCAGCGCCTCGAAGGGCTCGTCTCGCGGCTCCCCCTCGTCGAGCAGGTCTGCGTCGTCGGCGACAAGCGCCCCTGGTGCGGCGCGATCATCGTGCCCGACCGCGTCGAGCTCACCGCCTGGGCCGCCGCGCGCGGCATCACCGAGGCCGACTTCGGCGCGCTCCTGCGCCGCCCCGAGGTCATCGAGCTCTTCGACGCCGAGCTCGGCGGCCTCGACGAGCAGCTCGAGCGCCACGAGCAGCTCCGCAGCCACGTCCTCGTCAGCGAGCCCTTCACCGCCGACAACGGCCTCCTCACCCCCAGCCTCAAGATCCGCCGTCGCGCGATCCTCGACCGCCACGCCGCCGACATCGAGTCGATGTACGCCCAGGGCCCCCGCGTCCGCCGCCGCCCGGGGTAACCGCTCCGTTACCCCGCCGGTTGCCCCGGCATCGATCCGACTGTTAGAAGCATCCCTGTTTGCCGCGCCCGTGCAGAGGAGATTCGTGGTCTACGAGACATCATGCGGGGTCATCCCCTTCCGCCGGTCGGAGGGCGGCATCGAGTACCTGCTGCTGCACAGCGCGATGGTGCGCAACCCCGACGCGGCGTGGGAGTTCCCCAAGGGCAGCATCGAGGCGGGCGAGGGCGAGCAGGAGGCCGCCCTGCGCGAGCTGCGCGAAGAGGCGGTCCTCGACCGGGTGGAGCTCCTGCCCGACTTCCGCGACCAGGTGCACTACATCTACCGGCGCGGCGGCCGCGAGATCGACAAGACGGTGGTCTTCTTCCTCGGCGAGCTGCACCCCGGCAGCACCCTGCCCGAGCAGCCGCCGACCCGCGAGCACGGGATGCACCCCCGCGAAGGGATCTGGTACGTCTGGGCCAACGAGCGCGAGGCGCTGCGCCGCCTCTTCCATCCGGGCATGCGCAAGCTCTTGCGGCGGGCGTCGTTCTTCCTCTACGAGCACGACCGCATCAACAGCCGCCGGGCGCGCTGACCGCAAGTCATCGGTGAGAGGCGGGAGTCAGTCCGCGAAGACCGTGGCGAGGTCGGGCGCGTCGAGCACCCGCTGGGACCAGGTGTCGATCAGCTCGGGCGTCGCCGATGCCACCCGGGTGCGGATGTGAGAGGGGAGCTCGGCGTCGAAGCGATGCCGGAGCTGGAGGAGGAGCAGGTCACGCTGGCCCTGGACGTAACCCATCGCGAGCCATGCGGCGCAATCCTGCGTTGCGGGGTGTGCTGCCATCATATCCATCACGTCCTCGCGCCGTCGCGGCGTCCGTCGGTGTCGATGCTGGCACTATAGCGAAAGATGAGATCGATGTAAGTGGCGTTATCGGGTGTCCGATCGGTCAGCGTCCCCCGAGAGCGCGGCGATCGCCTCGCCGAGCCGGTCGCGGACCTCGCCGTGCGTCTCCGATTGGAGCGCCGCGACGAGCGCCGCGCGGTGGGCCGGGCCAGCGCGACGGAGCGTGACCGCGCCGGCGATCCGCACGCCGGGGCTCGGATCGGCGAGCGCCGCGACAGCGCGCGCGACCGCGTCGTCGCCGCCGAGCGCGGCGAGCGCATGAAGCGCCGCGATGCGGACCTCGGGGTCACGATCAGCGAGCCCGCCCCGCGCGGCGACCCGCGCCGCCGCCGCGCCCTCGCCCGCGAGCGCCGGGGCGAGCGCCGCGAGCGCCCGCGCCGCCTGATGCCGCGTCCCGCGTGCGCCGCCCGAGCGCCGCCCGCAGCGCCGGCAGCGCCGCGACGTCGCCGAGCCGCCCGGCCGCGCGCGCCGCCTCCATGCGCACCGCCGCGTCAGGGTCGCCTTCGAGCCGCGCCCGCAGCGCCGCGGTCGCCGGCTGATGCCGCAGCCAGCCGAGCGCCCGCGCCGCCGTCGCCCGGACCGTCGCGTGCTCATCGGCGAGGCAGACCATCAACGCCGCGCCGGTCCCCTCCCCCGCCGATGGCATCGCCATGATGGCATCGGTAACATCGGTGGCATCAATGGCATCAATGGCATCCATGGCATCGATGGCATCCGCCCCGACCACCGCCAGCGCCGCCGCCGCGCTCGCCCGCACCGCCGGCGCCGGATCGGCGAGCGCGCCGACGAGCGCCTCGACCACCGCCGCGTCGCGCAGCCAGCCGAGCGCCCGGCACGCCATCACCCGCACCTCGACCGCCCCGTCGCCGAGCGCCGCCACGAGCGCCGCCCGGTTCGCCGGGTCGCGCGCGATCCCGAGCCGCTTGATCGCCTCGACCCGCGCGGTCACACCTGCTCGGAGTGCCACCGCCCGCCGCGCAGGCAGATCCGGTCGCGCCCCGGCCCCGGCGGGTCGAAGGCGGCGTCGCCCGGCAACAGCAGATGCAGCTCGCTGCCCTCCGCGCGCGGCTGCGGCGCGATCGGCGCCGGCACCCGGCCGCGGCAGCCGTCGATCACCGCGCCCGCCGCGCCGATCGCCGCAAGCTCCGAGAGCACCCGCAGCGTCGGCGGCGCGAGCTGGATCTCACCGCTGTCATAGGCCGCGAGCGCCGCCTTGGGGCTCAGCCACGCGCTCGCCGTCGTCTCCACCGCGTCGTGCAGCGGCGTCTGCCCGATCGGCGCCCGCGTCACCAGAAAGCGCGCGTCGAAGCGCCGCGCCTCGATCGGCGGCGTCACCCAGCGCGCATAGGGCCACAGCGCCGCGACCGAGAGCGTCAGCCCCTCGGCCTCGACCACCGCCGCGAGCGTGGTCTCCCCCGCGTTGAGCGCCGCCCGGTGCTTCGCGTAGCGCGCAGCCTCCGCCGCGCCGCGCAGGTCGACGAGCGCGCCCGCCTGCGTCGCGAGCAGCACGCCCGCCTCTTCGAAGGTCTCGCGCACGCCCGCGATCAACAGCCCGAGCGCGCGGCGGCCGTCGTGCATGCCGAGCCGCGCCGCCGCCGCCTCGCGGTCGAGGTCGCAGCGCGCGGCGAGCGCGTCGTCGAGATCGGCGTCGTCGAGCCGCCCGCCGGGGAAGACCATCGCGCTCGCCATGAACGCGGCCTGGGCGGTGCGTCGCACCATGAACAGCTCGAAGCGCGTGGCATCGCCCTCGATGTCATCGCGCAGCAACAGCACCGTGGTGGCATCACGCACCGGCACTTCTGTCTTGCCGATCATGCCATCACTCATGCCATCACCCCGCGCCGCCGGCAGGCCTCCTCGGCGATCGCGCGCAGGTTCACCGCGGCGTCGATGCGGGTCATCATGCCCTTCATGCCCGCCATCACCCGCAGGTAGAGCAACAGCTCGGGCGGCGGCACGATCCGCAGGAAGCCGAGGTTCTGCCGGAAGAACGTGCGCACCCGCCCCGCCACGCGGAACTCCGAGAAGCGGAACGGCGCGTCCTCGGCGATGGGCTCGAGGATCATGCGATGGTACTGCCGCAGCGTCTCGTGATCGGGCCACTCCATGCCCGGCCGCCCGAAGCCACGGCGCTTGAACAAGGCTTCGAGGCGCGCCATGTCATCGCTCCAGAACGCGACGAGCATGCGCAGCACGTCGTCGGCGATCTCGGGGTCGAAGTCACGCACGCAGCCGAAGTCGAGCAGCACGATGGCGCCGTCGGGCGCGAGCAGGAAGTTGCCCGGGTGCGGGTCGGCGTGCAGCGTGTGGTGGTCGTGGAAGAGGCTGACGAAGAGGCGCACGAAGCGCTCGGCGAGCGCGTTGCGCCGCTCGGCGTCGGCGATCGCGTTGATCGCGTCGTCGAGCTTCTCGCCGGCGCAGAACTCCATCACGAGCACCTGCTCGGTCGCCCGGATCGGCTCGGGGATCCGCACGCCCTCGAAGCCGCTCAACAGCTCCCGGAAGCGCGCGAGGTTCTCGCCCTCGCGGCGGTAGTCGGCCTCGGCGACGATCGCGTCGCGCGCCTCGGCGATGAAGCCATCGGCGCGCTCCTTGGTGACGAAGACCCGCCCGACCTTGAGCATGCTGCCGAGGTTCTTGAGGTCGCTGTCGATCGAGTCGGCGATGCCCGGGTACTGCACCTTGACCGCGACCTCGCGCCCGTCGAAGAGCGTCGCGCGGTGCACCTGCCCGATGCTCGCCGCGCCGAGCGGCTCGGGGTCGAAGTAGCGGAAGACCGCGTCGATCGGCTCGTCGAGCCACTTCTCGACCTGCGCGGCGACCGTCTGGAAGTCCATCGGCGGCGCCTCGCGCTGCAAGGTGATGAGCTTCTCGGCGAACGCCGGATCGACGAGGTCGGGGTCGGCCGAGAGCATCTGCCCGACCTTCATCGCCGCGCCCTTCATCTCGCCCATCACGTCGGCGATCTTGCCCGCGTTGGCGATCGCGGCCTCGGCCATCGCTTCGAAGTTCTCGTCGCGCTTGCGGGTGAGCCCGGCCTTGAGCATCGAGCCGGTGAAGCGCGCGGCGACCTTGCCGATCTTGATCGCGCGGCCGACGCGGCTGGTGTCGACCTTCTTGCCTTTGTCACCGCCGAGCGCGGCCCAGTCCTTCGCCATCGCTTCGTCTCCAGGGGGTCGGCGGGGCGACCGAGTATGGCCGATCACGGCAGAGGCGCGCCATCGACGCGGTGACGACACCGGGGCCGGGATGTGGGTTACAGCGACCGTCCGGCCCGCTCAGCGCAGCTCCCAGCGCGCCGCCTGCAACAGCAGCCGGGCGACGCGGTCGCCGTCTTCCACGCCTTCGAGGCCGCGGCTCTGCTGGCCGCCCTTGCTCGTGCGCACCCACTCGAGCACGAAGCGCGACAGCCCGTCGGCGTCGGTCTCCCGCTGCGCGCCGGCGAGCTGCGCGCCGGTGTAGCGGCGGATCGCGGGGCCGGCCATCGCCTCGACGAAGCCCCAGCCGAGCGGCCCGCGCACGATCAGCGCCTGCCGATCGGTCACCGCCTGCACGGTCACCGCGCGCATCTTCTTCGCCCAGTGCGGCGCGGTGAGCATGCCGATCCCGACGCCCACGAACGGCAGCCCGAACAGCGAGAAGAGCACGCCCGGCAGGCTCGGTCCGCCGCCCACGAGGCCCATCGCCGCCCCCATCCAGAAGAGGGAGAACGCCGTCCACGGCACCGCGAAGATCTGCATCATGCGCGCGCCGGCGAGCGAGTTTCGGCCTTTGGGCTGCGCGACCCACAGGATCGGCTCATCGGGCGCGAGCGCGCCGCGCAGCCGCTTCATCGCCTCGACCGGCAGCCCCGTCGCGTCGGCCTCGGGCTCGAGCGGCGCGTCGGCGTCGATCGTCGTGAGCGCGGCCCGCACCGCCGCCGCCGAGGGCGGCCGATCGCCCGGCTCGTCGGCGAGCAGCCGCGCGATCAGCGAGACGAGCCCCGGCGAGGCCGAGACCGCCGGCCGCCAGTCGAGGCGGTGGTCGGGGCCGACGAGGTCGATGAGCGCGCGCCGCGAGAGCAGCGCGACGGCGAGCGCGCCGACGCCGTAGAGGTCGCTCGCCGCGGTCGCGTGCCCGCGGAACTGCTCGGGCGCCATGAAGCCGTAGGTCCCCGCGATCGTGCTCCCGCCGGTGCGCGGATCGGTGACCACGTCGCGCACCGCGCCGAAGTCGATGAGCACGAGCTTGCCGTCGCGGGCGCGGCGGATGACGTTGCCGGGCTTGAGGTCACGGTGGATGACCGGCGGCGCGAGGCCGTGCAGGTACTCGAGGATCGCGAGGATCTCGTCGAGGATCGCGACGACCTCGGCCTGACTCAGCCGCCGCCGCTCGGCGAGCTCGGCGAGCGTGGGGCCCTCGACGAAGCTCTGCACGACATAAAACGACTTGTGCCGCCCCTGCCCCGCCTCGAAGTCGTCGACATAGTCGGGGATGCGGTCGTGATCGAGCTGCGCGAGCACCCGCGCCTCGCGATGCAGCTTGTCGCGCACCGTCATCGGCGTGCCCGGTCGGATCGGCAGCTCCTTGACCGCGACCGCCTGCCCGCTCTGCCGGTCGAGCGCCCGCCAGGTCGTGCCGGCGGCGCCCCGGCCCACGATCGCCTGCAAGCCATAGCGCCCGTTCAGCGCGACCGGCGCCCCGCACGCCGCGCAGTCGCCGTCCATCGTCGGGGCCTCGGCCCCGCAGCCGGCGCAGACGAAGCCTTCGCCGCCGCGCCCACCGTCTGCGTCCATCTCGTTCGCTCGCTCCATCACCGTTCGAGGATCCCCCACCCTTCACGTCTTGCGATGGTGCCCCGCGCCCGGCGCCGCCGCAACCACTTCGCCGTCGCCGCTGCACCCTCGGCGCCACCCGCTCGACCCGCCCGCGCCCCGCACTTGCGCGCCGCTGCGCCGCGATCCAAGCTGCACGACGTCACCCGCCGTGGAGCCACGCGATGTGGAGCACCGTCACCAGCGCCGAGGTCCGCGATCGTCTCGCCCGCCTCGACGTGCCCTTCAACCGCTACGGCCTCGACCCGCTCGGCATCTCGCGCGACCACCTCGGCCCGTTCCTCAGCGCGCTCGAGGTCTTCTACCGCCGCTACTTCCGGGTGGTGACCGTCGGCGTCGACAACGTGCCCGCCACCGGCCGCGCGATGGTCGTCGGCAACCACTCCGGCGGCCTGCCGGTCGACGGCGGCATGGTGCTCGCCTCGCTCTTCTTCGACCGCGAGCCACCGCGCCTCGTGCATGGCATGGTCGAGAAGTTCGCCAACAACCTGCCCTTCGTCAGCGAGTGGTTCAGCCGCGTCGGCCAGCTCACCGGGCTGCCCGAGAACGCGGTGCGCATGCTCGAGCGCGACCGGGTGCTGATGGTCTTCCCCGAGGGCGCGCGCGGCACCGGCAAGCTCTACAAGGATCGCTACTCGCTCGTGCGCTTCGGCACCGGCTTCATGCGGATCGCGCTCCAGACCGGCGCGCCGATCGTGCCCTTCGCCTTCGTCGGCGGCGGCGAAGCCATCCCGACGATCTACCATGCGCCGCTGCTCGCCAAGGTCTTCCGGGCGCCCTACTTCCCGGTGACACCGTACGGCCTGCCGGTGCCCTTGCCGGTGCAATGCCACCTGCACTACGGCGAGCCGATGCGATTCGAAGGTGATGGCACCGAGCCCGACGATGTCATCGACGGCTACGTCGACGCGGTCCGCGATCGCATCGCGGCGCTCACCGAAGAGGCGCGCGCGGCGCGTGAAGGCAGCGGAGGCATCGCGTGAAGGTCCTCATCACCGGCATCAGCGGCGCGATGGCCCGCGCGCTCGCACGAAGGCTCCTGACCGCCGGTCACGACGTCATCGGCATCGACCCCCGCCCCTGGCCCGACGCGCCCGATGGCATCGAGATCCACCGCGTCGACGTGCGCAAGCGCCCCGCCGAAGATGTCTTCCGCACCCGCAAGCCCGACGCGGTCGTGCACATGGCGACCGTCACCTACTACACCGCGCGCCGCGACGAGCGCACCCGCATCAACCTCGGCGGCACCCAGTCGGTGTGGCATCACTGCGATCGCTACGGCGTCGCGCAAGCCATCTTCGTCGGCCGCCACACCGTCTACGGCGCCGCGCCCGACGCGCCGCTCTACCGCACCGAGGACGAGCCGCTGCTCGCCGGCACCACCTTCCCCCACCTCGCCGACCTCGTCGCCGCCGACCTCTGGGCCGGCAACGCGCTGTGGCGCTACCCCGCGGTGCGCACCGCGGTGCTGCGCGTCGTCTACACCCTCGGCCCCTCGCGCCGCGGCACGCTCGCCAACTACCTCGAAGGCCCGCGGGTGCCGATGGTGATGGGATACGACCCGCTCTTCCATGTCATGCACGAGGACGACGCGGTGACGGCGATCATCGCCGCGCTCGAGGCGAAGCTCGCCGGCATGTTCAACGTCGCCGGCCCGCAGCCGGTCCCGCTCTCGCTGCTCTGCCGCGCGAGCGGCCGCACCGGCGTGCCGCTCCCGGCGCCGATCTTCCCGACGATGCTCGGCCGCCTCGGCTTCTCGCGCATGCCCAAGGCGTCGATCAACCACGTCAAGTATCCCATCGTCGTCGATGACAGCGCGTTCCGCGAGGCGACCGGCTTCGCGCACCGCCACGACGAAGGGCAGACGATGGAGTCGTTCCGGTGGGCCTGAGGTGGCTCGCGCTGGCATGGGCGCTGGCCGGCTGCGGGGGCGCGTTGACACCTGAGCCATCGATGGCACCCGAGGCAGCGATGGCACCCGAGCCAACGATGGCACCCGAGCCAGCGATGGCACCCGAGCCAGCGATGGCACCCGAGCCAGCGATGGCACCCGCGGCGTCGATGGCACCCGCGGCACCCCAGGCGCCGCCGACGGCGGTGGGCGACTGGCAGACGACGGTCCACGCCGACCACCCGCTCGTCGGCCGGATCTGGTCGCGCGCGGACGCCGGCTTCATCACCCCCGAGGCCCTGCGCGACCGCCTCGCCGCCGCGCTGTTCGTGCTGATCGGCGAGAAGCACGACAACCCCGACCACCACCGGCTGCAAGCATGGCTGCTCGACGCCGTCGCCCACGCCGACCGGGCGGTCTACTTCGAGATGCTCGACCTCGGCGAGCAGCCCGCCGTCAGCGGCGCCGCCGACCCCGAGACGCTCGCCGCCGCGGTCGCGTGGGACGCGAGCGGCTGGCCGCCGTTTGCGCTCTACCGCCCGGTCTTCGCCGCGCTCTACGCCGCCGGCGCCCCGATCCGCGCCGCCCACCCCGACCGCGCCGCGGTGCGGGCGTCGATGCACGCCTCGCCCGCCGACCACCCGCCCGCGCTGTTGCTCGACCGCCCGATCGACCCCGCCGACGACGTGGCGCTGCGGCGCGAGATCGAGCGGTCGCACTGCGGCCACGCGCCGCCGATCATGGTCGAGGGCATGGTGCGCGCGCAGCGGTACAAGGACGCGGTCATGGCCGCCGCGCTCCGGGGCGAGGTCGCCGCGCTCGCCGAGGCCAGCGCCCCGCCCGCGGCGCGCGCGGCGCTCATCGCCGGCAACGGCCACGTCCGCGCGAGCGGCGTGCCGCGTTACCTCGACCGCCCCGCGCTCACCGTCGGGCTCATCGAGGTCAGCGCCGCGCTCCCCCGCGATCCGGCCGCGCTCACCGTCGCCGCCGTCGACGCCGCGGTCGGCGGCCGCTTCGACCACGTCTGGTTCACCCCGCGCGTCGACGACCGCGACCCCTGCGAGCGCTTCCGCGAACAGCTCGAGCGCATGCGTCACCCGGCGGGCGCGCCGCCTCCGGCCACGAATCCGTCACCGGACGGCGACAGTGCTTCCAAATCCGCCAAACCCGCCCACGTTGACAGTGAGTGAAGATTTTTCCGCGACTGTTTCACCTCTTCAACCCTCAGATCGGTCGACGATGCGGTGGAACCCTCACTGTCACCCTGATATGTTAGCCTCGTCCCGACCACCCCCGCCGAACGGAGCGCCGTGTTCGAACGCGCCACCGCCCCCCTGCCGAAGTCCGACGGCGCCGACCTGCGCCCGGCGCGGGGCGTCTCGGCCGGCGCGACCGCGCTCTCCGCCTCGCTCCTGATCGGCGTCGCCATCCTCGCCCGGATCCACGGCGACAGCGACGGCTCCATCGCCCGCGTCATCTTCCTCGTCGCCGGCATCGCGAGCATGTTGCAGGGCGGCGGCCTCCTCTTCAGCCTCGCCGAGCACATCGCCGGCCGCTCGATCCGCCGCGGCGAGCACCTCGCGCACTGGGTCCTCGACCCCGCCGACAGCCGCATCGACAGCGACGGCCGCGGCGCGCAGAAGGCGGTGCTGCCCGTCGCCGGCGCGGTGGTCTTCGCGCTCCCCTTCGTGCTCCTCTTCAGCCTCGGCGCCGTGCCCGCCGGCGTCGCGCTGCAGGTGCTCTCGACGGTCGTCCTGCTCGTGCCCGCCGTCGCGCTCCCGCTGCTGCTCGACCGCATCGCCGGCAAGATCCGCGGCCGGGTCGTCGACCACCCCGAGCAGCACGAGGTGCTGATCACCTTCACCGGCATCCAGCTCCGCGGCGAGTGGTATCGCTGGGGCGACCCGCAGGGGCTCATCTCGGGGAGCTTCGACCCGCGGCAGATGAAGCTCACCATCGGCTTCCGCTCGCCGAGCGACCCCCGCGTCACCCGCACCGTCGTCATCCCGGTCCCGCGCGGCCACGAGGTCGAGGCGCGCCGGGTCCTCGCCGCGCTCGGGCTCTCGAGCCGCGCCCCCGCCGCCGCCGCGATCCGCTCCTCGATCCGCCCCGGCCCGCGCGAGCTGCACCCGCACCCGCTGCGGCCCCGCCTGCGCCGCTCGGTGCTGCAACGCCGCCGCGAGCCGGTGCTGCTCGGGCTCTCCGCCTCGTGCGGCTTCGTCGTGATGGGGCTGATGGCCTTCGACCCGGTCACCCGCTACAGCCTCTTCGGGCTCGCCGGCGTGATCTGGCTGCTCTCGATCGGCGGCCTCTTCCGCCTCTTCGAGCGCTGGCGGGCGCGGGCGTGGGCCCGCGAGGCCGAGAAGGCCGATCCCACCGTGGTCTACGCCGAGCTGATCCCGATGACCGCCGGCGAGGCGCTCGGGCTGCGGCTGTGGCCGGCCGCCGAGGTCGCGCCGATCGTGCGCCAGATCAAGGCCTCGGGCGCGCTCCTCGACGGCGGCGAGCGCACCGGCGACGCGGCGTTCGACGCGCTCGCCGGCGTCAGCGGACCGCACGCGGCGCGGGTCGCGGTCTTCGACGCCGCCTTCCGCGAGCGCTACGTCGAGCTCGCCCGCCACCACGACCTCACCGTCACCGACGGCCAGCTCGTGCTCGTGCCCGGCGGCTATCACGAGTGGTGGCCGCCCGCGCGGCGCCGCCTCTTCGGGCAGCTCGTCGAGCTCGCGACCCGGCTCGTCGTGCCCGAGCACGAGTTCGCCGATCGCGTCGAGGCCGCCGCCCGCGACCGCCGCGAGCCCGGCCCGGCCTTCGACGCCTTGCAGGTGCTCCGCCGCATCGACCCCGTCGCCGCCGCCCCGATCGAAGACGAGCTCGCCGCCTCGCCCGACCCGCTCGTGCGGCTGATGCTCGGCGAGCTGCGCGGCCGCGACGGCATCGACCTCATCGAGCCGCTCGCCGAGCACCCGGACGCCGCGATCCGGCTCCGCGCCGCGAGCGACCTCGTCGCGCTGCTGCCCCCGATGGAGGCCGCCGAGCGCGCCGCGATGTGGAGCGCCGACGACGACCCCGCGCTGCGCGAGACCGCGCTGTGGACCGCCGCGCGCCGCGGGCTGCCGGCGTTCGCGGTGCCCGACGCGGCGCTGCAAGCGCTCCCGGTCGACATCGCGCTCGACGTCGTCGGCTGGGTCGGCAAGCTGCCGCCGGCTGACTCGCAGCCGGTGCTGATCGCGCTCTTCGGCCACCCCGAGCGCCTCGTCGCGATCTCGGCGCTGCACGCGATCGGCGCGACCGGCACCCAGTCGGCGCTCGCCGCGGTGCACCGGACGCGGGCCAACCCCGAGCTGATCCAGGCCGCGCTGCGCGCCGTCGATCTCATCAAGGCCCGCCACACCCGCCGCGTCGGCGGCGGCGGGCTCTCGCTGACCTCGGGCGAGTACGGGCGGCTCTCGCCGAGCATCACCCCCGGCCGGCTCAGCGCGGTCGCGGCCGAGGAGTGAGGCCCCGCTCGGCTGAGCCCGCGCCTCAGCTCTCCGCTGAACCCATGTCCGACTGCTCCGGCTCGGCGGGCCACCTGATCTCCATCGTCGTGAGATAGGCGAAGACGTCCTCTTCAGACTCGAGCCAAACGTCGAACGCACCCGCGGGGTCGCGGACAAGGACGGAGAACGAGCCGTTCGCGGACGGTTCGACCCGGACCGCCAGGAGCAAAGGCTCGCCATCGGGAGGTCGCACGACGGCTCCCCAGACGTGAAGTGGGTAGCGCATTCCTCTTCTCCCGCTCCTCACCTCACGGACACCCCACCACCGGCTGCGCCGCGCCCGCCTCGCCCGCCGGCCCCGGACCCATGCCCGCCGCGCCGCCCGGCCCCGCCGCGATCATCGCGCCCTCGACCACCACCCGCCGCCCGCGCAGCAGCCCGTGGCTCGGCCTGCCGTCGCCCCTGCGCCCCGCGCCGCCGCGCGCCCGCCCGCGCCGCCGCGCCCGCCCGGCCCGCCATCACCCGGCCCCGCGAGCCTGCCGCAACTGAACGCCCGCGCGCCCTCGCCGCCGCCGCCGCCGCCGCCGCCCAGGCCACCCCGGACCACCGGCCGCCGCGACCCCGCCGCGCCCGCCCGCGCCGCCGACGTAGCTGCCGCCCGCCACCCGCAGCCCGCCCGACGCCACCGCGAACAGCGCGAAGCTGCCCCTGCCGTGCCCGCCGCCCGCGCCCGCGCCGCCCCTGCAGCCGCCCGCGCTGCCGCCGCCGCCCGCGCCCGCGCGGCGTTGCCGCCGCACCGCCGCCCCGCTCCCGCCGCCGCCGCCCGCCCCCCGCTGCCCGCGCCCGGCGCGCCCGCCGACCCCTGCCGCCCCGCGCCCGCGATCCACCACCCGTCCATCACGCCCGACGGCGACACCCCCACGCCGGCGCCCCGTCCGCGCCATCCGCGCCATCGCACCCCGCCCCGCCCGCCGAGCCCGCCCCGATCCCGCTCAGCTCCCCGCCCTGGCCCCCGCACCCCGCCGGCTGCCCTGCCTGCCCGTCGTCGCCCCTGCCCCCTGACCCCGCGCCGCCCGAGAAGCCCATCGCCCCGCACGCGCTCGCCCCGCCCGCGCCCGGGTTGCCCCCGCAGTTGCCCCCGTTCGCGCCATTCCCCCCGGCCCGCCCCGCCCCGCCCTCGGCCCCGTTCGTGCCTGGCCCCCCCCGCGCCCGGCCGCGCGCTCACGTCCCACAGCCGCAGCCCCGGCGCGTTGCGGGCCCAGATGCCATACGCCGATCCGCCCGGCCCCGGGTGGTCCACCGTCTCGACCGCCACCAGCGACAGCACCGTCTCACGCATGATGTTGCGCGCCCGCACCCCCACCACCCGCTCGCCCTCGACCGTGCTCCCCCGAATCACCACCCGGTTCTGCGCGCTCCGCGACCACCCCGCCGCCGCCCGGTAGCCGCCGTGCACCGAGACCCCGTCCACCATCGTCACCCCCCGGTACACCGCCGCGCTCACCGCCACGTCGCGCCCCGACGCCTGCGCCGCCGCGATGCCCTCTTCGATCGTGCCGAACGGAAAGTCCGCGCTGCCATCGGCGCCCTCGGCCCGCGCGGTGCCATCGACGAAGACCAGCCCGTCCCACGAGCCGTCGATGCCATCGCAGTCCGTATCGGCGAACGCCCGATCGGGCCGGTCGACCGCCGCCGGGTTGACCGTCGGATCGCTGTCGTCGCAGTCACCCCCCACCCGCACCATGCCCGCCCGCGCCGGACACGCCGGCCCCTCGACCATGTCACCGAAGCCATCCCCGTCGGCGTCGATCCACCCCGCGCTCAGCCCCTCGTCGACCAGTCCATCACAGTCGCCATCGACGCCATCACACCGCTCCATGCCCGGCAGCACCTGCCCCTCACACGCCGTCCACGCCCCATCCACACACGACCGCAGCCCCCGGCTGCACGCCCCGACGCCCGCCACCTCCGCCGGCCCCTCGAAGCACCGCTCCGCGAGCCGCTCGTCGACCGCGCCATCGCAGTCGTTGTCCGCCCCATCACACGCCTCCACCCCGCCCGGGAACGCCGTCGCCACCGTCGGCTCGCAGTCATCGACGTCGGCGAAGCCATCACCGTCGTCATCCAGATCACAGCGATCCCCCGCCCCGTCGCCGTCGCTGTCGAGCTGATCGGGGTTCGGCCCATCGGGGCAGTTGTCGCGCGCGTCGACCACCCCATCGCCGTCCCGATCGCGGTCGATGCAGTCGGCGTCGCCGTCCTCGTCGGTGTCGGGGAAGTCCTCGTCCGTCGAGCCGTCGCAGTCGTTGTCCTCGCCGTCGCACACCTCGTCGGTCGGCGCCACCGGCGGCCCGCACTCGCCCCACATGCCATCTTCGCAGCGCTGCTGCGGCGCCTCGCACAGCCCGGTGCCCCCGCTCGGCGCCACCCCGCACGCCTGATAGAGCGCCTCGTCGGCCATGCCATCGCAGTCATCATCGGTCGAGTTGCACAGCTCGCGCCCCGGCAACACCTGCCCCTCGCACGCGCCCCAGCGCCCGCCCACGCACGACTGCATGCCATTGCGGCACACCCCGCGCCCCTGCGTGCCCGCCGGGCCATCCCAGCAGCCCCGCAAGAGCCCCTCGTCGACCACCCCGTCGCAGTCATCGTCGACGCCATCGCAGTCCTCGGCGCCCCGCGGCTCGCAGCCCATGTCGGGCGCGACGCCCTCGTCGACCGCCGGCACCGCCTCATCCGGCGCCACCGCCTCGTCCGGCGCCACCGCCTCATCGGCCGCCGCCATGTCATCGGCGCCCCCATCGACCGCCGCGTCCCCCACCCCACCCGGCGCGTCGCCGCCGTCGTCACACCCCGCCAACACCACCAACGCCACCAGCCCAAGCCACCGCACCGGCATCACGATCATCTTCACGCCACCACCTCCTGCCGCGCGGTGTACCACGAGAAGCCGCCCCCGGTGCACCCGTTCGCGCGCCCCTGCTGCCATCGCCGCCCCGGGATCCCCATCACGCAGCCGAGATACACAATCGCCCTCCCCCGGAGCCCGCGCCCCATGATAGATCCGACCCCGGAGGACGCCCATGCTCGACCCCGCCCGGCTCGCCCCCCTCGCGCTGCTCGCTGCGCTCGCCCTCGCGCTCGCCGCCTGCGACGACCCCGCCTCGACGGCCCCGGACGCGCGCCCCGCCGCCGACCGCGGCCCGACCGCGCCCGATGCCACCGCCGATGCCACCCCCGACGCCGCCCCCGATGCCATCGACGCCGCCCCCGATGCCATCGACGCCGACCCCGATGCCATCGACGCCACCCCCGATGCCATCGACGCCACCCCTGACGCCGCCCCGCCCGCCGTCTGCGGCGACGGCGCGCTCGACCCCGGCGAAGGCTGCGACGACAACAACACCGACGACGGCGACGGCTGCGCCGCCGACTGCCAGCCCGAAGCCTTCGCCGGCGACCGCGTCGCCACCGCCGGCGCCCCCGGCGTCGCCTTCGAAGACATCGCGCCGCTCCCCGACGGCGGCTGGCTCGTCGCCGGCCACGGCCCGCACCTCGACTGGCTCCCGGCCGACGTCCCCCGCGCCCCGCTCTCCGCCGATGCCATCGTCTCGAGCGCCGCCCCCGACCGCGTCGGCTTCCTCCTCGATCTCGCCCCCGACCTCGGCCGGATCCGCCGCGTCATGGCATTCCCCCCCGGCACCGTCGAAGACATCACCCGCGTCCGCGTCGCCGCCGGTGTCATCCACCTCTCCGGTCGCCGCACCACCGCCGACGTGCAGGACTCCGGCTACTACATCGCCCGCCTCGACGCCGCCGACGCCATCGACCTCGTCGTCAACGTGCGCGCCCGCCCCCGCCGCGCCGGCGGCTTCACCGGCGAGAGCGACTTCCGCGCCCGCCAGCCCTGGGACGTCGGCCCCGACGGCCGCGTCGTCTACGGCCTCGGCGCCGAGTACGACTTCGACTGGGCCGCCGTCGAAGCCATCGACGCCACCGGCGCCCGCCTCGTCGTGCCGCACTGGCCCGCGCACTGGGACCCGCGCGGCGAATGGCATGGTCCCATCGACGACGCCCCCGAACCCGATGCCATCCTCTACAGCGCGATCGTGCTCAAGGCCGGCCGCCTCGGCAGCCTGCGCAGCCGCACCCTCGCCGACTACGAAGCGATGACCCCCGATGGCAACGGTGGCATGCGCCGAGGCACCTGGCCCGATGACTACTACTTCGCCGGCCCCTGCCAACCCGGCGGCCCCTGCCCCGGCGGCCCCGGCTACACCGGCTACCGCACCAGCGACAAGCCCACCCAGCGCCTCGGCGGGCTCGTCATCGACCCCCGCAACGGCGACCTCTACCTCGGCCTCTCCACCCAGAGCCGCCTCCCCGACGGCAACCCCGACTTCGAGCCCTCGGTCGTCGCGTTGACCGCCGACGGCCGCCTCAAGTGGTGGTCGCGCCTCTACACCGAAGACGACCGCAACAGCTCGCCCGACCAGTACGTCGACGGCCTCGCCATCGACGCCGCCCACGACCGCCTCGTCGTGCTCGCCCGCTGCCACGGCAACAACACCGTCAACCTGTGGAGCGGCGACGCCATCGCCGCCGAGCCCGCCGCCCGCGGCTTCCAGAACCGCTTCACCGGCAACAGCGGCAACATCCACATCTCATGGCTCGGCAAGCTCGACCTCGCCGATGGCACCCTGCGCGCCGCGACCTACGTCGCCGAGCTCGGCGAAGGCACCGACCGCGCCCAGCCCTTCCCCGCCGAGCACCCGCTCGCCGGCCAGCCGAACCCCAACGCCGGCTGGCCCGACCTCAACACCACCCGCTGCCGCGCCCCCCGCGTCGACGCCGCCGGCCGCGTCTACCTCGCCTGCACCGGCCGCCGCACGATCACCACCGCCGACGCCTGGCAGCCCATGCCCCCGCTCGGCGGCGGCGCCGGCACCTGGAACGAGTTCGTGCGCGTCTACACCCCCGACCTCTCGGCGCTCGTCTACTCGACCCTCGTCACCGGCGACTGGGACCGCGAGACCGGCGCCGGCGGCGGCAACACCCGCCTCGCCGCGCTCGCGCCCGCCCCCGGCGGCGTCGTCACCGTCGGCGCCATGCTCCGCGGCGACGACGGCGCCCCCGCCGGCGCGCCCGTGCCCGTCACCGCGCCGCCGCCCTGGGCCGGCGAGGGCGACGCGCTGATGGCATCGTTCGCCATCGGGGAGTGATCAGCCGCAGCCTTCCCGGCACCATGCCATGATGACATCGACGTCGTGCATCGGCGTCAGCCGCTCGGGCAGCGCCACCGCGAAGCCCTCCTCCGGTGGCTTGCGCGCCGCGAGCCGCCACGCCGCCTCGCGCACCGCGACCTCGACCCCGTCGTCGTCGGCGAGCGCGTTGAGGTGGTGCATGAAGTTGGTGCCATAGCCCGGCCGCGGCGCGACCGCCAGCCGCGCCTTGATCGCCATGCCCGCCGCCCGCCGCGCGCCCACCCGCCCCCGGCCGGCGTTGCCCTGCGCCCACGCCTCGTGCGCGCCGGCCAGCTCGTCGATCGCCTGCCGCATCCAGTCGCTGCTCTCGCTCATGGTCTCCTCACGACATCCGCCCGACACCGACGCCCCGGCGCCCGCCGCGGTCGCGTCAGCGCCGCCGCCGCCGCCCCTCGAGCTCGGCGATCACCCGCGCGGCGTACTGCCCGACCGACCACGCCGTCGAGACCGTGCCCCCGCTGTCGTCCGCGCGCCGCGGCATCGTGCGATCGCCCACCATCGCCCGCAGCGCCGGCACCGCGGTGCGCCGGCCGAAGCGCTGCACCGCGGTGATCGCGTCGTAGCGATCCATGCCGTCGTCGGCCCGCAGCGCCGCGATCAGCGGGAACAACGCCCGGTCGTCGTCGCTGCGGGCGAGCGCCTGCAGGAGCTGCTTGCGCACCGCCGGATCGTCCTCGGCGGTGAGCGCGTCGGCGAGGCGATCGATCAGCGCCGCGGCCCACGGCGTGCGCAGCGCCTGCAACGCGGCGGCGCGCAGCTCGGCGCTCGGATCGTCGAGGCGGGCGACGAGCTCGGGCGGCAGCGGCGCGTCGGGCGCGGACTGCAAGCGCCACAAGGCGTTGCGCACCACCGCGGGGCGCGGATCGGCGATCAGCGGCCGCACGTCGTCGACCCGCAGCGCGCCCGCGTCGGCGAGCACCGCCAGCCCCGCGCGCAGCACGTCCTCGTCGGCGTCGGCGAGCAGCGACCGCGCGACCTCGACCCCCGCCCCGAGCGCGACCGCGACGTCGAGCGCCGCCCGCCGCACCGCCGGATCCCCATCGGCCGCCGCGCCCGCGACCCGGACCCGCGCCACCTCGGGCGCCACCCGCCGCAGCCCGCGCAGCGCGCCCGCCCGCACCGCCGGCGCCGCGTCGACGAGCGCTACCTCGAGCCGCGGCGCGTCCTCGGCCTCGGCGCAGCACACCAGCGCCGCGAACGCCGCGCCCCGCACCGCCGGATCGGGCTCCCCGCACAGCCGCCGCACCGCCACCCGCAGCGCCGGCCCCACCTCGCCGAGCCGCGGCACCGCCGCGAGCCGGAAGACCCGCTCCTCGACCGTGCCCCCGCCGAGCCCGCGCACCAGCTCCGCCTCGCCCTCGGTGCAGCCATAACCCCACCAGCCCACGTCGCCGCCGCAAAGCAGCCGCTCGAGCCAGCGCGCGTACCACGCGAGGAAGTCGGGCGCGTCGACCCACACCGGCACGTCGCCCGCGTCGCCGCCGACGTCGACGTTGAACAGCCGCCCCGCGTGCGGCCCGCTGACGACGAGCTGGGTGTAGTAGGTGCAGCCCTGGATCGCGACGGTGAGCGTGCCCCGGCAGGCCTCTTCGATCGCGTCGTAGTCATCGGGGTCGATGCCATCGGGTGCTCCGGGGATGGCATCACCCGGTCCGAGCGGGCACGGCTCGGCGAGGCGCTCGAAGGGGCAGATCTCGGCGGCGTCTTCGAGCGGCGGCACCCCGTAGTAGGGCCCGGCGCCGCCATCGGCGAGCTCGGCGAGGAAGCGGCGGTAGGCCGGCGGCAACCGCACGCCGTGCTCGGCCTCGAACTGCGCGAGCGCCGCCGCCGGGCAGGGCCGGTGCAGCCGCCAGCGATGGGACTCGGCGCCGAACGGCGTCAGCCGCTGCCGCTCGGCCTCGGCGAGCGCGGCGCGGATGCCTTCGATGGGATCGGCGGTCTCGGTCGGCGCGGACACGCGGCCTCCTCCAGCCTGTCACGGTCGAGAGTGCGTCAGGCCGCGGCGCCGATCAACGTTCGTGGTGATCGTCGATCACCCGAGCGACCACCGCCGCGACGCGCTCGCGCAGCCAGCGGTGCCCCGGATCGCCGTGCAGCCGCTCGGGCCACGCGATCACGACCGGCACCCGCGGCAGCGCGACCGGCGGCGGGCGCCGCACGAGCCCGAGCGCGTCGGCGAGCGGGGCGACGAACGGCGCGGGCGCGGTGAAGAAGGCGTCGGTGCGCGCCACGACCAGCGGCGCGACGAGGAAACCCGGCGCGACGAGCCCGATCCGGCGCCGCTTCCCGGCCGCGGCGAGCGCGTCGTCGACGAAGCCGGGCGCGCCGTCGCCGGTGCCGACGACGACGTGCGGCCAGCGCAGCCAGCTCTCGAGCCCCCAGTCGTCGGCGGCGGGGTGCCCGGCGCGCATCAGCACCGTCCACCCCACCGCGCCCGCGACCCGCTGCATCAACCCCACCCCATCGCGCGGCGGCGGCCCGAGCCCGAGCTCATCACCGCCCGCCCGCAGCGCGTCGGCCATCACCCCGCCCGGCGCCCGCACCGCCAGATCGACCCCCGGCGCCTCACGCCCGATCACCTCGAGCAGCGCCGGCAGCGCCGCGGCGACCAGATCGGGGCACACCAGCCGGAAGCGCCGCGTCGAGGTCGCCGGGTCGAAGTCCTCGCCGTGCGACAAGAGCCGCCGCACGTCGGCGAGCAGCGCCGCGAGCGGCCCTTGCAATGCGGCGCCCCGCGGCGTCGGCACCATCTGCCGCCCGTCACGCACGAGGATCGCGTCGCCGATCAGCGCCCGCAGCCGCCCGAGGCTGTGGCTCATCGCCGACTGCCCCACCCCACAGCGCCGCGCCGCCCGGGTGACGCTGCGCTCGCGCAGGAGCGCGTCGAGCGCGACGAGCAGGTTGAGGTCGAGGGTCGCGAGATTGATGTCGTTCATGCGCCGATGAATCGCATCGACTGGCTCGATGCGCAAGCCGCCGCTACTCTCGCGCCATCCACCACGGAGGAGGCAGCGCGATGCGGATCTTCATCACCGGCGGCTCGGGGTTCGTCGGCGGCCATGCCATCGAGCGGCTCGTCGCCGCGGGGCACGACGTCTTCGCGATGGCACGCAGCGACAAGAGCGCCGCCGCCGTCGAAGCCTACGGCGCGACCGCCGTGCGCTGCGACCTCGACACCGTCGAGGCGAAGCACCTCGAAGGCATCGACGCGGTCGTGCACGCCGCCGCCCACGTCGAAGACTGGGGCGATCGCGACACCTTCTGGCGCATCAACGTGCGCGGCACCGAGCGCATCCTGCACGCCGCCCGCGGCGCCGGCGTGCGTCGCTTCGTCCACATCGGCACCGAGGCCGCGCTCTTCGTCGGCGACGATCTCATCGACCTCGACGAGACCCGGCCGCTGCCGAAGCGCGCGCGCTACCTCTACAGCGAGACCAAGGCCGAGGCCGAGTGGCGCGTGCTCGCGCTGAACGCCGATGGCTTCACCACCCTCTCCCTGCGCCCCCGCTTCATCTGGGGCCCGCGCGACGCGACCGTGCTCCCGACGATCGTCGCGATGGCCGAAGCCGGCCGCTTCGCCTGGGTCGACGGCGGGCGGGCGCGCACCTCGACGTGCCATGTGTACAACCTCGTTCATGCCATCGAGCGCGCGTTGACCGAAGGCACCGGCGGCGAGGCGTACTTCGTCGCCGACGACGGTGTCATCACCCTGCGCGACTTCCTCACCCGCCTCGCCGCGACCCGCGGGGTGACATTGCCCGCCAGGAGCCTCCCGAAGTGGCTCGCCCGCGCCGCCGCCTCGCTCGCCGAGGGGGTGTGGCGGCTCCTGCGCCTCCGCGGCGCGCCGCCGCTGACCCGGTATGCGATCGACATGCTCTCGGCGGAGATCACCGTGCAGACTGGCAAGGCGCGCACGGGGCTCGGCTATGCGCCGGTGATCGACCGCGAGCGGGGGCTCGCGGAGCTGGCGGAGCGAGCGGCGGGGTGAGCGCGCTTGCCCTGGCGCGCCCGGCTCTGCTTCACTCCGCCGATGTTCGTCAAGTACCCCCGCACCGCGCACATCGAGGGCTCGCGCTTGCAGCCGGGCGATCGCGACCTCGCGGCGGTCCCGTTCGCGCGGCTCGCGGGGCGGCCGCTGGTGGTCGAGGAGAAGCTCGACGGGGCGAACGCGGGGATCTCGTTCGAGGCGGATGGCACGCTGCGGGTGCAGAGCCGGGGGCATTATCTGAGCGGGGGGCATCGGGAGCGGCACTTCGCGTTGCTCAAGACGTGGGCGGGGGCGCTGCAAGGGGCGCTGTGGGGGGCGCTGGGGCCGCGGTATGTGATGTACGGCGAGTGGCTGTATGCCAAACACTCGGTGTTTTATGACACGCTGCCGCATTACTTCTTGGAGTTCGACGTGCTCGATCGACAGACCGGCGTCTTCCTCGACACGCCGCGGCGGCGGGCGCTCTTGGCGGGGCTGCCGGTGGTGTCGGTGCCGGTGCTGCACGCCGAAGCGGTGGCGTCGGTCGAGGCGCTGGGGGCGATGATCGGGCCGTCGCTGTACAAGTCGCCGCAGTGGAAGGAGAATCTGCGGGCGGCGGCGATGGCGGGCGAGGCGGGGCGGCGGATCGATGTGGAGCGGGTGTGGCGGGAGACCGATGGCTCGGATCTGGCCGAGGGGCTGTATGTGAAGGTCGAGGAGGGGGGCGCGGTGGTGGAGCGGTACAAGTTCATCCGGTTGTCGTTTGCGCAGCACGTCGCGGCGAGTGATCACTGGCTGGCGCGGCCGATCGTGGTGAACGGGCTGGCGCCGGGGGTGGAGCTGTTTGGTGGGGTGGAGTCATCGGGGGTGAAGTCATCGGTGGTGAAGTCATGAAGGTGCTGCCGATCCCGGAGGATGGCATCCCGGACTGGAAGGCGCTGCGTGATGCGTTCGATTGGGTCGAGGCGCTGCATCACTGCCCGCAGGATCCCATCTGGCACGCCGAGGGCGACGTGGGGATCCACACCGAGATGGTGCTGCGCGCGCTCGTCGAGGCGCCGGGGTGGGCGGCGCTCGGTGAGTTCGATCGGGCGGTGACGTGGCTCGCCTGTCTGCTGCACGACGTCAGCAAGCCGGAGACGACGGTCACCGAGCACGACGGGCGGATCACGGCGCGGGGGCACAGCCGGCGGGGCGCGGTGGTGGCGCGGCGGATCTTGTGGCGGCTCGACGTGCCGTTCGCGGTGCGCGAGGCGGTGTGCGCGCTCATCGCGGTGCATCAGGTGCCGTTCTTCGCGATCGAGGGCGATGGCTTCGAGGATCGGTTGAAGCTCGGCAGTCAGGTGGTGCGCAACGATCTGCTCGCGCGGGTGGCGGAGGCGGACATCCGGGGGCGGACGTGTGATGACATGCAGCGGCTGCTCGACAACATCGAGCTGTTCCGGCTGGCGTGCGCGGAGCAGGGGTGCCTCGATCGGCCCTATGTCCATGCCTCGGCGCACGCGCGCTTCCTGCACGCGGCGGCGGGGCGGGCGCCGGTGGGGGTGGCGCCGCACGAGGACTTCGCGTGTACGGCGGCGCTGATGTGCGGGCTGCCGGGCTCGGGCAAGGATACGTGGCTGCGCGATCACTTCGGGGGGTGGCCGGTGGTGACGCTCGATGGGATCCGGGCGCGGCTCGGGGTGGCGCCGGGAGATCACGACGGGCGGGTGATCCAGGCGGCGCGGGAGGCGGCGCGGGAGCATCTGCGGGCGGGGCGGGACTTTGCGTGGAATGGCACGCACCTGAGCGCCCGGCGGCGGGGGCAGTTGGTGGAGCTGTTCGCGGGCTATCGGGCGCGGGTGCGGGTGGTGTACGTCGAGGCGAGCGCGCGGGAGCAGGCGCGGCGGAACCGGGCGCGGGCGGCCGCGGTGCCGAAGGATGTCATCGCGCGGATGCTCGACTCGTGGGAGGTGCCGCAGCCGGCGGAGGGGCACGCGGTGGAGTGGGTGGCGTCGGATGGCTCGGCGCTGGCGGCCGATGGTCTGCCGGGCGGCGCGCCGTGGGTGCGGGCGCCGGGGGCGGCGATCGAGTGAGGGGCGATGGCATCAACGCATCGATGGCATCTGCGCGAGCCGATGCCATCGATGGGATTCGCTGCCATCGGTGATCGGCGCGGCCGCGCTCAGTGGTTGCGGAGCGCGTCGATGAGCTCGGCTTTGTTCATCTCGGAGCGGCCCTCGATGCCGACCTCCTGGGCCTTCTCGTAGAGCTCGTCCCGGGTCCAGTCTTCGTACGCCGATGAGTGGCCGCCCTTCTTGGCGGTGCTGTGGCGGTCGCTGTTGGCGATGCGGGCGGCCTTCTCCTTGCTCATGCCTTTGTCGCGCAGCGCCTCGTATTGCTCGTCGTCCTTGATCTGCGGTCCGTGGTCCTGGGTCGCCATGGCAGATGACTCCTTTTTGGGTGGCGATGGGTCAGGGTTTGAGCACGACCTTGATGCAGTCGTCCTGCTTCTTGCTGAAGGTGGCGTACATCTCGGCCGCTTCACTCAGCGGGCGGGTGTGGGTGATGATGATCGCGGGGTCGATCTCACCTTCGCTGATGCGATGGAGGAGCTTCTCGAGGTAGCGGTGCACATGGGTCTGGCCGGTGCGGACGGTGAGGCCCTTGTTCATCAGCGCGCCCATCGGGACCTTGTCGACGAGGCCGCCGTAGACGCCGGGGATGCTGACGGTGCCGCCCTTGCGGCAGGCGAGGATGCACTGGCGCAGCGCGGTGGGGCGGCCGGTCTCGGCGCGGACGGCTTGCTTGACCTTGTCGTAGAAGCCTTCGAGGCCGATGCCGTGCGCTTCGAGGCCGACGGCGTCGATGCAGGCGTCGGGGCCGCGGCCGCCGGTGATGGCGCGGAGGTGGTCGACGACCTGCACGGTGTTGCCGATGGCGGTGTAGTCGATGACTTCGGCGCCGAGGCGGCGGGCGAGCTCGAGGCGCTCGGGGAGCCGGTCGATGGCGATGACACGCTCGGCGCCGAGGAGGCGGGCGGACTCGATGGCGAAGAGGCCGACGGGGCCGCAACCCCAGACCGCGACGACGTCGCCGCCGACGATGCCGCATTGCTCGGCGGCCTGCCAGCCGGTGGGGAGGATGTCGGAGAGGAACAAGACCTGCTCGTCGGCGAGGCCGTCGGGGATCTTGATGGGTCCGACGTCGGCGTAGGGCACGCGCACGTACTCGGCCTGCCCGCCGGGGTAGCCGCCGGTGAGGTGCGAGTAGCCGAAGAGGCCGGCGGGGGCGTGGCCGAACATGGCTTCGGCCATCTCGGCGTTGGGGTTGGTGTTGTCGCAGAGCGACCAGAGCTCGGTCTGGCAGAACCAGCAGGCGCCGCAGGCGATGGGGAAGGGCACGACGACGCGGTCGCCGACCGCGAGGTCCTTGACGGCGCGGCCTTTGTCGACGACGCGGCCCATGAACTCGTGGCCGAGGATGTCACCCGACTTCATGGTCGGGATGTAGCCATTGTAGAGGTGCAGGTCGGAGCCGCAGATCGCGGTCGAGGTGACCTCGATGATGATGTCGCGGGATCCCTTGAGCTCGGGGTCGGGCACCGTGTCGACGCGGACGTCGCGGGTGCCATGCCAGACGAGGGCCTTCACTTGGCAGCCTCCTCGCGGCCTTCGTCGGCGCCGTCGGCTTCGGCCGAGCCGGTCTCCATGCGGCGCTTGAAGCGGCGCAGGTCGGCTTCGAGGTGCTTCTCGCTGAAGGTGTCGAGGAGGTGGGCGACGCCGCGGCCGATGGCGCCGCCGGGGACGTCGTAGCCGAGCGTGACGTGGATCTCGGTGCCGCGGTCGCGGCCGAGGGGCTTGAAGGTGACGGTGCCGTGGTGGTGCACGGTGGCGTCGTCGTCGGTCTGCCAGGAGATGCGGCGGTTCTTCTTGTCGGCGGTGATGGTGGCGTCGAACTCGAGCGCGACGCCGGGGGCGACGAGCATCTTCCAGTGCGAGCGCTTGCCGTCGCCGTGGGCTTCGATGGAGCGGACGCCGCTCATGATCTCGGCGAGGTTCTCGAGGTCGCGCCAGTGCGCGTAGAGCTCGTCGGCGGGCTTGCCGATGGTGACGCCGGCCTCGAGGTGGAGGGGCTTGCGCTCGACGAGGCCGCCGATGCCGCGGGGGCTCGGTTCGTCGCCGGATCGGTCGACGCCGATCGCTTCGTAGACCTCGCAGTGGCCGCTGACGCCGCGGTAGATGAGGCCGCCGGCGACGGCGGTCATGGCGATGCCGGCGACGCCGCGGACCTTGATGGCGCCGAGCGCGAGGAGCGCGCCGCCGGCGATCGAGAGCCATCGCTCGGTGTCGGCGAGGTTGATGGTCGCGGTCTGCTGGTCTTCGGCGCGGGTGATCTCGTGAGCCATTGCGCGGGCTCCTCCGGTTTTGGGGGCGGCGGCCGGTCTCGAACGGGGGTGGGGTGCGGGCGCGCCGTCGGTGTGTGCCCTTGGATGAGGGCACCCCCGGAGTCGTCACGGGGCGGGGGGCGCGAAGACGGCGCGGGCGCCGGTGATGAGGGCCTCGATGAGCGGGTGGGCGGTGCGGCGCTCGAGGACGTGGGCGTAGACGCGCTCTTGCGGGCCGTCGAGGCGGTGGAGGCAGACGACGCCGTGGTCGGCGATGAGCTCGGGGGCGACGAGCGCGGGGGCGGGGAAGAGGCCGAGGGCCTGCTGGCCGAAGGCCTTCATCAGCGCGCTGTCGTCGAACTCGCCCATGATGCGGGGGCGGATGCGGTGGGCGACGAACCACTCGTCGAGCGCGCGGCGGAGCTCGGTGTGCTCGGCGGGGAGGAGGAAGGGGGCGCCGTCGAGGGCTTCGGGGAGCGGGTCGCGGTGGCGGGCGGCGAGCGCGGGGGCGGCGAAGAGCTCGATGGGGCAGGCGCCGACGAGGTGGCTGACGAGACGCTCGGTGGCGTCGGCGGGGGCGGGGGCGTCGCTGAGCACGACGTGGACCCGGTGCAGGGCCATCTCTTCGATGAGGCGGCGGGGGTCGCCGGTGCGGCAGGCGAGGCGCACGTCGCCGCCGAGCACGGGGCGCACGAGGCGGGCGGCGAGGAGGCGGGGCATGACGTCGGCGACGCCGATGACGAGGCGCGCGGTGTGGGGGTGGGGGCGGTCGTCGAGGGTCTGGGTGAGCTCGCGGCCGAGGGCGAAGATCTCGTCGGCGTAGCTGTAGACGGTCTCGCCGACCTCGGTGAGCACGAGGCGGCGGCCGTCGCGGCGGAAGAGGGCGTGGCCGAGGCGCTCTTCGAGCTGGCGGATCTGGGCGCTGAGGGTGGAGGGCGCGAGGCGGAGCGCGCGCGCGGCCGCGGTGACGCCGCCGTCGCGGGCGGCGGTCCAGAAGTAGAGGAGGTGGTGGTAGTTGAGCCAGTCCATCGGCGGCCTCGGGGTCGGGGGTCTTTCGGTCTGCTCGAAGGATGAGGGTGAAATTATCTCAATAACCAGACGAGGACGAACATCATCGTTCTGGGCAATCGGACGGGGAGCGCGCGCTCGATGGTGATGGTGGTGTTGCTGGCGGCGTTGTTCGCCGCGGCGGTGGTGGCGGTCCCGATCGTGCGGCGGTGGCCGCGGGGCGGGCCGGTGGCGCTGGCGGCGGTGCCGGCGGCGGGGGCGGGCTGGCTGGTGTGGGTGGCGCCGCGGGTGGTCGAGGCGCCGATCGAGTGGTCGATGCCGTGGGTGCCGGGGCTGGATCTGGCGGTGGCGCTGCGGCTCGATCTGCTCGGGCTGGTGTTCGCGCTGCTGGTGTGCGGGGTGGGCGCGGCGGTGGTGGCCTACGCGGGCGGCTATCTGCGGGGCAAGCCGACGGCGGCGCCGGCGGTGGCGGGGCTGCTGGCGTTCGCGGGCGCGATGCTGGGGCTGGTGCTGGCCGATGATCTGCTGTGGCTGTTCGTGTGCTGGGAGGCGACGAGCATCGCGTCGTACCTGCTGGTGGGGCTGGAGAACGAGAAGGCGGAGGCGCGGGCGGCCGCGCGGCGGGCGCTGCTGGTGACCGCGGGCGGGGGGCTGGCGCTGCTCGGCGGGTTGTTGGGGCTCGGGCTCGCGGCCGATGGGTGGCGGATCTCGGCGATCGGGTCGATCGCGGCGCACCCGGCCTATGGCTTCATCGCGGCGGGGGTGCTGATCGGGGCGGCGACGAAGAGCGCGCAGTGGCCGTTCCAGTTCTGGCTGCCGGGCGCGATGGCGGCGCCGACGCCGATCAGCGCCTATCTGCACTCGGCGACGATGGTCAAGGCGGGCGTGTTCCTGGTGCTGCGGCTGGGGCCGGCGCTGGGGGGGACTTCGGGGTGGCAGTGGGCGCTGATGGGCATGGGCGCGGCGACGGCGATCGCGGGCGGGGCGCTGGCGCTGGGGTCGACCGATCTGAAGCGGCTGCTGGCGGCGACGACGATCGGGGCGCTCGGGGTGATGATGCTGCTGGTGGGGGTCGATACGCCGCTGGCGCGGGGCGCGGCGGTGGGGCTGGTGGCCGCCCATGGTCTGTACAAGGGCGCGCTGTTCATGGTGGCGGGCGGGCTGGAGAAGGCGGGCGGCTCGCGGGACGTGCGGCGGCTGGCCGGGCTGGGGCGGCGGCATCGCTGGCTGTGGCTGACGGCGGCGCTGGCGGCGCTGTCGATGGCGGGGGTGGTGCCGCTGGCGGGGTTCGTGGCGAAGGAGACGGCGTTCGTGGCGCTGCTCGATGGCGGGGCGGCGTGGGGGGCGGCGGTGCTGGCGGTGGCGGGGGCGGCGTTCGTCTTCGTGGCGCTGGCGGTGGCCTGGGAGCCGCTGGCGGCGCGGGCGGGTGGTGATGGCAGCGATGGCATCGGTGATGGCATCCGCGGCGATGGCATCGGCGATGGCATCCGCGGTGATGGCATCCGCGGTGATGACATCGGTGGCAGCGATGGCATCGCGGCAAGAGCCGGGGCCAAGCCGCTCTCGCCGCTGGTGGTCGGGCCGCCGCTGGTGCTCGCGGTGCTCGGGCTCGCGGCGGGGATCTTCGCGGGGCCGCTCGGGGCGGCGGTGGTCGATCCGTTCGCCGGGGTGCCGGTGGGGCTCGCGGTGTGGCATGGCTTCGGGGTGCCGCTGTTGCTGAGCGCGGCGTCGGTGGCGCTCGGGTGGGCGCTGTACCGGGCGCGGGGCGCGCTGCGGCGGCGGCTGACGATCGTCGATCGGCTGGCCGATCCGGCGCCGCACGATCAGGCGTGGGCGGCGGCGGTGGGCGCGGCGAAGGCGGTGACGGCGGTCGCGCAGCCGGCGGCGCTGCGGGCGTCGATCGCGGTGGTGCTGCTGGTGGCGGCGGGGCTCGGGGCGCTGGCGCTGTTGCGGATGGCGCCGACGTGGCCGGCGTGGGGCGGGCTGCCCGATCCGGTCGAGGCGGTGCTGGTGGTCTTCGTGCTCGGCGGCGCGCTCGGGGCGGCGCTGGCGCGGCGGCGGCTGGGCGCGATCGCGGCGCTCGGGGCGGTGGGGTTCGGGGTGGCGCTGTTCTTCTTGCGGCACGGCGCGCCCGATCTGGCGATCACGCAGTTGCTCGTCGAGGCGCTGACGGTGGTGCTGCTGGTGCTGGCGTTCGAGCGGCTCGGCGACCTGCGGCCGGCGCGGCGAGGGCTCGATCGGACGTGGGCCGCGGTGGTCGCGGGCGCGGCGGGGCTGGTGGTGGCGCTCTTGGTGTGGCGGGCGAGCGCGGTGGAGCTGGGGCCGGGGGTGTCGGACTGGTTCGCGGCGCAGTCGCTGCCGGCGGGGCGGGGGGCGAACGTGGTGAACGTGATCCTGGTCGACTTCCGGGCGCTCGATACGCTCGGGGAGATCGCGGTGCTCGGCGTCGCGGCGCTGGGGGTGGGGGTGCTGCTCGGGCGGCGGGGGGATGGCATCGATCGCACGCATGGCGCCGATGGCATGGCGGGCGCCGATGGCATGGCGGGCGCCGATGGCACGGCGGGCGTCGATGGCATCCGCGCTGATGGCATGGGTGGCTTCACCGACAAGGAGCCGGAGGCGCCCGATGGCATCGAGGCGATCATCGAGGCGGGCCCCGAGGCGACCGGTGGCATCCGCAGCACGGTGATCCTGGAGACGGCGGCGCGCTACCTCGGGCCGGCGATGCTGGTCTTTGCGGCGTGGCTCTTGTGGCGCGGGCACAACGCGCCGGGCGGCGGCTTCGCGGCGGGGCTGGTCGCGGGCGCGGCGCTGATCCTGCGGGCGGTCGCGTTCGGGCCGGTGGCGGCGCGGCGCTGGCTGCGGGCGGCGCCGGCGACGTGGATCGGCGGCGGGCTGTTGGTGGCGCTCGGCGCGGGGCTCGCGGGGCTCGTCTTCGGCGAGGCTTTCCTCGACGCGCTGTGGCTGGAGTCGCTGCCGCTCGGGACGCCGCTGGTCTTCGACGCGGGCGTGTGCGCGGTGGTGCTCGGGGTGGTCGCCGGCTTTGCGCTGCCGCAGTGGCGGCGGTGAGGGAGGCTCATGCACGGGACGATGTCGGTGGTGGTCGGCGGGCTCTTTGCCTTTGGCCTCTACCTGATGCTGCAACGCGGGGTGCTCAACGTGCTGATCGGGCTGTCGCTGATCGGGCACGCGGCGAACCTCGCGATCTTCGTCGCGGCGGGCGCGCGGGTCGCGCCGGCGCCGCTGGTGCCGGCGGGGGCGGAGGTGCCGCCGCCGGGGCACGCCGATCCGCTGCCGCAGGCGCTGATCCTGACCGCGATCGTGATCGGCTTCGGCGTGCTCGGCTTCGCGCTGGCGCTGGCGCGGCGGGCGAGCGAGGCGCTCGATGACGACGATCTGGACGCGCTGCCCGACGCGGGCGCCGAGCCGCCGGCCGGCGAGGTGAGCGCTGTTGCTGAGGTGAGCCGATGACCGCGGCGGTGGTGGTGCTCCCGATCCTGGCGCCGATGCTCGGCGCGGTGCTGGCGCTGCTGCTGCGCGGGCACCGGGCGCAGCGGGCGGTGTGGCTGGCGGCGCACGCGGCGCACCTCGTCGCGGCGGCGGGGCTGCTGTCGACGGTGCTCGCCGAGGGGATCGCCGTGACCCGGATGGGGGCGTGGCCGGCGCCGTTCGGGATCGCGTTCGTGGCCGATCGGCTGGCGGCGCTGCTGGTGATGGTGACGGCGGTGGTGGGTGCGGCGGTGGGGTGCTACGCGGCGCTGTCGCCGCGGCCGGCGCCGACGCTGGCGCCGCTGATGCTGATGCTGCTGACGGGGGTGTGCGGGGCGTTCGTGGCGGGTGATCTCTTCAACCTGTACGTGTGGTTCGAGGTGCTGTTGATCTCGAGCTTCGTGCTGCTCGCGCACGAGGGGCGGCCGGCGCCGCTGGCGGGGGCGCTGCGCTACGTGGCGATCAACCTCGTGTCGTCGGCGCTGTTCCTGACCGCGCTCGGGCTCTTGTATGCCAAGGCGGGCACGCTCGATCTGGCGGATCTGGCGCGGCTGGCGGCGAGCGATCGGGAGGGCGCGCTGGGCGGGGTGGCGGTGCTGCTCATGGTGGCGTTCGGGATCAAGGCGGGGGTGTTCCCGCTGTTCGGGTGGCTGCCGCCGGCCTATCCGACGCCGGCGCCGGTGGTCTCGGCGCTGTTCGCGGGGCTGTTGACCAAGGTGGGGGTCTACGCGCTGATGCGGGTCTTCACGCTGGTCTTCGTGCACGACACCGGCTTCACCCATGGGCTCTTGTTGATGGCGGGCGCGCTGACGATGGGGATCGGGGTGCTCGGGGCGGCGAGCCGGGCGGGGATCCGGCGGATCCTGTCGTTCCACATCATCAGCCAGATCGGCTACATCGTGGTGGGGCTGGCGCTGTATACGCCGTTTGCGATCGGGGCGGCGGTCTTCTATCTGGTGCATCACATCGTGGTGAAGACGGCGCTGTTCCTGGTGGGCGGGCTGGTGGCCGAGGCGGGCGGGAGCGAGGAGCTGTCGCGGCTCGGCGGGCTGCGGCGGGTCTGGCCGGCGCTGTGGCTGGTGTTCGCGATCCCGGCGCTGTCGCTGGCGGGCATGCCGCCGCTGTCGGGCTTCTTCGCGAAGGTGGGGATCATCCGGGCGGCGTTCGACGCGGGCGCGCCGGGGGTGGGGGCGCTGGCGCTGGGGGTGGGGCTGTTGACGTTGTTCTCGATGCTGAAGATCGCGCACGCGGCGTTCCTGGGCCCGGCGGCGGACGAGGCGCGGCCGCCGCGGCCGGTGGGGCGGGCGCGGCTGTGGCCGGTGGCTGCCCTGGCGGCGATCTCGGTGGCGGTGGGGTTGCTCGCGGGGCCGGTCTTCGAGGTGTGCCTCGCGGCGGGCGAGGCGCTGTTCGATCGGGGTGAGTACCTGCGAGCGGGGGCGCGGTGATGGCGCGGCTGTGGCGGCGCGCGACGAGCCTCGCGCGGTTGATGGGGTTGTTCTCGGTGGAGCTGTTGACGAGCAGCGCGCGGGTGGTGCGCGACGTGCTGACGCCGCGGGATCTGTCGACGCCGCGGGTGGTCGACTTCCCGATGCGGCTGCGCGATCCGCGGGCGATCACGCTGCTCGCCAACGGGGTGTCGCTGACGCCGGGCACGCTGGCGCTCGATGTGGTCGATGGCGCGCTGCGGGTTCACGCGATGTACGCCGACGACGTGGAGCGGGTGCGGGAGGAGATCCGGCGGCTCGAGGACGCGCTGATGGCGCTGTGGGAGCCCGAGTCATGATGGTGCCGACGTTGCTGGTGCTGGCCGCGATGGCGCTGGGCGGGGTGCGGCTCTTGCGGGGGCCGACGCTGGCCGATCGGGCGGTGGCGCTCGATCTGCTGTCGACGCTGGCGGTGGGGGTGATCGCGCTGCACGCGGTGACGGCGGGGGACGCGGTCTTCCTCGACGCGGCGCTGGTGCTCGGCGCGGTGGGGTTCATCGCGACGCTGGCGTTCGCGCACTTCATCGAGCACACGGGGGGGCGGGAATGATCGCGTGGCTGGCGTGGGGGCTGATGACGCTCGGCGGGGCGCTGATGCTGGTGGCGGCGCTCGGCGTGCTGCGGATGAGCGATGTCTTCCGGCGGCTGCATTGCAGCACGAAGTCGGCGACGCTGGGGGTGATGCTGACGCTCTTGGGCGCGGCGCTGCACATCGGGACGCCGGGGGCGTGGGCGCGGGCGGGGGCGGCGGCGTTGTTCTTCCTGCTGACGGCGCCGATCGGGGGGCACGCGCTGGGGCGGGCGGCGTGGCGGCGGGGGCTGGGAGGGGGCGGCGATCACTCCTCGCAGGGCGCCTCTTCGGGGACGACGATGCCCCAGGCGGCCGCGCAGACGGGGTCGCAGAGCTTGAGCTCGTCGGGGCCGCAGGCGCGGTCGAAGCTCGGGTAGATCGGGGCGCCGGCGCGGGTGAAGGCGGGGAGGCGGTCGGCGGTGCAGTCGCAGCCGGGCTCGTGGCCGAGGACGCGGCCGCCGGTGGCGAGGAAGCGGGCGGTGAGGTTGACGGTGTAGGCGTCGTGGTCGAAGACGCGGAAGGGCTGGGCGTTGTAGATGCCATGCTGGCCGGCGGGGCGGACGACGGGGACGCGGAGGCCGTCGACGCGGCCGTCGCGGGGGCGGTCGACGCGGAGCGCGTCGCCGGGGGCGGGGTGGGGCACGCCGAAGAAGACCTCCTGGCCGGCGACGGCGTCGGGGCACTCGTGCTCGCCGTTGCCGCCGCTCCAGTCGCTCGGGCCGCAGGACCACGCGGCGGTGCCATCGCTGAGGTCGTCGATGTCATACATGACGTTGGGGTTGATGGGATTGTCGGCGTGGCGTTGCAGGCGGTGGTCGCCTTCGATGACGTGGCGGTCGGCGAGCGCCTGGTCGATCGAGGTGCCATGGCGGGGGTCGGGCACGAAGAGCTCACGCCAGCCGTGCTCGGGGCCGAAACGGTCGGGGTCGCGGCGCCATGAGCCGAGGAGGCCGGCGGCGCGGGCCATGGCGACGCCGGTGTTGACGGGCACGACGCGGTCGCCGGCGACGGGCATCATGAGCACGCGGGTGTTGCCGGTGGGGCGGTGGGGGTCGTAGCCGAAGTCGAGGGGCTCTTCGATGACATGGGCGGCCCAGACGCCGGGGTCGGCGGGGGAGACGGCGTGCTGCGCGATGCCGGCGAAGCGGCGGAAGTCGGGGGTGTTGCGGCCGAGGCCGAGGCCGGGGGCGAGCGCGACGAGGGGGGCGCCTGCGGGGTAGCGGGTGGCGAAGTGCTCGACGTCGCGGCCGAAGCGGTCGAGGACGCCGCGCACGGTGTCGCTGTCGCCGACGTAGACGGTCAGCTCGAGCGGGTCGCCGAGGCGGGGGGTGTCTTCGAAGGCGACCGCTCCCCTCCCCGGCTCGATGCCGACGATCGGGCGGCGCTCGACGGCGCCGAGGGCGTCGGCGGCGACGGCGAGGCGGAAGTGGCCGCGGGCGTTGATGAGGGTGGTGGCCTCGGCGCCGGTGCGGCGGTTTCGGAGGCGGACGCGGTCGCCGGGGCGGACGCCGGTGAGGGCGCCGATGGCGCGGGTGCGCTGGCGGGCGAGCACGGTGACGTAGGCGCCGACGCGGAGGGTGTCGCCGGTGATGGTGTCGTCGAGGCCGGTGCCGAGGCAGTCGTCGGTGGTCTCGGCGGCGGGCGGGAGCGGGTTGTCGTGCGCGTCGACGGGGAGGCAGCCGGCGATGATGGGTCCGATCATGGGGAGGATGATGGCATCGGGGAGGCCGCCGAGGCTCGATCGCATGGCGATGTCGACGAGGCCGGCGCCGCCGGCGTTGGGGGAGACGGCGTCGAGCGAGGGCTCGGCGCCGGCGAGCACGCCGGCGGTGATGCCGCCGAGGCTGATGCCCCACAGGCCGAGGGTGGTGAGCGGGCCGCCGAGGTCGACCTCGCCGTCGCCGTCGACGTCGCCGAGGACGCCTTGCGGGCCTTCGCGGCCGTCCATGGCGCGCAGGATGCGGACGAGCTGCATCACCTCGAGCGCCGACTGGCGGACCATGTCGCGGGTGTGGAAGAGGTCGGCGGTCCACTGGTCGGCGCCGCCGTCGGGGAGGCCGTCGTTGTCGAGGTCGCGGTCGCGGCCGCGGGCGAGCATCTCGGCGAGCGCGGGCACGCCGTAGCGGGTGAAGCCGACGCGGGCGCCGATGAGCGCGGCGCCGGCGCGGGGGTCGGCGAGCCAGCGGTCGAGGCCGTGGCCGGGGGCGTCGAGCGCGCAGACCGCCGTGCCCATGGCGGTGTGGCGGCCGAGGTGGCTGGTGATCTCGGCGCGGGAGCTGCCATAGCCATGGGTGAAGACGACGGTGGGGAATGGCTTGCAGAAGGGGACGCCGTCGGGGTTGCCGGGGGGGCAGACGGCGCGCTCGATGGGGAGCGCGCACCAGAAGGGCACGGTCGCGGTGCCGATGCGGGCCTCGCCGGTGATGGGATCGAGCTGCCAGCGTTCGTCGTCGTCGGCGGGGTAGCGTTCGGTGGCGATGCCATCGCTGTCGGTGAGGAGGTAGGGTGCCTCGAAGGTGCCGCCGAAGATGCCACCGACGGTGCTGAAGTCGGCTTCGAGGGCGCACATGTTGGGGTCCCATTCGCCGATGCCATGCTGCCAGAGGTAGGTGAGGCCGGCGCCGGCGCAGGCGCCGGGCACGAGCGGGCGGTCGTCGCCGCGGGCGCCGCCGAGCTCGCCGCGGCTCCACAGGCGCAGGCGCTCGGGGGGGAACTCGGCGGCGAGGCGGGCGAAGGGGCCGTGGCCGTAGAGGCCGGCGCGGAGGGCTTCGAGGTCGCGGGTCATGCTGCCGACGGTGAAGCTCCAGGTGAAGGCGATGTCATCGGGGGTGAGGTCATAGCGGGTGACGAGGTCGAGCACCGGGCGGAGGTCGTCGCTCTGGGTGGCGAGGTTGATGCCTTCGAGGGGCGAGGTGACCGGGCGGGTGTCTTCGCCGCGGAGGCGGTGGGTGAGGACGACGGCGTAGGTGCATTGCTGCTCGAGCGGCCAGAGCGGGCGGAGGATGAGGGTGTGGGTCTGGCGCTCGTACCAGGTGAGGAGGTGGTCGGCGACGCAGCGGTCGAAGTCGGTGCCGGGCGGGTGGGCGTCGCAGGCGCCGCGGGGGTGGAGGTTGGCGAGGTCGAGGACGCCGTCGCCGTCGCGGTCCTCGCCGGGGTCGAGCTGCCCGTCGCCGTCGGTGTCTTCGTCGCGCTCGGGGAAGAGCAGGGAGTTGGCCTCTCCCATCGGGTCGAAGGGGAAGTAGGCGTTGCTGCGCTCGTCGAGGCGGTAGCCGTCGGGGGCCTCGGGGTCGGGGACGCGGCGGCTGTGGCGGTAGATGGTGGCGGGGTAGCGGCGGCGGCCGATGTCGAGCGCGACCTCTTCGCCGTAGCGGCGGCAGTCGGGGTCGACGTTGAGCAGGTAGAGGGCGTCGTCGCGGAAGTCGTCGTTGGCGCGGTGGCGGGCGAGGATGTCGTCGAGGTCGAGGGGGGCGTCGAAGGAGACGAAGATGGGGGCGAAGGCGCCGAAGCCGTCCATCTCGTTGAAGGCGGCGCGGGTGGCGTTCTCGTGGGCGGTGGCGGCGTCGAGGGGGATGGCGACGCGGCGGCCGGTGAGGGCGCCGGGGTCTTTGCGGGTGAGGGCGTCGTTGGGGAGCGGGATGTCGGGGCGGGGGGGGGCGTCGGGGGCGAAGACGACGGCGGGGCCGCCGGTGGCGCGGGGGGGCGGAGCAGGGCGGGCGGCGCGCGCGTCGGGGGGTCGGCGTCGGGGTCGGCGTCGCGGCTGGCGTCGGCGGGGTCGGCGTCGGCGGCGGGGCGCGGCGTCGGGCGGCGGCGGGCGGGCGTCGCGGGGGGCGTCGGCGGGGTCGTCGCAGCCGGCGAGCGCGGCGAGCGCGGCGAGCGCGGCGAGCGCAGTGAGCGCGGTGAGCGCGGTGAGCGCGGTGAGCAGGCGGCGCATCGGTCTCCTCCCAAGGGTCGAGCGGCGCGGGGTGCGCGCGGCGAGGATGCCATCGCCCGGCGCCGAGGGGGCCGTGATTCGGCGGCGGCGCGGCGCGCGGGAGCCATCGGGGCTTGAGCGCGGCGCGGAACCTCGTTAGAGACCGGACATGCACGCGCCCGGTTTCCTCGCCGATCTCGCCGTCGTCCTCCTCGTCGCCTCGGCGACCGCGATGCTCTCGCGGGCGCTCGGGCAGCCGACGGTGCTCGGCTACCTCGTCGCGGGGCTGATCGTGGGGCCCTATCTACCGATCCCGGTCTTCGCCGATCCGGGGCGCACGCACGCGCTCTCCGAGCTCGGCGTGGTGCTCGTCATGTTCGTCGTGGGGCTCGAGCTGCGGCTCAAGCGGCTGGTGGCGGTGCTGCCGACGGCCGGGGTGAGCACGGCGGTCGAGGTCGCGACGCTGCTCGGGGCGGGTTATGGGATCGGGCGGCTGCTCGGGTGGACGCCGGAGGCGGCGGTCTTCCTCGGGGCGTCGATCTGCATCGCGAGCACGATGGTGGTCAGCAAGCTCTTCGAGGAGCGGCCGGTGGCGGCCGACGTGCGCGAGCATGTCATGAGCATGCTGGTGATTCAGGACGTGATCGCGATCGTGCTCGCCGCGGTGCTGACCGCGGTCGCGGCGGGGCACGCGCTCTCGGCGGTGGGGCTGCTCGCGGTGGTGGGGCGGCTCGGCGCGGTGCTGGTCGGGATCGTGGTCGGCGGCCTCTTCGTGGTGCCGCGGCTCGTGCGGCGGGTGGTCGCGACGGGGAGCGACGAGCTCTTGGTGGTGGTGTGCATGGGGCTCTGCTTCGGGCTCGCGCTCGCCGCCGACGCGCTCGGCTACTCGGTCGCGCTCGGGGCGTTCTTCGGGGGCATGCTCGTCGCCGAGTCGGGCGAGGCGCACCGGGTCGAGCACCTCACCCGGCCGCTGCGTGATCTCTTCGCGGCGATCTTCTTCGTCTCGATCGGGATGACCGTCGACCCGCGGCTCGCGATCGAGCACCTGCCGACCTCGCTGCTGGTGTTCGCGGTGGTGGTCGTCGCGCAGGCGGTGAGCGTCTCGGCGAGCGGGGTGCTCTCGGGCAACGGGCTGCGGCGCTCGGTGACGGCGGGGCTCTCGCTCGGGCAGATCGGGGAGTTCGGGTTCATCCTGTCGGCGATCGGGATCGAGGCGGGGATCGCGCCGCCGGCGCTGGCGCCGATCGTGGTCACGGTCGCGGTGTTGAGCGCGTTCAGCACGCCGTTTGCGATGGGGTTCGCCGATCGGGCGGTGCGGGCGATCGACCACCGGCTGCCGCGGGCGATGCAGGACATGCTGAGCCTGCACGAGGCGTGGTTCGAGAAGCTGCGGGCCTCGCGGGCGACGCCGCGCTCGCCGCTGTCGCGCACGGTCGCGGTGATCGCGTTCGACGGGGGCGCGACGGCGCTGGTGGTGATGGCGGCGGCGGTGGGGTTCGAGCGGCTGCGGGCGTTCGCCGAGGTGCGGCTGGGGCTGCCGGCGCCGTGGGACGGGGTGGCGGTGGTCGCGGCGGCGGCGCTGCTCGCGGTGGTGCCGGCGGTGAGTCTGGTGCGGGCGACGCGGGCGCTCGGGGCGCAGGTCTGCGAGCGGGTCTTCGGCGCGGCGCCCGACGGGCGGCCCGACCGGCCGCGGCGGGTGCTCGTCGTCTCGGTGCAGCTCATGGTGCTGCTCGCGGTGGGCACGCCGCTGGCGGTGGTGGTGCTGCCGTTCGCCGGGAGCGGCTTCGTGATCGCGCTGGTGGTGCTCGCCGTGGGCGCGGCGCTGCTGTTGTATCGCACGGCGGGGCGGGTCGCGCCGCAGGTGCGGTTCAGCGCCGACCAGCTCGTCGACCTGCTCGCGCGGCAGACGCGTGATCCGGCGGGCGCGAGCGCGGTGCCCGAGCCGGGCATCCTCGGGCTCGATCGCGCGGCCGGGGTGACGCTCGATCCGGGCGCCTGGGCGGTGGGGCGCACGCTGGCGGGGATCGATCTGCGCGCGGTGACCGGGGCGACAGTGGTCGCGATCCGCAGCGCCGACGCCGAGCGGCGGCTGCCGAAGGGCACCGAGGTGCTGCGCGCGGGTGACGTGCTCGCGCTCGCCGGGCCCGAGGCGGCGCTGGCGGCGGCGCAGGCGCTGCTCGTCGAGGGCCCGCCGCCGTGACGGCGCCCGACGGGGGCTCATCTCTCCGTCGATCACCCCCGATCGGAGGACCCCGATGAACACCCCGCCCCCTGCCCTGCCCGACGCGCCCCTCGTGCCCATCGATGACACCCCGCCCGCCGATCCACGGGCCGGCGCGCGGCGGGTGCTCGTCACCTCGGCGCGGCTGCCGTTTGCGCTCGACACCATCCGCAAGCTCGGCGAGGCGGGGCACGTCGTCTTCGCGGCCGACTCCGAGGGCTCGGCGCCGGGGCTCGGCTCGAAGCACGTCGAGCAGCCGCTCGTGGTGCCGCCGCCGTATGGCGAGCCGCTGGCGTTCGTCGAGCGGGTGGTCGAGATCGTGCGCAGCCAGGGCATCGACCTCGTCCTGCCGGCCTTCGAGGAGGCGTTCCTGCTCGCGCGCCACCGCGGCGACCTGCCGCCGGGGGTCGAGCTCTTCACCGGCGACTTCGAGGCGCTGGTGCGGCTGCACGACAAGTCGAAGCTCGTGGAGCTGGCGCGCGCGCTCGACATCCCGATCGCGCCGAGCCGGATCGTGCGCAGCGACGCGGAGTTGCAGGCGGCGCTCGGCGAGTTCGACCCGTACTTCGCGCGGCCGGCGTTCGGGCGGGGCGGGGTGGAGCTGCTGACCAACCACGGCGCGCTCGCCGGCGCGCTCGACCCGGCGAGGTGTCATCCGACCGAGGCGGTGCCGTGGATCGTGCAAGGCTACGTCGAAGGCACCGATGTCTGCACCTTCAGCATGGCACACCATGGCAGGCTGGTGCTGCACTCGACCTATGAGCACCCCAAGACGATCGCCGACGCGGGTGGCATCGTCTTCGAGTCGGTCGACTGCGAGGAGACGCTGGGGATCGTGCGGCGGGTGGTCGAGGCGCTCGGCTATCACGGGCACATCAGCTTCGACTTCCTGCGCGGCGACGATGGCATCTATCTGGTCGAGTGCAACCCGCGCCCGACGAACGGGGTGGCGATGTGGCCGACCGATGAGTATGCGGCGGCGCTCGCCGACGTCGATGGCACGACGCTGCGGCGGCTGCCGGCGGGGCGGCGGGCGAAGATCGGGCTGGCGCTGTTGCGGGACATGGTGCTCAACCCGAAGCACATCGTCGAGGATCTCAAGCTGCTCTTCGATGGCAGCACCGATCTCTATGCGCGGCTGAGTGATCCCATGCCGTTGCTGTATACGCTGCTGTCGTATCGGCTGGTGAGCCGGCTCAAGGAGGTCAAGCAGGGCGAGGACGTGGGGCGCTCGCCGCTGGTGGCGGCGCAGTTCGTCGACATCGCGTGGAACGGCGAGCCGCTGCCTTGATGGCAGCGTTCAGGGGCCGGGATAGAGGCAGACGCCGCGGTCGGTGATGGCATCGAGCATGGCTTCGGTGCCATCGCCAAACGCGGCGACGGAGACGCTGATCGGGGTGTCGAAGAGGCGGGTGACGAGGTCGAAGACGCCGCCCTCGGCGAGCGCCGCGCGGGTGGGGCCGGCGGGGTCGAGGAAGAAGACGGCGACGTTGACGCCGTGGCGGGCGCAGAGCGCCTCGACGAAGCCGGGCCAGCGGTCTTCGAAGCCGGGGCGGACGTAGAGGTCGTGCAGCTTGAGCCAGCGGAGGTCGTCGAGGTCGACGCGGTCGCGCACGCCGGGGACCCGCACGAGCGTGCGCACGATGGGATCGAGCGCGCCGCCGATGTCATCGAGGATGAGGCGCTCGACGTGCACCGAGGCGCCGGCGACGGGGCCGCCCTGGCCGGGCACGATGAAGTAGCGGGCGGGGTCGATGCGGGCGCCGACGTCGCTGAGGCCGAGCGCGGCGTACTGCGCGCGCAGCGCCTCGGCGATGGCGGGGGTCTCGCCGGGGTTGAGCGGCTCGATGTGGGTCTCTTCGCGGGGGCGGTGCAGGTAGACGGGCAGCGCGGAGAAGGTGCCGATGACGCGGGCGTCGAGGTCGCCGAGGAGCTTCTGGGAGCGGGCGTTCTCGCCTTCGATGCAGCCATAGGTGAGCAGCGGGCGGCCCTCGGCGCCGGCGCGGGCGCGGAACCATGCGAACGCCTGCTCGACGAGGACGCGGCCGTAGCCCTGGCCCTGCTGGCCGTCGGCGACGGTGAGGAGGCCGCGGTACCAGGCGTCGAGGGTGCCGAGCGGGGTGTGTACGCGCTTCTTGCTGAGCACGTAGGTGCCGACGAGGGCGCCGTCGTGTTCGAGCTCGAGGTAGAGCGGGTGGCTGATCGCGCGCAGGTGTGATGCCATGCCGCGGTAGCGATAGCGCAGGCCCTTGGTGCCAAAGGCGGTCGCTTCGATGTGGGCGATGAGGCGGTCGTCGGCGACCTCGCGGGCGGTCAGCGTGAGGCCGCGGGCGGGGTCGCGCCAGGTCAGCGAGGGTGTCTCTCTCATGCCCGATTCGATGCGATCACTCGCCGGGTCGTCTCGCGGTGGGCGTCGAGGTGGTGAGGGCGCCGGGTGATGGGTCGCCGAGGTCGGCGAGGAGGGCTTCGGCCTCGGGTTGGTCCTTGAGGTAGCGGTCGAAGAGCGCGAGCGCGCGGCGACCGACCTCGGCCTGCGCGGCGGCGAGCGGCATGTCGCCCTCGGCGCAGCCGTCGCGGGCGAGGCGGCCGCCGAACCAGCCGGCGAGGGTGGCGCTGATGGAGTCGACGAGCGGGCAGACGTCGGTGGCGCTGAGGTGGCCGGCGGTGGGGAGCGCGAGCAGGTAGCGGGGGCCGCGGAGCGCGGCGTAGGTGGCGCGCTGGAAGCGGTCGAAGGGGGTGGTGAGGTCGCGCTGGCCGCCGACGATGAGGGTGGGGATGGCGACGTGGGCGAGGCCGTCGGGGCCGAAGCGGTCGAAGCCGGCGGGGGCGAGGAGGAGCGCGGCGCGGACGCGGGGGTCGCGGAACGAGACGCGCTCGCGGTCGCCGGGGAGGTGGCGGAGCGCTGCGCAGTGGCGTTCGAGGCTGCCGAGGGGGCACTCGCGGCGGAGGCGGGCGATTTCGAAGGTGGCGCCGGCGACGGCGAGCGCGGTGTAGCCGCCGAGGCTGTGGCCGGCGACGCCGATGCGGGCGGGGTCGATGAGGCCGCGGAGGATGGGGTCGCGGGCGGTGTCGCGGGCGAGGAGGGCGTCGATGACGAAGGCGACGTCGCGGGGGCGGTCGATGGTGCTCTGCGCGCGGCGGTCTTCGTCGATGCCGCCGACGATGTCGAAGAGGGTGTTGCCGGTGTGGTCGGGCGCGGCGACGACGTAGCCGTGGCTGGCGAGGTACTCGGCGAGGGTGATGTGGGCGTAGCGGGTCGAGGCGAAGCCGTGGCTGAGCACGACGAGCGGGTAGCGGCCCGCGCGGTCGCGGTCGGCGTCGCGGATGGCGCCGGTGGGCGAGGCGAGGCCGCCGAGGCGGAAGCCCTTGGCGGCGAGGTCGTAGCGGGCGGGCTCGGCGCCGGCGGATTCGCGGGCGGGGTACCACAGCTCGACGGTGAGCGGGCGGTCGCGGCGGGCGTCGCGCAGCTCGAGGGTGGTGACGCCGACGGCGTGGCGGCCGGTGTCGGCGGGGCGTTCGAGGGGGGCGGGGGCGCGGCAGGACCAGAGCCAGGCGAGGGCGAGGAGGGCGAGGGCGCGCTTGCCGATCCGCTGCATGGGCTTCCCTTCGGGGGCCGCGCCACTTCCCCGGGCGCGGCGGCGCGCGGGAGAACCGGGGCGGGGCGGCGATTGTTCCGGGGCGAAGTTTCGGACGGGACGGGGGCAGGGTGGCGCGCGGTGGGGGTTCGGATCCAGCGGCGGCGCGCGCGGCGGGCGGGGGCGGGCGGGGCGAGGTGCTCAGTAGTGGCGCTGCATCACGATGCGGTCGCCGCGGCGGACTTCGAGCGCGGTGCGGGTGAGGATGGCGGTCGCGGTGCGGTCGCGGGTGGCGACGATGAGCGCCTCGCCGATCTGCTCCCAGGGCAGCTTCTGCTCGACGGACTTGTCGAGGTCGAGGCGGCCGTCGCCGCGGCGCATCACGAAGACGCGGTTGCCGATCTGCACGCCGTCCTTCTCGCCGCGGTCGATGAAGATCGTGTCGAACTGCGCGAGCTCGGTGGTGGGCGGGAGCGCGTCGACGACGGTGCCTTGCAGGTCGATGAGGTTCTGGCGGGGCGCGACGACGGCGTAGTGGTCGAGCTCGCGCACGACCGGCTGGCCGCGCTCCATCTCGTTGAAGGCGGCGACGATGCGGGCGCGGGCGACGTTCTTCTCGACGGTCTCGACCTCGACCACGCCGTTGATGCGGATCTTCTGGCCGAGGTTCTGGCCGGTGTCGGGGTGAATGACGTCGTGCATGACGTGGTAGACGCTGAAGCGGTCGCCGACGCGGATCTTCTGGAGCTCGTCGTCTTCCATCTCGAGGTAGACGAGGTCGTCGAGGCTGACGTAGCGGTAGGCGTGGGGCGAGAAGGCGAGGGTGCCGGGCGGGTCGAGCGGCTCCTCGGCGATGAAGCCTTCGTTGATGCTGACCTGGCGGGCGTTGGACGCGCCGATGGTGTACTCGAACGGGTCGACGACGACCCCGACGGGCTGCGGGCCGGTGCCCTCGCCGCGGCGGAGGCGGAGGATGTCGCCGGGGTAGATCCAGTGCGGGTTGGTGATGTGGGGGTTGAGCGCCCAGACGGTGGGCCAGCGCCAGGGCTCGTCGAAGTAGTAGGCGCAGATGTCCCACAGCGTGTCGCCCTGCTCGACGAGGTACTCCTCGGGGACCTGCGCGGGGCGGTCGCCGCTGACCTTGATGCCCTGCGCGTCGGCGTCGCCGGTGAGCGCGCCGACGGCGGCGGCGGCGAGCCCGAGGGTGGCGAGGCCCGTGAGGAGGCCGGCGCGGTGCGGGGGGCGGGGGGTGGTCATCGGGGCTCCTACATGCGTCCGGGGGTGCGGTCGAGGCGGGCCTGGGCTTCGCGGGCGGCGGCGGTGTCGGGGTAGATCGCGCGCAGGCGGGCGAGGGTCTCGCGGCCCTCGGCGGCGCGGCCGAGCTTCTCCTGGGTCAGCCCGATCATCAAGAGCGCGTCGGGGACCTGGTTGCCGGTGGGGTAGCGGGTGAGCACGGCGCGGAAGGTGGTGAGCGCGGCGGCGTACTCGGCGCGGTCGTAGCGGCAGCGGCCGACGAGGTAGAGGGCGTTGTCGGCGAAGCCGTGCTCGGGCCAGGTGGCGACGACGGCGTCGAAGCCCTGGATGGCGGCGGTGAGGTCGCCGGCGCGGTAGCGGGCCTCGGCGGCGCGGTAGGCGGCGATGGGGCCCTGCGCGGCGGCGTCGAAGTCGGGCTGCGCGGCGAGCGGGCGGGTGCCGATGTTGCCGGCGAAGGCGGCGTTGGCGGGCGGGGGCACCGGGCGGCGGGCGCGGCGGCGGGGGCGGGGCGCGGTGTCGTCGTCCTCGGGGGTCATCGCGCCGGCGCCGCCGTCGAGGCGGTCGATGTCGGCCTGGGTGATGGTCGCGGGGGGCTGCTCGCCGGGGATGATGAGCGGCTCGCCGTCGTCGGTGTCGGCGGCGGCGTCGGTGTCGTCGGCGGCGTAGCGGTCGGCGTCGAGCGCGGCGGCCGGTGCGGGGGCGGCCGGGGTGTAGGCGGCCGGGGCGCGGGCGGCCGGGGCGGCGCGATCGGCGGACGGGGTCAGCCGCACGACGGGGAGGCGATCGGGGAGCGGGTGCAGCGCGCGGGCCTCGAGGTGGTCCTCGGCGAGCGCGAGGCGGTCGGAGATGGCTTCGAGGCGGCGGTTCTGGGTCTCGTAGGCTTCGCGCAGGCCGCGCAGCTCGCGGCGCATCTCGGCGACGCTCTCTTCGAGCGCCTCCTGTCGCGCGCCGCCGCACCCGGTCGAGAGACCGGCGGCCGAGAGCGCGGCGATGGCGGCGAGGGCGCGGATCATGGGCATTCCAGCAGGTCCGCGGCGATTGTCGGCGCCGCGCCGGGCGGTGTCAACCAAGGACCCGACAACAAACACGTCGAGCGACCGCCGACTTGTTGGTTGCCGGGTCTTCAGCGGGCCGCCGCGGGAGACGCGGCGGCGGACGTGATGCCGCTCGGAGTTCTACGCATGGCACCGCGCGGTGGCATCGATTGATCGCGGTGTCCCCCTCCTGTAACGTCGACTCACTCCACGGGAGGAGAGGAGATGACAACAATGGCAGTCGACGGGAACGGCAAAATTCCTCGGCGGAAGCATTTTTCCGCCACGATGCGATTCTCGACCCTCGCGCTCGCGGCGCTGCTCGCCAATGGGCTGCTGACAGCGTGTGATGACAACGATGACACCCGGCCGGTCGATCCGGGCGAGCCCGACGCGAGGCTGGAGCCGACGCCCGAGCCGGAGCCGACGCCCGAGCCGGAGCCGATGCCCGAGCCGGAGCCGACGCCCGAGCCGGAGCCGACGCCCGAGCCGGAGCCGACGCCCGAGCCGGAGCCGACGCCCGAGCCCGGCGAGTACCTGAGCCCGCTCGTGCCGCTGCTGCGCCTGCAAGGTGAGAACAACCACCTGCACGTCGACGAGGTGCGGCTGCGCGACGACGGGCTGCTGTTGCAGTGCAGCTACACCTTCGGCGTGGTCGACGCGACCGACGCGGCGTCGATGCGCTACCTCTCGCAGAACATCCGCCACGTCATCCCGGGTGATGAGCGGCGGCCGGGGTGCATCAACCTCGCGTCGGCGGGTGAGCTCGTCTTCACCACCCACCGTGGCAACCTGCGCAACCCGGCGTTCCTGAGTGGCTGGGACATCACCGATCGCGCGGCGCCGGTGCAGCTCCCGGTGTTGCAGGAGCCGGGCGTCGCCTACGAGGGCATCGACGTGGCGGGCGGTCACATCTACGCGGCGCTGCACCGCGACGGGATCGGCGTCTACCGCTACGACGGCGCGGCGCCGGGCTTCGCGCGGGTGGGCGGGCTCGGTGGCTTCCAGAACGCGTGGGGTGTGACCGCGCGGGGCGAGACGCTGTATGTCGCGGCGGGGCTCGAAGGGCTCGCGACGGTCGACGTCCGCGATCCGGCGAACCCGGTGCTGCTCGGGCGGGTGCCGATCGGGGGGCAGGCGCGCAAGATCGCGCTCGATGGCGACGTGGCGTATGTCGCGGCGGGCTCGGCGGGGCTGGTGGTGGTCGACGTGGCCGATCCGGCGGCGCCGCGGGTGATCGGGCGGGCGGCGATGCCGGGCACGGCGATGCGGGTGGCGTACTCGGCGGGGCATGTCTTCGTGGCGGCGTGGAACGACGCGCGGGTCTACGACGTGGCCGATCCGGCGGCGCCGCGCTTCGTGGGCGCGGTGCGGCTGACGCGCGACCTCAACGTGCCCGAGGATGATCGGGCGCCGTCGACCTCGCGGGTGCTGGGGATCGCGGCGCGGGGCGACGATGTCTTCGTGGGCAACTGGCATGTGCTCTACAGCTATCGCCTCTTCGCCGATCGGCTCGCGCCCGATCTGCGGCTGCCGGAGGCGGCGGGCATGGTCGACGTGGGGCCGGTGGCGGTGGGCGAGGCGCGGACGGTGCCGTTCGTGGTGCACAACCAGGGGACGGCGCCGCTGGCGATCGTGAAGGGCTGGATGCACGGCGCGGGGTGGTCGGTGGCGCCGTCGTCGGCGCGGCTGGCGCCGGGCGAGGCGGTGACGCTGGCGGTGACGTTCACCCCGACGGGGGCGGAGCGCGCCGAGGGTTATCTCCAGCTCCTGTCGGATGATCCGGCCGAGCCGCTGCGCACGGCGTTCTTCGTGGGCAACCAGCCGGGGATCGGGGTGGGCGTGCCGCTGCCGGAGACGCAGGCGGCGCTGCTCGACGGGCAGCAGTGGTCGTCGAGCGAGGCGCTCGGGCAGGTGATGCTGCTCAACTACTTCGCGACCTTCTGCCCGGTGTGCGCGAGCGAGCTGCCCGATGTGGAGGAGCGCTTCTGGCAGCGGTATCGCGACGACGGGCTGATGGTGGTGGCGCTCAACGCGCACGACGCGGCCGATCAGGTCGGCGCGGTGCAGCAGTACTGCGAGTACCTCGAGCTGACGTTCCCGCTCGGGCTGGAGCAGGCGGAGACCTACGAGGGGCTGACGGCCAACTTCGCGGGGCTCAACCCGTTCCCGGTCGACGTGGTGGTCGACAAGCAGGGCATCATCCGCTACGTGGCGCGGGAGTACGATCCCGACGCGCTGACCGATGTCATCGAGCGGCTGCTGGCGGAGTGACGATGCGGGCGCCGATCTGGGTGGTGGCCGCGCTGGTGGCGGCGTGCGGGGGCGAGGGGGATCGGGCGGTCGTCGACGCGGCGGCCGACGCCGAGGCGCCGGATGGGGGCGGGACTGACGCGGTCGTCGCCGACGCCGGCTGCCCGGCGCCCGCCGACGCGCCGCCGGTCGACACGGTCAGCGGGCGGCTGCTCGACGAGGCCGGCGCGCCGCTCGTCGGGCAGGTCGTGCTCGGCTGCATGGCGACGATCTGCCTGACGACCGAGTCGGGCTTCGACGGCGCGTTTGCGTTCGCTGGCTATGACTTCCCGCCGGGGGTCGAGCTCGCGATCAAGACCGTCGCCGCGCCGTTCGCGACCCCGCGGCGGGCGGCGGCGCTGTATCCCTTTCGCATGGATCGGTGCCCGGTCGGGCTCGCGACGGGCGCGCTGCGGGTGCCGCACCTGCCGGCGTTCGGGGCGGTGATCGATCGGGCGGCGGTGGAGCAGACGGTCGAGGTGGGGGACGGGCTCGCGCTGACGCTGCGGGTGGGTGAGATGCGGCCGCCGCTCGGCTACACGCTCGACGAGGTCGCGGCGCGGCGGGTGCCGGTCGAGTGGCTGCCGCCGATCGCGGCGCTCGGTGACGAGGTGGTGGTGGCGGTCTATGCGCTGCATCCGCTCGGCGCGACGAGCGCGGCGCCGATCGCGGCGCGGTTGCCGTCGGATCTGCCGGCGGGGACGCGGGTGTGGTTCCGCACGCTGAGCGATCTCGACGGGCGGTGCTCGGCGGCGGCGGCGGGCACGGCCGATGGGGCGGCGGTGGCGACCGATCCGGGCGCGGGGCTCGCCGCGCTGACGTGGCTGGTGGTGTCGCGGGCGCCGGATCGCTGAGCGGGCGCCGGGTCGCTGAGCGGACGCCGGATCGCTGAGCGGGCGCCGGGGGGCTGGCGGGGATCGGGCGGCTCGGGGATGATGCGCCTCCGTCGTGGAGGTGCCATGCGCGCGCTGTTGCCAGTGACCGTGTCGTTCGCGCTCGCGGGGTGCATGCGGACGGGCTCGCTGCCGACCGCCGAGCTCGACTGCGGCGCGGGCGGGGGGCTCGTCGTGATCGAGGGGAGCGCGCTGTGTGTGTATGTCGAGGCGCCGCCGGAGCGCTGTCCGGACGCGCTGCCCAATCGCTTCGATCGCGACGCGGGCACGGTCTGCGCGCGGCAGACGCGCCCCGAGCCGGGGCTGGTCGAGCGGGCGCTCGCGCGGGTGCTGGCGGGTGACGCGGGGGTGCAGCCGGCCGATGGCGGGCTCTCGATCGTCGATTCGGGTGGCGCGGACGGCGGCGATTTCTGATATCGGAGACGGGCAATCAGGGGAGGTGCTCTCGTGGAAGCGGCTCTGGCGCTCTTGACCGATCCGCAGGCGTGGATCTCGTTGTTGGTGCTCGCGGCGATGGAGATCGTGCTCGGCATCGACAACATCGTCTTCATCACGATCCTCTGCGGGCGGCTGCCGCCCGAGAAGCAGGTGAGCGCGCGGCGGCTCGGCCTCGCCGCGGCGCTGATCACCCGGATCATCCTGCTGTTGTCGATCACCTGGGTGATGACGCTCACCGAGCCGCTCTTCGAGCTGTGGCGGCCGTGGAGCGGCAAGGATCTCATCCTGCTCTTCGGTGGCTTGTTCCTCATCTACAAGGCCACCGTCGAGATCCACGAGAACATCAACCACCCCGACAAGCACGCGCACCCCGAGGCGGGCGAGCCGAAGGCAGGCAAGGCGTCGTATGGCATGATCATCGGGCAGATCATGCTGCTCGACATCGTCTTCTCGCTCGACTCGGTGATCACGGCGGTGGGCATGGCGCAGCACATCCCGGTGATGATCGCCGCGGTGCTGATCGCGGTGGGCGTGATGATGGCGTTCGCGGGTCCGATCGGGGACTTCGTGCAGCGCAACGCGACGATCCGGGTGCTGGCGCTCGCCTTCCTGGTGCTGATCGGGGGCACGCTGTTGATGGAGGGCACCGGGGTGCATGTCTCGAAGGGCTACATCTACTCGGCGATGGGCTTCTCGCTGCTCGTCGAGGTGCTCAACATGCGGATGCGGTCGCGGCGGGGGCCTCATCGGCTCCCCGAGGCGTGATCGGGTACGTTTTTGCGCGAAGCCTCGACGCGGGCCCTTGGTCGGCGCGTGAGCGCGCGTTAGTCTGCGGCCACACGCATGGCGCACCTGTGAGGGGAAGCTCGATGAATCGGCTCGTTGGATCGGCGATGGCGGCGGCGCTCGTCGCGGGGATGGCTTCGACGGCCGCGGCGAAGGACCGGCTGTCGGTGGGGTTGGGCTTTGGCTACAAGATCGACGCCAACCAGCTCGGCGAGACGATCTCGACGGATGGCCTCGACGCGGCGGCGCCGCGGATGCAGGTGCTGCCGAACTTCGAGAGCCCGACGGATCCGGTGCCCGAGCTGGCCTTCCTCAACCAGTCGGTGATCGTGCCCGAGAACACGCTCACCGTGTTGCAGGATCTCGGCGAGATCGACGACCTCGAGGCGGGCGGGGCGATGGTCGCGATGGATATCGCGGTGAACCTCCGCTACGACTTCCTCGGCTTCCTGTTCGCGCGGGTGGGCTTCAACTACAACACCAAGGTCCTCGGCGGCGAGACGTCGTGGACGTCGGAGCGCGGCTCGCATCTGCAGAAGTGGAGCTACAGCGCGATGGCGGTGCCGGTGACGGTGGGCGTCAACGTGCCGATCCTCGACGGCCGGTACAACGTCTACGCGGGCGTCGGCGCGACGTGGGCGAGCGGTGGCTTCGAGCTGGAGCTCAAGGCGCCCGATGGCGCCTTCTACGCGGCGGCGAACTCGACGGCGTTCGGCGGGTCGCCGCTCGACTTCGACCCGGAGGTCGGCGGGCTCGCGCCGGGTCGGGTGGGCGCGATCGACGAGAAGGCGGCGATCGAGGGCAGCGCGATCGGGCTCGGCTACGTGGTGGGCATGGACGGGCAGATCGTCGACGATCTCTCGCTCTTCGTCGAGGCCGAGACGCAGTACGTCGCCAAGATGAGCGCGGCGGTGGCGTTCAGCGATCCCGACTCGGCGAAGGTCTTCGGGTCGAACAAGCTCGCCTACCCCGCGATCCCCGGCGGGCAGATCATCCGCATCGGGGTGAAGTACACCTTCTTCACGATGGACTGAGCGCGCGCTCGTCCCCTCCCCTCCGCTCTGTTCCGCCTCTTCATGCAACCGGGGTGCGCCTGACTTGACCCGTGCCAGCGGTCGCGTTAGGTAGCCCGCCCGGGTTGCAGTGCCGTCCCCCGGCGGGAGTCTCCTTGCACGATTGGTTCGCCCTGGTCGCGTCGCTGGTGGGTCTGGCGGTGGGGCCCGTGGTTCAGCGGCTGGCGCATGGGCGGAGCCGGGCGCTCGACGTGCTCGATGGCTTCGTGCTGGTGGCGATCGCGGGGCTGGCGCTGGTGCATGTGCTGCCGCACGCGATCGCGGCGGCGGGGGGCTGGGCGCTGGTCGCGGCGGCGGCGGGGCTGTGGGCGCCGACGGTGCTGGAGCGGCGGCTGCAAGCGCCGGATGGGGCGAGGGGCGCGGGGCGGGTGACGCTGTGGCTGGTGTTGATCGGGTTGATGGCGCACGCGGCGCTCGATGGGGCGGCGCTGGCGGTGGATCCGGGCGGGCACGGGCACGGGCACGCGCACGGGCGGAGCGAGGCGCTGGCGCTGGCGGTGGTGGTGCATCAGCTCCCGATGGGGCTGGTGGTGTATCTGGCGGCGCAGGGGCGCGGCGGGACGCGGGCGGGGGTGGCGGCGGTCGCGGCGATGATGGCGGCGACGGTGGCGGGGTTCTTCGGGAGCGACGCGGCGCTGGCGGCGGCGTCGCCGGCGGCGGTGGGGCTCTTCGAGGCGGTGGTGATCGGGGGCGTGCTGCACGTCGTGGGGCACGGGCACGTCGCGGCGCAGGCCGATGACGCGGAGGCGACGCTGGGGCGGGGGATCCACCTGCACGCGCACGAGGGGCACGGCGAGGCGCCGGGGCATGGGCACGAGCACGCGCACGATCACGGGCACGGGCACGCGCACGCGGGGCACGGGCACGGTCACTTCGCGGCCGACGCCCGCGCGGCGCACGCGTCGGCGGTCGGGGCGCTGCTCGGCGGGCTGACGATGTTCGCGGTGGGCGCGCCGGCGGAGACGGTCGGCGCGGGCGAGCTGGCGATCGGCGCGACGGCGCTGGCGCTGGCGCTCGAGGTCGCGCCGCTGGTGCTCCTGGCCTATGTCGGGACGGGTCTGCTCGCGGCGCTGCCGCTGCCGCGGCTCGATGGCGGGCGGTTCGCGGCGATCGGGCGGGGGCTGCTGTACGGCGCGACGGCGCCGGTCGGGGCGTGCAGCGCGGTCGCGCATCACGCGGCGCTGGCCCGGCGCGGGGCGCCGCCGGCAGCGACGGTCGCGGCGCTGGCGACGCTGCGCGGCGCTCGGGCCTCGACGCGATCCTGGTGTCGCTGCCGCTGCTCGGGCCGACGCTGACGCTGGCGCGGCTGGCGGGGGTGGTGCTGATCGCGGCGGTCGCGGCCGCGGCAGTGGCGGCGCGCGCGCCGGCGCCGGTGGTGGTCGCGCCGGCGGACGGGGCGGCGCCGGGGCTCGCGGCGGGGCTGCGCTACGGGCTCGTGGAGCGGGTCGACCACACGTTGCCGTGGCTCGGGGCGGGGCTGCTCGTCGCGGCGCTGGTCGAGGCGTTGATCGCGCCGGGCGCGCTCGGCGGGCTGCCGGCCGGGTGGCAGGTGCCGATCGTGGCGCTGGTCGCGGTGCCGCTCTATGTCTGCGCCGCGGGGGCGACGCCGATCGCGGCGATCGCGCTGCACAAGGGGCTCGGCGCGGGCGCGGCGCTGGTCTTCCTGCTGGTCGGGCCGGTGCTCGGCTTCGCGGCGCTCGGCGAGCTCGGGCGGCGCTACGGGCGCTTCGCGGCGGGGGTGTTCGCGGCGGTGGTGCTCGGCGGCGCGATCGGGCTCGGCGTCGCGGTCGACGCGCTCGTCGGGGGCGCGGGGCTCGACGTGCACCGCGCCGCGGCGGCGCCGGTCTCGCCGGTGCGGTGGGTCTGCCTTGGCCTCGTGGTCGCGCTCGGCGCGGCGTCGCTGTGGCGGCAGGGCGCGCGCGGCGTGGTCGAGCAGATCGTGCACCCGGTCCGCGGCGGCTGATCAGCAGGCGTCGGGGCCCCACGCGACCCGCACCCGCAGGCGCGCCCGGCCGCTCTCGCCGCCGGCGGTGACGGCCGCCTCGATGTCGGCGAGCTCGCCGACGATCGCGAGCGGGTCGAAGACCACCAGCGTCACCCCGATCAGCTCGGCGCCTTCGTCGGCCGCGCGCCAGTCGTAGTCGATGGTGTAGGGCGGCACGACGACGACGCCGTCGGCGCGCACCAGCGTGAGCGTCAGCGGCCAGGTCCCCGGCGCGAGCGTCGGCGCGTGCAGGCTCACCCAGATGTGCTGCGCGCCCTGGCAGCCGCGCTGCAACGGCGCCTCGTCGCCGGCGTCGACCGGCATCAGCGACCGCTCGCCGAGGCCGAGCACGAGCGGGAAGCCTTCGGCGATGGCCGCGTCGGGATCAGCGACCGCCGCGTCGGCCCCGGCGTCGGCGGGCACCGCGGCGTCGACGGCGGCGTCGGCGGCGCGCTCGTCGTCGCCGCCGCAGCCGGCGATCAGCAGGGCGATCGACAGCCACGCGCGCATCACAGCCCCTCCGCGACGCTGATCCCCTGCTCGGCGACGACAGCGGCGCGCGCGCCGGCGAGCGCGACCGCCTGCGGGGCGTGGAAGGTGGCCTCGTCGCGGGGCACGACCGCGCCCGGCGGGCGGTTGCCGTGCCGGACCGGGTGGCCGAGCCAGCGCTCGATGCGGCCGGCGGCGAGGTCGAGCCGCCGCAGGAGGTGGTTCGGCCCGTCGACGATGATCAAGGCGCCGTCGTCGGCGAAGGTGAGCCCGACCGGGCCGCCGAGGAGCGCCTCGCCGAGCGTGCCGTCGCGCACGCCGGTGACGCCGGGGCGGCCGACGATGACGATCGGGGAGCCGGCGGGTCGGAGCCCGTAGACGGCGGCGCGGGACTCGTCGGCGACGTAGACCCGGCCCTCGGCGTCGACGGCGACGTCGGTCGGCGCGTCGAAGGTTCCGGGCGGCGCGAGCACGGTGACGGCGCCGTCGCGGTCGATGGCCTTGACCGCGCCGCTCTCGATCTCGGTGACATAGAGCCGCCCGTCGGGGCCGAGGCCGAGGCCCCACGGCGTGTCGAGGCCGTCGGCGAGGGTGGTGACCGCGCCGTCTTCGACGACCCGGATCGCGCCGGCGTAGTCGGCGACGTAGAGCCGTTCGCCGTCGCGGGCGAGGCCGACCGGGCTCTCGATCCGGGCGGTCGCGAGCGGGCCGTCGACGGTGGCGGGCGTGTCGGGGTGGCCGAAGAGGGTGCGCGCGGCGCCGGCGGCGTCGACGACGCGGACGGCGTGGTTGTCGGGGTCGCTGACGATCCAGCCGCCGTCGCCGGCGACGACGTCGTAGAGCGTGCCGAAGAGCGGCGCGGGGCCGTCGCGGTAGCCGGCGGGCTCGACGGGGCCGGCGAGGGTGGTGACGGCGAGGGTGTCGAGCGCGACGCGGCGGATCGCGCTGCTGTCGAGGTCGACGAAGTAGAGCGCGCCATCGGGGGCGATGACCGGGGAGGCGAAGCTGCCGCCGAGGCGGGCGGTGGCGGCGTCGCCGTCGCGGGCGAAGGCCTCGCCGGGCACGCCGAGCGCGAGCGTGACGTCGCCGGTGTCGAGCGCGACGCGGTGGAGGAGGCCGTCGAAGCCCATGATCCAGGCGATCCCGTCGGCGACGGCGAGGCCCTGCGGGGTGTCGAAGCCGTCGGCGATGACCTCGGCCTCGCCGCCGGCGAGCGGGACGCGGAGCAGCTCGCCGTCGAAGGTGTCGGCGACGTAGAGCGCGTCGCCGTCGCGGGCGAGGCCGCCGGGGCCGTTGAGGCCGTCGCGGAGCAGGCTGGTGACCGCGCCGGTCGCCGGGTCGAGGCGGCGCAGCGCGTCGTTGATGCGGTCGGCGAGCAGCAGCGCGCCGTCGGGGCCGGGCTCGATGTCGTGGATGAGGAAGCCGAAGCGGGCAGCGGATCCGACGGCGTCGAGGTCGCCGCGCTGGCCGGCCGCCCCGGCGATGGTGGTGACCGATCGGTCGGTGAGGTCGAGGCGGCGCACGGTGGGGCCGTCGGCGATCCAGAGCGCGGCGTCGGTGGCGGCGCAGCCGCGGGGGCTTTCGAAGCGGGCCTGCCCGGCGGAGCCGTCGAAGGCGGCGAGCTCGAGCGGGCGGCCGGCGAGGGTGGTGACCGCGCCGGTGGCGAGCGCGATGGCGCGCACGGTGCCGTTGAAGGTGTCGCTGGCGTAGAGGGTGCCGTCGACGAGCGCGATGCAGGTGACGCCGCTGAAGCGGGCGGCGGGGCCGACGCCGTCGACGAAGCCGGTGGTGCTGCCGCCGGCGAGCCAGGTGACGGTGGGGCCGGGGGCGGCGTCGGGCGCGGCGTCGAGGGCGGCGTCCGGGGGTGTGCCGTCGGGGGGCGCGGCGTCGAGCGCGCTGTCAGGGGCAGCGTCGGGGGTGAATGCGGCGTCGGGCGGTGGATCGGCGGACGCGTCCTCGTCACAGGCGGCGAGCAGGGCGAGGAGCGGGACCGTGGCGAGCAGGCGCGCGGCGCGCGGCGGGGGGGATCGCATGGCTTCGGGTCTACCCGATCGGCCCGCGGTTGTCAGTAGACGTCCTTGAGATAGCGCTTCTCGGCGCTCAGGCGCTGCATGTAGCCCTCGGCGGCCTCGGGGTCGAAGCCGCCGCACTCGGCGATGATGCGGCAGAACATGGCGTGCACGTCCTTGGCCATGCGGTTGGCGTCGCCGCAGATGTAGATGTAGGCGCCGGCCTCCAGCCAGGTCCACAGCGCGGCGCGGGCGTCGTACATGCGGTCCTGCACGTAGATCTTCTGCTCCTGGTCGCGGGAGAACGCGGTGTCGAGCCGGGCGAGCACGCCGCTCTGCACCCACTTCTCGAGCTGCTCCCGATAGAGGAAGTCGGTCGCTTCGTGCTGCGATCCGAAGAACAGCCACGACTGCCCGCGCGCGCCGCGGGCCTCGCGCTCTTCGAGGAAGGCCCGCATCGGCGCGATCCCGGTCCCCGGTCCGATGAGGATGATCGGGAGGTCGTCGCCGCAGAGCACGAAGTCCTTGGTCTCTTGCAGGTAGACCGCGATCTCGACGCCGGCGCCGGCGCGCTCGCCGAGGAAGGTGGACGAGACGCCCTTGCGCATGGAGCCGAAGAGCTCGTAGCGGAGCACGTCGACGCAGAGGTGGACCTCGCCGGGGTGGGCCTTGGGGCTCGACGCGATGCTGTAGAGGCGCGGCGCGAGCGGGCGCAGGCAGTCGATGAACTCCTGCGGGTCGGGGCGCAGGCCGGCGGCGGTGACGAAGTCGATGAGCTGGTGGTCGGCGACGTACTTCGTCTGCAGGCGCTTGTCGGCGAGGATGGGCGCGAAGCGGTTGGCGTTCTGGCCGAACTCGGCGAGCGCGAGCATGCGGCGGTCGATCTGCATGACATCGCGTTTGTAGATGCAGACGTCACGAATCGTGTACCACTCGTCCTCGTAGTGCACCGGGGTGTCGCGGGGGATGTCGACCGCGGAGAGGATGCGGCGGACGAGGTCGGGGCAGTTGCGGGGGAAGAGGCCGAGGCTGTCGCCGACCTTGTATTCGATGGGCGAGCCTTCGAGCGAGAGGGAGACGTGGCGGGTCTCCTTCTTGGAGCTCGGGTGGTTGAGGTTGTAGTTCTCGATGACGGTGGCGAAGAAGGGGTTCTTGCGGGTCCCGAGCTTCGCGGGCTTCCTGGCGGGCGCGGCCTCGGCGGGCGCGGCGGCGGGGGGGGCGACGGCGACGGGCTGCTGCGGCGCCATCGGCTGCATCGCGGGCTGCCAGCTCGGCTGCTGCCAGCCGGTCTGCATGACGGGCTGCATCGGCTGCTGCTGCATCGGCTGCTGCATCGGCTGCTGCATCGGCTGCTGCATCATGGGCTGCTGCATGGGCTGCATGACCGGCTGCATGGGCTGATGCACGGCCTGCATCGGCGCCTGCGCGACGGCGACCGGCGCGGCGGGCTGGGCGACGGGCTGCGCGACCATCTGCGGGGCGAGCGCGGCGGCGGGCGCGGAGAGGTCGAGGCCGGCGAGGCCGTGCAGGACGGCGGCGAGCCAGGACTCCCAGGGCGGTTCGAAGTCGGTGTCGCAGTCCTGGCGAGGGGCGATGCGGGTGGCGCCGAGCTGTTCGAGGCGGGCGTCGAAGTCCTTGCCGCACTTGCAGAACTCGTCGTAGGCGGTGTCGCCGAGGCCGCAGACGCTGAACCGGAGCCGGGGGAGCGGGGGGGCGCTTGGGCCCATGAGGTAGCCGTGGAACTCTTCGGCGTTGCCGGGGGGCTCGCCGGCGCCGAAGGTGCTGGTGACGATGAGCAGCACCGAGAGGCCGGGCAGGAGCGCGTGGTCGAACTCGTCCATGTCGAGCACGACCGCTTGCAGGCCGCGCTCGCGGATCGCTTCGCCGGTGCGCTCGGCGAGGCCCTCCGAGTTGTAGGTCTCGGTGCCGTAGAGGATGTAGATGGGCTGCATCGACCAATCTCCCGCGGCGGGCCGGTCCCGAGCTGCACCCGGCGGCTGCCGCGGGGGGCAGGATACGCCCGTTGCCCGTCGACGGCCACCCTGCTCGGGTGATGAGATGGAAGCAGATCCGGGCGGCGGATCAAACCCCTGCCACGTCGGTCGGCTTGCCGGTGGGCTTCGTTGACAGCCGCCGGGGCCGCTGCGAGAGTCGAGGGGTGAAGAATTGCACTGCCTGTCGAGCGGACGTCGCGGAGTCGATCGCGGTGTGCCCCTTCTGCGGGGCGCGCTTCGCGGATGCGCCGCCGCGGCCGGGGGAGCCGGGGGCGCCGGTCGATCCGGCGCGGCTGGCGGCGCCGGCGGTGTTCCGGCCGGTGGGGGCGGCGCCGGCGGGCATGGTGGTGATGGGCGGCGGGGGGCGCAGTTCGGGCTGGGTCGGGCCGATGCTGCTGGTGTTGTTCCTGGCGGGCGCGGCGGCGGGGGGCTGGCTGTGGTGGCGGCGGCCGGCGCCGCTGCCGGTGGACGGGCTGGTCGCGGTCGCGGCGTCGGGGGAGGCGCCGTGCGCGGGCGCCGATGACTGCGTGCTGGTGTTCCTGACGCCGTGGGACGACGCGAGCGCGACGACGGCCGAGCTGCTGCCGGCGCTCGATGAGCGGTGGGCCGAGGGCGGGCCGCGGATCGAGGTGGTGATCGGCGCCGATGGGCGGCTGGCGCTGGAGCGGATGGCGCGGCGGGTGCCGCTGCCGTCGTGGATCGATCCGGGCGAGGCGCTGGTGGCGGGGCTGTCGATCGAGACGGCGCCGACGTGGCTGCGGGTGCAGGGCGGGGCGGTGACCGGGCGGGTCGAGGGGACGTGGCTGCCGATCGAGGCTCAGCTCCGGCGGCTCGGCTTCGAGTGATCAGCGGGCGCCGCGGATCCAGGTGCAGCGGGTGAGGCCGAGCAGGTCGCCGACGAAGAGGCGCTGCGGGCCGACGGCGCCGCGGGGGTGGCGGGCGGTGCCGTTGAGCTCGAGGCGGCCGGGGCCGCGCCAGACGAGGTGGCGGCGGGAGAGCGTCGGGTCGGTGAGATCGGTGTCGTCGTAGAGCCGGTGGTGGGCGCCCGCGCCGCCGCTGGCGCGGCCGACGAGCTCGCCGGGGCGGGGCTCGATGCGGCGGCCGTCCTCGGGGCCGGTGACGATCTCGATCGCGGTGGCGGGCTCGTGGGTGCCGGCGTCGGGCAGGGTGCCTTCTTCGTCGACGCTGGGCTCGGTGGCGTCGTGGACCTCGCCGGCGGGGCGGCGGACGGCGCCTTCGAAGGCGTTGAGCATGACCCGCAGCGGCACCTCGGCGTGGTCGATGATGACCTGCCAGAGCGCCTCGGGGTCGAAGCCGTCGGTGAGCCAGGGGCCGAGCGCGCGGAGGCGAGGGGTGGCCGCGGGCGGGCCCTCGGGGGGGCGGCGCGGGGCGAAGGCGGCGAGGCGGCCTTCGATGCGAGCGCGGCGGCTGCCGAACTGGTAGCGGAGGCGGCGGAGCGCGGGGCGGGGCGGGGCGTCGAGGAGCGCGAGCGCGAGGTGTTCGAGGCCGACGAAGCCGGCGTCGGCGGCCTCGGCGAGGCGCCAGGCGGCGTCGAGGAGGCCGGCCGCGTCGGGGCCGGGCACGGGCCAGCCGGGCGGGCGGCGCTCGGGGCGGCGAGCGGGCGACGGCGAGCGCGCGGGGTGGGCGACGGCGAGCGCGGGCGCGACGGAGGCGCTGGCGGCGAGCGCGTCGCGGCGAGCGGCGCGGCAGCGCAGGCGCGCGAGCGCGCGCCGGCGGCGAGCGCGGCCTGGAGGCGGGCGATGAAGGCGTCGACGGCGGCGAGCGGCTCGGCGGCGAGCGCGGCGACGGCGCGGGCGCCGGCGCGGAGCGCGCGATCGGTGAGCGCGCGGGGGTCGAGGCGCTCGGCGATGAGCACGACGAGGTCGGCGTCGTGCATGGCCTGCCGCACCGGGTGCCCGAGCGCCACGGGGGCGCCGGCGTGGTCGTCGAGGGTGGCGGCCGGGCGGTCGAGCGCGGCGTCGGCGAGCGCTTCGGAGATGGAGGGTGCCTCGGGGCCGATCGCGTCGAGCGCGGCCTCGGCGGGGGCGAGGTAGAGGAGCTGCGCGTGGTCGGGCGGGGGCGGGTCGCTGATCGGGGCGGGCGTGGGGAGGTCGAGGCGGGCGCAGGCGGCCTCGATCGCGACGCGGATGGCGCGGGCGCCGAGGCCGTCGGGGGCGATGCAGAAGCGGGCAGCGGGGCCGCGGCGCGGGGGTCGATCGGCGTGGGCGGCGGGCTCGAGCCCGAGCGCGGCGACGACGAGCTCGGCGGCGGCGTCGCCGGCTTCGAGCGCGGCCCAGGGGAGCGCGGCGACAGCGGGGTCACCGGTCTCGACGAGCAGCGCGACGGCGGCGCCGCGGGCGCGGGCGAGGCCGCAGCGCTCGCCGAAGACGGCCGCGAGCGCGGTGCTCGCTTCGAAGACGACCGCCAGCGCCCGCGCCGCCGCCGATGGATCGCCGCGCCCGGCGGTCTCGAGCTCGGCCCGCAGCCGCCGCACCGCGCGGGGGTCGAGCCGCCCGCGGGCCTCGGCGCGCTCGTCGGCGCCCGGCACCGCGAGCCGCCAGCTCCCGCCTGCGGTCACGTCGATCCGCAGGTGGAGCCCGACGGGGCTCGCGGGGGCGCTCGCGCTCTGCATCGTGTGGTGTCTCATCCATCCCGGTGGCCGCCGCTCGACCCGCCGCCGCCCCTGGTTCCTTCCCGGCAGGCCGCGAGTATACTCCCGCGCGTCGGCGCGGGGAGTGACAATGCGACTCGATGACATGCAGGTCTTCGCCAAGGTGGTCGAGGCCGGCAGCTTCACCGGCGCCGGGCGGCTGCTCGGGCTGCCGAAGTCGACGGTGAGCCGCCGCCTCGCCGAGCTCGAGGCGGGACTCGGCGTGCGGCTGCTCGAGCGCACCACCCGGCGGCTGCGGTTGACCGAGGTGGGCGAGACCTACCACGCCGCCTGCCTGCGGGTGATGGCCGAGGCCGAGGCGGCGCAGCAGGCGGTGATGGAGACCCGGCGCGCGCCGCACGGCGTCTTGCGGATCACCGCGCCGCAGGTCTTCGGCGAGGCGTTCCTGACGCCGGTGATCGCGACCTTCCTCGCGCAGTGGCCGGCGGTCGAGGTCGACGTGGTGCTCACCGACCAGGTGCTCGACCTCGTCGCCCACCGCATCGACCTCGCCATCCGCGCCGGGCAGATGCCCGACTCGTCGTTCATCGCGCGCAAGCTCGGCAGCGCCGACTCGATCTGCTGCGCGTCGCCGGCCTACCTCGAGGCGCGCGGGGCGCCGCGGGCGCCGACCGATCTCGAAGGGCACGACTGCCTGATGCTGCGCCTCGGCTCGCAGAAGCCGCGCTGGACGTTCACCGGGCCCGACGGGGAGATCTCGGTGCTCGTCGAGGGGCGGTTTCGGGTCAACAGCTTCCCGATGGTGCATCAGGCCGCGCTCGCCGGGCTCGGGATCGCGCGGATGCCGACGTTCTTGTGCGCCAACGACCTCGCGAGCGGCCGGCTGGTGCCGCTGCTCGACGGCTACAGCTCGCCGGCGGGGTCGCTGTTTGCGGTGTTCCCGTCGAGCCGGCACCTCTCGCCCAAGGTCCGGGCGTTCCTCGACCTGCTCTTCGAGCACTTCGGCGACGCGCCGCCCTGGATGATCGATCCGGGGGACGGCGCAGCGGGTTGAGGGGCGGCGATTTCGGTGCTTGCAACGACCGCGCGGGCTCTGCCACTGTCACGCACGAGGGGGCGACTCACCCCCGAGTCCCGATCGTGGGGCGAGCCCGGAGCCGATGCCGGCGGTCGGCCGAACCGGGCAGCAGGGACGGGTCCCTGCCATGTGCAAGGCGCCGAGAGGAAGGAGGTGATCCGTTGCAGCAAGTGAACCCTACGGCGAGTGAGGTGGCGGCGCTCTGACGCGTCGGACTTCGCGCGTCGGGGTGCACCCGACGCCGCCGAACCCGGGGGCCGCGGTTGCCGTGCCGCGACTCGGGCCGCCTGGCCTGGCCCCCGGGGCTTTTCTCTCCCGCCTCGAAGCCTTCTCCCCTGCCATCGAGACCGCTGTCATCGTGCGCCGGACCCTCGGCCGCGCTCGCGGGCGATGCTGACAAACCCCTCCGAAGACCGGGACTTTCGGGGGGCCGTCCGCAGAAAACCGAAGCATCCGAGCGAGGATCGCATTAGAATGCCGGGCCTGCTCACCGTTGATGCGGTCGACAGCGCTTGCGGTCAAGGAGAGAACGATGGCCAATGAATCCGGCCCCGGCGAGATGCGAGAAGACGCGGACTTCGAGGGCGTGCCCGACGACGTGCTCGAAGAGCGCAAGAAGGAGTTCCGCGGCATCCTCTTCGAAGAGCGCAAGCGCGTGATGAACAACGCGCGGCGCACCCTCACCGAGGAGATGACCGTCGACCAGGACGACCTGCCCGATGAGATGGACCTGGCGAGCGCCGACTACAACCAGTCGCTCTCGTTCCGGCTCCGCGGCCGCGAGGCCCACCTGCTCTCCAAGATCGAAGAAGCGCTCGAACGGCTCGACGACGGTGACTACTGGCGTTGCAGCGAGTGCGACGCGTGGATCGGCTTCCGCCGCCTGCGGGCCCGGCCGGTGACCACGCTGTGCATCGTCTGCAAGGAGAAGCAGGAGCACCGCGAGCGCTCCTACGCCTGAGCGGCCACCCGTCGCGAGGCGCCGTCCCCTCCCCTGCCGCGCTCGCTCAGGCCGCGACGCGCTGATCCATCCATTCGAAGATCGTCGGCCACACCGCGCGGCGTGCGTCGGGGTGCAGCACCGGGTCGAGGTGCCCGTACTCGCGGCCGAAGCCGTTGGCGCGCGTCGGGTGGATCCGCGTCAACTGCGGGTGGCGCACGCCGAACGCGCTCGGGTCGCACTGCCAGGGCGGGGCGAGCGCGTCGGCGGGGGACAGCACGCAGAGCGTCGGGCGCGGGCGGCGCAGCGCGTCGAGGATCGGCAGCGGCGCGGGGATCGGGGCGGCGGCGCCGGGCTGGTACCACGCGGCGCGGACGGCGAGCGGCATCGGCGCGAGCGCGTCGCGGAGGAGCGGGCGGCGCACATTGGGGGGCAGATCGGCGCTGAGGAGCAGGCGGTCGAGCGGCACCCCGGCGAGGCCCTTGCTGGCGAGCGCGCGCCAGGTCGGGGCGCCGGGTGCGGTGAGCACGTAGCGCATCGCGGGGGAGAAGCCGCCCGAGGCGATGGGGGCGCCGATGAGGACGAGGCCGTCGAGGCCGTCGGCGCCGAGGAGCGCGGTGCCGCCGAGGTCGAGGCCGAGGCCGATCAGCGGGCGGGGCAGGTCGAGCGCGGCGAGGCGGGTGAGCGCGGCGGTGGAGGTGGCGAGGTCGCCGGGCAATTCGGCGGCGACGACGCGCCAGCCGCGGCGGGCGAGCGCGGGGGCGAGGCCGCCGGCGCCGGGCAGGTCCCACAGGCGGCCGGTGAAGCCGAGGCCGGGGGCGAGCAGCACGGTCCCGCGGGCGGCGCCGGCCTCGGGCCAGACACGGCGGGGCGGATCGCCGCTCGCGAACGGCGCGGGCGCGGGCGCGGCGCCGCAGCCGACGAGCCCGAGCGCGGTGATCCCGGCGGCGCCGGCGAGCACCTGTCGGCGGTCAATCACGGGCCACCAGCCAGTCGAGGATCACCGGGAAGACCTCGTCCGGCGCCGCGGCGCCCATGGCGAGGTCGAGGTGGCCGTAGTCGCGCCGCTGCCCGTGCGCGCGGCCCATCACCGCGATGCGCTTGATCGGCGAGCCGGCGAGGCGGAAGCCCTGCATCACCGTCGTCGGCGGCGCGAGGTGGTCGAGCACGCCGGCGATGAAGAGCACCGGCGCCCGCAGCTTCGCGAGGCCGGCGGTGTAGTCGACGGCGCCGTCGGCCGATTGCAGCCGCCCCGCCTCGGCCGAGTCGACGAGCTGGCGCAGCACGCCCGCCGAGAGGTTGGCGGTGCCGTGCGCCGCGAGCCGCCGCGCGGCGCCGGGGCCGAGGTTGTCGGGGTTCCACAAGATGTGCAGCGGCGCGATCGCGTCCTGGTCGGCCCAGGCGGCGCCGAGCGTCGAGAGGGTGCCGGTGGGGAGCTCGTCGAAGAAGAGCTCGGCGATCGGCAGGAGCTTCATCGAGGCGGTCATCGCCGGGATGTGGTCGGAGAGCAGCGGCGGCGAGCCGACGGCGGTGAACGAGCGCACCCGCGCCTGTTCGCCGCCTTGCAGCCAGGCGTACATGACCATGCCGCCCATGCTGTGGCCGACCCAGTGCACCGGCCGCCCGCCGGCGCGGGCGGAGACGGCGGCGAGCGCGGCGGGCACGTCGTGGGCGACGTAGTCGTCGAAGCGATAGGTGTAGCCCTGCGGGTCGAACCAGCCCGGGCGCAGCGCCTCGCCGCCGCCGCGGAGGTCGAGCGCGTAGACGTCGAAGCCGCGGCGCGCGAGCCAGGTCGCGAGGCTCACGTCGGCGTCGAGGTCCCAGGTGAAGCGGTTGCTCATGATCCCGTGGCAGAGGATCACCGGGTGGCGCCGCGCGGGCGCGCCGCGCGCGGGCGGGAAGTGGTGCAGCGCGATGGTCCAGCCGTCGGCGGTCGGGACCTCGATCAGCGCCGCCCGCCGCTCGGGCTGCGGGTAGCGCGCCGACGCGCAGCCGGCGACGAGCGCGGCGCAGAGCGCGACCGCGAGGCGCGCCCGGCTCATCCGTGCCGCGCCGCCCGCCGGTTGTCGATGACGCTCATCACGACGACCACCACCGCCGCCGCCGCCGCGATCCCGATCACCGGCGCCCAGCTCGCCCGCCCGGCTGCGGTCTCGGCGAGCACCACCTCGGCCGGCAGCCGCAGCGCGCCGATCATCAGCCCGGTCAGCGCCATCATCGTCACGTCGTGCGCCCGGTCGAAGAGCCACGCGACGACCCGGCTGAACGCGAGCATGCCGAGCACGACGCCGACGAGGAACACCCCGAAGAAGGTGACGTCGGCCGCCCAGGCGTGCGCGGTCAGCGCGCTGATCGGATCCATCGGCCGCCCGAGCGCGGCGAGGATGTGGCCGACCGTCTGGTGCAGCGCGGTGAAGACCGCGTGGTACTGCCCGAGGAACAACAGCAGGAACGAGCCGGAGAGCCCCGGCAGCACCATCGCCGAGATCGCGATGACGCCGCAGAGGAAGATCCACCACAGCGGCGCGCGCGCCTCTTCGAGCACGACCAACTGCGGGCCGCTCTCGATCCAGGCGACGAACTCGGCCTTGGCGGTGAAGACCCGGGTCCCCGCGGCGGGGGTGACGCCGGCGTCCGCGAGCACGCCCTTCTCGTCGAAGACCACCGCCCCGACGCCGGGCGCGGTCGCCGCGGCGAGCGCCTCGATGGTGCGCAGATCGGCCGGGTGGCGCAGCTTGCCGGGGTAGACGACCGCCGCCGGCGCGCTGTCGTGGCGGCCGACGCTCAGCTCGATGCCGTCGGGTTGCAGGCCGACGACGAGCCACGCGGCGACCGCCGAGAGCACCAGCGCGACGAAGCCCGCGACCGCGTGCGCCTTGACCCGCGCGAGCGGCACCCAGGCCGAGGCGAGGATGAGCCCGAAGAAGAACGCATAGGTCGGCGCCGGCTGGTCGACCATCAGCCCGGTGATGATCTTCGAGAGCGCGATGATCGCGATCGCGATCCCGCCGATCAGCGGGATGAGCACCGACCAGTGGATCGCGCGGAACTCGGCCGCCGCCTGCCGCACCCGACCGCGCACGAGCGAGACGAGGAACATGCCCGACAGCGAGCGCAGCGCGTTGATGAAGTGCTCGTAGATGCCCGTGATGAAAGCGATCGTGCCGCCGCTGACCCCGGGGACGACGTCGGCGGCGCCCATCGCGAAGCCGCGCACGAAGAGGCCGATGGATCCGCGCACGCTGAACGGCGGGGGCGGGTGGTCGACGGGCGCGTGCTTCACGGGGGTCCTTTCGGCAGGGGGGCGGATCGGGCGGCGCAGCATAGCGCGGCGCGGCGGCGAATCAAGCCCGGGTCTTCTTGCCGAGCTGCTGCACGACGAGCGCGCCGAGGATCAGCGCGAGGCCGGCGAAGACCGAGGGGTGGATCGCCTCGCCGAGCACCGTCGCGATGAGGTAGAGCGAGATGAAGGGCGCGATGAAGATGAGGTTGCTCACCCGCGCGGTGTTCTCGGCGTTCTTGAGCGCGAGCAGCCAGAGCACGAACGCGAGCCCCATCTCGAAGAGGCCGACATAGACCGAGCCGGCGAGGCCCGGCCAGCTCGCGAGGTCGAAGTCGGCGAGCAGCGCGGTGGCGAGCACGATGCCGGGCAGCCCGCAGACGAAGCAGAGCAGGAGCCCGACGACCGGATCGGCGCGGTCGCGGGTGTTGGCGATCCAGTAGAGCGCCCAGATCACCGTGCTCACGAGCGCGAGCACCACCCCGACCGGATCGTCGAAGCGCAGCCCGAAGACGTCGCCGCGGGTCGTGATCACCACCACGCCGAGGTAGCCGAGCCCGCAGGCGATCCAGTCGGTCGCGCGCACCTTCTGCCCGAGGAGCGGCACCGCGAGCAGGGTGAGCGTGATCGCCCAGGTGTAGTTGAGCGGCTGCGCCTGCTGCGCGGGGAGGCGGTCGTAGGCTTCGAAGAGCGTCAGGTAGTAGAGGCACGGGTTGAGCAGCCCGAGCCCGAGGTAGAACAGCGGCCGGGCCCGCAGCGCCGCCACCGCCCCGCCGAGCGCGCCGCGCCGCCACGCGACCGCGGCGAGCACCGCGATCGAGACGAGCGACGAGACGAGCAGGAGCTGCGTCGGCGCGTAGTGCCGCAGCGCGAGCTTGAACGCGGTCGCGACCGT
>JACKDM010000029.1 GCA_020633515.1 Myxococcales bacterium
AGGGGGTCGGTGCCGATCAGCAGCTCGTCGGCGTCGGGGAGGCCGTCGAGGTCGCGGTCGCGGTCGTCGCGGGGGTCGCGGGGGTCGCCTTCGCCGGGGTCGCGGCGGCCGTCGCGGTTGCTGTCTTCGTCGCCGTCGGTGACGCCGCCGTCGTCGGTGTCGGGGTCGGCGGGGTCGGTGGTGGTGGTGGGATCGGCGTCGGGGCGGAAGACGGCGGGGTCGGTGTCGGGGCCGGGCACGGTGACGCCGCGCTCCTGGCCGTCCTGGAGGCCGTCGCCGTCGGTGTCGAGGCGGCGGGGGTCGGGTTCGCCGGCGTCGATGCGGCCGTCGGGGCCGGTCTCCTGGCCGTCGGTGAGGCCGTCGTCGTCGGTGTCGCGGTCGAAGGGGTCGGTGTCGGGGCCGGGGTCGAAGCGGCCGTCGGGGCCGGTCTCCTGGCCGTCGAGGCGGCCGTCGTCGTCGGTGTCGGCGTCGAGCGGGTCGAGCTCGCCGGGGTCGCGGAGGCCGTTGCGGTTGATGTCTTCGATGCCATCGGTGATGCCATCGGCGTCGGTGTCGCGGCGGTTGGGGTCGGTCTCGCCGGGGTCGCGCACGCCGTCGCGGTCGGTGTCTTCGATGCCATCGGGGATGCCGTCGCCGTCGGTGTCGGCGGCGCGGGGGTTGGTGGGGTTGTTGCCGCGGAGCTCGAGGAGGTCGCTGAGGCCGTCGCCGTCGGTGTCGGGGTTTCGGGGGTCGGTGCCGGCGGCGGCTTCGGCGGCGTTGTCGAGGCCGTCGCCGTCGGGGTCGTTGGTGGCGGCGACGGTGAGCACGGTGGGGTCTTGGGGCGCGGGGGTCTGGGGGTCGTCGGAGAGCGGGGGGGCGCCGGGGGTGGTGATGCGGCTCTGGTTGCGGATGAGGGTGCCTTGGGGGAGGGGCGCGGCGACGCGGACGGTGAAGGTGACGGTGAGGGTCTGGCCGGGGTCGAGCGCGGCGAGGGTGACGGTGATGACGCCGTTGACGGTGGCGAGCACGCCGCGGTTGGTGGCGGGGGTGCCGGCGACGAGGGCGGCGTTCTGGATGGCGGTGGTGTCGTCTTGCAGGGTGACCGCGGCGGCGCGGGTGCCGGTGTTCTGCACGGTGAGGGTGTAGTCGACGAGGTCGCCGGGTTCGAGGAGGGCGCCGTTGCGGTCGGTGGCGCGCTTCTGGTGGCTGAGGCGGGCGACGGAGGGGGTGACGGCGCGGCGCACGGTGTCGTCGTCGGGGTCGACGCGGCTGCCGTCGCCGTCGGTGTCCTGGGCGTCGGTGAGCGGGTCGAGGAGGACGCCGGCGCCGGCGGGGAGCGTGCGGTAGGGGGCGAGGGTGGCGGTGAAGTCGACGGGCGCGGGGGGGGCGTCGGCGGCGGTGAGCGCGGCGAGGCGCAGCGTGAGGGTGGCGGCGGGGGCGAGGCAGCCTTGCACCGGGATGGCGAGGCGGTTGGCGGCGAGGAGCGCGGCCTCGGCGGGCTCGTCGATGGCGTTGTTGCCGTTGTTGTCGAGGCCGTCGGCGGCGGGGTCGGCGGGGGCGAAGCCGGCGGGGGCGGTGAGGGTGACGGTGGTGTCGCAGAGGGGGCCGGCGCCGAGGTTCTGCAGGGTGGCGGTGGCGGTGACGCGGGCGCCGGGGATGGGGGTCGGCTGGTCGACGGCGAGGGTGAGGCGGGGGGTGGCGAGGGCGTAGGTGACGTCGGCGAAGACGTCGGGGCTGTCGGGCTCGACGGTGAGGACGCGGGCGCGGTTGCGGTAGGGGCCGCCGGTGGGGAGCGCGGGGTCGAAGGCGGGGAGCACGGTGACTTCGAGGCGCAGGGTGTCGTTGGCGGGGTTGTTGTCGCCGGGGTTCTGCACGTCGCCGAGGTCGACGGTGAGGCTCTGGTCGGCGGGGAGGTCGAGCGCGGGGTTGCTCGGGTCGAGCGCGATCTGGCCGGCGAAGCCGGTGGGGTCGAGGCGCACGCCGAGGACGCGGAGGCCGGCCGGGGGGTCTTCGACGATCTGGAGCTGGCGGGTGCGGCCCTCGGGCACGGTGACGGCGATGACGTAGGTGGCGCGCTCGCCGAGCGCGAGGGCGGGGTCGGCGGTGATGGGGGCGGTGCCCTGGCCGAAGGTCTTCTGCACGGTGAGGCGGCCGATGGTGAGGCTCGCGGCGAGGGGCTGGGTGTAGTCGTTCTCGGCGCCGCCGGGGTTCGCGGGGTCGCCGGTGCGCTCGGTGGCGACGGGGCTGAAGGCGCTGCGGGTGGCGGTGACGTCGCCGGGCAGGCTGCTGTAGGTGAGGGCGCCGGTGAGCTCGAGGGTGGTGCCGTAGATGACGTCGTCGGCGAGGCGCACGCGGAAGGTGGGCGAGCAGCTCGTGGGGGCGGGGAGGGCGGCGAAGTCGACGGTGAAGCCGTCGGCGGTGGGGGTGGTGAGACCTTGCGGGCAGTTGCCGAAGAGGGCGCTGCCGGGCACGTAGCTCGCGCCGGCGGGGAGGCGCACGGTGATGCGGGCGTCGTAGGCGGGGGTGAGCGCGGCGGCGGGGTGGTCGATGACGGCGGTGAGGGTGACCTCGTCGCCGGCGTCGGCGGGGGCGCCGGGGATGATGAGCGCGGCGGTGGGCTGGGGTTCGCGCACGGTGAGGAGCGCGGCGTTGGTGGTGGTGCCCTGGAGGGTGACGCTGTTCTGGAGGGTGGCGCCGGCGGTGGCGGCGGCGAGGTTGGCGACGGCGGCGGTGAGGTCGAAGCTGAGCGCCTCGGCGGTGTTGTTGTCGCGGTCGTCGTTGGTGACGGTGCCGAAGCCGAAGGTGACGGTGCGGCCGTTGTTGGTGACGACGGGCGCGACCGCGGCGCAGGGCACGCCGTTGCAGCGGAGGCCGCGGAGGTTTTCGAAGCCCTGCACGCCGACGTAGACGAGGCCCGCGGGGAGGTTGTCGACGAGGTTGGCGGTGTTGGTGATGCCTTCGGCGAAGCCGGCGGTGACGCGCCAGGTGACGAGCGCGCCGACGGGCACGTCGGCGGTGGCGCTGGTGCGGGTCTTGGTGAGGGTGGGGCGGCGGACGGGGAAGTTGGCGTTCTCGGAGGAGCGGTAGTCGTTGACGGCGGGGGGCACGTTGCTGCCGGTGCGCTCGACGGTGTCGGGGTCGTAGGGCGAGACGGGCGCGGAGACGTCGCCGGGGCGGCTGGTCCAGGTGAGGAGCGCGGGCACGACGATGTTGGTGTTGGAGACGACGGTGCCGGCGACGTCGGCGCTGAAGCGGATCCGGGACTCGGTGACGCCGGCGGCGGGCAGGGTGGCGTAGCGGATGGTGAGGGTGTTGCCGACGATCTCGAAGCTGTCGAACGGGCGGCCGCTCTGGGTGATGACGTTGCGGAGGTTCTGGAGCGCGGCGGGGGCGGTGATGGTGAGGACGAGGTCGTGGGCGTCGTGGCTGTCGGCGAGGTGCAGGATGCGCAGCTCGGCGGTGGCGACGTCGCCGGCGTCGACGGTGGGGCGCATGGTCCAGGTGGCTTGCAGGCGGGGTTCGCGGAGGGTGAGCGCGGCGGCGCGGGCGGTGAGCTGGCTGGGGCCGCGGGTGAAGGTGGCGGTGTTCTGCGGGGTGTCGCCGCGGTTGGCGGTGGCCTCGTTGCTGACGACGACCTCGTAGGTGAGCACGATCGTCTCGGCGGCGGCGTCGTCGCGGTTGGCGTTGGTGACGGTGCCGAGGTTCCAGGTGAGGTCGCGGCCGTCGGCGGCGACGACGGGCTGAGGGTTGCCGGTGAAGGCGAGGCCGGGGGAGAGCACGGGGGCTTGCGCCTGCACGAGCACGAGCTGGGCGGGGAGCACGTCGCGGATCGTGGCGGCGGGGTGGGTGCCTTCGGGCACGGTGAGGGTGACGCGGTAGGTGGCGCGGTCGCCGATGGTGGCGGTGGCGGCGGTGGTGAGGGTCTTTTGCAGGGTGAAGGCGCGGGTGGTGACGCTCGCGGGGTCGGTCTCGGGCGCGGCGAGGAAGTTGGGGCCGCCGGGGATGGAGCTGTAGGCGACGAGCGCGGCGTCGGCGGTGACGGTCTCCTCGGCGGTGACGGTGGCGGCGAGCTGGGCGGTGTAGCGCACGACGGCGACGTTGGCGCCGGTGCCTTCGTTGCCGTCGCGGGGCGGCAGCGGGTCGGTGAGGGTGATGCCGGCGCCGAAGAGGTCGCCGGCGAAGGGGAGGGGACGGCCGGCGCCGTCGGTGACGGTGAGCGCGAGGCCGCCGGGCGGGGCCTCGAGGCCGGCGGGGAGCGCGTCGCGCAGTTGGAGCCCGTGGGCCGCGTTGCCGCCCTGGTTCTCGGCGATCAGCACGAAGGTGATCCGGTCGCCGGCGTCGGCGCCGACGGCGTTGGTGTCGACCTCGATCGCTTCGAGGCGCGCCGAGCTGTAGGGCCCGCCGGGCGCGGCGGGCTCGGGGCGGCCGGCGCCGACGACGGCCTCGACGCCCTTGGTGAAGTCGACGATGACCGGCTCGCGCACGCGGAAGCCGGTGAAGACGAGCTCGTCGCCGCCGCCGCCGGTGCCTTGCAGCAGGTTGGTCAGGACGAGGCCGTCTTCGCTCGGCTGCGCGCCGACGGTGTAGTCGAGCAGGATCTCGACGGTCACCGGCCGCGAGGGCTCGGTCTCGATCTCGCCGACGGTGAAGGTGAGCGCGTTGTCGCGGCCCGAGCCGCTGAGCGCGGTCTGCACCGCGACGCCCGGCGGCAGGCTGTGGTTGGGGCCGAAGCGGATCGGGCCGCCGGGCGCGATGACGATCGCGGCGCCGTGCTCCTCGGCGCGCAGCTTGGGGAGCGGCAGGAAGTCGACGAGGCGCAGCGAGGCGACGTCGCCCGAGGGCACGGTGGCGCTGATGCGGAAGGTGAGCACCTGCCCGGCGATCACCTCGGGCACGCCGGGCGGCGGCGCGGCGCCGTCGATGGCGACGAGGGCCTTGTCGAAGACCGCCTTGACGATCTGCGGGTCGGCGTCGACGCCCGACTCTTCTTCGACGGTCGCGATCGGGTCGCCGCCGCGGATGGTCGCGGTGAGGCGGTGGTCGGTGACGAGCAGCTCGTCGGCGCGCACCGGGCGGCCGCCGGGGTAGTCCTCATCGACGGTGAAGCCCATGCGCAGCGGGACGCGGGTGCCGCCGGGCGCGTCGCCGTCGACGGCGCCGAGCGCGAAGGCCACCGTCGTCGGATCGTCGCCCGCGACCTGCGCCGCCGGGGCCGGCGAGCCGCCGACGAGGGTGAGGCCGGGCGGCAGCGTCGAGGTGACCGCGGTCGCGTCGAGGTCGAAGTAGTCGCTGACGAGCACCGTGAGGTCGATGCGGCCCGACTCGCCGGGGACGAAGCGCTCGCGGTTGGCGCTCTGGTTGGTGATCCGCTCCTGGATCAGCACCGCCGCCGCGGTGGTCGAGGCGCGCACCGGCGCGAGCGGCACCGGCGAGGCGGGGCCGTCGACGGGGACGTGCACGATCTCGGCGAAGGTCGCGGTGTTGTCGATGGTGACCCGCCGCCCGGTGCGCGGGTCGAGCACCGGCTGGCCGTCGGCGCCGCGCTCGGGGATGTAGCCGCTGATGGTGACGACGACGTCGGGCCCGGGCGCGCCGACGAGCGCGTCGGCGAGCACCTCGACGCGGCCGCCGGGGGTCGCGGGGAGGGGAGCCGGCCCGATCACGCGCCCGCGGCCGGCGCTGATCTCGACGCCGGTGAGGCGCACCCGCGGGTCGATGACGTCGACGATGCGGGCGCCGGTGATCGGCTCGCCGGTGGTGACGTCGAGGCTGATCGTGTAGCGGATCGGGAAGTTGGGCCCGGTCACGGTGACGCCGGTGGCCTCCTTCTCGGCGACGACGAGGCGGGGCGTGACGTCGGCGGGCGCGGCGGCGGCGGCGCGCAGCGGGGGATCGATCGCGGGGTTGGCGAGCGCGTCGGCGCCGTAGAGGTGAGCGCAGCGGGCGATGACCGGCTCGGGCTCGTCGAGCGCCGCGTCGGGCAGGATCGCGAGCGCGACGTCGACGACGAGCGGCGGCACCGACGGCGCCTGGCCCGAGAGCGGCAGCTCGAGCAGCACGAAGGTCGACCCCTCGGGGCCGACGATCGCCTCGCCGGTGACCGGGTGGATCAGCGGCTGCCCGGCGACGAAGACGCCGACCACCTCGGCGTCGAGCCCGGCGCCGAGGAAGTCGGCCGCGGTGACCTCGAGACCGGCGGGCACGAAGAGCTCGACCGCCGGCTTGAAGCCGGTGACGTCGCCCGCGTTGCCGATCGCGATCGAGAGCCCCACGTCGGCGTCGCGCAGGTAGTCGCCGCCGCCGTCGATCGTGCAAACCGGCGCCGGCGCCGCCCATGCCCCGCTCGCCCATGCCACCGCCGCGCACACCACCACCCACGCCGACCCGACAGCCCGCCCTCGCGCCGCCGCGCGCTCCTCGGTCACCATCGCCTGACTCCCCTCATGTCTCGCGATCGCAGGACCCACTGGCTCTCCCCGGAGACCAGCGTTGAACGATAGGCCGAAAGCACGAGATAGGTAAAATATTGGACGGTAACGTTTCGAATCAGCCGTCCCACGGCTCGATTCTTTGGGATTGCTTACATTCTGACACTGTGACTGCGATGATCGTGTCACGCCACATGCCATGCCCGCCGATGACTGCCCGACACCGATCTCGCCGCCCCGACGACCGGTCTCCTGACACCCCGCTGTCAGTGGCGCGCGCTACAACGGCCTCATGTCAGGAGGCCCGCCATGCACCCGACCGCCCGCCACGCGCGCCTGATCCGCATCCTCTGCGCCTGCGGCCAGAGCGACGCCGCCGCGCTCGCCGCCCGCCTCGGCGTCGCGCCGCGCACGATCTACCGCGACGCCCCCCGCCTCGCCCGCGCCGGGCTCCCCGTCACCGGCACCCGCGGCCGCGGCTACCGCTACGACGACCAGCAGCCGGTCGCCGCGATCGACCTCTCGCTCCCCGAGGCGCTCGCGCTCATCGACGCGCTCGTCGCCGAAGCCCCGCTGCTCCCCGCCGAGCGCCGCCTGCGCGACGCGCTCGCCGCCCGCCTCGCCGCCCGGCTCCCCCGGCGGGTGCGCGTGGCCTTCGACCTCCCCGCCGGCCCCGCTCGATGACCCGCCGATCCCGGCTGCGCGCCGCGTCCCCATCACCCGCGCCGCCGTGACTCGCCGCCGGTCGACGCTTCGCCGCCGCCTCGCTACACTGGCGCCCGATGACACCCGACATCCCCCCGCTCGCCGACTTCGCCCGCGCGCTCGCCCGCCGCGCCGACTTCGCCGCCGTCGCCCGCGACACCCTCCACCGGCTCCTCGCGCTCACCGCCGCCGCCATCGCCGACCCCGCGCTCGGCCGCGCCCGGATCCGCCGCGCGCTCCTCCACCTCCGCCCCGCCCGCGGCTACGCCGGGCTGTGGGTCCTCGAAGCCGACGCCGACGCGCTCAGCGACCCCGACCCGCGCAGCGCGCTCCTGCCCTCGGCCTCGGTCTGGCGCCGCCTCGAAGCCACCGGCGCCCCCGTCGCCGTCGACGTCAACCTCCGCACCATGCAGAGCCTCGACGGCGACGTCGAGCAGGGGCAGTGGATCGACGAGGAGCGCCTCTCCGACCGCAGCCGCGCCCGCCTCCTCGAACGCGACGCCACCCACGCCTGCGCGCTCCCGCTCACCGCCCCCGGCGGCCTCGCCGGCATGGTCTCCATCGAGGTCGGCTGCCGCGCCGCCATCGGCCGCCCCTTCATCTGGGCCCGCTGCCGCGCCGACTTCGACGCCACCCTCGCCGTCGCCGGCCCCTACCTCACCGCGCTCCGCCCCGCCGATCCCGCGCCCGCAGCCGACGCGCTCCTCCCCGTCATCGGCCCCACCATGGCCCCGCTCGTCCGCGTCCTGCGCGCCTTCGCCGCCGAAGAAGAGACGCTCCTCATCCGCGGCGAGACCGGCACCGGCAAGTCCCGCCTCGCCCGCTACTGCCACGCCCGCTCGCCCCGCAAGGACGGCCCCTTCGAAGTCCTCGACCTGCTCTCGGTCCCCGCCGACACCCAGGTCGGCGAGCTCTTCGGCTGGCGCCGCGGCGCCTTCACCGGCGCCGTCCGCGACCACGACGGCTACGTCGCCCGCGCCGAGGGCGGCACGCTCTTCATCGACGAGATCGACAAGCTCTCGCTCGAAGCGCAGGCCGCGCTGCTCCACCTCCTCGAAGAGCGCCGCTACCGCGTCCTCGGCGCCGGCGGCCGCCGCCTCGACGCCGACGTGCGCTTCATCGTCGGCACCAACGCCGATCTCGCCGAGGCCGTCGCCGCCGGCCGCTTCCGCGAGGACCTCTACTACCGCATCAACGTGCTCCCCCTCGAGCTGCCGCCCCTGCGCGCCCGCCCCGACGAGATCACCGACTGGGCCCGCTACATGCTCCGCCGCTGCCACGAGAGCCGCGGCGGCGGCGGCGACGCCACCCTCGCCGACGCCGCCGCCGCGCTGCTCTGCGACCGCCCCTGGCCCGGCAACCTGCGCCAGCTCGACAACATCATCCGCCGCGCCTACACCCTCGCCGGCCTCGACGCCGACCCCGCCGCTCCCGGCCGCCACGTCGACGCCGCCCACGTCCGCGCCGCCGACGCGCTCGAACGCGGCCGCGCCGAGCGCAGCGACCCGATCCAGACCCTGCTCGACGCCGCCGCCGCGCTCGCCGCCCGCCTCGCCGCCGCCCCCGCCGCGCTCGCTGACATCGAATGGCCCGGTGCCCTGCACGGCCTCCTCCTCGCCGCCGCCGTCTTCGAGACCGGCAGCCGCGACGAAGCCTTCCGCCTGCTCGGCTATGACAGCATGGTCGCCAACCGCAACCATCACAAAGCATTTCACCGTGACATGAGCCGCCTCGAAGCGCTCGCAGAGCGGCTCGGCGTACCATTGCCTGCGACGTTGCGCGCCCTCTCCGAGTGAGCTTGTGCGTCGACGGCACACCGCCTATGGTCGAGCCCACGCACCCGACCCGACGGTGACCCCTCCGTGCAGAGCCCGGCCGACCCATCCCCCTGGACCACCGGCGCCGTCCTCGCCGACCGCTACCTGATCGAAGACCCCATCGGCGAAGGCGGCTTCGGCCAGGTCTGGCGCGCGCGCCAGCAGGGCACCGACCAGACGGTCGCCATCAAGCGCCTCCGCCTCGCGCGCGGCCCCGGCGCCCCGCCCCCCGATCGCCAGCGCGAGCGCTTCCGCCGCGAGATCCGCCTCTGCGGCCGCCTCTTCCACCCCCACATCGTCCGCCTCGTCGACGCCGGCGAGACCCCCACCGGCGAGCTCTACACCGTCTTCGAGTACGTGCCCGGCCGCGACCTCGCCGCGATCCTCGCCCAGGAAGGCCGCCTCTCGCTGCAAGAGACCCTGCACCTCATGACGCAGGTCCTCGACGGCCTCGCCGCCGCCCACGCCGCCGGCGTCGTGCACCGCGACCTCAAGCCCCACAACATCATGGTCACCGAGACCGGGGCCCGCCGAAACGCGCTCATCCTCGACTTCGGCACCGGCGCCCTCGCCGACGGCCACGGCGACGGCGCCCGCATCACCGCCTCCCTCGAAGTGCTCGGCACCCCCGCCTACGCCGCCCCCGAACAGCTCCGCGGCCTGCCCCCGACCCCCCGCGCCGACCTCTACGCCTGGGGCCTCATCGTCATCGAGTGCCTCACCGGCAGCCGCGTCATCCAAGGCGACAGCGTGCACGAGACCCTCTTCCGCCAGCTCGGCGACGATCCGATCGAGATCCCGCCCGCGCTCCGCGGCCAGCCGCTCGGGCTCCTCCTCGAGCGCGTGCTCCACAAAGACGTCGAGCGCCGCGACGTCGCCGCCGCCGAGCTCGTCCGCGCGCTCGAAGGGCTCGCCGCCCCCGCACCCCGCCCCCGCGCCCCCGACGCCGACCCCGCCGACCCCGCGCTCGCCCCCGGCGAGATCGCCACCCTCGACGCCCCCCTCGACCCCGCCACCTGGCACCACGCCACCGGCGACCGCCGCCCGCTCATCGCGCTCGCCTGCCACCTCACCCTCGAAGCCCTCCCCGGCCGCCCCGCCGACCCCGAGGTCCTCGACGCGCTCGCCCGCCGCGAGCTCGCCGCCTGCGCCCACGACGTCACCCCCACCGGCGCCCGCCTCGCCGGTGCGCTCGGCGCCGACCTCGTCTGGTACTTCGGCGTGCCCCACGCCCGCGAAGACGACGGCCGCCGCGCCGCCCGCGCCGCCCGCGCCCTCCACCGCGGCGTCGCCGCCCGCGCCGCCACCCTCGAGCAGAGCTACGGCGTCCGCCTCACCGCCCGCCTCGGCCTGCACGCCGGCCGCCAGACCCTCACCGCCGCCGCCGCCGCCGGACCCCACCCCGACGCGCTCGGCCTCATCGCCGCCCGCGCCCTCGCGCTCGCCGTCGCCGCCGAGCCCGGCGAGCTCGCCCAGAGCGACGCCGCCCGCCGCCTCGTCGACGGCGCCCGCGGCCCCGACACCCTCGACGCCCCCCGCCTCTCGCCCCTCGTCGGCCGCGACCGCGAGCTCGAAGCCCTCGACGCCCTCTGGCAGCGCGCCCGCGCCGGCCACGGCCAGGCCGCGCTCCTCATCGGCGAAGCCGGCATCGGCAAATCGCGCCTCACCCGCGAGCTCCGCGACCGCATCGGCGCCGCCACCTGGCTCGAGACCCGCTGCCTCCCCGAAGCCCGCAACAGCGCGCTGCGCCCCCTCGCCGACCTCGTCGAAGCCCTCATCGGCCTCCCCGACGACGCCCCCGCCCCCGCCCGCGTCGACGCGCTGCACCGCCTCGTCCTCGCCCGCGAGCTCGACCCCGCCGAGGCCATGCCCCTCCTCGGCGCCCTCGCCGGCCTCCCCCTCGGCGACACCTGGCCGCAGCCCCCGCACCCCCCCGCGCGCCGCCGCGAGCTCACCTTCGACCTCCTCCTCCAGAGCCTCTTTCACCTCGCCGAGCGCCGCCCCCTCGTCCTCGCCATCGACGACCTCCACTGGGCCGACCCCTCGACCCTCGAGTTCCTCAAGCTCCTCGTCGAAGACCTCCCCACCACCCCGGTGCTCGCCATCCTCACCGCCCGCCCCGGCTTCGACGCCCCCTGGTCCCCCGGCCGCGTCAGCCCGCTCCGCCTCGACCGCCTCGACCCCGCCGCCGTCGAGGCCCTCATCGCCGCCTGCGACGCCACCGGCGCGCTCACCGGCCGCCTCCGCGAACAGGTCGCCGAGCGCACCGACGGCGTCCCCCTCTTCGTCGAAGAGCTCACCCGCATGCTCGCCGACACCCACGCCGCCCGCGGCGACGACGCCGCCGTGCCCGCCACCCTGCAAGCCTCCCTCGCCGCCCGCCTCGACGCCCTCGGCGCCGCCCGCCGCACCGCCCAGGTCGCCGCCGTCATCGGCCGCGAGTTCCGCGAAGACCTCCTCGCCCTCGTCGCCGACCGCGACCCCATCGCGCTCCGCGCCGACCTCCGCGCCCTCATCGACGCCACCCTCGTCTACCGCCGCCGCCGCGCCCGCCCCACCTACGTCTTCAAGCACGCCCTCGTCCGCGACACCGCCTACGACGCCCTCACCGGCCCCGCGCGCGCCACCCTGCACGCCCGGATCGGCGAAGCCATCGAAGCCCACCTCCCCGAAGAAGGGATCCGCCGCCCCGAGCTCCTCGCCCACCACTTCGGCGCCGCCGGCGACCGCCGCCGCGCCACCGCCTACGCCGAACGCGCCGCCGGCGACGCCCTCCGCCGCTCCGCCAACGTCGAAGCCATCAGCCACGCCCGACAAGCCATCGAATGGCTCGACGCCATCGCCGACGAACACGAGCGCCTCCAGCGCGAGCTGCGCCTCAACGGCCTCATGACACCTGCGCTCATGGCATCCAAAGGCTTCGTCGCCCCCGAGGTCCGCGCCGCCCTCGACCGCGCCGGCGAGATCATCGACCGCCTCGGCGACGAGCCATCGGCCCTGCCCCACCTGTGGACCACCGCCGTCTACCGCAACGTGCTCGGCGACCGCCTCGAAGCCCGCGCCCTCATGGATCGCATCGTCCAGCGCGCCGAGCACCTCGAAGACAAGAGCACCCTCATCGCCGCGCTCCCCATGCTCGCCGGCTACTGGATGATGGAAGGCGAGCACCCCCGCGCCCTCGAACACTTCGACCGCGCCGTCGCGCTCTACGACAAGACCACCCACCGCGGCCTCGGCGCCCTCTACGGATGGGACCCCCTCGCCACCGCCGAGGTCGGCCGCGCCATCGCCGCCTATGCCATCGGCCGCCCCGACGACGCCCTCGCCATGAGCGCCCGCGGCGTCACCTGGGCCCGCGAGACCGGCCACGCCGGCACCGTCGCGCAAGCGCTCATGTACCGCGCCAACCTCGGCCTCTACGCCGGCGAACGCACCCTCGCCCGCGACGCCGCCGCCGAAGGCACCGAACACTGCCGCGCCCACCAGCTCCCCGACAGCCTCGCCTACCTCGAGATCCTCCGCGGCTGGGGCGCCGACGACATCGACGCCTGCCGCGCCGCGCTCGCCGCCTGCCAACGCACCGGCCTCCGCCTCGGCATGAGCGTCTTCCCCGTCGCGCTCGCCGAGCTCGAGTCCCGCCGCGGCCAGCACGCCGAAGCCATCGAGCGCCTCCGCGCCTGCGTCGCCTTCGCCGAAGACACCGGCGAACGCTTCCTGCTTCCCTGGGTCACGGGCCACCTCGGCGACGCCCTCGCGCGTCAGGACCCCGACGACCCCGCCGCGGCCGAGGCATGGCAGACCGCCATCGACCGCGCCGACGCCATGGCAGCGCCCATGCTCGCGCTGCCCGCGACCCTCTCGTGGGCCCGATGGACCGACCGGCGCGGGGGCCGCCGCCGATCGATCGACGCCCTCGCCGCCCGCCTCGGCGTCATCCGCGGCGGTGAGGCGCTGTCGGTGGTGCGCGATGGTCGCGCGCTGCTGGCCGAGCTGCAGCACGCACCCCGACCCCCCGGAGGAGGCACCCCATGAAGGAGCCACCGCAGGCGCCGGGCCGACCCGACCGCTCGCACTCGCACAGCAACGCCGACCTGCTGCTGCTGTGGACCGAGACCTGGAACCTCGCCATCGCCGAGTCCTGGCGCGACCCCGAGTTCGCCGCCCAGCTCATCGCCAACCCCAAGAAGGCGCTGTGGGACAAGTTCCACTTCGTCTTCCACGAGGCCGTCATCGTCACCGTCAAGCCCGTCGACCCCCACGAAGACGGCCCCAACGGCAAGCCCTACGGCTGGACCCCCGGCGCGCTCGGGCCCGAAGGCTGGAACCTCCCCCCCACCGAGGTCACCTTCTACCTGCCCCCGCCCCCCGCGGCGACCGAGCAGGCCGTCGCGGTCATGGCCTACTGGTTCACCGGCGAGGCGCTGCCCTTCTCGACCATCTGCTGCTGATCCGACCGCGCCCCGCCCGAGACACCCCGCCCACGAATCCAGCCGCTACATCCGCTCCAACACCAACGCGATCCCTTGCCCCCCACCGATGCACATCGTCACCAGACCATAGCGCCCCTGCGTCCGTGCCAACGCATAGGCACACGTCACCGTCAGGATCGCCCCCGTCGCCCCCAACGGATGCCCCAACGCGATCGCGTTCCCCATCGGATTCACCCGCTCGGGATCGATCCCCATCTCCTCGAAGTCCCGCATCACCGCCAACGCCTGCGGCGCGAACGCCTCGTTCAGCTCCACATGATCGATCGCCCCCCCCGAGATCCCCGCCGACGCCAAAGCCAACCGCGTCGCCGGCACCGGCCCCCACCCCATGATCGCCGGATCACACGCCGCCACCCCCATCCCCGCGATCCGCGCCAACGGCCGCGCCCCATGCGCCCGCGCATCGCTCTCCCGCCCGATCACCATCGCCGCCGCCCCATCCACCACCGCGCTCGCGTTCCCCGCCGTGATGACACCCCCCGCCTCGAACGCCGGCCGCAACCGAGCCATCTTCGCCAGGCTCACATCCTCGATGATATGCGTGTCGTGCTTCACGACCACGCCATCGCTCGCCCCATCGAGCTGCACCGTCACCGGCTCGATCTCCCCATCGAACCACCCCGCATCCCGCGCCGCCTTCGCCCGCACATGCGACCGATAGCCAAAGGCATCACACGCCTCCCGCGAGATCCCATACCGCCGCCCCAGCTCCTCCCCCGTGTTCGCCATCGACATGCCACTCCCCGGATCGTAGAGGCTCATCAGCAGCATGTCTTGCAGATGCACCCCCTTCGGCAGCCGGCTCACATCCACCGGCCCGTACTTCTGCACCGACTCACCCACCGGCCGCCCGCGCCAGTTGTACAGACAGAACGGGTACTGCATGCTCTCGGCGCCACCCACCACCATGAACGGCCGCTGCTTGTCGTGCCGCAGCCCCGCCAAGGTGATCTCCGCCCCCAGCGCCACCGCCTCCGCCCCCGACCCGCAGATCCGCGCCACCGTCAGCGCCGGCACATCGTCGCCGAGCCCGCCCCGCCACCGCATGCCCTGCGCGCCGTAGATCGAGTCACGATGGCTATGCTGAGCCATACCCATCACGACATGACCCACCAACGCCGGATCCACCGCCGTATGAGCCAGCGCCGCCTTGATCGCCATGCCACCGAGCTGCGTCGTCGAGAACCGCGAAAACAGCCCCGGCTCCTTGTTGTTCACCAGGATATCGGCCCGCGGCAGCCGCCGCGCCCCATCCAGGATCACGATCGAGTCGCTCATCGTGCGCTCCCTCTCACCGAAGTCATTCGTGCAGGAAGGCCGCCGGAACCCGCGGCCCGTTCTGGATGAAGTTCGTCATGCCGATGTGCATGTCGACCGTCTCGACGCACCGACCGAAGCCCTCCGCCTCCACCGCCAGCCCCTCCGCCAACGGCAGCGCCAGCCCCCGCCGCATCACATCGACCACGATCGCGTCGATCGCAAGCGAGCGATGCCCGATGTCCACCGCCGGCAGGCTCGCCGGCACCTCGACCGGCGCCGGATCCACCGCCGCGAGCTTCACCTCGCCCGCGCCATGCTTGCGCAGCAGCGCCTTCGCCTCCGCCACCGGATCCGCCACCGGCCCCACCTGCGCCCAGCCCCACTCCGCCGCCTTCTTCGCCGAGATCGGCGCCCCGCCCCGGATCATCTCGAACGCGCGCGCCACCCCCACCAGCCGCGGCAGCCGCATCGTGCCGCCGTAGCCGGGGATGATGCCCAGGTTGACCTCGGGCTGCCCCACCAGCGTCGCCGGCCCGACCACCCGCGCGTGGCAGGTCATCGACACCTCGGCCCCGCCCCCGAGCACCGGCCCGTTCAGCGCCGCCACCACCGGCGTCTTCATCGCCTCGATGCGCTGCGCGATCGCGTGCTCCCGCATGCAGAACGAGGTCGCGTCCTCGGCCCGGTCGATCTGCGCCAGCTCGTTGATGTCGGCCCCGGCGAGCGCGCCGCCGAAGCCGGTGAAGACCACCCCGCGCACCGCGGGATCGGCCTCGCACGCCCGGAACGCCGCGTCGAGCTCACCGAGCGTGCGCGCGTTGAGCGCGTTCTTCACCTCGGGCCGGAAGACGCTGACCACCTCGATGTCGCCATCGCGCCGCATCGTGACGTTGCCGAAGAACGGCGGCAGCGCGCGCTCGGCCACGCACCGCGGCACCTCGAAGCCCGGGTGCGCCTCGGCGTAGCGCACCACCAGCTCGCGCACCCGATCGGCGCCGAGCGCGTGCGCCAGATCGAGCAGCCCGGTCGAGAAGCCGAGCGCCGTGCGCGTCATCCAGTTCATCTCGGTCGCCGCGCAGACCCCGTTCTCGATCACCCACAGCGTGCGCGCGAGCAGCACCGCCAGGATGCGATCGAGCACCACCTCACGCAGCGCCGCGTCGTGCGTCGGATCATGCGGCTGCTTGCGGTCGTGCCACAGCCCGTTGCCCTTCTCGGCCAGGATCGCCGGCGGCGCGAACCACCGCCCGTCGTCGCGCGCGTCGCGCATCAGCTCCTGGCAGTGTTTGACGAGCAGGTTGCCCCGGGTGCCGTCGAGCACGTTGAGCGGCCCGCCGCCCCCGATCGCGTCGTTGACGATCGCGTCGACCTGCGCCGGATTCGCCACGCCCTCGGCGACGATCCGCGCCGCCTCCGAGCAGTAGTTGCAGAAGACATCATCCGCCGCGAAGGTCACCACGTCGGCGGTCCGCACCGGCACCTTGCCCAGCCGCTCCAGCGTCGCGTTCATCCGCGCCGTCAGCGGCGACGCGTCGTCCGCCGCGACCACCTCGATCGGCAGCGAGCGCCACGCCGGGAAGAACGGGTGGTTGACGAAGCACCGCTCCGGGTGCTTCGCGTCGGCCGCGATCCACGCCCGCGGCAGCCCCGAGGTCGCGAAGCCGATCAGGCACTGCGCCGAGACCACGCCCTCCAGATCGGCGATGATGCGCTTCTTGATCGCCAGATCCTCGCTCGCCGCCTCGAGCACGTATTCGCAGCCGACGAGGTCCTTGATCGACAGCGTCGGCTTGAGGCTCGCCCGCATCGCCTCGGCCGCCTTCGCCGAGAGCTTGCCGCGGGCGACGCCCTTGCCGATGTAGCCCTCGATGCGGGCCACCCCCGCGTCGAGCGCGTCCTGGCGGATGTCGACGAGGTACACCGTGCCGCTGCCGGCGAGGGCCGACATGAAGCCATAGGCCAGGTCGGGACCGATCGCGCCGGAGCCGATGACTCCTACTTCCATGGGGCGGCCTCCTGTGGGCGTCTGAGCGTTGATCCGCGGCCCGCCGAACGAGCGGCGTCGGGCCGCGAGGCCGCACAGACAACCACGATCGCGGGGGCGGGGGCAACCGCTTGATCGCCGCGACCCGGCGGCGCCGACCGGCCGGGGCCGAGACCCGCTCGCGCCCGCGGACGCGCCGAATGATGAACAGGACAGGAGCGCTCCCCGGGCACCTATTGGTACATTCCACCGGCCTGCCGCGGCGCGCTCATCGCCGCGGGCGGACGAACCGTGAAGTTCGAGGAGACCCGATGTCCACCCGCCCCCCTCAGCAGACGCTCGCCGACATGCTCCACGGCTTTCGCGCCACGCAGATGGTCCACCTCGCGGTGAAGCTCGGCCTCGCCGACCGCCTCGGCGACGAACCGGGCACGGCCGAAGCGCTCGCCCCCGCGCTCGGCGTCGAGGTCGACCCGCTCTTCCGCGTCTTGCGGGGCCTCGCCTACTACGGCCTCCTCGCGCACCGCGAGGACGGCCGCTTCGAACTCACCGCGACCGGCGCGCTGCTGCGCAGCGACCGCCCCGGCGCGCTCCACGACCTCTTCTCGTTCCACACCGTCGAAGACCGCGCCCGACGCGCGCTCCTGCACACCGTGCAGACCGGCGAGACCGCCTTCGACCATGTCTTCGGCATGCACTTCTTCGAACACTGCGAGGCCGACCCCGACTTCGGCGCGCGCTTCAACCGGCTGGCCGGCGCCCGCACCCGCTCGCTGGCCGATGGCATCGTCGACGAGTATGACTTCTCGCGAGACACCCGAGTCATCGACGTCGGCGGAGGCAATGGCACCCTCATCGCGGCGATCCTCGACGCGAACCCTCACCTCGAGGGCGTGCTCTTCGACCGCGCCGCCGTGATCCCGGACGCCAAGGCCCACCTCGCCGATCGGCCCGCGGCGAGCCGGTGCACGTTCGTCGCCGGCGACTTCTTCGAGCAGATCCCGCCGCTGTCGGGCACCTTCGTCATGAAGTCGATCCTGCATGACTGGGATGACAAGCGCTGCCGACGCATCCTCGACAACTGCCACCGCGCCATGGACGACGGCAGCCGGCTCCTCGTCATCGAGCGGGTGATGCCCGAGCGGGTCGATCCGTCGACCGACGAGGTCGAGAGCGACGTGTGGCTGATGGCCATGTGCGGCGGGCGGGAGCGGACCGAGGAGGAGCTCGGCAAGCTGCTCCACTCGGCGGGCTTCCGCCTCGATCGCGTCGTCCCGACCGCCGTTCGCCGCAGCGTGATCGAGTGCACGCGCGCCCCCCGCTGATGCGCCGCGATCCGCGCTGCGCGCAATCGGTCGGATCCGCGCGATCGATGCGATCCATGCGATTGACCGGCGTGGCCCGAACGTGCTCTGCTCCCCGATGGAGAGCGGCGTCGCGCGTCGTCTCCGCTGAACAAGCACACACCGAGAATAATGGACCTCGACGCCTTCGCCACCTACTGGTTCGGCCGGTTCCCCGACCTGTCGCTGTGGTTCTACGAAGGCGACCACTACGACCACGAGGTCGAACGCTTCCGACCGCTCTTCGACGCGGTCGCCGACGGGCGGCTGGGGCCGAGCACCCGCACCGAGGCGCTGCTCACCCTCGTCGTGCTCGACCAGCTCCCGCGGCATCTCTACCGCGGCTCCCGGCGCGCCTATGCGTACGACGGCCGCGCCCTGGCGCTCGCCCGGCAGATCCTCGACGAAGGCTGGCATCACGCGCTGTGCACCTGGCACTTCATCTTCTGGGTGGTGGTCTTCGAGCACAGCGAAGACCTCGACCTCCACGCGCTCGCCCGCCGCTGCCTCGTCGAGCGGATCACCCGCACCACCGATCCGACCGATCGGGCGCACCTCGACCACGCGCTGATCTACCTCGACCGCCACTCGGACGTCATCCGGTCCTTCGGGCGCTATCCGATCCGGGCCGCGGTCTGCGGCCTGCCGCTCACCGAGGACGAAGAGCGCTACGTCGCTCGTCGCAAAGGAAAGCCCTATTGATCGCGCCCCGCCCCCGGCTCGCCGCGCCGGTGACGCCATGAAGCCCCACGTCTTCCCGGCCGTCCCGCAGACGGTCCCCGAGATGACGGCCCTCCCGCTCCTCGTCGAGCTCGTCGCCCGGCATCGAGCCGACCGGCCCCTCGCGGGGTGGCGCTGCCTCTTCATCCAGCACCAGCTCGGCGATGTCTGCTGTCAGGCCGAAGCCATGCTCGCGCTCGGCATCGAGCCGAAGGACTTCTGGTGGGCGCCCATCCCCTACACCGCCCACCCCGCCGTCTCGGGCGCGCTCCACGCGCGCACGGGGGTGCCGATCGGCAACTTCTTCGGGTCGACGTATACGCTGAGGACCAACTACGAAGAGTACATGAAGCGGGTCATCACTCAGCAGGTGCTGACCGTGATCGATGGCATGGTCGAAGGCGACCGGCTGCTCGTCATCGACGATGGCGCCTACTTCGCCGCCGCCGTCGCGGCCCACCCGGCGCTCGGCGCCCGGCTCCGGCGATTCCAGCTCGCCATCGTCGAGCAGACCCAGCGCGGCATCGACAAGATGCTCGCCATCGGCCTCCCCCCGGGGCGCGTCCCGGTCGTCGACGTCGCGCGCTCCTCGCCCAAGAAGAACATCGAGCCCCGCTACATCGCCGAGGCCGTCGCCCGCGGCACCGGCCGCGCGATCGAGGCCGTCGCCTCCCCCAAGGCCGGCGACGCGGTCCTCGTGATGGGTTACGGCGCGATCGGCCGCGCGGTCGCCGAGGCGCTCGAAGCCATCGGCATGGGCGACGGCTTGCAGGTGTGGGACGTGCGCGCGGAGTGCGCCGACGAAGCCCACGCGGACGGGCGGCGCTGGTGGGATCGCTCGGGCGACGCGACCTTCGACTATGTCATCGGATGCACCGGCTGCGCCGCGTTCCAGTACGCCGATCTGGTCGTCGTGCGTGACGGCGCGCTGCTCGTCAACGCCGCCAGCGGGCGGCACGAGCTGCCCGTCGACCGGCTCCTCGAGGCCGACGAGGTCCTCTTCGTCGGGGATCGCGACGCCGTCCTCGACGGCGTCGACATCCACGCGCCGCTGCACTTCGTGCTCCCGCGAGGCCGCCGGATGACGGTCGCCAACGGGGGCCTCCCCATCACGTTCTGCGGTGACCTCAACCCGACCCGCCCCGAGAAGTTCGACCTGACGTCGTGCTGCATGGTGTACGCGGCCGTGCAGGCGGTGTCCGCCAGCGAGGCCGGCCTCGACGGGCTGATCCCGCTCGACGCCGCGTTCTGCCGCTGGGTCGAAGCCGGCTGGGCCACCCAGACCTACGATGATTGACACGGAGAATGAGGTGAACGCCCCGACCTACCGTTCTTCAAAGACGTTTCATGACTTCCCCTGCGCGCACCGGCGGTGGCGCCACGAGGGGCACTGCGCCCATGTGCATGGCTACAGCCGCGGCTTTCGCATCTGGTTCGGGAGCCACGAACGCACCGAGAACGGCTTCGTCGTCGACTTCGGCGGGCTCAAGGTGGTCAAGTCATGGCTCACCGAACACTTCGACCACACGCTCCTCCTCGATGCCGACGATCCCCTGCTCCAGAGCTTCCGTGCGCTCGAACGGCTCGGCGCCTGCCGCATCGTGACCTACGAAGACGTCGGCATGGAAGGCACGGCGAAGTTCATCTATGACTGGCTCGACCCGTGGATCCGCGAACAGACCGGCGGGCGGGCGTGGGTCGTCTCGATCGAAGTCTTCGAGAACGAGAAGAACAGCGCGATCTACATCGCCCCCGAGGAGCGGTCCGAGGGCATGAAGACGCGGCTGGCGGAGGCTTGACGGTCGCCGGCGGCGACCACTAACCTGCTCGCGGAACGGCAGGTGACACCGACGGCGACGAGGCTGGGGGAGCCCCCTCCCGGTCGAGCGCGCCGCATGACGGCGCCCACGGATCCGCGGTCTCATCCGCTCGACCGGACCGATCGAGCTCATGAACAGGAGAGACATGAAGTCCCACGGCAAGCGCGCGCTCGTCACCCTGTCGGGTGGCCAAGACAGCACCACCTGCCTCTACTGGGCCAAGAGCCACTACGACGACGTGCGCGCGATCAGCTTTCGCTACAACCAGCGCCACGCGATCGAGCTGGAGTCGGCGCGTCACATCGCGCGCATGGCGGGCGTCGAGCACGACATCGTCGACGTCGGCGCGGTGTTCGCCGGCCTCAGCCCGCTGACCAACAGCGACATCGCCGTCGAGACCTATGCCTCGGCGGCGGTGCTGCCCGGCGGCCTCGAGAAGACGTTCGTGCCCGGCCGCAACATCCTGTTCCTCACCATCGCGGCCAACCGCGCCTACGTGGCCGACTGCGACGCGGTGGTCGTCGGGCTCAGTCAGGAAGACTACGGCGGCTACCCCGACTGCCGCGCCGAGTTCGTCGAGCAGATGGAGCGCGCGCTCGCGCTCGGGCTCGACCGCGAGATCGAGATCGTCGCGCCGGTGCTCCACCTCGACAAGCGCCAGACGGTGCTGATGGCGCAGGGGCTCGACGGGTGCATGGAGGCGCTCGCCTGGTCGCACACCTGCTACAACGGCCAGTTCCCGCCCTGCGGCGGTTGCCACGCCTGCCTGCTCCGCAGCCGCGGCTTCGAGCAGGCCGGGGTGCCCGATCCCCTCGTCGAGCGGGCCGAGCGGGCGGCGCGCGGCGACGACGGCGCGCCGGGCGCCGAGAAGTGATCGCCCATGTTCGGTAGGAACCCGGTCCGGCGACAGACCGCGAGCCCCGATGGCCGGCTGTGGGTGCAGGAGGTCTTCTACACCCTCCAGGGCGAAGGCCCCTTCAGCGGCCAGCCGGCCGTCTTCGTGCGCCTCTCGGGGTGCAACCTGCGCTGCCATTGGTGCGACACCGAGTTCGAGTCATCGACGTGGACGCCCGATCTGACCGAGCTGCTCGCGTGCGTCGACGCGCACGTCCCGCCCGTCTGCGATCTGGTCGTGCTCACCGGCGGTGAGCCGCTCCGGCAGGACATCGTGCCCCTCGTCGCGGCGCTGCTCGAGCGCGGGCTGCGGGTGCAGATCGAGACCGCCGGGACGCTGTGGCTCGATCTGCCCGAGCATCCGCGGCTCTTCATCGTGTGCAGCCCCAAGACCGGTCGGCTCGACGCGAAGCTCACCCCGCGGATCGATGCCTTCAAGTATGTCATCGCGGCCGATGAGGTCGACGACGACGACGGCCTGCCGATCATGTCGACCCAGGTGCCGGGTCGTCGCGCCCGCATCGCCCGCCCGCGGAGCGGCGCCCCGGTGTACGTGATGCCGCGAGACGACCACGACACCGCGGCGAACCGCCGCAACATCCTCGCCACGGCGGCGGTGGCCACCCGCTTCGGCTACACGATGACCTGCCAGCTCCACAAGCTCGCGGAGCTGCGATGAACGGCCGCGACCCATGCCCGGCGAGCGCGCGCCTCCCATGAGCATCCTCCCGCTCGACGAGGGACGCTATGGCAGCGAGGCCATGCGCGCGATCTTCGAGCGATCGTCGCGCTACCGCTGCTATCTGGAGGTCGAGGCCGCGCTGGCGGAGGCGCTGGGCGAGCACGGCGTCATGCCGGCCGACGCCGCGGCGCGGCTGGCGCGCGCGCTGCGCACGCTCGAGCCCGACCTCGCCCGCATCGAGGCGCTCGAACGAGAGACCCGCCACGAGGTCGCCGCGGTGGTGCGCGCCGCCGCCGAGGCGTGCGGCCCCGACGGGCGGTGGGTCCACTTCGGCGCGACGAGCAGCGACATCATCGACACGACGACCGCGCTGCAGCTCGCGCGCGCGATCCGGCTCATCGCGCAGCGGCTCGCCGCGCTCCTCGCGACGCTCGCGGACGCGGCGCATCGGCACCGCGACCGGCTGATGATCGGCCGCACCCATGGTCAGCACGCCCTGCCGACCACCCTCGGCTTCAAGATCGCCAACTGGCTCGACGAGCTCGGTCGTCACGCCACCCGCCTCCTCGAGATCGAAGGGCGGGCGGTCGTCGGCAAGATGTCGGGCGCGGTCGGCACGATGGCCGGCTTCGGCCCCCTCGGCGCCGACATCGAAGGCCGGACGCTCGCGATCCTCGGCCTCGGGCGGGGTGCCATCTCGACCCAGATCGTGCATCGGGATCGGCTCGCCGAGTTCATCTGCTTCACCGCGCAGATCGGATCGACCCTCGATGGCATGGCAACCGAGGTGCGCAACCTCCAGCGCAACGAGCTCGGCGAGCTCGGCGAGCCCTTCGGCGACGGCGCGCAGATGGGCAGCTCGACCATGCCGCAGAAGCGCAACCCCGTGCTCTGCGAGAACATCTGCAGCCTCGCCCGCCTCCTCCGCGGCCTCGTCGGACCGGCCCTCGAGAACATGGTGCAGTGGCACGAGCGCGACCTCGCGAGCTCGGGCAACGAGCGCTTCACGATCCCTCAGTCGTGCATCCTGCTCGACGAGATGCTCGTCAAGGCGCTGCGTGTCTTCGGCGGGCTATGGGTCGACGCGGCGCGCATGGACGCCAACCTCGCGATGTCCCAAGGCCGGATCATGGCCGAGGCGGTGCTGCTGCGTCTGGTCGAGGCGGGCGCCGATCGCACCGAAGCCTATCGGGCGCTCCAGCGGATCACCCACCACGAGCGCTTCGAGTCGCTCTCGACGACGCTCGCCGCCGATCCGACGGTCGCTCGCCATCTCAGCCGCGAGCAGATCGAAGACGCGCTCGGCTTCGAACAGTACGTGGAGCACTGCGGGCGGCGGATCGACGCGGTCGTCGCGTCGACGCGGGGACGGATCCGGCAGCTCGCGATGGCGCGCGCCGCCGGTGATTCACTCATGGGATCGGATTAGACATGCCAACCACGATCATCGTCGGCGGCCAGTGGGGTGACGAAGGCAAAGGCAAGTTCGCCAGCTATCTGGCGCTGACCGACAAGCCGACGATCGCCTGCCGCGCGGGGCTCGGGCCGGGCGCGGGTCACACCGTCGTCTACCAGGGGGCCACGATGAAGTTCCGCCAGATCCCCGGCGGGATGATCGCTCGCCCGCGACGGGTCCTCATCGGCGCCGGATGCCTCGTGCGCCCGTCGGTCGTGCTCGGCGAGTGTGAGACCTACGGCCTCTTCGATCGCATCGGCATCGACCACCGCGCCTCGGTCATCACCGACGAGCAGATGCAGCGCGATCGGGGCGACCCCCACCTCGCGAAGGTCATCGAGAGCACCGGCAGCGGCCACGGCCCCTGCCTGATGGACCGCGCCATGCGCGTCGGTCTCCTCGCCAGGGACGCCGAGGCGCTCCAGCCCTATCTGTGCGACGTCTCGGCCGAGATCAACGAGGCGCTCGATCGCGGCGAAGAGGTGCAGATCGAAGGCACCAACGGCTACCTGCTCTCGGTCCTCTATGGCAGCTATCCCTACACCGTCGGCAAAGACTCCACCGCGGCGACGGTCGCCGCCGACGTCGGGGTCGGGCCGCGGCGGATCGACGAGGTGGTGCTCGCCTTCAAGACGTTCCCGACGCGGGTGGGGAAGGGGGAGTTCCCGACCGAGATGAGCGAGGACGAGGCCCGCCGGCGCGCGTTCGACGAGTATGGCACCGTCACCGGTCGTCGGCGGCGGGTCGGGGAGTTCGACTTCCGCCTCGCGGCCGAGGCGGCGCGGGTCAACGCGCCGTCCCAGATCGCGCTGTCGTTCCTCGATCGCATCGATCCCGACTGCCGCGGGCGCCGCTTCGACGAGTTGAGCGCGGCCGCGCGGACGTTCATCGATCGCGTGGAAGACGCGCTCCAGACGCCGGTCACGCTGATCGGCACCGGCCCCGACACCATGGACACCATCGACCGGCGCGGTCACATCTGAGGCGACAGGGGGGAGACGACGTGGACGAATCGGCGAAGCCCATCTGGAAGCAGGAGCGGTTGCTTCGGATCACATGGCCGCGTCTGGGTGAGATCATGGAGCGGCTGGCGACCTTCGTCGCGCGCCTGCACCCCCGGCCGGAGGTCGTCGTCGGCATCGTGCGCGGCGGCCTGAGCGTCGCGCTGCATGCGTCCCATGCCATCGGGACGCGGCAGTGCTACCTGCTCGACGTCGCCCGCAACGCGCAGGCGGAGGGGCGCTACAGCGAGCGGGGCGCGCCCGAGATGAAGTGGGACCTGCCCCCCGGCGTGGTCGCGGGCAAGGACGTGCTCCTCGTCGATGACATCGCCGGGGACGGAGGCACCATGCAGATGACGGTCGAGCACCTGCTCGGGCAGGGCGCCACCCGCGTCCGCACCGCGGTGCTCGTGCGCAATCGCGGCTGTGCCTTCGCGCTCGACTTCTACGGGGTCGAGGTCGACGACTGGGTCGTCTTCCCCTGGGAGCGGCAGGAGGACGCGGCGCATCACGTCGAAGACCTGACCCTGCCCGGCTATCGCCGCGCCGACACCACGCTGCGCCTCGGCCTGACCTTCGACGACGTGCTCCTCGTGCCCCGGCGCACCCGCGCGCGCAGCCGGGCCGACGTCAGCCTCGCGTCCCACCTGACCGCCGGCATCCCATTGCACCTGCCCTTCCTCTCGGCCAACGCGCCCTGGTGTACCGAAGGCGCGCTCGCCATCGCGATGGCACGCTACGGAGGCATGGGCTTCGTCCACCGGATGTGCTCCATCGACCACCAGGCCGCGCAGGTCGAGCTGACCAAGCGCAGCCCGGTCGATCCGACGCAGCATCCCCACGCGACGGTCGACGCCGACGGGCGGCTGCGGGTCGGCGCCGCGATCGGCGTCAACGGCCCGTACCGGGAGCGCGCCCGTCGCATGGCCGAGGCGGGCTGTGATGTCTTCGTCCTCGACATCGCGCATGGGCACGCCGACTACGCGCTCGATGTCATCGCGGAGCTCAAGGCTGCCTTCCCCACCATCCCCATCGTCGCCGGCAACGTCGCGACCGCCGAAGGCACGCGCGATCTCATCGCGGCGGGCGCCGACGCGGTCAAGGTGGGCATCGGGCCCGGATCGGCCTGCACCACGCGGCTGGTGACCGGCGCCGGCGTGCCGCAGCTCACCGCGGTGATCGACTGCGTCGAAGAGGCGATCGAGCATGGCATCCCGGTCATCGCCGACGGTGGCTTGCGCCGCTCGGGGGATGTGGTCAAGGCGCTCGCCGTCGGCGCGTCGACGGTGATGTTCGGCGGCATGCTCGCCGGCACCGACGAGAGCGCGGCGGCGCTCGTCGAGCACGAGGGCGCGCGGTACAAGGTGACGACGGGTTATGCCTCGCTCGGGATGAAGATGACGCTCAAGCGCGAGCGCGGCGAGGAGATCCACCGCGACGAGTTCGAGGCGTACGCGCCCGAGGGCGCCGAGGTGACCTTCCCCTACACCGGGCCGGCGCGCGAGGTGCTCCTGCGCTGCGCGGCGGGGGTGCGGTCGGGCCTGAGCTACAGCGGGGCGTTGACCCTCGAAGAGCTCGTGCGCAAAGCGCAGTTCATCCAGGTGAGCGCCGCGACGCAGACCGAGAACCAGCCGCACATGCTCGACGGCCGCAAGCCGAAGCTCCACCGCGAGTATCGGGCGTCGGACTTCGCGCAGCGAGACGACGGCTGATCCGGCCGCCGGCGCGGTTCACAGCCGGGGTCAGCGTCGGTCGACGCGGTGATCGACGAGCCGCTCCCGGTAGAAGGTGCAGTATGCCGTCACCCGCTCGCCCGCGAGCACGAGCGGCAGCCAGTGGCGGTTGTCATCCCACATCTCGTCGTAGGGGATCCGATCGATGGGACAGGTGAGCGGGATCGCCTCGTCGGTCTCGCTCGGGGTGCCCTCGTAGCCGCTCGCCGTGAAGAGATAGCAGTGGATGCGCGGGGTGTCTTCGGCGTGGAAGAAGACCTCGCCGGCGGCCTCGACGCCTCGGGGGTCGATCCGCAGCTCCTCTCGCGTCTCGCGGATCGCACACTCCCGCGCCGACTCACCCGGCTCGAGGCGCCCGCCCGGCGCGTTGATCCGGCCGGCGCCGAGGCCCCGCTTCTTGCGCATCAGCACCACCATGCCATCGGCGACGACGAACAAGAGCGTCGTGGTCTGCTGAGGCGTCCAGCGCGCCCAGTCGATGCGGGCGACCCGCAGGTGGGCATGGGTCGATCGGGATGGGATCATGCCTCCTCGCGCTCCTCGTGCGATGGCTCGGTCTCGTCGATCAGCGGCAGGGTCGAGTTGCCGATGGCAGCGAGCGAGCTGATGGCCTTCACCATCACCGAGCCGCCGATCCCCAGCCCGAAGAACAGCGCGCCGCCGACGTTGACGACCGACGACGCGGCGAGGAGCCCGAGGCTGCGGCGAACATTGGTGTCGAGCTTCCGGGCGATGTCGACGAGGTCGCAGAGGTGTCGCAGCGTGCCATCCATCAGCACGATCGACGCCGAGTCGGTGGCGATGGTCGTCGCCCCCGAGAGTGAGACGGAGACATCGGCCTGCTGCATGGCGACCGCGTCGTTGACGCCATCGCCGATGAAGCACACCACCCGGCCCTGCGCCTGGAATGCCTTGACGATGTCTGCCTTCTCGGTCGGCAGCACCTCGGCGAAGCAGTCATCGACCCCGAGCGCGTCGGCCAGCGCGCGGGTGGGTCCGGCGTGGTCGCCCGAGACGATGGCGAGGTGATCGAGGCCCCGCTCGCGGAGCCCGCGCATAATCGCGGGGGCCTCGGGCCGGACCCGGGGCTCGATGATGAGAGCGCCCTCGACGCGATCGTCGACCGCGACCACGACCACCGACTCCCCGGCTGCGCGCGCCTCCTCGACCTCGCGCACCATCGCCTCCGGCTGCGCCACGCCCTCCATCTCCATGAAGCGCACGCTGCCGACGCGGACACGCTCGCCCGACGCGACGCGCACCACGACCCCGTAGCCGATGTGATAGTCGGCCTCGTCGCACGCCGGCAGCTCGACCCCGCGGTCGCGCGCCGCTTCGAGGATCGCCTTCGCGATCGGGTGCTTCTGCCGCTGCTCGGCCGCGGCGGCAAAGGCGAGCAGCGCCGCCTCGTCGAAGGCCCCGTAGCGCGTGATGCGACCCACGCCCAGCGCCGGCAGGGTGAGGGTGCCCGTCTTGTCGAAGAGCACCGTGTCGACCTCCTGGATCCGTTCGAGCGCCGCGCCGCTCTTGACGAGCACCCCGCGCCGCGCCGCGATGGTCAGGTAGTTCAACGTGCTGATGGGGCTGAGCACCCGGATGCGATTGCCGAAGCTGCTGTTGAGCATCACGATGGCCATCGGCAGCCCCGAACCGACCAGCGCCGCGCCCGCGATCGCCAGCGTCGGGAGCGCGATGCGATCGGCGATCTGCTCGCCCTTGAGCTGCACTTCGGTCTTGGCGTGCGCGATCTCGATCAGGGTCTTGGCGATGCGGGCGACGTTGGTGTCGCGCCCGGTGCGGCTGACTTCGATCCAGATCCGCCCGGCGGTCACCAGGGTCGATGCCATCACGGGATCATCGACCTGCTTCTCGGCGGGCTGCGCCTCGCCGGTCAGGAGCTGCTGGTCGACGAGGGCGTGCCCCTTCGTCACCCGACCATCGACCGGCACCAGCTCGCCGCTCGCGACGACGACGATGTCCCCGGCGGCGATCTCGGCGAGCGGGACTTCGATCTGAACGCCATCCTTGACGAGCCACACGGTGCGCGGGAGCTGGTCGATGCCATCGAAGGTCGTCGTCCGAGCCTTCGCCGATGCCTTGTCGAGCACGAGGCTGCCGAGCTCGTAGGCCAGATAGCTGAACGCGATCGCGGTGTTGCAGCGCAGCGTCAGCGCCAGCACGCTGAACAGGGTGAAGAGCACGTCGTTGGTGACCCGGAGGTCCTCGCGCCAGCGGGTCCACGACCGCCGCAAGAGAGGCGCGATGGTGTAGCTGATGGCACCGGTGCTCAGAAGTGAGAGCGGCGAGGTGCTCGTCACCACCGCGAGCCCCAAGGACGCGGCGCTGATCGCGACCCCGCGGCGGTGATCGGGGGCGGGGGCGGCGGTCGGCGCCGACTCGGCGGGCGAGGCGGGCGCGGCCAGCCCGGCGAGCGCGCGTGGATCGACAGTCTCCGGGGGCGCGATCGGCGGCTGCGCGCCGCCCGCCGGCGCGACCGGGGGCGCCTGTCGCGCGCGCCGCTTGCGATAGTAGTGGTAGCCGATCTGAACGCCGGCGATGACACAGAGCTCGAGGATCACGAAGTCTTCGCCGTGGCTCGGGGGCCGAAGAGGTCGGGGTCGAAGACCTGCGCCGAGAGGATGTCGCCCGCGAGCTGGATGAGCCGATCGCGCTCGTCCAGCGGGCGATCGGGGAAGAAGTCGGTCGTCGCCATGATGAGGGCGCCGCGGGCGAGGGGGAGCGGCAACGCGCGGCGCAGCGCCGCCGGGTCGGGGCAGCGCGCCTCGTAGGTCGCCAGGAAGCGCTCGGCGAGCCAACGCCCGGCGGGGGTGCCGATCTGGCCGGGCGCGTTGTGCAGCGCGTAGTAGTTGGCGAGCATCGTGCCGACGTCGAACGCAGGGTCGCTCCAGCCGGGGCCCGAGGCATCGATGACACGCAGCCCGGTGTCATCGTCGAAGAGCACGTTGAGCGGGTGGAAGTCACCGTGCGCCCGACAGACACGACCGGGTCGCGCGGAGAGATCCCACGCGAGCGCGGCGAAGCGCTCGACGATCGCGCGCAGCGCGTCGTGGTACCGCGCGCGCGTCGCCTCCGAGTAACCCCCGAGCACGCCCATGACGCCGACGCCGCCGCCGACGATCTCGCGCAGCGCGCGCCGGTAGAGGCGAGGGTCGTCCCGGCTCTCGCCGTGCAGCGCCGCGAGGTACTCGGCCAGCGCCACCGCGCGCCGCTCCTCGAGCGCGCTCGGCCGATCGAGCGGCAGATCGCGCAACAGACCGTGGAGGTAGAGATCGCCCTCGGCGTACTCCTGCAACAGCACGAACTCACCCTCGCCGGGCACGCTGTGCAGGGCGCCATCGGGCCCGACCACGGCGACATCGAGCGCCCGCGGATGCCGGGCGATGGCACCGTAGCTCGCCCGCGCCTGGAAGATCGTCAGCGCGCGATCGGCGCGCTGCTCGGCGTAGACCGTCTCCGCCGGTCGGCGGAGGATCAGCCGTCTCTCGTCGCCGTCGACGCGCACGGTGAGGTCGAGCAGGCTCGAGACCCCGGTGTCATGCGAGCCCGCGCCGAGCGCCTTGACCTCGACGAGCTCGGTCCGGGGGCCGAGCACGGCGCGCAGGTAGGTCTCGAGCCGTTTGGTGTCGTGCACTGAGCGCTCCCGTGGCCGACGACGGCCTCCGCGGACTCCGAAGCGCCGAGACTACCAGCAGGCGCGCGTCTCGGCCAGGATGCCGGCGGTGAAGAGGGGCTCGGTGAGCGACTTCCCCCGAGACGACGACCCCGACCGGCGCGGCGCGCCGTGGCATGCCATGCCATCGCTCAGCGCGACTCGCCCGCCGCTGCCGCGGGCGCCCCCGTCTCATAGGTGATGTCGAAGAAGACGTCGTCGAACTCCGCGAGCGAGAGCGTCACGATGCCATCGCGGTCCACATCGCGCCGCCCGCCGCCCTCGCCCCACGGGTTGCGCACCGTCACCGTCGCGCCGTCGAAGGCCATCACCGTGTAGATGTGCCCGATCGGGAGCCCGAGGGCGTTCGGCATCTTGACCGACGCGGTGACGATGCGCCGCGCGCTCAACGCCGCCGTCAGCTTCGCGCGGGTCACCGAGCGGCGGGTGAAGCCGAGCAGATCGTGGTCGGCGCCGCCGGTGCTCAGCGGCGCGATCCCGGTCGAGGCGAGGCTCGGGCTGTCGATCGCGGCGTAGGGATCGGCCGCGTCCGCGCCGCTCCGGTGCCGCGCGTAGGCCTTCTCCAGCGCCGCGAGCCAGCGCCCGTCGCGGCCGGCGGTCGAGTAGCGGGCGACCTCGGCGTCGGTCGGCCGGTCGATCGTGACCGCGCCCGCGCCCGGGAAGCGCACGGTGAGGCGGCCGTCCGCGTCCTCGCTGATCATCTCGGCGACGCTCTCGGGCGCGGCCGCGGCGCGGCCGACGACGGCCGCGATGAACCAGCAGTCGGTGATCGCGCCCTGCCGCGCCGCGGTCGCGTCGACGCGCCCGTCGGGCTGCGCGAAGACAGCGGCCGGCGTCGCGCGCAGCCGCTCGGCGAAGCCACGGTAGATGCCATCGAACCCGGCCCCGCGGCCGTTGCCGGCGCGCTCCTCGTAGGCCGCGAGGTCGGCGAGGGTCACGCCGTCGTCTTCGAGGCCCCACTCGTCATCGCTCAGCGCCGCGATCTCATCGGCGCGCGCGTGCACCACCGCGAGCGCGGCCGCGGCGTCGCCGACCACGCGCGGGTCACGCATCAGCGCGTTGATCTCGTCGTCGGCGAGGAAGCCATCGACGCCCGCCCAGTCATCGAAGTGCCGCCGCACCTGGCTCGACCACGGCGTCGGCCGGGCGCGCGCCGGGTCGAGCGGCGGCTCGCCGCCCGCGCCGTGGGCGCCCTCGGTCTGCCACGCGGGGTTGAAGTCGGCGATGCCATCCGCCGCACCGTTTGCGGCCGTGGTGCCTGCATCGGTGATGCCATTGTTTGCGATGCCATTGTTTGCGATATCATCGCCCGCGATATCATTGCCCGCGATGCCATTGCCCGTCATGCCATCGCCCGCGATGCCACCGCCCGTCATGCCATCACTCGCCTCGACCTCGAGCGCCCGCCGCCACTCCGCCGACTGCGCCCACGCCGCCAGCCCGCCCACCACCGCCGGCAGCCCGACCAGCGGCACCTGCGCGAGCGGGTGGTCGACGCCCCCCACCGCCGCGACCAGCTCCCGCGCCCACGCCGCCCCACCGGCGCCCGGCCGCTCCATGCCCATCTCTCCCGTGCGATCCATGCCTCACCTCGATTGCAGTGTGAAACCTGCCCCGCACTCTCCGAGGGGCGGCCGCGGTCGTCGAGGTGCGCTTGCTTTCAATGCTTTCAAGTCGGCCGCAAACCCTCGCCCCACTGACGGATTCGACCCATCGGCCCCGCTCGCGCCCCCCGCCGCTGCGTCCTCCGGCCCCCCTCGTGCATCAGCCTGCACCCGGACGACACGGAGCCGATCGATGACCGACTTCGCCACCGCCTGCGCCACCCACTTCCCTGGCACGCGCCCGGCCGACGACTACGTCGCCGCCACCGTCGCCGCCACCCGCGCCCATGGCTTCACCGCCGACAACACCATCGCCTGCGTCGGCCTCTGCCGTGACGAGATGAGCCGCGCGCTCCGGCGCACCATCCAGGAGGCCTGGGGCGAAGCCTTCAACTTCGGCGGCCTCGCCGGCATGCTCTTCCTCGGCCGCACCGGCTTCATGGCCGCCCACGCCCACGCCCCGATCGAAGGCGGCCGCGAACGCTATGTCTACTATGCCATGCCTCACATCGCGCTCGGCGCGCAGGGTGAGATCGGCGTCTGCCGCCGCCCCGGCCGCAGCGAGCCCTCGAAGGCCTGCGGCGCGCTCGAAGCCTTCCTCAACGAGCTGCGCGGCGGCCGGGTGCGCCTCACCCTCGACCCGCTCGACCTCGAGCAGACCATCCTCCAGCAGCGCTTGATGGAGGTCGTACCCCACGACCACTGGCCCGATCTCGTCGAGATCACCCACGCCGCGCACGATGTCATCCGCGCCGATCTCATCCGCATGATCGAGCTGACCGTCGACCCGGCCCAGGCCGACTACGCGGTCTTCACCGGCGTCAAGATCCACGGCCCCGATGGCGGCTACGTGCAGCCGCGCGACGCCTGGGCGATGGTCGGCGGCGCGCGCACGAAGCTCGACCTCGGCGTGCCCGCCGCCGCGCGCTGATCACTCGTCGGGCACCGCGCACACCCGCGCGTAGATCCCTTCCGGCGTCGGTCGTGGCAGGCAGCGACGGCCGGCGCCGCAGTCGAGGTCGTGGCAGCAGGGGCGGGTGCAGATCCCTTCGACGCACTCGGCGCCGGCGCAGTCGGTCTCGAGGCCGCACGGCGAGCCATCGGCCAGCGCGCCGCGGGCGATCGGCACGCAGGCTTGCACGACACCGCTGATCCGCCCGCCGTCGAAGGCCGCGACCCGCCCGCAGCCGGTCCCACCGAAGCAGTCTTCGTGTACGCAGCAGGGATCGGCGCACACCCCCGGCGCCCCGCCCGGCGCGCCGCCGGCCGGCACGCAGATCCGGCTGCGGCAGTCGAGGTCGCCGAAGCAGCCGTCGCCGGTCCGTCCGAAGCCGAAGGGCAGGGGATCGCAGATCGCGCGCGGCCCGGCGCCGGTGGGGGTCCACACGCAGGCGATGCCGCCGCAGTCGGCGTCGGTGCAGCAGCTCGCGAGGCAGCGATCGGCGCCGACGTCGCAGAGCCCGCTCTGGCAGCCGTTGCCGTTGCAGCGCTGCCCGGCGGCGCGGTCGAAGGTGTAGCCGGGCGGATAGATCCGCGCGGGCACGCAGAGCTTGACGCCGTTGAGGTACTGGCAGCCGAAGCCGAGCGGGCAGTCGACCTCGGCGCAGCACGGCGTGACGCAGATCGTGTGGCGCACGCCGGCGACGGCGAGGTCGACGCAGACGTCGCTGTCGCAGTCGGCGGCGCGGGCGCAGTCGCTGCCGAGCAGCCCCGAGGGCGGCGCGGCGTCGGGCACCGGCAGGGCATCGCGCGGCGGCGGCATGGCATCGCGGGGTGGGACCATGGCATCGCGGGGCGGGGCCACCATGGCATCGCGCCCCCGATCGGGGCGCTCGGCGTCGAGGATCGGGATGCCATCGTCGGGTCGCGGCGCCGGGTCGTCGTCGAGGCATTCGCCGCTCTGGCAGGTGGTGCCGCGCCGGCAGTCGCGGTCGACGCGGCAGTCGAAGGTGCACACCCCGCCGCCGCAGTAGAGGCCGGGCAGACAGTCGCTGTTGAGGCGGCAGCTCTGCCCGGTGATGTCGGGGCGGGTGTCGGGCGGCGGCCCGTCGCCGAGGCGGCCGGCGCCGAGGTCGTCGCCGCCGTCGCCGCGCGCCGAGGGGTCGTCGCAGGCGGCGAGGGTCAGCAGCGCGAGCGCGACGGCCGCGGCGCGGAGGATGACCGCCGGCAGATCGGGCGCGGCGAACGGCGCGGGGCCGCTCGATGCAGACATGGGCACACTCCGGTGACGAACGGCGCCATCCTACAGCGTCGGCGCGGGCCGGTGCGCGTGCGTCGCGCTCCGCGGCGCGCCCGTGGCGCTCACGCGCCCGCGGAGTCTGGCGTGCTCGCGCGCGGGGGTGTCTCCGAAGGCGAGCCCGGCGGGCGCTCGTCTGGCGGGTTCGCGCTTGACAGGCGCGATGTCACCGCGTCGACCGTGTCGGCGAAGGCGCCGTCGAAGTCGAAGCGGGCGCGGGCGAATGACCAGGCACCACGAAACCATAGATGACTCATCGTCACATCGAGGCCATCCTTCCAGACGCCGGCGATCCCGGCGTCGATGAGCTTGCGCCCGGCCAGATACTCCTCTTCGGAGAGGAGCATGAAGAACTGCACCGCCAAGGCACGTTGATCACCGTGGGTGGGATCGAACTCGCGGGCGATGTCGACGCTGCGCACGATCTCGGCCATCAGGGCCGCGTAGCGCCCCGAGTAGCTCGAGAAGTTCGTCTGCCGGGCGGCGAGCCGCTCCCGGTAGGCGTTCCATACCATCGTCACGAAGATGCCGATGAGTCCGCTGAAGCCAACCACCTCGAACCACTTCGCAAGATCCACGTCGTCCCCCTCTCACGCAGACGTCGCGTCGAGGGGAGAGCATAGAGCCCCGAGGCGGCTCCGTCACGGCCTTCGCGGTGGGACCTGCGCCGCGCGGATCAGCGCTTGGTGGGATCGGCCGAGGCGATGCCTTCGTCGCGGGGGCTCAGCGCCACCGCGTGCTCGTCGGGCTCGATGCCTTTGCCGTAGCGGGTGGCATAGACCTGGGTGAACTCGGCGCCGAAGAAGACGATGAGCGAGCTGTAATACACCCACACGAGGAAGGCGACGAGCGAGGTCGCCGCGCCGTAGGCCGAGATGACCGCGCTGTTGGCGATGTAGAGCCCGATGAGCGTCTTGCCGAGCTCGAAGAGCACCGCGGTCACGCCGGCGCCGATCCAGACGTCCTTCCAGGCGATCTTCACGTCGGGCAACACCTTGAAGATGAAGGCGAACAACCCGAAGTAGATCAGCAGCGAGACGGCGATGTCCCCGACGCGCAGCACCCAGCCATCGTCGACGGGGATGAACTGATGGAGCTGGTCGAGCACGAAGCTGAGCACCGAGGACGCGATCAGCGAGACGAGCATGAGGAAGCCGATCATGCCCATGGTCGCGAGCGAGAGCAGGCGCTTGCGCAGGAAGTTCCAGATGTTGCGCCCCGGCGCCTCCTTGACCCGCCAGATGCCGTTGATGGTCTCTTGCAGGCTCGCGAACGCGACGGTCGCGGCGAAGAGCAGGGTGACGATGCCGACGATGGCGGCGATGCCGCTGCCGGTCGCGGTCGCGCCGGCCTGCATGACACCCTCGATGGCAGCGGCGCCGCTGTCGCCGAAGAGCTGTCGCATCTGGGTGGTGATGCGCTCGGCGGCCGATTGTTCGTCCCAGATGAGACCGGCGACCATCAGCGCGAGGATGACGAGCGGCGCGAGCGAGAGCGCGGTGTAGTACGAGAGGCGCGCGCCGAGGTCGATGCAGTTGTCGTCGATGAACTGAATGACCGTCTGCTTGATGAGCTTGCCGGCCATCGCGAGGCGTCGTGGGATCTTCATGTCCGGATCGAGTCGGGCCGCGCGCGAGTGGTCACACCCGAATCAGAGCGGCTTGATGCGCCCCTCGCCGAGCTCCTCGCGCACCACGTCCTCGTCGACCTTCACATAGGGCGGGCTCTTGCCGTCGCGCGAGGCGACGAGGCGGGCGGCGGCGCCGTCGAGCTCGACGCGGACCACCGTCCACTCGCCGTCGAGGTCCTCGCCGCTGTCGACGAAGGCGAAGCGGCTGCCGGGGCTGAGGCCGAGGATGTTGTGGCGCGGGTCGGCGGTGTAGGCGCGGCGGCTGCGCTCGATGCCGTCGTCGTCCTCGGGCGCGCTGTCGAGGCGGCGGGCGCGGTCGGCGGGGTCTTCGGGCGGCGCGCTCGCGGCGCGCTCGGCGCGGGCGGCGGCGCGGGCGGCGGCGGCTTGCGCGGCCTGCTTCGCCTCGGCGGCGGCCTCGGTCAGCTCGGTCTCGGCGAGGATGTCACCGAGCAGATCGTCATCGTCGGTCGGGGGCATGGGTCGTCCTCCTCGGGTGGCTCAGCGCAGCGGCGCGCCGAGCGGGTCGGGGTCGCCGTTCATGATCGCGCGGATGGCGTCGGCGTCGCGGGGGGCGAGGCGGTGCCAGGTCGGATCGTACTTCGCGACGGTCAGCGGGGTGGTGCCGTCGAGGTACTCGAGGTGCTCGGGGCCGACGAGCGCCGGGTGGGGCTGCCCGCAGGCGTGGCTGAGCCAGAGCGTCTCCTTGCGCAGCGTGACGAGGTAGTTGGCGAAGCGCGCGGCCTTGTGGGTGGGATCGAGGCCGCGCACCAGCCATGCGTTCTGGGTGGCGACGCCGGTCGGGCAGTGACCGGTGTGGCAGCGCTGCGCCTGGATGCAGCCGATCGCGAGCATGGCTTCGCGGGCGATGTTGACCATGTCACAGCCGAGCGCGAAGGCGAGCGCGACCTTCTCGGGGAAGCCGAGGCGGCCGGAGCCGATGAAGACGACGTGGTGGTGCAGCCCGCGGCGCGCGAACGCCGCGTAGACGCGGGGGAACGCCTGCGCGAACGGCAGCGAGACGTGGTCGGCGAAGACGAGCGGCGCCGCGCCGGTGCCGCCCTCGCCGCCGTCGATGGTGACGAAGTCGGGGCCGCGCCCGGTCGATGCCATGTGCTCGGCGAGCTCTTCCCAGAAGTCGGTGACACCGACCGCCGACTTGATCCCCACCGGGAGCCCGGTCGCGTCGGCGAGCTTCTCGACGAAGTCGACGAGCGAGGGCACGTCGCGAAACGCCGTGTGCGCCGCGGGGCTGATGCAGTCGATGCCTTCGGGGATCCCGCGGATCGCGGCGATCTCGGGCGTGACCTTGGCCGCGGGCAGCACGCCGCCGCGACCGGGCTTGGCGCCCTGGCTGAGCTTGATCTCGACCGCCTGCACCGGGGTGCGCTCGCACTGGCGCACGAAGCGATCGAGGTCGAAGCCACCATCGGCGGCCCGCGCGCCGAAGTAGCCGGTGCCGAGCTGCCAGATGAGGCCGCCACCCATGAGGTGATGGGTCGAGATGCCACCCTCGCCGGTGTTGTGCAGGCAGCGACCGATCGAGGCGCCGCGGTTGAGCGCGGCGATGGCGGCGGTGCTCAGCGAGCCATAGCTCATCGCCGAGATGTTGATGATCGACTCGGGGCGAAACGCCTTCTTGCGGCCGCGCCAGCCGCCGAGGACCTTGGCGCAGGGGATGAGGTGCAGCGCGCCGCCGCCGGGGGTGTGGGGCGCGGGGTCTTCGAGGGGGAAGGCGTGGTGCTTGACGACGAGGTGGTGGGGGTTGCCTTCGAAGGGCGAGTCGGTGCCGAAGCCGAAGTAGTTGTTCTGCTTCTTCGACGAGGCGTAGACCCAGCGGCGCTGGTCGCGGTTGAAGGGGCGCTCCTCGTCGTTGTCGGTGACGATGTACTGCCGGAACTCGGGGCCGATGGCTTCGAGCCAGTAGCGCAGGTGGCCGATGATCGGGAAGTTGCGCAGGATCGCGTGTTTGCGCTGGGTGAGGTCGTAGATGGCGAGCGCGATGAGGGCGATGAGCAGGAGCCAGAAGAAGGCCATCGAGCGGTCTCCGCGTGGGGTTGTCGGTCTTCGGGGCGCAGTCTAGCGCGAGCGGGGGAGGGGAGCCACGGCTCCGGGGGCCATGCTCGCCGGCGCCCGCGTCCTCGGCGTCGTCGGCGGGCGGTCGCGGCGCCGCCTTCCTCGCCGTCGCGCGCAGGCGGGACCGCGGGCACCGCGCGGTCGCATCCGCGACATCACCGAGAGCGCCCCGCCCGGCGCCGCCCACCTCACGGCGGCCCACCCGCTCGGTGACCGCGGTCACCCCCCGTCGGCGCCGAAGAACCCCGCCCCGTTCTCCCACAGCATCGCCCGCAAGTCATCGTCTCCGATGGCATCGCGTGATGCCATCATCTCACCCACCAGATCGACCTCGTGGTCGAGGTGCGGCCAGTCGCTCCCGAACACCAGCCGCCCCGCCCCCACCGCACCCACCGTCGCCCCGAGCAGCGCCTCCCCCGGCTCGAACCCGAACACACACTGCCGCGTGACATACCACGACGGCGCCATCGGCATCGCCGCCCGCACCGCCGGCTCCGCGTGCGGCCAGCACACCGCGTCCAGCCGCCACAGCCAGTGCGGAAGCCAGGTGCATCCTGCCTCCAACAAGGCAAACCGCAGCGTCGGATGCCGCTCGAAGACACCGCCCTCCAGCAACGACACCAGCGCCATCATCTGCTCCATCGGATGCGAGCACGCATGCAACGCAAAGCGCGTCTCGAAGCGATCCCACCCCGCCGACGGCAGCCGCGCATGGGTCCCCCCGTGCAGCACCACGCTCACCCCCGCCTCCGCGCAGGCCGCCCAGAACGGCGCATAGTCCGCGTGCCCCAACGCCCGCCCCCCCACCGGCTCCGGCCGCATCACCACCGCCCGCCACCCCGCGTCGAGCACCCACCCGAGCGCCCCCATCATCGCCGCCGGATCGTGCCGCGCGACGAGCCCCACCCCGATCAACCGATCCGGCGCCGCCGAACACAGATCCCGCAGCCAGCGGTTGTACGCCCGCGCGAAGGCATCCGCCACCGCCGCCGGCATCTCATCGTTGCCCACCAGATAGGAAGCATGGGTCGGCACCAACGCCGCCGCGTCGATCCCTTGCCCATCCATCACCGCGATCTGCCCCGCCCCATGGCTCGCGTCCATCGCCGCCCCCAGCCGCTTCCACGACGCCCGCCCCAGCGCCGCCCGCGTCGCCTCCGGCATCGGCCGCCAGATCGGCGCGCCGCGCCACATCGGCACCGGCATCGGCGGGACGGCCCCATCCGCCCCCAGCCGCGCCACCCGCGCCGCGACGCTCTCCCCCCGATCGACCGTCACCAGCGTCGGCGCCTCGTCGCGGAACCGCGGATCGAGGTAGCGCGCCCACAGATCGAACGGCTCCATCACATGCCGATCGGCGTCGAACACCCGAAAGCCATCACGCATGGCATCGCTCCTGCCTCGGCTCCTGCCCCGGCATCCGCCCGGGCATCACAAGAACAACGGCACCGGGTTCAGCGCCGCCTCCGCCAGCGGCACCGCCCGCCACCCCATCTTCACCGGCACCGTATACAGCCGCCCCGGCCCGAACCGCGGCCAGAAGTGCCGCAGCCCCGGCACGTTCACCATCACCACCGCCAGCTCCACATCCGGCCGGCTCAGATCGAGCACCAGCGTCTCGAGCCCCGCCCGCGCCGCCCGCTCCACACACAGCGACACCGCCTCGCGCAGATCATCCGGCGCCCCCCCCGCGAAGTCACCCGGCCCCCGCGTGCCATCCCCCGGCAACAGATACTCGATCGACGGCATCGCCCCCGCGTCCCACGGCTCCCGCCGCGCCTCCGACGGATCGAAGAGCTGACACAGCTCCGTCAGCCCCCGCATCACCGCCAGCCGCGCGTCCAGATGGCACCCGAACCCCACACACCACCGCCCCCGCCCCCGCTCCCGCGCCAGCGCCGCGCACACCGGGATCCCCAGATCATGCGTCAGATCGAGCGCCCACAACTCCCACCCCAAGCCATCGAAGTGCGCCCGCAGCGCCGTGAAGTACGGCTCGGCGAAGGCATCGAGATCAAAGACCGGCCGCCGCACCCGGTTGTACCACCAGATCGCCACGGCGTCCCGCTCGACCAGCTCCAAGAACCCTTGCAGCACCGCCTCTTCCAGACAGTTCCCCGCCGCGCGCCCGTTGCTGTCGTTGATGACGTACCGCCGATCATCCGACCACGGCACCTCGCGATAACAGTACGCCGTCGGCAGCCACCGCACCCGCTGATGACTCAGCGACCACAGCGGCGTCCAATCGAGCGGCGTGTCGATGTCATAGACATCCGGCACCCGCCGCGCCGCCACCCCCGCCGCCCCGCCGAGCCCCGTCGCCCCCGCTTCCACCGCCGCCCCCCGCGCGTGCTGCGCCGCGCTGAAGTGCTGCACCGCCCCCGGCAACACCGTCGCCGCCCCCAGCGCCCGCGCCGTCGACCGCGTCCGCGGCTCATCCCCCTGCCACACCGCCGCATACCGCTCCAGCGCCTCACACAACGCGCTCGCCCGCGACTGCGCCGCCGTCCGCCCCTTCCCCATCGACAACTGCCGGAACGCCTCCCCCCCCGGCCGCGGATGCCGCGGACACAGCGGCGACACGGCCGCGAACACCGGCCGCAAGTCATCGTACCGCGCCGCCAACGGCCCCAGGCTCGCGATCACCCCCGTCACCGGGCTGACATGATGCCTCAACCGCGCCCACGTCTCATCGGGTGACACCACCCGATAGCCACCATCCTCACCAAACACCCGCGGCCGACTCGCCAGCACCACCGGCCGCCCCGCCCGCGCCGCCACCAGCCCCGGATCCCCGCACCCCGCGCACTGTGGCCGCCGCACCACCCGATGCCGCGTCACCGCCAGCGAAGTCACGTCCAGCTCGACCAGCGTCTCATCGAAGCCATCACCGCCCGCCGCCCACCGCGCGATCGCCGGCGCCAGCGTCGCATACGCCCCCGCCCGACTCGCCGCCGTCGACGGCGGCACCCATGGATCCGCCCCGATCCCTTGCTCGCTCAGCCACCGATCCACCGGCCGGTTGTGCCACAGCCGATCACGCAGGCATTCCAGACACGGCCCCTCGCCCCCGAGCGTCGGCCCCACCCACCACCGCGTCCCCACCGGCCGCACCGGCAGCCACCGCACCCCCGCCCGCCGCGCCGCCTCATGCACCGCCCCGAGCCGCGGATCCAGCAGATCCCCGCCACCACCACCCACCGCCCCGCGTCATCCCCCGACGCACCGCCGCTGCCAATGCCTCCGCATCGAAGCCCTTCCCGCCCGACGCGCTGCCGCGCTTTCGCACCACCCACGCGCCGAGTCGCCGCCGCCGCGGCCGATGCCTTCGCGTCGACCCCCATCCGCCCGTGCCATGCCCACCGCTGCCGCCGCGCCGCCACATCAACCGCCCGTCGTCGCCTCCGACCAGCCTCCCGGGCCGCGCCCCCGTCAACCGCCCCCTCGACCCCCACGCTGGCCGCCGCCCCTCGCAATCCGCCGCCGCGTCCCCCTCCGACGCAGCCGCCGCCGCGTCCACCACCCTCGCCGTCACCCCACCGCCCCCAGCGCCGCCACGAACGGCCCCGCGTCCAACCCCAACGCCACCACCCCCACCGACCCCGTAACGCCGGCCGCCGCCCGCCACCCCGCCGCGTCCGCCGCCTCCCCGCGCGCCTCCACCACCCACCCCTGCGCCCGCAGCCGCTCCAGCAGAAACACCACCGCTGCCCCCTCGACCTCCCCCGCCAGCGCCGCCACGACGGCCCGCACCGACCGCACCCCATCGAGCGCCCCCAGCACCGCCCGATACCCCGCGCCCTCCAGCAGATGCTGCCCCCGCTCGCCCGCCACCAGCACCCGATCCGGCGCCATCACCACCGCCCGCAGATCGGCGCGCAGCACGAACACCGCGTCGTAGACCGTCCGTGAAGTCATGCACCCCTCCTATCACCGCCTCGCTTCGACCGCAACGCCGCGTCCGCCCCGCACGCGCCCGCGTCCCCCCCGAAGACACCCCCCGCCGCTCCGCGCACCCCGACCCGCATCCCCAAGCCATCGCCGCGCCGCGTCATCGCTGGCACGCCCATTGAAATCCCCCCTCCCGCCGCTCGAAACCGCCCACGACCCCCGAGGACCACCGATGACACGCCTCGCTGGCATCGCCGCGCTCGCCCTCTTCCTCTCCGCCGTCCCCGCCCACGCCCAGGTCTCGGGCGGCCTCGACGGCAAATGGCACCACCACGTCATCCACCTCCTCGGCGACGACGGCCTCCGCGTCCCCATCGCCGACCTCTGGGCCGCCGCCGACGCCCCCCGCGTCGCCTTCCGCGCCCGCGCCGCCCTCGCCCCCGCCGACCTCGACCGCCCCCTCCTCGTCGAACGCGGCACCACCGCCACCCCCCCGCACACCGCCACCCTCCGCACCCCCGCCGCCGGCCTCGTCACCGCCCCCACCGAGAGCGGCCCCGCCCACCTCTTCGCCCGCGACGGCGATGGCATCGCCGACACCCTCCTCCAGCTCAGCCTCCCCGCCGGATGCCACACCGCCTGTGCCATCGAAGACATCACCCTCACCTGGCTCCCCGGCGCCACCCTCACCCTCGCCGCCCCCGCCCCCGCCCGCGTCCTCGTCCCCGTCGACCGCTACCCCATCGAACCCGGCGACCGCCGTCTGAAGCTCCTGTAGTCACCCCCCTCAAACCGACCGCGCCAACCGAAACCCGATCGAATGAAACCGCTGCTCCGGCCGATTCGCGAACCGCGCCGCCGGCCGGCAGAACGCCGCCTTGCTCGACCACACCCCCCCCCGCACCATGCGAAACGCCCCCTCCGCCGCCTCCACGACGACCCGCGGCTCCACCGGCCCCTCGCGCTGGTAGTCATTGACGCACCAATCCCGCACCCCACCCACGACATCCCGCATGCCATACACGCTCTCATCCGTCGCATGCGACCCCACCGGCGCCGGCCCCGCCGGCCCCGCGAAGCCCTCCAGCACCAGCGCCCAGCTCGGCTCGAAGAAGTCCCCCCACGGCAGCTGCCGCCCATCCACCCCCCGCGCCGCCTTCTCCCACTCCAAGTCATGCGGCAACCGCCACGGCAGCCCCGTCCGCGCCGCGTACCACGCCGCATACGCCGTCGCCGCGTGCCAGTCCACCAGCGCCACCGGCCACCGCGGATCGATCGCCTCCCCGTGATCACCCACCCCCAGCCGCCACCGCCCCCCCTCGCGCCGATACAGCGCCTGCCCCTCACCCCCCCGCGCCTGCGGCACGTACCGCCGCGCCTCCATGGGATCGATGTCATCCAAGAATGCCACGAACTCCCCGTGCGTCACCGGGAACCGCCGCATCACCACGTCATCGACCCAGATCCGCCGCCGCGGCAAGGCATCCGGCGCCTCCGCGTCGCCCCCCGCCACGAACCACCCCGCCGGCACGAAGACATCGTCCTCCCCCAGCGACCCCAGCGGCGGCAACCGCAGCGGCAACGGCGCATCACTCCCCGGCGGCCGCCCATGCCACACCCCGCCCCGCTCCACCACCACCGGCACCCGGATCGCATGACACCCCGGCGCCTCGATCACCAGCAGATGACTCCCCGGCGGCAGCCGCACATGCGACAGCGGCGCCTCACCCAGCGCCACCGCGTCCTCCACCACCAGCCGCCGCAGCCGCTCCACGAAGCGCGACCGCGTCACCCGCGCCCCCGCCGGCGCCGTCAGCACCGTCAACGAACCCTCACCCGCCAGCCACGCCAGATCCGACGGTCGCCCCTGCGCCCGCAACAGCGCCGCGAACCGCTCGGCGCCCGCCCCATCCCGCGCCTCCTCCGCCGCCACCAGCGCCGCCCGGTAGTGATCCGCCAACAGCGCCCGCGCCTCGGGCAGCTCCGGCTCCCGCCCCAACGCCGCCTGCAACGCCTGCTCGAACGCCACCTCCCGCAGCGACGCCTCCGTCGCCTTCGCCGCCGCCTCGTCCTCCAGCGCCCACCCCGCGTGCTTCTCCGCCGCCGCCGCGTACGGCGCCACCGCCCCCAACGCCGCCGCCGCCTGCCGCCGCAGCGCAGCCGCCTCCGCCCGCAACGCCGCCACCTCCGGCCGGATCCGCCGCGCCTGCGCCACCAGCACCAGCGCCTCGTCGCGCCGCCGCGCCCCATCCAGCCACGCCATCACCTCCGACCGCAGCGCCCCCGCGTCCGCCGGCCGCTCCCCCGGATCCGACGCCATCGCCCGCCGCCCGATCGCCTCCAGCTCCGCCGGCACCGGGCTCCCATCCGGCCACCGCGCCGGCTCGTCGCTCCACCCACCCAGCGGCGGCCGCCGACCCACCAGGATGGCATGCAGCACCCCCCCCAGCGCGTACACATCCATCGACCGCCCCGGCGGCCGATCCAGATCCCAGCACTCCGGCGCCATGTACCCCGGCGTGCCCGCCGGCTTGCGCCGCTTCACCACCGGCACCGGCTCGTCCATCGCCCGCGCCAGCCCCCAGTCCATCAGATAGACCTCGCCGAAGCGACCCACCATCACGTTCTGTGGCTTGATGTCACCATGCACGATCCCTTGCTCGTGCGCGTAGGCCACCGCCTCACACACCCGCGCGAACGTGCTCACCAGCCGCCGCCCCCCCGGCGCCGGCGCCCGCGCCGCCCGCGCCTCGCTGATCACCGCCCCGAGGTGCCGCCCCTCCACCTGCTTCATCGCGAACCACGGCCGCCCGTCACCCAGCGTGCCCGCGTCGAAGACCGGCACGATCCCCGGGTGAGACAGCACCACGCTGATCCGCTGCTCCTCCGCGAACGCCGCCCGCGCCGCCGGCGACCCCCCCGCGCCCATCACCTTGACCGCCAGCAGCCGCCCCAGCTTCTCGTCGCGCACCGACCACACCTCACCCTGCCCCCCCCGCGCGATCAGCTCCGCGAAGCGATACCGCCCCGACGGATCCAGCGCCCCGATCACCGCCGGCGCCGCCTCGACCCGACCCCCCACCACGCCATACGACGTCGCGCTCGCCAACAGCGTCTCGACATCCTCGAGGCACGCCGCCGACCACCCATACCGCGCCGCGAGCCGCTGCAGCCGCTCCCGCTCGTCCTCATCACTCACGCGCGGGCCTCCCTTCGCGCCCCGCTCCGGGCGCTGCGATCGGCGTCGGTGGCCATGCCCGCGACCATGCCACGGCCAGGGGAGGGGAGCAACGCCCGCCGCCGCCCCCTCACTCCAGCGCCCGCAGCGCCCCCCACAGCGCCCCGAGCGCCCCATCGACCGCCGCCAGCCGCGCCCCGTCCACCGCGTCCGGCCCCAGCGCCGCGACCGCCTCCACCTCCGCCTCGACCTCCTCCAGCGCCCCCGCCTCCCCCCGCCCCCGCGCCGCCATCACCGCCGCGCTCTCCGCCCACCCCCGCAGCCACCCCCGCGCCGCCCGCACGCCGGCCTCCCACTCACCCGCCGCCCACGCCGCCCCCAGCGACGGCGGCCCCTCACCCGGCGCCCCCCGCGAAGACATCACCGCCACCCGCGCCCCGTGCCCGTACAGCACCAGCGCCTCCGCCTCCCCATCCCCCCGCGCCACCAGCCGCCGCGACAACGGCACCAGCACCTGCTGCTCCACCGCCCGCTTCATCGGCCGCGCCCCGTACCGCGCGTCGAAGCCATGACCCATCAACACATGCAACACATCATCGCGATAGCTCACCGACACCCCCCGCCGCGAGAGCCCCTCCCGCGCCAGCGCCCCATCCAGCATCCGCCGCGCGATCCCCCGCACCGCGTCGGCCGAGAGCGGCGCGAACGGCACCAGATAGTCCACCCGGTTGATGAACTCCGGCCGGAAGAACCGCCGCGCCGCCTCGCGATAGTGCTGCGCCAGCGACTGCTTGCTCTCCGCGTCCCCGAGCCCGATCCGCCGCCGCTCGCCCGCGCCCAGGTTGCTCGTCATGATGATGATGGCATGGGCAAACGACACCGTCCGCCCCGTGCCATCGGTCAGCCGCCCCTCGCCGAGCACCTGCAACAACACATCGAAGACCTCACCATCGGCCTTCTCCACCTCGTCGAGCAACAGCACGCAGAACGGCCGCTCCCGCACCCGCCGCGTCAGATCACCCTCGCCCCGCCCCACCCCCACCAGCCGCGCCGCGCTCCCCGGGTGCCCGTACTCGCTCATGTCGAAGCGGATCACCCGCTCCCGATCGCCGAACAGATACTCCGCCAGCGTCAACGCCGACTCCGTCTTGCCCACCCCCGTCGGACCCATGAACAGAAACGATCCCATCGGCCGCTCGGGATCATCCAGCGATGCCTTCACCACCATCACCAGATCACAGAGCAGCTCGGTCGCATCCGGCTGCCCCACCACCCGCGCGTCGAACCACCCCCGCACCGCCGCCACATCGAGCGTCACGTCGGGATCGACCAGCGCCTCCCCGAACCCCGTCGACCGCGAGAACGCCCGCACCGCCGCCTTCGCGTCCAGCACCGGCCGCTCCGACCCCGCCCGCGCCTCCCCCGGCAGCCGCGCCATCTGCTCGATCAACCGCAGCCCCGACCCCGGCATCGCCCCCGCGTCCCCGAACCGCGCCAGCACGTCCATCGCCCGCGACAACCCCGCCGGGCTGAAGCGCACCTTGTACTGCTTCTCCAACCGCCCCGCCGCCCGCTCCAGGATCGCCCGCGCCTCGTCCGCCCCGAACGCCGGCACCGGCACCCGCCGCAAGGCATCGACGAACGCCGGCCCCGTCTGCTCCGCGAGCAGCAAGCCATCGGCGGTACACTCCGCCAGCACCGTCACCTCCCCGCTCCGCATCGTCGGCAGCAGAAAGTCCGCCACCGACAGCCCCTGCCCATGGCTCCCCGCCGTCATCAGCTCGTAGGGCGACTCCACGAACAAGATCCCCCGCTCCCCCCGGATCTCCTCCACGATCGCCTGACACCGCGCCTGCCACTCCCCGAGGTACTTCATCCCCGCGATGATCCGCCCCCCCGTCACATGCCAGATCGGCACCCCCTCCAGCCGCGCCGGCACCCGCCCCTCCGCGATGCGATGCGCCAGCTCGTGCACCACCGCCGTCTTGCCCACCCCCGTCGGCCCCGTCAACAGCACGCTCCGCCCCGTCGCCGCGTCCAGGATGCCCAGCACCTGCTCGACCAGCTCATCCCGCAGCTCCGCCCGCCCGAGCCGCCCCGCCCTCGCCTCGGCTACCAGCTCCACCCCTACCGACGCCAGCGTCGACCCCCCGCCGATCACATCCAGCCAGTCATCCGCGCCCTCCGCCTCCGCCGCCTGCCGCTTCGACAGCCGCCGCTTCGCCACCCGACTCTTCGCCCGCTGCCACGTCACCTCCAGCCGATCCAGCCGCTCCCCCCGCGCGCTCTGATACGGCAACAGCGCCTCCACCGGCCGCAGATGGAAGAACCCCCGCACCACCTCCTCGCTCCACGGCGTGATGTTCTCCGCGCCCGCGATCCGAAAGACCCGCTCCAGCCGCGGCACCCGCACCTCGAAGACATCCTTGGCATCCGGCACCGGGCGCACCACCAACGACACCCGCATCGGCACCCGGATCAACCGATCGTGCTGCACCGCCTTGAGCTCCACCTCGAGCGTCCGCCGCTCGATCCCATCGAACCAGGCATCCCCCGGCTCGATCACCCCCTCGCCCAGATCATGCGCCAGCACCTCGGCCAACTGCTCCTTCAATGGCCCCAGCGCCGGCCCGAACGCCGCGTACTGCGGATGCGTCAGCACGCTCGCCGTCAGCCAGTCGTTGGCATGCTGCCGGATGAACAGGTGAAAGCTCTCCTGCATGACTCAAGCCTCCCGATGCCGCGCCAGCAGCCGCCGATCGAGCACCCGCGCGATCCCGCTCCCCAGATCCGCCGTGCGCACCTCGACCCCCGTCTCCGCGTCGAGCGCGACCCCCTCCACGAACCGCCGCCGGATCAGCACCGTCGGCCGCGGGCTCGCCGCCGCCTCCCCCCGTCGCCGCGCCGCCCGCCACGCCGCGTGCGCGCTGTCATCACCGGCGAGCCACCCTTCGGGCCCCGCGATGCCATCGATCACATCCACCCGCGCCAGCGAACACACCAGATCCGCCCCCGAGTATGCCATGCTCAGGTGAAACCCCGCCTCGCCCGCCGCGAGCGTCGCCACCCCGAAGCCCCGCACCCACAGCGCCCACCCCTCCGCCGGCGCCTCGTCCGCCCGCGTGCCGTGTCGCTCCCGATCCCGCGGCGGTTCGCCCCAGCCCGCCGCCGACCGCTCCCACCACGTCACGTCGCCCCACCGCCGCAGCGCCACCAGCAAGCCATTCGCCACCGCCCGGCTCCACCCCCACGACCCCGGCTCCTCCGTGCCCGGCAGCACCCGCACCAGCACCCCCTCCGGCGCCGCCGCGTCCAGCGCCCGCATCCTGAAAGCCACCCCCGCCAGATCCCGCTCCGCCCGCTCCACCGCGGCCACCGCCGCCGTGAACAACCCCTCCCGCTGCCGCCGCATCGGCTTCTCCGTCCCCACCGCCCGCGCCCGCCACGACGCCGGATCCCAGTTCCGCCGAAGCTGCTCCGCCGCCGCGCCCACGATCCCCACCTCCTCGACGAACTCGTACTCCGCCAGGAACCGCTCCTCGATGGCATCGAGCGCCAGCCGCACGTCATTGACCCCCGCCGGCCCCCCGGTGCGGCTCCCCGACAGCGGATCGAGCAAGCCATTGAGCACCGTCAGCCGCGCCCACCCCCCATCCGGCATCGCGCCCGCGTTGAACGCCCCGAGCAGCGCCGTCCGCTCCGCCGCCCGCCGCGAGAGCGTCTCCGCGTCGAGCACCCGCGCCAGATCCGCCCGCGCCGCCGCCACCCGCGCTTGTACCGCCGCCCAGTCATCGATCACATCCGCCGCCGCCGGCGCCTCGATGGCATCATCCAGCGACCACACATCCATCCCGATCTCATCGCCGAAGCGATAGAGCTGCACCAGCGTCGTGCGATCGACCGGCTGCGACACCAACCGCCGCGCGAGCGGCACCGTCAACCGCTGCTCCAGCGCCCGCCGCAGCGACCGCGCCCCGTACCGCGGATCGAAGCCCTCGTCGACGAGCAGCTCGACGAGCTCCGGCTCCACCTCGACCATCACCCCGCTCCGCCGCAGCCCCCGCCGCGCCAGCACCGCCGCCAGGATCCGCTTGATCAGCGGCCCCAGATCCGCCCGCCCCAGGCTGCGGAACGCCACGATGCGATCGATCCGGTTGAAGAACTCCGGCCGGAAGAAAGCCTCCGCCGCCTGGGTGAAGTGCCGCGCCTCGCCGCTCCCCCGCAGCTCCGCGAAGCCCACCGCCCGCTCCGCCTCCCGCACCCCGAGGTTGCTCGTCATCACCAGGATCGTATTGCAGAAGTCCGTCGTCCGCCCCGCCGCGTTCGTCAGCCGCCCCTCGCCGAAGACCTGCAAGAAGGCATCGAAGACCCGCGGGTGTGCCTTCTCGATCTCATCGAAGAGCACCACCGAGAACGGCTGCTGCGCCACCTTGCGCGTCAGCTCACCCTCCGGCTGCCACCGATCGCCGAACAGCCGCGCCATCGACCACGGATCGCGGAACTCGCTCATGTCGAAGCGGATCAAGCGATCCCCGCTCCCGAAGAGATACTCCGCCAATGCCTTCGCCGTCTCCGTCTTGCCCACCCCCGTCGGCCCCACGAAGAGCATCGTCGCCAGCGGCCGCTCCGGATCGTCGAGCCCCTGCTGCAAGACACACACGATCTCCGCCGCCGCCCGGCTCGCCGCCGGCTGCCCGATGATGCGCCGCTCGAAGTGCGCCGCCACCTCGTCGAACGGCCGCGACTGCTGCTCCCACAGCACGAAGCGCGGCAACCCCGTGCGCCGCGCGAAGAAGTCGACGAGCCGCTCCCGATCGAGCACCCGCCGCCCGTAGTCATCGCGCTCGACCGCGTGGTGATCGCTCACCAGCCGCTCCAGCCATGACACCGCCTTGCCCGGATGACACTGCCGCCGCTGAAACCGCCGCGTCAGCGCGAGGATGCCTTCGAGCACCTCCGGCTCGACCCGCACCGCCTCCCGCGCCTCGATCGCCCGCACCGCGTCGACGAGCACCATCAGCGTCTCCCGCTCGGCGAGCTCGGGCACCTGCACCACCGCGAACCGGCTGAAGAACCCCGGCGCCTCCTCCCGCGTCGCCTCCAACCGCTCGGCGGTGCACTCGCCGATGATGCGCAGCTCACCCCGCGCGAGGTGCGGCTCCAGAAACGTCGCGACGTTGGTCTCGCTGTGACTCGTGCGCCCGGTATGGACCAGCGCCGGCATGTCTTCGACGAACAACACATCCTGCCGCGCGTCGAGCTCGGCGACCATCTCCTTGCACCGCTGCTCCCACGCCCCCACCACGCTCATCCCGGCGATGATGCGATTGCCATCGACCGCCCACACATCCGTCCGCGCGTGCAGCGCCTCCCCCCGCGCCGCCAGCCGCCGCGCCACCTCGTACACGATCGCCGTCTTGCCCACCCCCGACGGCCCCACCAGCAGCACCGCCGCCCCCGGCCGCTCCAGCCGCTGCATCACATCGGCGACGATGGCATCCCGCCCGAAGGTGCGCCCGAGCCTCCCGTCGATCGCGCGATGGGTCAGATCGACCCCCACCTGCCGCAGCGTGCGCGGCGGCACCAGCCGCCGCTTCGGCTTCTCGCCCCGCTTCTCGGCCCGCGTCTTCCGGAGCCCCCGCGCCTTCTTCTTCGGCTTCGGCCGCTTCGCCGGCCGGCTCGGCAGCACCGTCGGCAGCTCGGTGTCGACCTCGAGCACCTCGACGTACTCATACCCCCGACACTCGAACGGCTCCATGTCACCCGGCTCCAGCTCCCGCCCCTCCGCCCACTGCTCCACGAAGCGCCCGAGCCCCTCTTCGAGCCACCCCGTGCGCTCCACCGCGAAGGCATCGAGCCCCAGCCGCGGCGCCACGCAGGTATAGAAGCCATCCTCCTTCCACCGCGTCACCACCACCGACAGCCGCCCCGTCCACAGCACCGGCTTGCGCGGCGTGCCCCCGATCCGCGCCGTCACCTTCACCCGCCGCAGCTCCACGTCGGGACACAGCCGCATCCGTGGCATCTCCGCCGGCGCCATCGATGGGATCACCTCCATCAGATGCAGCGCCACGTCGTCGAGCAGCTCGGCGAGGCTCACCCCCCGCCACACCCGCGAAGCGATCCCCGGCAGCAAAACATCGTGCACGCCGCGCTTGTCGACCGACACCATCACCGGCAGGTGGATGATCTGCTCAGCCATTGTCATCCCCCCGCGCGCTCGCCCGCTTCTCATCCCGCTCGAAGCGCCGCCACGCCCCCGCCCCGAAGACCGCGTCGTACATCGACGCCCGCAGGCAGCGATGCACCAGCCGATGCACGCGCGGCTCGATCGGCTGCGCGAGCCCGAGCAACGGATCGACCAGCAGCCGCCGCCCGTCGTCCCACTGCCGCCGCCGCCGGTTCTCCCACCGTGTCATCACCACCGCCGGGTTCTCGCTCTGCTTCTCCCCCGGACACACCACCCGCACCTTCACCAGCGCCCCCTCGCTGCCGCCCCCCGCATACAGATGCGTCCCGCTCTCCTCCATCAGCCACGCCGCCGCGTGCGGCCCCTCGACCCACACCAGCCGCACGGCGTCATCGGCGCCCTGCATCAGCTTGCCGACGAAGACCTCCCGCGCCTTGCGCCGCGCCGCCACCCCCACCTCCTCGCCCACCGGCCGCTCGTAGCGCCCCCCCGGCTTCCACCGCCACGCCCAGCTCTCCACCACCTCCCGCTGGCGCTGCCGCCGCTTCTTCTCCGAGGCCTCGTCCTCCATGATCGGCGGCGGCTTGTTCTTCTCCTGCCGCGCCCTCTGCCCCTCCTCGGTCTCTTCCGCGATCTCCGCGCTCAGCCGCCAGCCATGCCGCTCCGCGATCATGACATAGATCTCGAGCACCCGCCGCAGCCATGCCTCCCCGTTCTTGCTGCCTTGCAGATACATCGCCACCCGCTCCGGCGCCGGGTGCTGCCGCCCGATCAGACCCAGCTCCGCCTCATCGAGCGCCGCCCGCGCATCCGCGAGCTCGGGCCGCAGCATGTCGAGCGGCTCGGCGCTGCGATCATGGAACGCCTCGTAGGCCAGATCCTCGATCCCCGCGACCTGCTGCCGGATCCCATCAAACGTCTCCCCCAGCTCGCGATCCCGCTGCGCGTCCCGCATCCGGGCCTCCGCCCGCGCCCGGTCGAGCCAGAAGTTGCGGTCGCGCGCCAGCCGATCCACCAGCCGCACCGCGTGCCCCATCTCCCGCAGCGGCGCCGAGTCGAGCCACTGCTGCACCTGCCAGCGCAGCGCGCCCACCTCGTCGAGGAAGCCCCGCACCGCCGACCGCGCCGCCGCCCGCCCCCGCCCCGCGCGCCGCTCCACCGTCGTAAACGCCAGCGCCTCCCCCTCGGCCGCCACCCGCACCCCGCTCCCCACCGCGACCGCGCGCCCCGCCAGATGCATCGCCAGCGGCGCCGTCAAGACCTTCTCGATCAACCGCTTCAGCGGCCGCGCCCCATAGCGCACGTCGACCCCGCGCTCGGCGAGCCACGGCCGCACCGCGTCATCGAGCTCCACATGCAGATCGCGCTGCCGGATCCCTTCACGCTCCAGGAACCCACCGATCTCCCGCTCGGTGATGGCATCGATGGCATCCGCCCCCAATGGCATGAACGGCACCACATGGTCGATCCGGTTGAAGAACTCCGGCCGGAAGAAGCGCTCCGCCTCGGCGATGAAGTGCTCGCGAAACCCCCGCGCCAGCGACGCCCCGAAGCCCACGCCCCGCTTGAAGGTCTCGACCCCCAGGTTGCTCGTGAGCAACACCACCGTGTTCCGAAAATCGGCCGTGCGCCCCGCCTGATCGGTCAACCGCGCCTCGCCGAGCACCTGCAACAACACATCGAAGACCGCCGGGTGCGCCTTCTCGATCTCATCGAGCAACAACACACAGAACGGCTGCCGGCGGATCTGCGCGATCAGCACCCCCTCCTGCCCCCCGTCGCCGAGGAAGCGATGCACGCTCTCGGCGGTGACGAACTCGCTCATGTCGAAGCGGATCAGCCGATCGCGCCGCCCGAAGAGGAACTCGGCGAGCGCCTTGCTCATCTCGGTCTTGCCCACCCCGGTCGGCCCCACGAACAGGAACGATCCCATCGGCCGCCCGAGATCCGACAGCCCCGCCTTCATCACCGCGACCAGATCGACCATGCGATCGATCGCCTCCCGCTGCCCGATGATGCGCGCCGCGAAGAACGCGCGCACCGCCGCCGGATCGAGCGGCCGATCGTCGCGCACCAGGAACGCCGGCAGCCCCGTCTCGGCCGAGAAGCGATCGACCACCGCGTGCCGCCCGAGCGGCGCCACCTCGGTCTCATCGGCCTGCTCGGCCCGCATCGCCGCGTCGTCGACCACCCGCCGCAAGAAGTGCAGCGCCTGCCCGAGCCGGCTCCCCTCGCCGCGGAAGCGGTTCGTCAGATCCATCACCGCCCGCCGCCCATCCGGCCGCACGACGATCCCGGTCTCATCGGCCAAGGCATCGGCGACCGCGTCGACGATGCCCGCGATGCCATCCGCCGCCGGCTCCTCCAAGCGATAGGGCGAAAACAACCGCGCGAACCCCAGATCGCGCAGCTCCACCCGCGCCCACGCCGCCGGCGTCGCCTCGGCGACCACCGTCAGCCGCCGCCCGGCGAGGTACGGCCCGATCAACATCGCCACGTTCTGATTGCTCTGCGCCGACTTGCCCGCGTCGAGCAGCGCGTGCAGCTCGCCGATGCACCACACCACCTCGGCGTCGATGCACTCCTGCACCACGTCGAGGCACTGCCGCTGCCACTCCCCGAAGAAGCCCTGCCCGGCGATGAGCCGCGAGGCATCGGCGAAGAACACCGGCCGCCGCTTCTTCTTGGGGATGCTGCCATCGCGGAAGCGATACGCCAGCTCGGCGAGCACCGTCGACTTGCCCGACCCCGGCTCCCCCACCACCACCACACACGCGCCCGGCTGCCCGAGCAGCCCGAAGAGATCGGCCACCTCGCGCTCGCGACCGAACGCCCGCTCGAGCTCGCCCTCCTCGGCCTGCCGATGCAGCTTCACCCCGATGGCATCGAGCGTCGGCGTCGGCGGCCGCTTGTCCTTGCGCCGCCGCCCCGTCTCCTCGCTGTCATCGTCGTCCTCGTCCTCGTCCTTCTCCGCCTTCTCCTTCGGCCGCGGCTCGGGCAGCATCTCCCGCCCCCGCATCGCCCCGGTGAACCGGATCGGCGCCGCCGGCTCCGCCTCGATCGACAGCGTCTCGACGTGCTCGCCCCGCTCGAACCGCAGCGCGAGCCGCCGCGTCTCCGGCATCCGCTCGAGGTGCTCGGCGAGCAGCGCGCGCACCGCCTCGACCGGATCATCCCGCCGCGGGATCCACGCCCGCAGATCCCATCGCGGCAGATGCACCCGCAGCCACTGCTTGTCGGTCGCCCACAGCGCGCTCACCCGCGTCGCCACCGGCCCCGGCCCCTCGGCGCCCTGCACCACCACCGCGCCCTCGACCTCGACCACCGCGTGCGTCGCGTCGTCCCCCGCCGCGAACCGCCCGAGCAGCCGCGGGTTCGTGCGCTCGATGCGATCGGAGAGCACCAGCACCAGCTCGTCCCGCGCCCGATCGAGATCGTCGGTGTACACCGCGAGATCGGGCTCGCCGAGCACCTCGACCGAGTAGAAGCCATGGTTGTGCTCGCGCACGAAGAGGCGGACCTGGAACGCCATGCAGACCTCGCGACGGAGTTCGCCGGGCAGCCTATCCGACCTGCGCCCCCGATGCACCCGACGCGGCGCGCCCGTGTTGCCAACGCGCCCGCCGGCTCCCTATGCTCGCCGCCATCACGCGACGACGGAGTCTCGATGAGCCCCGCCCCTGGCACCCGCGCCCCCCTCGACACCGTGCGCCTCCACTGGCTGCTGCGCGGCGCCAACCGCGTCGGGCGGCTGCTCGCGCCGCTCGGCCTCCGCCCGTCCCTCGACGCCGCCGCGATCGAGGCCCGCGCCCGCAAGCTCTCCGGGCTCGACGACTTCGGCGACCCCGGCTATCGCGACGGCCTCGAGCGCCTCTGCGCCGAGCTCGACACCCGCGCCGGGCTGCACCTCGCCGGGCGGCTCTCGGCGCGCGACCACCTCGTGCGCGGGCTCGGCAACCGCCTCGGCTTCACCGACGCCCGCCGCCGCGATCCCAGCATCGCGACCGCGCCGCTCATCCCACCGCTCGTCGTCGTCGGCCTGCCCCGCTCGGGCACCACCTTCCTCCACCGCGTGCTCTGCCACGCCCCCGACGCGCTCCCCCCCGTCACCTGGCAGCTCCTCGCGCCGCTCCCGCCCGCCAGCGGCCCCGACCGCCGCCGCGCGCAGGGCGCCAGGACCATCGGTGACATCCGCCGCGCCGCGCCCGGCATCGACGCCAAACACTACCTCGACCACGAGCAGCCCGAAGAGTGCATGATGCTGCTCGACGCCTCGATGGCGAGCCTCACCTATGGCTTGCTCTTCCCCGTCCCCGATTACATCGCATGGCTCTTCGAACACGACGCCACCGATGACTATCGCTACTGGCGCGACGGCCTCGTGCACCTGCAACGCGGCGCGCCCGACCGCCGCCTCACCCTCAAGGCGCCCGTGCACACCGCGTTCGTCGATGCCATCTGGCACCACGTCCCCGATGCCTTGATCATCCACCCCCACCGCGACCCCGCCGCCGTCGTCGGCAGCCTGTGCAGCCTCTTCTTCACCTTTCACTCGCTCGTCGTCGACGCCGTCGACCGCGACGCGCTCGGCGCGAGCATGCTCGCCATGTGCGAGCGCATGATGCAGCGCAACCTCGACGCCCGCGCGAAGCACCCCGACAAGGTCATCGTCGACGTGCGCTATCGCACCCTCATGGCCGATCCCGTCGGCACCGTGCTCTCGCTCTACGAACGCCACGGCCTCCCGGTGACCCCCGCGCTCGAAGCCGCCATCGCCGATGGCATCGCCCGCCGCCCGCAGCACGCGCACGGGCGGCATGACTACGCGCTCGAAGACTTCGGCCTCACCGCCGCCGGCGTGCGCGCCCGCCTCGACCCGCTCGTCGCGCCGTTCCTGCGCGACGCGGCGTGATCACGCCGCCTGCGTGATCAGCCCCTCGGCGAGCAGCGCGTCGAGCGGCCCGCCGGTCAGCGTCGTATACAGATGGTCATCACCCGGCGTCGCGAGCCGCGTCGCCCCCGCCGGCGGCCGCGGCGTCTCCTTCCAGTCGAAGGTCACGAACCACGGCGCCGCCCCCGGCCACTGCGTCACCACCCGCAACGCCGCGAACGCCAACGGATCCTTCGCGCCCGATGGCACCTGCCGCTCGATGAACTTCACCACCGCCTCGCGCAGCTCGCCCGCGCGGAGCGCCGCGAACCATGGCAGGGTGGCATAAGCCGGCAGCGCCCGGTCGAGCCGGCTCATGTCCACCGGATCGGGCCGATCGAGCGTCGCTGCGATGGGATCGAGCAGCGCCCGCTCGATCTGTTTGCGCTTGGCGCCGTCGCTGCCTTTGAGCGCGCGCAACCCGTCGTGCAGCCGCTGTCGGTCGGCGCGCCCGAGCGCGCGCCAGTCGATCGCTTCGAGGCCGGGGATCGGCTTCATCATGCCATTGCCGGTGCTCACGTCGAGGTAGGCCGCGAGCTCGGCGAGCAGCGCGTCGACCCGGTCGCCCTCGGCGCCGGCGAGCAGATCGGCCGCTTCGACCGCGAACGATGGCGCGCCATCACGGGCCACCGCCTGCGCCGCGGTCACGATGCGCTCGATCGCACGCCGGGCGCGGGGGCTCGCCTCGCTCCACTCTCGCGCCGCGACCTCGCCCGCCGCCGCCACCCGATCGGCGCCGACGACGCGAAGCTGCGGGTGGGGGCCGCTCGCCCACGCCGGGCTGTTGGGCTTGAAGACGAGCGGCTGATCGCCGGGGATGATGATCGTGCCGGGCTGCGGGGCGAGGATGAGTGGCAGGAACTCATCGAACCGGGGCGCGCCGAAGCGGCCGACGTGATGATCACGCGCCGCGCAGAGCGCCGCCCACTCGGCGCGGGGGAGGGGATGCACGCCCGCTTCGTCGCTCGCCTCGCTCACGTCGAGGCCGACGCTCGCGAGCTGCGCCCGCGCCTCGGTCGGCAGGATCCCGAGCCTCATCTCGATCGCCATTCGAGCTCCTCGTCATGTCAGCGGGTCAGTCCCACTGCTGGACGTCGATTGAACTCGGATCGGCGACCGCCTGTCCATTGACTTCGTTCACATTGACGCGCGCCACGAAGCGCTCGCCCGTCGCCGGCGGGGTGCCTTGCAGCTCCTGCCCGAGCGATTGATTGACCGTGTGTCCGGTGCTCGGATCGGGCGTCTGCACCGGCCCGCTGCTCGCGCCGCTGAGGCCCGACTGGCTGCTGTTGGTGTTCTGCATGCGCTGCGCGCGGCTGTCGATGTAGGTCGTCGGCTGCTGCTGCGCCGCCGAGAGCTGCGAGCTGTTGGCCTTGACCTCGAAGACGTGCAGCGCGCCGGTCTCGTTGTGGCGCAGCACGATGTCGAGCCCGTGATAGGCCGGGCGGAACCCGGTGTCGGAGTAGATCGGTTGCTGGTCGGCGTCGACCATCGAGAGCAGGTGGTTCTTGACCGCCGACTCACCGGCCTGACCGATCGCGCGGGTACACAGCGCGAGCCCGAGCGGGTCGTACCAATACCAGGGATCGGCGCTGACGGTGTGATCGAAGACACCGGTCGTCCACCGCATGGGATCGGGCTGGAGCCATGCGCAGTGCGTGGGATCGAGCGTACGGAAGACGCTGTGGATCAGCCCCTCGTCGGGCTCGACCCACTCACCGGGGCGGCCGAGCGCGAGGCGGGGGCCGTCGCCACCGGTCGCGAGCTCGTCACCCTGCGCGCCGCGCTCGACCCACCAGCTCACGCTGCCATCGGGGCCGGTGAGCGTGTGCGGCGTGCCCGCCGGATCGCTGTGGATGGCATCGAGGCGCCCGTCGGGGCGGCGGCGGGCGAGCGCGAGGTCGCCATCCGGCTCGCGGATGAACTGCTCGATGCCATCGGGGCCGCTGCGCGCGGCGAGCGAGAGGCCGACCCAGTGATAGCGATCGACGCGGTCGCCCGCGACCCGCGCGATGCGGCGGCCGAGCGCGTCGTAGTGGTAGTGGATCTCGGGGCCCTCGGGCCGCTCGATCTGGATGAGCCGGTTGCGCGCGTCGTAGCGGTAGACGGTCGCCCGCCCCTCGCCGTCGACGACCCGCCGCGCCGCGCCGCCGGGGCCGTAGTCGACGCGCCGCTCGCCGACCCGCACCGGTCGGCCGCTCGCGTCGCGGGTGACGCTGCCCGCCGGCACCTCGCTCTGCTCGCGGTGCGCGCCGAAGGCATAGGCCTCGCGCGCGCCGGTGCCATGCTCGACCGCGGTCACCCGCCCGTCGGCGTCGCGTGTGATCGCCATGCGGCCGCGCAGGCTGTCGCGGATCTCGGCGAGGCGCGGCCCCTTCCATTGCAGGTCGCGGTGCAAGAGCCGCTTGCCGTTGGCTTCGACGACCTGCTCGACCGGCCGGTCGAGGGCGTCGTAGCCGCGGCGGTCGACGGCGCCGTTGGGGTGGCGGGTCAGGGCGCGGCGGCCGAGGTCGTCGTAGCCATGCTCGATGACCTCGCCGGCGCGCACCTCGACGCGCGCGAGGCGGCCGGCGTCGTCGTAGCCGAACCCGGTCTGCTCGCCCCAGCTCGTCGTGCGCCGCCGCACCCGGCCGTCGCGGTCGAGCTTGAGCCGCGCGCTGTCGTCGCCGCGCACGTCCTCGACGAGCCCGCCGCCGGGGCCGTAGCCGAGCTTGACCGTCTCGAAGCCATCGTCGACGGCGACCATGCGCCCGAAGGGATCGCGCTCGACCTGATAGGTCAAGCCATCGCTGGCTTCGTCCTTGATGACATGCCCGAGCGCGTCGCGGGTGAAGCGCTGCCACCGGCCGTCGCTGCGGCGCACCTCCTCGATGCGACCGCCGCCGTCGCGGCTGTACTCCTCATGCCAGCCGGCGCCGACGAGCTCGCGGCGCACGATGTGACCGTCGGCGCGGCGGGTGAGCTTCTGCCGGTGGCCCGAGGGCAGCGTCACCTCTTCGACGAAGCCTTCGGTGTCATGCGCGAAGCGCAGCTCGCCACCGTCGGGCAGGGTGACGCGGGTGGGCTTGGTCGGCGGGCCCTCGTAGGCATAGCGCCAGACGCGGCCGTCGGGATCCTGCCGCTCGACGACACGCCCGGCGGCGTCGAAGCGATGGCGCACCTGCTCGCCGCGCTCGTCGCAGAGCTCGATGATGCGCCCGCAGTCGTCGTGCTTGCGGGTGACGACGCGCCCGCCCTGCTTGCTGCGCACGACCCGGCCGAAGGGATCGGTCTGCCACGTCGTCGTCGCGAAGCCCGGCCGCTCGTCGCGCACGATGAGGCCCTGCTCGTCGTAGCGCGCGCGGCGCACGAGGCGCCCGCCTTCCCACTTCTCGACCGCCGCGCCGCGCTCGTCGCGCACGTAGCGGATCGCGGGCAGGCCGGGGCGGTGCACCTCGATCAGCGCGCCGCGTTCGTCGCGCACGAGCGTCGAGACCCGGCCGAGCGCGTCGGTGGTCTCGACGAGGCGGCCGTGGGCGTCGTAGCGCATCTCGAGGGTGGTGTCATCGGGGCGCACGTCGGCGACGCGGCGGCCGAAGGCATCGTAGGCATACTTGCGGGTGCGCCCGTCGACGGCCTTGTGTTCGGTCAGCCAGCCGTTGTCATCGTAGACATAGGCCGCGATCTGACCGTCGGGGTAGAGCGCCTCGGTGACGTCGCCGCTCTCTTCGTCGTAGCGATAGAGCGTCTCCCGCCCGATGCCATCACGCACCCGGGTGACGGCGGCGCCGGTCTCGTGGGTGAAGGTGCGCCAGAAGCGGTTGTCGTCGCCGGCGGTCCAGGTGCAGCGGCCGAGCTCGTCGTAGCGCCAGCGCGCGGTGTAGCCGCCGCGGTCGGTTTTGGCGGCGAGGCGGTCGGTCTCGTCGTAGGCGTAGCGTTCGGGCGCGCCCGCGGCGTCGTACGCCGCGACGAGGCGGCCGCGGCCGTCGTACTCGAAGCGGGCGACGAGCTGGTTGCACGGCTCGCCGCGGGCCTCGACGACGCGGATCTCGGCGAGGCGGTCGCCCTGGTGGTGGCAGGCGTAGATCCGGCCGGCGGCGTCGGTGACCCTCAGCAGCCGCCCGCCGTCGTCGTGGCTCAGCTCGATGACATTGCCGAAGCCATCCTGCTTGCGCGCGAGGCGGTAGCGCTTGCTGTCGTGCAGCACGAAGACGCGGGTCGTCTCGTCGCGGTCGACGAGGTGCCACTCGGTCTCGGTCGGGTGGCTGAAGAAGACCCGCTCGCGCGGATCGAAGTGCGGCTCGGCGCCGACCGCGAGCCGGGGCAGCTCGACGAGGCCGCCGTCGCCCTTCATCCACACCAGGAACGGCTGGTCGATCTCGTCGGTGGTGACGGTGTTGCGCAGCCACTCGTCGCAGGTGTGCCGCCAGCCGGGGCCGAGCGGCTGGAGCGGGCGCACGCCGTCGCGGCGGTCGGTGCGGGCGCTGCTGTAGAAGCGCTCGAAGCGGAAGGGCAGGGGCGCGGGGAAGTCGCAGTCGAGGTCGCGGCCGATGACCGCGCCGGTGACGACGTCGACCGGGTCGCCCTCGGCGGTGCAGCGCTCGGTGCTGCGCTGGTTGGCGGTGTTGGCGAGGTCGGGGTCGTTGCTGCGCTGGATGCGGCGCTGCGCGGCGGTGCCGGCGCGGCGAAGCCCGGCCTGGAAGCCGCGGGTCGCCGCGCCTTGCACGAGGCTCCAGATGAGCTGGTTGAGCAGGTCGCCGATGCTCATGCCGGTGAGCACGTTGCTGAAGCCGACGACCATGCCGTTGGGCACGAGCGGCACGTCGCTGCACGAGTTGGCGCCGAGCGGGATCATCATGCCGAGCGGCGCGTCGCTGACGGTGGTGCTCGGCGAGGCGAGGCTGACGCTGGCGTTGGCGACCGGGAGCGGGATCAGCGAGGCGAGGAAGGCGAGGAACGACTGCGCCGAGCTGAACATCGGGAAGACGCGCTTGAAGTTGAAGCTGCCCCCGTCGCTCGCGCTGATCGAGTAGGTGCGGCCGGCGCTCTCGACGGTGCCGCCGCTCGCGTCGACGTGGCTCGACCCGAGCAGGTCGGCGACGAAGCCGCGCTTGAAGGTGTCGTTGTTCGAGGTCGCCGCGAGCGCCTGCACCTTGGCCTTGCCCATCTCGAGCAGCGCGTTGAACGGCGCCGTCATGAGCGCCATCACCGCCGCGGTGATCATCGGG
>JACKDM010000003.1 GCA_020633515.1 Myxococcales bacterium
GCGCGGCGAGGGGCTGGCCGCCGATCGAGATCTTGGTCGGCGCCTCGTCCTCGACCTCGACGGCGGGCGGCGGGCGGTTGAGCATGACGACCGCGCCGACCGCGCCGAGCACGACGACGAGCCCGACGAGCACCGCGAGCGGGACCCAGGCGGGGCGGCGCGGCGCGGCGGCGAGGTGCGGGTCGGTCTTGGGCGTCTCGAACGGCGCGAGCGTCGGCGGCAGCACCGGCTCGGCCTCGGGCGGGTGGCTCGCCTCGCCGCGCAGCGGGGTCTCGGCCTCGGCGGCGTTCTCCGCGACGGCGGCGCCGATCTCGGCGGCGAAGAGCTGCACCGAGGCGAAGCGATCGGCCGCGTCCTTGGCCATCGCGGTGTGGATCGCGGCCTCGAGCCGGCGCCGCAGCCGGCTGCGTCCGGGGCCGGGCAGCGGCGGGGGCGGCGAGTTGACCTGCTTGAAGAGGATGTGCATCGGCTGCTCGCCGTCGAACGGCGGCGCGCCGGCGAGCATCTCGTAGAGCATCACCCCGAGCGCGTAGAGATCGGTGCGCGCGTCGACCGGGGTGCGGCCGCCGGTGCACTGCTCGGGCGCCATGTAGTGCGGGGTGCCCATCATCACCCCGGTGCGGGTCTTGCGCCCGTCGTCCATGCGGGCGACGCCGAAGTCGATGAGCTTGGCGATGTGGCGGCCGTCGGGGGTGGTCGTCAGGAGCACGTTCGACGGCTTGATGTCGCGGTGGATGATGCCGAGCCGGTGCGCCTCTTCGAGCGAGCGGGCGACGTCGGCGACGATCGCGGCGGCCTCGCGGGGGGTGATGGGGCCCTCGTAGATCCGCGAGAAGAGGTCGGGGCCACGCACGAGCTCGAGCACGATGTAGGCGAGGCCGACGAGCGCGGGCTGGGTGGCGACGCCGTAGTCGTAGACGGTGACGGTGTGCTCGCTGTGGAGCCGGGAGAGCGCCTGCGCCTCGCGCTCGAAGCGCAGCCGGTCGTCCTCGCCGAGCGCGGTCATGCCGCCGAGGACCTTGACCGCCACCTCGCGGTCGAGTCGGCGGTCGATGCCGCGGTAGACGGTGCCCATGCCGCCGTCGCCGAGCAGGTCGACGAGCAGGTAGCGCTCGGCGATGAGCCGCCCGAGCAGCGGCGCCCGTTCGAAGCGCGCCGCCGCGACCGGATCGACGGCGTAGAGGCCGTGATCGGGGCAGGTCTCGCTCCCCCCGCCGGGCGGGCGGGCGCAGACCGGGCAGACGCGCGGCACGCGGCTCATGCGGCCGGACCTCGACGGGTGCTCGCGGCGGGGGAGGGGCGCATCGGGTCTCTCGCGGGTGGTCGATCCACCGCGCAGCGGGGCGCTGCGGCGGGAAGTCTAACGCGACGCGGCGCGCCGCTCCACACGCGCGCTCGTCAGCGGGTGAAGATCCGAGCGGCGTCGGCCACGATCGCGGCGCAATCGGTCTCGGCGTCGATCCGGCTCGCCTGCATGAAGCTCGCGGCGAGGTCGGGCTCGACGGGCACCGCCATGGCGAGCACCGGGTTGTCGGCGCCGAGCACGCTGTCTTCGAGGGCCCACTCGAGCCCGCCGTCGAGGGTGTCGCCGTCGAGGCGGGCGACGAAGCGGGTGCGGGTGCGCTGCACGACGTAGATCTCGCCGTCGATGAGGCCGGTCGAGAGCACCGTCAGCCCGGGGTTGCCGTCGCCGTCGAGGTCGAGCACGCGCGGATCGTCGGGATCGGTCGGGAGCGCGTCGGCGTCGGGGTCGTCGAGCGCGACCCCGCGCAGCTCGGTGAACCACGGCGCGTCGAGGCGGTCGCCGGCCACCGTCGCCGGGCGCACGGTCGGTTCGAGCGCGTCGATGAACGACTGCGGGACCTCGGTGATGACGATGTCGCGGTCGCGCTCGATGATGACCGCGCAGACCTCGGTGGTGAGCGCGAGCGTGCCCGGCGGCTCGGCGAGGGTGGCCACGACGCGGTTGAGCGAGATGAAGCGCGTGGGCTCGGGGCCGAGCGCGGGGAGCTCGCTGATCGCGGCTTCGAAGTAGCGGTGGGCCCAGACGCCGAGGAAGGCTTCGACCGGGACGTCGACCGCCGCGTCGACGCGCGCGTCGGCGACCGCGGCGTCGGGCACGTCGACGACCGGCGCCTCGACCGCCTGCGGCCCGTAGCCGCCGCCCCGCCCGTCGTCGAGCTCGGCGCCACAGCCGGCCAGCAGCAGCGCCGCGAAGAAACGACCGATCACAGCTCCACCCCGATCGAAGCCATCACCACCCACAGCCAGCCCCCGTGCGAGAACCCCGGGAAGCCCGGGTTGTTGGTCTGCAAGCCCGCCGAGCCCACCACCGGCTCGCCGGTGCGCGCGTCGACCGCGTCGGGGAGCTCGTCGACGACCGGCTCGGCCGCGTCGGGGCGCTTCTGGTGCGCGCGCGAGAGCCAGCGCTGGCCCTGCACGCCGAGACCGGCCGAGAGCGCCGCCGCGTCGAGCGCCCAGCGGTGGCGCCAGCCGAGCGCGGCCGAGACGCGCGCGTTGTCGACGTAGTTGCTCCGCCCCGCCTGCTCCGGCACCGGGCTCGGCGCGTAAGCCGCGCCCGCCGCGAGCGCGTGCCCGCCGATCACCGCCCGCAGCCCGAGCTGCGCGTCGAAGACGTCGCTCCAGTCGGGCGGGGTCGCGGTGTAGCGGTCGTCATAGGCCGACCACTGCGTCCAGCGCCCGTCGAGCCAGCCCTCCAGCGTCCACTCGCCGACCGGGACCGCGCCCGCGACCCCGAGGCCGACGCGCAGCGGCTCGTGGGCGAAGTCGTAGGCGAAGCGCTGGGTGAGCGCGTCCTGCCCCTCGGGGTAGTCGTAGTCGAAGAACCGCAGCCGCGACTCCCCGCGCGTCGTGCTCTCCGACGGCAGGTGCACCGTCGCCGCGAGGCGCAGCCGCGCGTCGCCGAAGACCCGCCACACCGCGCCCGCGTGCGGCGACAGCGAGGGCTCGATGACGACCTCGGCCTGCTGGTCGGCGATCGAGACGTCGCCCGCGTCGGGGATGTAGAGCGCCGCGGTCGTCTCGGCGCGGTTGGTGAGCGTCACCCCGACGCCGAGCGCGAGGTGGTCGCCGAGGCGCCCGGCGGCGGCGAGGGAGAAGGTCGTCAGCGTCAGCCGGTCGCCGAGGCGCTCGTAGGCGAGCCCGTTGCCGAACGCCTGCTCGCGCTCGTCGACGAAGAACGGCCGCTGCGCCCCGAGCCCCGTGACCGGCAGCACCGCGGTCAGCCCGAGCGCGAGGTGGTCGCGCCACACCGGGAAGCCCACCCCGAGCCGGGTGAAGGTCACCGCCTCGGCCGGCTCGCCGGCGCCGCGCGGGCCGAGCTCGGCGGTCGGCAGCGGCCGCCGGTCGAGCCGCGCCGTGCCGCCGCCCGGCACCACCTGCCGCGCGTCGCGCACGCTCGCCGGCACGTCGTAGCCCGGCGGCCGCGCGTCGAGGTCGACGTCGAGCGCCGGCAGCACCGAGACCACCGCGAGCGAGAAGTGCGGCGCCGCGAAGTCGAGCGCCGCCGGGTTCTGGTACGCCGCGTCGCCGCCCGCCACCCCCGCCGCCCCGGCGAACGGCCGGTCGGGCTCGACGCCGCCGACGAGCTCGAGCACGGGCACCGCGCCCGCGAGCCCCGGCGCGACGAGCGCGAGCGCCCCGATGATCAACCGCTGTCGCACGGCGACCTCCCTGTCATGCAGGCAGAGGATGCCACGAGCGCCGCCGCGGAGCCCGCTTTGCGCGCCGCGCGACCGGCCTTCGTCGGCTCGACGCGCGCCCGCCGCGCGCGGCCGCTTGCTCCCCGCCGCCCGCTCCCGCACGCTGCGCGCGACGCCTCGCACCGGAGCCCGCCATGCCCCACGATCCCCACGACCCGCTCGCCGCCATCACCCACGGCTGGGGCCGCCGCGCCCTCTCCACCGGCAAGGTCGCCGCGTCGGCGCTCCGCCTCGCCGGCCGCAAGCTCGTCGGCCACGACGACGCCGAGACCGACGGCGCGCTCGGCGAGGCCATGGTCCGCGAGCTCGACGCGATGAAGGGCCTCGCGATGAAGGTCGGGCAGATCATCAGCTACTTCGACGGCATCCTCCCGCCCGCGACCCACGCCGCGCTCCGCGCGCTGCAGACCGGCCGCCGCGGGCTCGAATACCCGGTCGTCGCGGCGCAGGTCGAGGCCGCGCTCGGCGCCCCGATCGACGATCTCTTCGAACGCTTCGACCCCGAGCCGGTCGCCGCCGCCTCGATCGGACAGGTACACCGCGCCCGCCACGCCGGCCGCGAGGTCGCCGTCAAGGTGCAGTACCCCGACGTCGCCGCCACCTTCCAAGCCGACTTCGGCCGCCTCGGCCAGCTCGCCCGGGTCGCCTCGCTCGCGACCGCCGTCGACGGGCCCGCGATCGCCGCCGAGCTGCGCGACCGGGTGATCGAAGAGTGCGACTACCGCCGCGAGGCCGCCTGGCAGCAGGCCTTCGCCCGCGCGCTCGCCGACGACCCCGCCGTGCGGGTCCCCGAGGTCATCGCCGCGCGTTCGGCGGCGACGGTGCTCACCTCCGCGTGGTGCGAAGGCCGCGACTTCTATGCCTTCGTCGAGACCGCCGACGCCGCCCGCCGCGACGCCGCCGGCCGCGCGCTCGCCCGCGTCGCGCTGCACAGCTTCTTCGCGCTCGGCACCCTCAACGCCGACCCGCACCCCGGCAACTACCTCTTCCCCGACGAGGGCCCGATCGTGCTCCTCGACTTCGGCTGCGTGCGCCGCTTCGACCGCGTCTTCGTCGACGCCGAGCGCGACATCGCCCGCGCCGTGCTCGCCGGCGACCGCGCCGCCTTCCGCGCGGCGGTGATCGCGAGCGGCGTGGTGCCGAAGCCCGCGAAGTTCGACTTCGATGCCCACCACGCGATGATCGCGCACCAGTACCGGCCCTATCTCGGCGGGCGATTCCGCTTCACGTCCGAATACATCCGCGAGGGCGCGCAGTACACCGGCCCGCAGAACCCCAACCTGCGCCGCCTCGCGCTGCCGCCGCCCTCGATCTGGTGGATGCGCCTGATCTGGGGCCTGCACGCGGTGCTCGCGCGGCTCGGCGCCGAGGGTGACTTCGGCGCGGTGCTGCGCGCGGCGCTCGACGCGCCGTGGGATCCGCCGGCGGTGAGGCTGCCGGGGTAGCACGACGCGCCGAAAATGGCAGCATCCCAGCACCCAGGGCGCGCGGATGGCATCCACCAGCGCGGTGTGATGCACGAGAGCGAGGCGATGTTCGTCGACTGGGCCCTGCCGGATGATCCTGCCATCGATGCCTTCACCAGCGGGGACCGCGAGGTCGACGACTACTTCCGCTGTCGGCGCTGGTTCAACGCCGCGACCGGGCAGTCGAAGCCACCCACCTATCGCTTCTCGGTGCGGGCGGGCGGCGAGGTCGTCGGCTACGCGACGGTGGCGCTGTGCAAGAAGCCTCACCCGGGCGAAGACGCCCGCGACAAGGCGCTCTACCTCGTGGTCTACGTCGTCGGCGTCGATCGGCGATGGCAGGGCGCGCCGCACCCGGAGCGGCCGGGGGAGACGTGGGCGATGGCGATCTTCCGCTGGCTCGAAGCGAAGGCGCGCGAGGACGGGCGCTGCGTCGGTCTCTACCTGCGGGTGCGGGCCGCCAACGGGCGCGCGCTCGCCTTCTATCAGAAGGTCGGCTTCAGCATCGACCCGGCCTCGATGGCTGGCGAGGCGCGCGATGATGCGCTGTGGGTGATGCGGCACCGCTTCGAGGGCTGACCGCCGGATTGGCAGGAGCCCATCCGCTCGAAGTCATGGCTCGAAGTCTTCATCCACCTCGGACGGGGTGAGATCACCCGCGGCGTTGCGGGCGCGGAGCGTCTCCATGCGCTCGCGCAGCGCGAGCACGGTGGCGCGGGGGAAGCGCCAGTGCCCGCCGGCGGTGCGCCAGGCGTCGGGGAAGCAGCCGCCTTCGAGCCAGTTCTTGACGGTGTTGGGCGACGACACGCCGAGCAGCGCGGCGGCCTGCTTGCTCGTCAGGTCGGCGCGCGCCTCGCGGGCGCGGCGGAGGCGGTTGGCGAGGTCGGTGTGACCGTCGGCGTCGAGGGTGTCGATGGTCTCGTCGAGCAGCGCGCGGGGGAGAGCGGCCATGGTTGCCTGCCTCGGTCGGTGATGCGCGATCAAGATGCCGCAGAATCGTCAAAAGTGTCAACGGACGTATCGCGGATCGCCGATCGCCGCTGCCCGCGCGCGGCGGGGCCCGCGACATCGCGCCCGGTCCCACCGCGATCTACAATGCCCCGCATGTCGCTCCCGCAACGCCTCGCCCGCCTCCGCGACGGCCTCGCCGCGCGCCGGGGGGTGCTCTTCATCGGCCCCGACTTCGCCCACGGCCTGCCCGAGCTCGACCTCGGCGCGCTCGTCGACGGCCTCGCCGCCGAGCTCGGCGACGTCGGCGGCTGGGACGCGCTCGACGCCGACGATCGCCTCACCCTCGCCGCGCAGGCGCTCGGCGAGGACGGGCTCGCGCGGGTGGTCGGCGACCGGCTCCCCACCGTCGAGGCCCTGCGGCGGCGGGCGCGGCCGTTCCATCGGCGGCTGCTCGGGCTGCCGTTCCCGGTGATCGTCGACTGCGCGGCCGACGATCTGGTCGAGGCGGCGCTCGGCGAGGCGCGGGTGCTCGCGAGCGACGACGACCTGGTGCTGCGGCCCGAGGCGCTGCCCGGCGAGGCGACGGTGATCAAGCTGCGCGGCGACGTGCTGCTCGGCGCGCCGGCGCTGACCGCGGCCGGGCTCGCGGCGACCCCGCAGCGGCGGCCGGCGCTGTTCGCGTGGCTGCGGGCGCTCGCCGGGCGGGGGCCGCTCTTGTTCTACGGTTTCGGGCCGCGGGACGCGACGCTGCGCTGGCTGGTCGACGCGCTCGCGCCGGTCTCGGGGACCGCGGTGCTCGCGATGCGGGCGAGCGGCGCGCTGTGGGCGGCGCACTGGGCGGCGCGGGGCTTCGAGGTGGTCGCGGCGCCGACGGCGCCCGAGCTCGAGGCGCGGGTCGAGGCGCTCTGCGCGGCGCTCGAACCGCGGGTCGCGCGGCCCGAGCTCGACGCGCTCGTCGACGAGGTGGGCGACCGCGTCGCGCGCTGGCTCGGCCCGCACCCGGCGCTCGAATGGGCGCGGGCGCCGATCGCGCTCGACGCGATCGAGCCGGCCGTCGCCGAAGCGGTGCGGGCGGGGTCGAGCTGCTCGCGGCGACCGCGGCGCGTGGCCTCCCGGTGCCGCCGGGGCCGGCGGCGACCGGCGCCGAGGTGCTGCTGCGGATCGGCGACCTGCCGGGCGCGCGGCGGGCGGTGGCGCTCGCGGTCGACGCGATGGAGCGGCCGCCGGCGCGCTTCGATCCGGCGGCGGCCGCCGCGGTGGGGCGAGCGCTGTTGCGCATGGGCGACCCCGATCGCGCGCGCGGCTGGCTGTTGCGGGCGCTCGCGGGCTTCGGCGAGGTTGAAGTCGCCGCGCGGGCCGACGCGCTCGCGTGGGCGAGCCGCTGCCTGCTCGACCGGGTCGACCGCCTGCAAGCCCGCAAGCGCGAGCGGGCGACGGGCGAGCTGATCGCGGCGTTCCTCCAGGGCCAGAGCAAGGCGCTCGCGCTCGCCCGCCTCGACCCGCCGCCTGACGATGAGCCACTCCGCGCCTCGATCTACTACATCAACCTGCGCCTCGGCCGGGTGATGGGCCTCGCGAGCGCGCTCGCCGACGCCGCCGGCGCGGTCTATGCGCAGCAGGCGGTCGAGCTGTTGACCCGCGCGATCGAGCTGATGCCGGCGCGCCCCGACGCCTACAAGGCGATCCGCCCGCTCCTCACCGATCGCACCTCGGGCGCCGCCGACCCGCGCCGCTGGATGGCGCTCGTCGCCAGCGCCCCGCCCGCCGTGCAGCGAAAGCTCGGCGGCCGCTGACTGATCAAAACGACGGCGCGGAGGATACCGGCGCGAGCCCGAAAGCTCAGACGTGAAGGCGGCGCAGCCGCCGGAACCGATCGCCGCGCGCAGCGCAGGTGTCCGGCCAGAGCCGGACGGGCCGGAGCGAGGAGGAGGGCGGAGCGAACGGAGTGAGCGAGCACCGACGACGCTGCGGAGCGCCCGCCCGGAGGCGCGAAGCGCCGGAGGGCACCGGAGCGAGCACGGCAAACTCAAGACGGAGCGAGCACGGCAAACTAGACTGGCAAGGGGCGGCCCCGGCCGATCGCGTAGTAGGTGAACCCCCGCGCCGCGATCCGCTCCGGGTCGTAGAGGTTGCGGCCGTCGAAGATCACCGGCGCGGCCATGCGGCGCTTGACCTCGTCGAAGTCGGGGCGGCGGAAGAGGCTCCACTCGGTGCAGATGCAGAGCGCGTCGGCGCCGTCGAGGCAGGCGTAGTGGTCGTCGAGCAGCGCGGGGCCGTCGCCGAGCAGGGCGCGGGCGCTCGGCATCGCCTCGGGGTCGTGGGCGGCGACGGTCGCGCCGGCGGCGAGGAGGCCGCGCACGAGGTCGAGGCTCGGGGCCTCGCGCATGTCGTCGGTGCGCGGCTTGAAGGCGAGGCCCCAGACCGCGATCTTCTTGCCGCGCAAGGCTTCTTCACCGCCGAAGTGCGCGATCGCCTTGCGCAGCAGGATCGTCTTCTGCGCCCGGTTGACCGCGTCGACCGCGTCGAGGATGCGCAGCGGGTGGCCGTGCTCGCGGCCGGTGTGGGTCAGCGCCTTGACGTCCTTGGGGAAGCACGAGCCGCCGTAGCCGGTGCCGGGGAAGAGGAAGTGGTAGCCGATCCGCGGGTCGGCGCCGATGCCGGTGCGGACCTTCTCGACGTCGGCGCCGACGCGCTCGGCGAGGTTGGCGAGCTCGTTCATGAAGCTGATCTTGGTCGCGAGCAGCGCATTGGCGGCGTACTTGGTCAGCTCGCTGGAGCGCACGTCCATGAACTGCACGCGGTCGCGGGTGCGGGTGAACGGCTCGTAGAGCTCGTGCAGCACCTCGCGCGCCGCCTCGCCCTCGGCGGTGTCGGGGGTGCCGATGACGATGCGGTCGGGCTTGAGGAAGTCGTTGACCGCGTCGCCTTCCTTGAGGAACTCGGGGTTCGAGCAGACGACGTAGCGCTGCTTCGCGTGCTCGCCGATCAACGCCGAGACGCGGTCGGCGGTGCCGACGGGGACCGTGGACTTGGTGAGCACGATCTTGATGCCGTCGACGAGCATGTTCTCGCCGGCCGCGAGCGCGTGGCCGATGGTGGTCGCGACCTGCTCGACGTAGCGCATCTCGGCCGAGCCGTCGTCGCCCTGGGGGGTGCCGACCGCGATGAAGATGACGGCGCCCTGGCGGCAGGCGGCCTCGACGTCGGTGGTGAAGCGGAGGCGGCCGGCCTTGTGGTTGCTCTGCACGATGGGCTCGAGGCCGGGCTCGAAGAAGGGGACCTCGCCGCGCTCGAGGCGGGCGACCTTCTGGGCGTCGACGTCGGCGCAGACGACGTCGTTGCCGACGTTGGCGAGGCAGGCGCCGACGACGAGGCCGACGTAGCCGCTGCCGATGACGGTGATGCGCATGGCGGGCACTCCCAGGGTGAGGTTGCGGGCTTTGTAGTCGCTCGGGGCGCTCGTTGCAAAGCCGATGCGCGGCGGTGCACGGAGCGGATGCAATTCGGGCGGGGCTCGGGTACGACAGGGCGCGCACCCCGACCGCGGAGGAGGCCCCGTGGGCGTGATCGTCCAGAAGTACGGCGGCAGCTCGGTCGCGACCGCCGAGAAGCTCAAGGCCGTCGCCCGGCGCATCGTCGAGACCCGGCGGCAGGGGCACGACGTCGTCGTCGTCGTCTCGGCGATGGGCAACACCACCAACGAGCTGCTCGCGCTCGCCGCCTCGGTCAGCGTCGATCCACACCGCCGCGAGCTCGACATGCTCGTCACCGTCGGCGAGCGGATCTCGATGGCGCTGTTGTCGATGGCGATCCACGACCTCGGCTATCCCGCCGTGTCGTTCACCGGCTCGCAGAGCGGGATCATCACCACCGACAACCACACCGACGCCCGCATCGTGCGGGTGACCCCGTCGCGGATCCAGGACGCGCTCGCCGCCGGGCGGATCGTGATCGTGGCGGGCTTCCAGGGCGTCTCCGAGCGGCGCGAGATCACGAGCCTCGGCCGCGGCGGCTCCGACACGACCGCGATCGCGCTCGCGGCGGCGCTCGGGGCCGACTACGCGGAGATCTGCTCCGATGTGGATGGGGTGTACTCCGCCGATCCGCGGCACGTGCCCGACACCCGGCGGATCGACGTGCTGAGCTACGACCAGATGCAGGTCCTCGCCGACGCGGGCGCGAAGGTGCTCAACGCCGAGGCGGTGGAGTGGGCGCGGCGGCAGGGCGTCGAGATCCGCTGCGCGGAGACGCACGGGAGCGGCGAGGCGGGGACCCGGATCCGCGGCGAGGCGGGGCTGGTGCAGCCGCGGGTGGTGGCGGTCTGCGATCACCCGGGGCTGTTCTTCATCGGCCCGTCGACGCCGGGGCGGCCGGCGCCGCCGGAGCTGGCGGCGACGCTGGTGGCGCACGGGGCGAGCGACGCGCAGGTCTGGCGGCTGCCGACGGGCTGGGGCGCGCTGGTGCCGCGGCAGAACGTGCACGGGGTGCATGCCTTCGAGCAGGCGCTCGACGCGCTCGGCGGGGTCGCGGTGCGGGCCGATCTGACGCTGGTGACGGTGGTCGGGCGCAGCCTCGCGAGCCCGCCGTCGGTGCTGACGCCGGCGCTCGCGGCGCTCGCCGAGGTCGAGGTGACGCCGTGGGGCGAGCTGATCGACGCCGGGCGGCTCGGGTTCGTCGTGGACGCGACGCGGGCGAAGGACGCGGTGCGGGCGCTGCACGCGGCGCTGGTCGCGGGCTGACGTCACCCGGTCGCCACGTTGACCGCGCGGGGGGCGGGGCGCATGATGGCGCCACCCGCGGCGCGCGCGGCGCATCTTGTGGAACACGCGAGCGCGCCGCCCCGTTCTCGCCCCTCGTGACCCGCCTCCCGGAGCCCGATCCCGCGTGCAGCCCGTCCTCGACCGCCGCAGCTTCCTGCTGACCACCGGCCTCGGCCTGCTCGTCGCCCCCGCGGCGCGCGCGATGGGGGTCGACGCGCGGGTCGGGGTGGGGCTGCTCGCCCACGGCGCCGGGCACGACAGCCGGCCGTCGGCGGTCGAGCAGCTCATGTGGGAGGTCAGCAAGCGCACGAGCGTCGACGTGCGCGAGAGCCCGGCGGCGCTCGCGCCGATGAGCGAGGAGCTGTTTCGGTGGCCGCTGATCGCCTGGATCGGGACCGGGCCGGTCGAGCCGTTCTCCGAGGCCGAGGTCGACCGGCTCTCGCGGTACCTGCGGGCGGGCGGCATGCTCTACATCGACGACGCCTCGCCCGAGGGCGACGACCGCTTCGACGCCGACGTGCGCCGCGAGATGGCGCGGATCTGGCCCGATCGGCCGCTGCAACGGATCGGGAACGACCACACGGTCTATCGCACCTTCTTCCTGCTCGAGCGCCCGCAGGGGCGCATCAGCCGGACGGCGTGGCTCGAAGGCGTCGACTTCGACGACCGCAGCCCGGTGCTCTACGGGCGCAACGACCTGTTCGGGGCGTTCGGGCGCGACAGCCTCGGGAGCTGGCGCATGCCGGTCGTGCCCGGCGGGCGGGTGCAGCGCGAGATGGCGTTCCGGCTGGGCATCAACCTGGTGATGTACGCCACCTGCCTCAACTACAAGCGCGACCAGGTCCACACCACCGCGATCCTCCGCCGGCGTCGGTGGCGGGTCGACAAGCCGTACGACCAGCGTTGACCGGGCGATGCTGAGAGAACTGTTCGACGCGGCCGGCGAGTTCAACGCCGCCCGGCTGGTGCTGTTGTCGAGCTGGCCCGGCTGGCTCATCGCGCTCGTGGCGCTCGCGGTCGTCGCGGTGGTGGCGCTCGCGTGGCGCGCGGTGCGGCCGCTGTCGCCGGCGCGGCGGCGGGCGCTCGTCGCGCTGCGGGTCGCGACGGTGGTCGCGCTCGTCGTGCTCTTCCTGCAGCCCGGGGTGCGGCTCGAGAACGTCACCCGGGTGCGCAATCACGTCGCGATCCTGATCGACGCCTCGCGCAGCATGGGCCTGCCCGGCGAGGGCGAGGGCACCCGCCTCGACGACGCCCGCTCGATGCTCGAGCGCGCCGCCGGCACGCTCTCGGCGTGGCGCGAGCTGCATCAGGTCGATCTCCATGCCTTCTCCGATCACGCCCGCCCGGTCGGGAGCGCGGCCGAGGTGACGCCGGCGGGCGACTCGACGCGGATCCTGACGGCGCTCGATGATCTGGCGGCGCGGTTCCGGCCGGGCGATCTGGCGGCGGTGGTGGTGGTCTCGGATGGGGCCGACAACGGCGCGCTCGGCGAGGCGGTGGTCGACGACGCGGTCCCGCCGGCGGCGACGGCGGCGGCGGCGCGGCTCGGGGCGCCGATCCACGCGGTCTTCACCGGGCCGCGGCAGCCGCCGAAGGACATCGCGGTGCTCGACGTGGCCTACGACGACTTCGCGTTCGTGCGCAACGCGGTGAGCATCGAGGCCGAGATCGGGGTGAGCGGCTACGAGGATCTGATCCTGCCGGTGACCTTGCGGCAGGACGGGCTGTTGCTCGGGACGCGGATGCTCGAGACGCGGCGGGGCGAGAGCCGCTATCGCTTCGAGTTCGAGTTCGTGCCCGATCAGACGGGCAAGGCGGTCTTCACCCTCGACGTGGGCGAGGGGCCGGGGGAGAAGATCACCGTCAACAACCGGCGGCAGTTCGTCATCCGGGTGATCCGCGACAAGATCCGGGTGCTTCAGGTGGTGGGGCGGCCGAGCTGGGACGAGCGCTTCCTGCGCAAGCTGCTCAAGAAGAACCCCAATGTGGATCTCATCAGCTTCTTCATCTTGCGGACGGGCGCGAGCATCGACATCGCGCAGCGGGACGAGCTGTCGTTGATCCCGTTCCCGACGCAGGAGCTCTTCGAGGAGCAGCTCGGCAGCTTCGATCTGATCGTCTTCCAGAACTTCACCTACCGGGGCTACCAGATGCGGCAGTACCTGCCGCTGATCCGGGAGTACGTGCGCAACGGCGGCGGCTTCGTGATGGTGGGCGGGGACTTGAGCTTCGCGAGCGGGGGTTATTCGGGGACGCCGATCGAAGACTTCCTGCCGGTGGAGCTGCCGGCGGAGCGGGCGGATCTGGTCGATGGGGCGCGCTTCGATCCGCGGCTGACCGAGGCGGGGGCGCGGCACCCGATCACGCGGCTGAGCCTGGTGCCGGAGGAGAACGCGGCGATCTGGGCGGGGCTGCCGGCGCTGTCGGGGATCAACCGGGTCGCGGCGGTGCGGTCGGGGGCGACGGTGCTGTTGGAGCATCCGCGCGAGCGGGCGGGCGGGGCGCCGGCGCCGGTGGTGGCGACGTGGAGCTTCGGGGAGGGGCGGGTGCTGGCGGTGACGACCGATTCGACCTGGCACTGGGACTTCCTGGCGGCGGGGGCGGGCGGCGACAATCGGCACTATTACAAGTTCTGGGGCAACGCGATCCGGTGGTTGATCCGCGATCCGGCGCTGAAGCCGGTGCGGGTGGAGGCCGATCGGGACCGCTATCCGCTGGGCGGGGCGGCGACGGTGGTGACGCGGGTGGTGGGCGAGGACTGGCGGCCGGCGGAGGATGTGGAGGTGGCGCTGCGCTTCGAGCGGGCGGTCTTCGACGCGGCGGGCGCCCTGCGGCGGGAGGTGGTGGAGACGGTGACGGGGCGGACGGACGCGGCGGGGGAGTACGTGGCGCGTTACGTGCCGCCGGGTGATGGCGCGTGGTACGTGACGGCGCGGGCGCTGGTGGGCGGGGGCGAGATGGACGACGACGATGTCTTCGTGGTGGCGACCGATCCGGTCGAGCTGCGGGAGACGGCGGCGCGGCGGGCGCCGCTGGCCGCCGTGGCGCAGGCGGGCGGGGGTGAGCTGCGCACGCTGGACGAGGGGATCGAGGGGCTGGCGCGGGTGGAGCCGCGGGTGCTCAAGGTGAACCGGCGGCGGGACGTGCCGATCTGGTCGAGCGGGTGGTGGCTGCTGTTGGCGGTGCTGCTGCCGAGCGTGGAGTGGTTCCTGCGGCGGCGGTGGGGGCTGCTGTAGCGCCGATGCCGGTCAACGCGAGCGATGCTCGCCTTCGCCGGGCTTGATGACGTGGGGTTTGGAGGGAGGTTCGGGCCGCCGGGTGGCGGCCCGGATCGGGCGGCAGGACCCTACTTGGTCGACTGCTCGTGCCCGCACTTGTCGCAGAGCCAGAAGAAGCCGCTCGGCCGGCTCTGGCGGACCATCTTGACGACACCCATCTTGGGGTTGCCGCACTCGGGGCACTGCTTGGTCTTGCCGGCGTCGCGATCGGCACGAATCGCCAGCTTGGCGGGACGGGCACCCATGACACTCTCCTTCTTGGATTCTCGTGATGACCGCCGCCGGGGCGGCATGAAAGGCGCGCCAACCTAGAGCACCGGCGGGGGTTTGTCAACCGCCGGTGCGTCGGGCTTCATTCCCCGCTCTCGCGCAGCATCGGGTCGAGGATGGAGGCGGCGAGGGTGCCGTCGAACATCTCGCGGGCGGCGGCGCGGACGCGGGCGTCGACCTCGGCGGCCGTGCGCAGGGTCGCGATCTCGGCGCAGAGCTTCTCGCACTCGCTGACGCGGAGGTCGCGCACCATCGCCTTGATGAGCGGGACGCTGGTGGCGTTCATCGAGAGGGTGCGTAGCCCGAGCCCGATGAGGACCGGCGCGGCGAGCGCTTCGCCGGCCATCTCGCCGCAGAGGCTGAGCTCGATCCCGGCGGCCATCGCGGCGGCGACGACGTGGCGGAGCTGGCGGATGATGGCGGGGTGCAGCGGGTTGTAGAGGTGGGCGACGTGGCGGTTGGCGCGGTCGACGGCGAGGCTGTACTGCACGAGGTCGTTGGTGCCGATCGAGAAGAAGTCGACCTCTTCGGCGATCCAGTCGGCGAGCATGACCGCGGCGGGGAGCTCGATCATGACCCCGAACGGGACGCGCTCGGCCATGGCGTGGCCCTCGGCGTCGAGCGCGGCGCGGCACTCGGCGATGAGCTCGGCGACGCGGCGCACGTCGTCGACGCCGGAGATGAGCGGGACCATGAGGCGGAGGTTGCCGTGCGCGCTCGCGCGGAGGAGCGCGCGGAGCTGGGTGCGGAACATCTCGGGCTCGCGGAAGCAGAACCGGATCGCGCGCAGGCCCATGACGGGGTTGGCTTCGCCGTTGATGCGCATGGGCTCGATCATCTTGTCGCCGCCGATGTCGAGCGTGCGGATGGTGGCGCCGGCGGGGCCGCACTCTTCGAGGACCTGTCGGTAGTGGGCGTACTGCTCCTCCTCGTCGGGGAGGGCGTCGCGGTTCATGTAGAGGTACTCGGTGCGGTAGAGGCCGACGCCTTCGGCGCCGTGGTCGAGCACGATGCGGGTCTCGGCGGGGCGCTCGATGTTGCCGCGGATGGTGATGCGGACGCCGTCGGCGGTGGTGGCGGCGTGGTGGCGGACCTCGTCGAGGCGGGCGCGCTGGGCGCTGTAGCTCTGCTGGAGCGCCTGGTAGCGCGCGATCTCGTCGGGGGTGGGCTCGACGATGATGAGCCCCGAGGTGCCGTCGATGATGAGCCGGTCGCCGCTGCCGACGGTGTCGACGAGCCCTTCGACGGCGACGACGGCGGGCAGCTCGAACGAGCGGGCGATGATCGCGGTGTGGCTGGTGCGGCCGCCGGCCTCGGTGACGAAGCCGAGGACGGGGCTGCGGGTGAGGGTGACGGTGTCGGCGGGCGAGAGGTCGTAGGCGACGATGATCGCGCTGTGGCCGGCTTCGTCGAGGTTGGGCTGCGCGCGGCCGAGGAGCGTGCGCATGAGGCGGTCGCCGACGAAGTCGACGTCGCTGCGGCGCTCGCGAAAGTACTCGTCGTCGATGTTGTCGAAGACCTGCTTGATGCCGCGCAGGACCTTCTTGAGCGCCCACTCGGCGTTGATGAACTGCGCGCGGACCGTCTGGCGCACGCCGTCGACGAGCATCTCGTCGCGCAGCATGAGCTGGTGGGCGTCGAGGATGAGGTAGTGCTCTTCGCCGGCCTCTTGCAGCCGCGTCTTGAGCGCCTTGATCTGCGCTTCGGATTCGTCGAGCGCGGCGTCGAAGCGGATGAGCTCGGCGTCGATGTCTTCGGGCGCGATGTGGTAGCGCGGGACGCGGAGCTGGCGGCGCTCGACGAGGTGCGCGCGGCCGATCGCGTAGCCGGGCGCGACGCCGAGGCCGTGGAGGAGCTGCCGGGTGCGGTGCGGGTGCGTGTCGTTCACAGGGGCCTCAGACCGCCTTCATCCGAGCGTCGGATCATTCGCCCTCCCCGAAGCGGTCGGCGATGCAGGCGCCGATCGCGTCGATGGCGGCCTGCTCGTCGTCGCCTTTGCAGATGACCTGCACCGTGGTGCCCTGCGCGGCGGCGAGGGTCATCATGCCGAGGATCGACTTGCCGTTCACCTGCTGGCCGTCCTTGGCGATGGTGACCTCGGCGGCGTACTTGCTCGCCACCCGCACCAGGGTCGCCGATGCCCGCGCGTGCAACCCGAGCTTGTTGACGATGGTGAACTCCTTGCTGACGGACATCGGCGCCTCCTCAGATGATCGGGAACAGGGCATTGAGGCCGAGCACCAGCGCCAGGCAGGCGGCGGTGAAGCCGTACAACAGCAGCGGCATGGGCATCTTCCGCTTGATGCAGAGCAGGAAGATCACGGTGAGCACGAGCAGCAGGAACGGTTCGAGGCCGTCGCCGAGCGCGGCGGCGCCGCGTTCGATCTCGTCGACGATGAGCGCGCCGGTGACCCCGAGGAAGAAGCCGGCGGCGTAGTGGGTGCGGTCGGCGAGGCGGACGAGCTCGAAGCGGTTGAGGCGCTCGATGATGCGCTCGCCGGCGCGGTAGCCGCCGAAGACGCCGTAGCCGCGCACGCCGAGGTGGAAGAGGTTGTAGAGGCCGAGGAACGCGAGCGGCGCCCACACCACGCCGCTGAGCACGCCGGCGATGGCGAACGCGGCGGCGAAGGGGCGCAGGCTGGCCCAGAAGAAGCTGTCGCCGATGGCGGCCATCGGGCCCATCATGCACTGCTTGAACGCCTGCACCTGCGCCGGCGGGCGCTCGCCGGCCGCGATCTGCTCCTCGATGCGGACCGCGGCGCCGAGGAGCGCGCCGGCCATGTAGGGGTGGCTGTTGAAGAACGCGAGGTGGCGGTTCATCGCCGCCCGGAGCGCGTCGCCCTGATGCAGCTTCTGCAGCGCGGGCAGCATGCACCACGCGAAGCCGACGTTCTGCATGCGCTCGAAGTTGGTGATCGCGAGGAAGAAGAAGCTGCGCCAGAGCACGCGGGCGAGGGTGAAGACCCCGACGCGGCGCGGGGTGGTGCTGGCGGTGGCGGCGATCACGCGATGGTCCCCTGCTCGATGGCGAGGCAGAGCGCGACGAACGCGCCGAGCGCGAGCGCGAGCCCGCGGCGGCGGCGGACGAGCGAGAGCGCGACGGCGAGGCCGAGCGCGGGGATGAGGTACATGCCGACGACGGTGAGCGCGCGGTGGACCGGGGCGCTGAGCCAGGGGTGCACGAGCGCGAGGAGCGCGATCCCGGCGGCGGCGGCGCTCGCGACGAGGAGCGCCTGGATCGCGAAGACGCGGCCGATGGCGATGAGCGGGAGGCGGCCGAGCTCGCCGGGGCGGCCGGCTTCGGCGGCGGTGAGCGCGCGCTCGGCGAGGCGGAGGTTGGCCTGCTCGATGCGGACGTCGACCTTGCGGCCGAGCGGGCCGAGCGGGACGCCGAGCAGGATCGCGAGGGTCCACAGCGGCGGATCGGCGGTGCCGATGTGGCGGGCGTAGAGCAGCACCATCGCGCCGATCGCGGTGGAGGCGAGGGTCTCGTTGGGCGGGGTGTTGGCGCCGAAGAGCATCGACGACATCCACAGCATCTGGAGCAGCGCGCCGAGCCAGAGCCCGAGCGCGGTCTGGCCGAGCAGCACGCCGAGGAGCGAGACGGCGACGAGCGGCTGGCTGATCATCGCCTGGAACGCGCTGCGCCGGTCGAGCCCGACCAGCCCGCCGACGGCGGCCGCGAGCGCGAGATCGGTGGCGAGGGCGGCGAGCTCCATGGGCTTCAGTGCGCTCCGAGCTTCTCGTTGAGCGGGATCGGCGCCTCGCCGGGGAGGCTGCGGATCTCGATGCGCATCCCGCGGCGGGCGAGGTCGCGGAGGAGGTCGAGCTCGGCGTCGCCGAGGTAGACGGCGGGGGTGTAGGCGACCCGGCCGGGGGCGTGGTGCACGTTGCCGATGTTGAGCGCGGGGTAGGGGTGGCCGGCGGCGAAGAGGCGGGCGGCGTCCTCGATGGTCTCGAAGAGCACCATGGTGCTCGCGTTGCCGAACTGGCGGTCGTTGAGCCAGGTCGCGGCCTGCTCGATGGGGAGCGCGTCGAACTTCGCCTGCCCGGGGATGCACATGCGGAACATGGTCATCTGGAGGTCGTTGTCGGGCACGCTGTCGCTGACGACGAGGAACTGCTGCAAGCGGCGCTGGGGCATCCAGGTGGAGATGATCTGGCCGTGCACGAGGCGGTTGTCGACGCGGTATATGGGGTTCACTTGCGCCCCCGGAGCAGGTCGCCGGCGACGTGGATGCTCTCGCGCCCGTAGCCGGCGATCGAGGTCGCGACGTCGTGGAGCGGCTCGTCGCGGTGGGTGTAGAGCTTGAGCAGCATCGGCAGGTTGACCCCGGTGACGACCTCGCGGTCGTCGGCGAGCAGCGAGAGGCTGAGGTTGGACGGCGTGCCGCCGAACATGTCGCAGAGGATGATGACGCCCTTGCCGCCGTCGACCTCGGCGACCGCCGCCTCGATGTGCTCCCGGATCTGCTCGGGCCCCTCCTCGGGGCGGACGGCGACCGCGACGGCGTTCTGGAACTCGCCGACGATCATGCGGACGGTGCCCAGCAGGGCGTCGGCGAGCTTGTCGTGGGTGCAGATCACGACCCCGATCATGATGGCTCCTTGTGCACGTCGCGATGTCTCAGCGTGGGATCCCGGCCCTGCGCGGCGAGGTGCGCCGCGACGCGCTCGGCGAGGGCGACCGATCGGTGGCGGCCGCCGGTGCAGCCGAGCGCGAGGGTGAGGTGGCTCTTGCCCTCGTGCTCGTAGCCGGGCAGCACCTCGTCGATGAGCCCGAGGAAGCGGTCGAGGAACGCCGCCGTGGCGGGCTGTTCGAGCACGTAGGCGGCGACCTCGGGGTTGCTGCCCGAGTAGGGGCGCAGCGCCTCGACGAAGTGGGGGTTGGGCAGGAAGCGCACGTCCCAGACGATGTCGGCCTCCGAGGGGACGCCGTGGCGGAAGCCGAAGCTCATGACCGTGATCGCGAGCCCCTGCGGCGCGCCGCCGGTGGCGAAGGCCTGCACGAGCCGCTTGCACTCGTGCACGTTGAGGTCGCTCGTGTCGATGAGCTGCCGCGCCCGCTCGCGGAACGGGTGCATCACCAGCCGCTCCATGCGGATCGCGTCGGGGATCGGCAGCCCGTCACGGCCGAGCGGGTGGGGGCGGCGGGAGACGGAGAAGCGGCGCAAGAGCACCGCGTCGCTGGCTTCGAGGAAGACGATCGAGATCCGCACGCCCTGCGCTTCGAGCTCGCGCAAAAGCGCGAGGGTGCCGGCGACGTCCTGGACGTTGCGGGCGTCGAGTCCGATGGCGAGGCGGGCGAAGCCGTCGACCTGGCGGGCGAGGTCGAGGAGCTTGGGCAACAGCGGCGGGGGCAGGTTGTCGACGCAGAAGAAGCCCTGGTCCTCGAGGGCGTGGATCGCCGTCGAGATGCCCGAGCCCGACAGCCCGGTGATGACGGTCAGCTCGAAGCCGTCGTCGCGCGCCTTTGTCGCGGCCTCACTCACTCACGCCTCCGATCGCGACGGGCGGCGTCGGCTCGCTCATGTGCGCCCGGACCCGCGCGGCGAACGCCTGGGCCGAGTGGGTGCCCTGCGCTTGCAGCAGCCGGTCGCGCGCGGCGACCTCGATGATGAGCGTCAGCGAGCGCCCCGGTCGCACCGGGAGGCGGACGTGGCGCACGGGCACCCCGGCGAGCACGAGCACGCGCTGCTCGACGCCGAGGCGGTCGTAGGGCTCGTCGGCGTCCCAGTCGACGAGCTCGACGACGAGCTCGACCCGCTTGCGGTCGCGCACCGCGGCGGCGCCGAAGAGGTCTTTGATGTTGATGATGCCGAGCCCGCGGATCTCCATGTGGTGCCGGGTCAGCTCGGGGCTGTGCGCGACGACCGTCTGCGGGTCGGTCTGCTCGAGGATGACGACGTCGTCGGCGACGAGGCGGTGGCCGTGGGCGACGAGCTCGAGGCCGAGCTCGCTCTTGCCGATGCCGCTCTTGCCGATGAGGAGCACCCCGACGCCGTAGACGTCGGCCATGACCGCGTGGCGGGTCTCGCGGGGGGCGAGGAAGCGGTCGAGCGCGGCCTCGATGCGGGCGGTGGCCTCGATGGATTCGAGCTCGGTGACGAGGAGCGCGCAGCCGGCGGCGTCGCACCGCTCGACGAGCTCGTCGGGGGCGGCGCGGCCGGCGGTGATGACGAGCCCGGGGAAGCCGCGCGCGAGCAGCGTCGTGAGCCGGTCGCGGCGGAGCGCGGCGGGCATGGTGTCGAGGAAGCCGCCCTCGGAGCGGCCGACCATCTGCAAGCGGTCGGAGACGAGGTGCTCGCCGTGGCCCGCGAGCGCGACCCCGACCCGCTGCACCGTGCGCTGCCCGACGTGCCGCGAGAGCGCCGCCACCCCGCCGCCGACCATGCGGAAGACGCCGCCCTGGCCGAGCACGCCCATCAACTCGCCGATCGTGACCGACGCTGCCTCCACGCTGCCTCCGCGACGCTCAGAGCTTGCCGTCCTCCTCGATGAGGACGTCGTACATCGCCTGCGCGTCCTCGGCGTCGAGCAGCGCCTGGCGCACGCGCTTCTCCTTGAGCAACCGTGAGACCCGCGCGAGCGCCTTGAGGTGGAGGCCGTGCTCGGCCTCGGGCACGAGCAGGGTGAAGAAGAGGTGGGTGGGCATGCCATCGAGGCTCTGGAAGTCGACGCCCGCCTTGCTGCGGCCCACGCAGGCCATCACGCCGCTCACCGCCGAGGTCTTGCCGTGGGGGATCGCGACGCCGTCGCCGATGCCCGTGCTCTGGAGCTTCTCGCGCCGTTGCAGCGTCTCGACGAGCAGGTTGGGGTCGAGGTCGGCATCGACCCGCAGCACGAGCCCGATCAGCTCGCGCAGGACGCCGGGTTTGTTCGACGCACCGAGATCGGCATCGATGGCCTTGACGTCGAGGAAATCGGAGATGCGCATCGCGGCGAGGTTCCTTGAACGGGTGGTGTTGCTCGGACGGACGTACCCTAGCAGATTCCGGCCTCGCGGCAGAAGCCGCGCGATCCGCGCCGTGCTTGACCGTGGATCGGACGACACAACCCGGTAGAATGCCCGCCGTGTCTGACCCCAAGCCCTCGCTCATCCTGCTCGCGCCGGCCCTCGCGCTCGCCCTCGCGCTCGCCGTCCCGCCGCTGCCCGCGGCCGCCGAGGACGACGCGCCGCCCGCGCTCCTCGACGCCTTCAACCGGCTCGTCGCCGAGGTCGACCCGCTCGTCGCCCGCGACCCGCAGGGCGCGCTCACCCGCTACGGCGACGCCGTCGCGCGCGGGCCGCTGCAAGGCTTCGGGCGCATCCACCTCCGCATGGGCCAGATCCACCGCGACCTCGGCGACACGGCGTCTTCGGCCTATCACTTCGCGCTCTGCGCCGATGACGAGCGGGTCGATGCCTTCGACCGGGAGCAGATCTGCCAGTCGGCCTACGAGGGGCTGACCGTGCCGCTGACGGTGACCGGCGTGCCCGACGGCGGCCGGGTCGAGGTCGTCGCGCCGGCGCCGTTCGCCGGGACCCACCCGAGCGGGGCGCGGCTGCCGCGGGGCGAGGTGGTGCTGCTGGTGTATGCGCCCGACCGCTACCCGATGCGCTCGACGCTGCCGCTCGACCGGCCGACCACCTGGGAGGCCCGCCTCGGCGGCAAGCGCACCGATCTGGCCGACGCGCCGGGGCTCGCCGATCGCGCGCCCCCGCCGCCGGTCGAGCGCGGCCTGCCCCGCTGGCCCGCCTACGTCGGCGCCGGCGTCGGCGCGGCGCTCGTCGGCATCGGCGTCGCGCTCGGCAGCGACAACGCCGACGGGCTCGCCGACATCCGCGACCGCCAGCGCGCCGGTAGCTGCGGGACCGACAACTGCCAGGGCGACCTCGACGCCGCCCGCGGCCGCGCGCTGCTCGCCGACGGGATGTGGATCTCGGGCGCCGTGCTCGCCGCCGGCGCGGTCGCGTGGTGGTTCGTCTTCGATGGAGAGCCCTGAATGCGCCGGCTGATCGCGCTCGCCGCGCTGCTCGGCGGCTGCTTCTCGTCCGCCGACTTCTCGCCCTGCACCGGCCCCGGCCAGTGCGGCCTCGACGGCGACGGCCGCGGCCGGATCTGCGTCGCCGGCGAGTGCGTCGCCCCCGGCCTCGACGTCGGCGACGACCCGGTCGTGCTCGACGGCACCTACGGCGAGCTGCAGAGCTACCCCGAGCAGACCGTGATCCTCCGCGCGGTGCGGCTCGGCGGCCCGGTGCTGCGGGTCGACGCCGACGCGATCGTCATCGAGGGCCCGATCGACGGCCTCGGCGCCGGCTATCCGGGCGGCGAGGGCGGCCGCTACGGCCCGGTCGGGCTGCCCGGCGAGGGCGGCGCGAGCGGCGAGCCGGCGCGGATGGGCAGCGGCGGACCCGGCGGCGCGGGCGGACCGGCGCGCTACGCCGACGGCGCGCCTGGCGGCGACGGCGTCCTCAACGCGGCGTGCGGCGAGGCCATCGACTTCGGCTTCCTGCTGCGCGCGCAGCGGCGGCGGCGGCGGCGGCGGCGGGCGCGGGCGGGACCGAGTGCCGCGGCACCACCGGCGGCTTCGGCGGCGCAGGCGGCGGCGCGCTGCTCCTGCGGGCGAAGCGCTTCATCGAGGTCCGCGGCGCGATCGACGTGCGCGGCGAGGCGGGGCTGCCGGCCGAGGTGCTCGCTTGCGGCGGCGACCGCGTCGACAGCGCCGGCGGCGAGGGCGGCGAGGGCGGCAGCGGCAGCGGCGGGCTCGTCTACTTCGAGGCGCCCACCGTCGTCTTCAGCGAGGGCGCGGTCATCGACCTCACCGGCGGCGGCCTCGCCGGCAGCGGGCTCGTCGCGATCGCCGGCACCGTCGAGGGCCTCTTCCCCGCGCCCAAGGGCGCGACCCCCGACCGGATCTGCCGCTTCGAGTAGCGACCGGGCGCTCGATCACACCCACAAGGTCAGCGGCGCCCGCGTGATCAGCACCGCGAGCAGGTCGCGCGCCGAGAGGTAGCCCACCGGGATCCCCGCCGGATCGAGCACCGGCCCGCCCCCGTGCCCTCGCTTGCTCAGCCGCCGCGCCGCGTCGTGCAGCGACCACTCCGGCGCGAGCGCGACCACCTCGCGCACCATCACCGCCTCGACCGCCCGCGCCCGCCAGCCCGCCGGATCGGCCACCGCCGCCCGGAACAGATCCGACAGCGACACCAGCCCCGCGAGCCGCCCGTCGAGCCCCACGATCGGCAGATGCCGGAAGCCGTGCGCCGCCATCACCTCCGCCGCCTCGCCCGCCGTCGCCCCGAGCGGCCGCGTCACCGCCGGCCGGCTCATCACCTGCGCCACGTACAGCCGCGTCGCGTCGGTCGGCCGCGGCGGCGGATCATCCACCCGCCGGTACGCCTCCGCCGCCTCGCTCGCCGACGCCACCGGCCGCACCCCCGCCACCGGCCGCAGCGCCGGCACCGCGGGCGGGGTGCGCAGCAGATCGATGCGGGGATCACGCTCATCCGCCATGCCGCCACCCTACCGCCGAACCCCCGACCGCGGCACCCGCATTGACCGCCGCCCCGCGCCGCGGCAGCCTCGCCCGATGCGCGTCGCGGTCATCAGCGGCTCCTACCGCCCCGGCTACTCCTACCAGGAGAACATCTGGACCGAGCGCCTCGCCGCCCGCGGCCACGCCGTCCGCGTCTTCGCCCCCCGCCGCCGCCGCCCCGAGCCCGAGACCGACCCCATCGAGCGCGTGCCCACCCTCGGCCTCGCCGCCCGCCACCTCTACCACACCCGCGCGCTCGCCCCCGCCGTGCGCCGCTTCGCGCCCGCGCTCATCCTCTGGTTCGGCCCCCCGCAGAGGTTCGGCGTCGACGTCGCCCGCGACCCCGCGCTCGCCCGCGTCCCGCTCGTCGCCTTCTTCGGCGAGAACCGCGCCATGCAGCCCTTCGAGCGCGCCGCCACCGCCCGCGACCGCCTCCGCGCGCTCGCCTACCGCCTCGCCCGCGGCCCCGCCGTCGCGCTCGCCTGCCGCCGCGCCGCCCGCGTCGTCGCCACCACCCCCGAGACCCCCGCGATCCTCCGCGCCCTGCTCCCGCCCGAGCTCCACCCCCCGATCATCACCGCCCCCCTCGGCTTCGACCCCCGCGCCTTCGGCCCCGACCCCGCGCGCCGCCGCTCGCCCGACGGCGATGTCATCGCCGTCGTCTCCTCCCGCTTCGCCCCCGAAAAAGCCGCCACCCTGCGCTTCGTCATCGACGCGCTCGACCGCGCCATGACCGCCGCCCCCCCGCTCCGCGCGCTCATCGTCGGCTTCGACGACGGCCCCATCAGCCGCGCGATCGCCGCCCGCATCGAAGCGAGCCCCCACGCCGCCCGCTATGCCCGCCGCCCGTTCGCCGACCGCCCCGCGCTCGCCGCCGCCTTCCACCACGCCGACCTCGCCGTCTTCGCCCGCCCCTCCATCTCGGCCCAGGAGGCGCTCGCCACCGGCCTCTACGCCATCCTCGCCGACGGCGCGATGGGCTGGCTCCTCGCCGACGAACACGACGGCGCCCTCTACCCGCCCGGCGACCGCGACGCGCTCGTCCACGCGCTCGTCGCCGCCACCGCCCGCCTCGCCGCCGAGCCCCCCGAAGCCCGCGACGCCGCCCGCGACGCCCGCGCCGCCCGCGCCGCCCGGCTCGGCTACGACCGCGTCATCGACCACGTCCTCGCCGGCCTCCTCACAGGTTGACCAGCACCAGCGCCGCCGCCGTCAGCGCCACCGCCGCCCAACCCCGAAGCCCCGGCCGCTCCCCGAACCACAGCACCCCCGCGAGCTGGATCACGATCACCGAGCCCGCCCCCAGCACCGGATACACCACCGGCGCCGGCAGCGCGTCGAGCGCCGAGACCAGCGTCGTGATCCCGAGCAGGTTCGGCAGCCCCACCCCCGCCCCGATCAACAGCTCGTAGCGCCCGAAGCGCCGCCGCCCCAAGCCCACCACCGCCCACGCGATCAGCCCCGCCATCGCGAAGGTCGCCGCGACGAAGACCGGCTTGTCGACCAGAAACCCGTGCTGCTGGAACACCTTGGAGCAGAACTCCGAGAGCCCCACGCACACGAACACCGCCAGCAGCGCCGGCTTGACCGCGTCCCGCCACCGATCGCCCGCCCGCGGCCAGTGCGCCAGCGCGATCGCCGCGAGCGCCAGCCCGATCCCCGCCCCCTCGACCCCCGACAGCGGCGTGCCCCACAGCGACAGCGACAGCGCCATCGGCACCAGCACCCCGAGCTTCGCCATCGCCGCCGCGAGCCCCACCCCGTGCGCCCGGATCGCCGCCTGATAGGTCACCAGCCCGAGGAAGAACAGCACCCCCGCGACCAGCCCCCACGCCGCCGCCCACCCCGGCCCCGCCGCCGCCGCGACCTTGCCCCCGCTCGCCATCGCCGCCGCGATCGACGCCCCGCTCCCATCCGGCCACCCCGGCGCCCGCGCCTCACTCGCCACCGCCAGCACCACCGCGCCCGCGAACGCCACCGCGTAGTTCACCGCGACGACCGCGAACCGATCGAGCCGCCACCGCTCCCCGAGCTTGAGCACCAGCGCGATCGCCGCGCTCGCCGCGATCGAGAGCAACAGAGCGATCATGCGAAGCTCAGAGCGGCGAGTCGCCCTCGAAGGACGCGAACTCCAGCCGCTCCATCAAGAAGAGCACCTGGTAGACGTCGGCCTCGTCGACGCCCGGGATCGACATCAACCGCCCGAACTGGTCGAGCACCGACTCCCGCCGCCCCACCGCCTGCCACAGCCGCGCCTGCTTCGGCGTCAGATCGAGCGCCTTCGGCGTGATCACGAGGTGGCGCATCCGCACGAACGGCAGGTGCTCGCGCCCGTGGAAGTGGCCCTTGAGGTCGTCGAAGGTCAGCCGCCGCTGCACGCCCTCGTTGATCAGCGCGTACGCGCTCGTCTCGAGCGGCACGATCTGCGCCGAGGTCGCCTCGCCCCGATAGAAGCCATAGGCGCCGTCCGACCAGGAGAAGATCTCGAGCAGCTTCGTCTTGACCTGCTCGACGAGCGCGTTGAAGAGGTCGTGCGCCGAGATCGCGTTGAGCTGCAACAGCGCATCGCCGAGGCGCCCGTTCATGTCGGGCAGCATCTTCAGCGCCTCGTTGAGCGTGCGCCGCCCGATCAAGCGCCGCTGCACGAGGTACTCGCCCAAGAGCTCCGAGCGCAGGTTGCTCGTCACGTACTCCGGCCGCCCCCGCCGCCAGAAGATCTCCTTCTTCCGCGTCCCATTCTCGAAGTGCATCCGCCCCGTCGCCCGGCAGGCGGCGTAGCGATAGAGCAGCCGCGAGAACTCCAGCCGATCGAAGTGCCCCTGGTGATCGGGCGCCTCCTCCTCCGCCGCCGGCGCCTCGAAGAGCCCCGGCACCGCGTCCGGCGCCACCCACTGCGAGTCGTCGACCGAGACCTGCGCCACCGCCTCACGCCCGTCGCGCTGCACCACCTCGACGAGCGTATTGAGCCCCATCGGCCCGAAGACCACGCCCTCCCGATCGCGCACCCGGAAGCGGCTGTACGGCGAGAACGTCAGCTCCTCCTCGACCGGCGCCCCCGCGAGCGGCGGCCGCGTCGACGGCCCCTCGCGCCGCAGGCTCCCCCCGCTCTGCGCGAGCATCGACTCCACCACCCGATCGATCCCCTTCTGCCGCTCGAGCTCCTCCTCGATCTCCTTGGCGAAGACCGACTTCATGAACCGCCCCATGTCCTGGGTGGTCACCCGCTGCTTCTCGTTGAAGAGGTGGTCGAGCAGCGCATCGAGGAACTCGGTCGCCGTCTGGTAGCGGTGCTTCGGATCGCGGGCGAGCGCGCGCCGCAGGATGTCACGCAGCGTCGGCGACACCCCGCTCGGCAGCTTCTGCAGCGCCGACTCGACGTCACAGTCGCGCACGAGCATCAGCGTCTCGAGCTCGGTCTTGCCGTGGAAGAGCCGGTTCATCGCCAGCATCTCGTACAGCATGATCCCCGCGCTGAAGAGATCGGCGCGGGTGTCGATCTCGGCGCCCGTCACCTGCTCGGGGCTCATGTAGCCGAGCTTGCCCTTCATCGTGCCCGAGCGCGTCTCGCTCTCCCGCTTGCGCGCCTTGGCGACCCCGAAGTCGCCGATCTTCACGTCGCCCTCGTAGCCGATCAGCACGTTCGACGGCGAGACGTCGCGGTGGATGATCGTCAGCGGATTGCCCCGGCTGTCGACCGCCGTGTGCGCCGACTCGAGCCCCTTGAGCGTCTCGGCGATGATGAAGACCGCGAGCTTGTGCGGCACCCGGATCCGCAGGTGCGTACAGCGGATCAGCAGGTTGAGCAGGTCCTTGCCGAAGACGTACTCCATCGCGATGAAGTATTCCTTCTGCACCGACCCGAGATCGTAGATCTGCACCACGTTGGCGTGCTGCAACGAGACCGCGATCTTGGCCTCGTCGATGAACATCGCGACGAACTCGTCATTGTCGGCGAGGTGCCGCAGGATCTTCTTGATGCACAGCGTCTTCTGAAAGCCCGCCGCCCCGAACTGGCGCGCGCGCCAGATCTCGGCCATGCCGCCCGTGCCGATCTGGTCGAGGAGCAGATACTTCCCGAACTGGCGGGGGCGGAACTTCACCGGCGGGGTCGAAGGCTTCACGTGGAGGCGATCAGAGGTTCGTCTGCCAGGGGGCGCACCCGTACCAAGTCTCACAAACCCGGCCCGCCGGCAACAGTTCCGCCGCCCCGATCACGATCGCGGCGCGCCGATCGTGATCCCGACCGGCGCAGGCGTTGATTCCGCACTCGCCGCTCGCCTACACTCGCCGCCTTTCGTCCGGCCCCTTGCGCGTGCCGCGGCCCTTGGGAGAGCGATGCGTCCCGCCGAGACCACCGACACCCTCATCATCGGCGCCGGCCTCGCCGGGCTCTCGTGCGCGCTGCACCTCGACCGCCCCGCCCTCATCGTCGAAGCCGCCGCGCACGTCGGCGGCAAGGCCATGAGCGAGCAGCACGACGGCTTCACCTTCGACGTCACCGGGCACTGGCTCCACCTCCGCGACCCCGCGATGCGCGCGCTCGCCTTGAAGCTCTGCGGCGAAGACCACTTCATGCGGATCAGCCGCATCAGCCGCATCTGGTCGCACGGCGTCTACACCCGCTACCCCTATCAGGCCAACACCTGGGGGCTGCCGCCCGAGGTCGTGCTCGAGTGCGTCATGGGCGCCATCGAAGCCGACCGCCGCCGCCCCGCGACCACCGCCCTCGAAGACGAGCCCGAGAACTTCGCCGACTGGATCCGCTACTACTTCGGCGAGGGCATCGCCCGGCACTTCATGATCCCGTACAACGCCAAGCTCTGGGGCGTGCCCGCCGACGAGATCACCAGCCGCTGGTGCCAGCGCTTCGTGCCCCGCCCCGCGCTCACCGACATCGTCGCCGGCGCCGTCGGGTGCAACGAGAAGGCGATGGGCTACAACGCCGAGTTCCTCTACCCGCGCACCGGCGGCATCCAGACGCTCGCCGAGGCGCTCGCCGACGCGGTCGGCCGCGAGCGCATCACCCTCGGCGACGGCGTCGCCAGCATCGACCCCGAGGCCCGCGTCGCCACGCTGCACAGCGGCCGCCGCGTCGCCTACCGCCACCTCGTCAGCACCATGCAGCTCCCCCGGCTCGTCGACGCCCTCACCGACGTGCCCGCCGCCGTCCGCGCCGCCCGCGCGAAGCTCCGCGGCAACGAGGTCCGCTACCTCAACGTCGGCGTCGACGGCCCCCTCGGCCAGCCCGACCACTGGATCTACGTGCCCGAAGAGCTCTGGCCGTTCTACCGGGTCGGCTCGTTCAGCAACGCCAACCCCGCCATGGCCCCCGCCGGCATGAGCTCGCTCTACATCGAGATGAGCGACCGCGACACCCCGCTCGACGCGCTCCGCGACCGCATCGGCGAAGGCCTCGTCGCCATGGGCCTCATCGACACGCCCGCCCGCGTGCGCTTCATGCACGAGCGCCGCATCCACAACGCCTACGTGATCTACGACTTCGCCTACCACGACAGCCGCGCCGCGGTGCACGCCTGGCTCGACGAGCAAGGCATCGCGAGCATCGGCCGCTATGGCGACTGGAACTACTCGTCGATGGAGGACGCCCTCATCGACGGACGCACCGCCGCCGAGAAGCTGGGAGCAAAGCCCCGATGAAGCCCGCCGTCGACGAGGCCCCCGAGGTCTCCATCGTCATCCCGGTCTACAACGAAGAGGGCATCCTCTCCGCCGCGCTCGCCGATCTGCGCGAGAAGCTCGACGAGGTCGACTTCACCTACGAGATCATCGTCGCCGAGAACGGCTCGACCGACGCCACCATCGCGATCGCCGAGGCGTTCATCGAGAAGCACCCCGAGGTGCGGCTCCTGTCGATCGGCGAGCCCAACTACGGCAAGGCGCTGCGCCAGGGCATCTTCGCCGCGCGCGGCACCTTCGTCATCTGCGACGAGATCGACCTCTGCGACGTCGAGTTCTACCGCGTCGCCATGCAGCGGCTCCGCGAAGGCTACAGCCTCGTCGTCGGCAGCAAGCGCGCGCCGGGCGCCCGCGACCGCCGCCCCGCCTACCGCCGCTTCGCCACCCAGGTCCTCAACGGCATGCTCCGCGTCGCCGTCGGATTCAAGGGCACCGACACGCACGGCCTCAAGGCCTTCCGCCGCGACGCGCTCATCGACATCGTCGAAGCCTGCGTCGTCGACCGCGACATGTTCGCCAGCGAGTTCGTCGTGCGCGTACACCGCGCCGACCGGCCCTGGATCGAGGTCCCCATCGACCTCGTCGAGAAGCGGCCGCCCTCGATCCACCTCTTCCGCCGGGTCCCCAACGTGCTGCGCAACATCGTGCGGCTCACCGCGATCATCCGGCTGGGGCGCGATATTCGATGACGGAGACCGCCAGCGTCGGGGTCGACGTCGACAGCCTCCGCCACTACTACCGGATCCACGGCCTCGACGAGCACAACGCGACCAACGCCGCCTGGCGCGTCGGCGTCCCGCGCTTCGCCGAGCTCTTCGACGCCGCCGGCGTGCGCGCCACCTTCTACTGCATCGCCGAAGACCTCGACCTCGACGGCAACGCCGACCTCCTCCGCGAGCTCGCCGACGCCGGCCACGAGATCGGCAACCACACCTGGCACCACCCCTACGCGCTCACCCGCCTCGAACCGAGCGCCCGCCGCGCCGAGATCGAAGAAGGCCGCCGCCGCCTCGAAGCCGCCGCCGGCGTCCCCGTCCGCGGCTTCCGCGCGCCGGGCTACACCATCCGCGCCGAGGTGCTGCAAGACGTCGCCGCGACCGGCCACGTCTATGACTCGAGCGTCTTCCCCTGCCCGCCCTACTACCTCGCCAAGGCCGGCGTCCTCGGCTGGATGCGCCTCCGCGGCCGCGAGAGCCGCAGCGTGCTCGACACCCCCCGCGTGCTCACCGCCCCCCGCGACCCCTACCGCGCCGACCCCCGCGACCCCTACCGCCGCGGCGACGGCCTCCTCGAATACCCGGTCAGCGTCGCGCTCGGCGTCCCCCTCATCGGCACCGCCTTCACCGCGCTCGGCAAGACCGCCGCCACCGCCGCCGTCCAGGGCGCCACCCGCCTCCGCCGCCACCTCACCCTCGAGTTCCACGCCGTCGACCTGCTCTCCCTGCGCGACGACGGCCTCGACCCCGCGCTCGCCGTGCAGCCCGACCTCAAGACCGCCGTCGCCGTCAAGCGCCGCATCTTCGCCCGCGTCCTCGCCGCGCTCACCGACCACGCCCGCGTCGAGCGCCTCGACGTGCTCGCCGACGAAGCCCTCCTCGGTCACCAGCGATGAGCCGCGCGCAGCCCGATCGACCTTCGGAGGCCTCATGAAGCCGCTGGCCCTCGCGATCCTGATCGCCGGGGCCGCGCTCCCGAGGCTCGCCCCCGCCGCCGACCCCTTCGCCGACGGCGACCCGCTCGCCCGCCTCCGCGCGCTCGAAGCCGACTGGTTCGCCGAGCGCCCCGACACCCCCCTCGCGCTCGCGCTCACCCCGCCCGACCGCCTCACCACCCGCGGCCTCGCTTCGGCGCTCGCGCCCCCGCCCATCACCCCGCTCGACGGCTTCGCCGTCCCCGTCGTGCTCAACGGCCCCGTCCGCGACTTCATCGACTTCTTCCAGCAGCGCGGCCGCTTCATCTATGCCGGCTGGTGGGCGCGCATGCACCGCTACCAGCCGCTCATCCGCCCCATCCTCGAAGAAGCCGGCGTCCCCCCCGAGCTCATCTACGTCTGCATGATCGAGAGCGGCTTCGACCCCGACGCCGTCAGCCGCGCCGCCGCCGTCGGGCAATGGCAGTTCGTGCAGAGCACCGGCACCGAGTACGGCCTCCGCCTCGACGACTGGGTCGACGAGCGCCGCGACCCCATCAAAGCCGCCCGCGCCGCCGCCCGCCACTTCAAGGACCTGCACGCCCGCTTCGGCTCCTGGCCCCTCGCGCTCGCCGCCTACAACGCCGGCGTCGGCTCCATCAGCCGCGCCATGGCCCGCGCCAACACCAACGACTACTGGCGCCTCGCCGCCCTCGGCGCCATCCCCGGCGAAGCCACCCGCTACGTGCCCAAGGCCATGGCCGCCATGATCATCGGCCGCGACCCCGCCCGCTACGGCTTCGGCGCCATCCGCCCCGAGGCCCCGCTCGTCTTCGGCACCGTCGAGGTCCCCGGCGGCCTCGACCTCCAGAGCCTCGCCCGGAGCGCCGACGTGCCCTACGCCGCCCTCGCCGAGCTCAACCCCGAGCTCCGCCGCGGCTTCACCCCCCCCGACGGCGCCGCCTACCCGCTCCGCGTCCCCCCCGAAGGCACCGACCGGCTGCTCGCCGCCGTCGACGGCTTCGAAAAGCGCCGCCCCGGCGTCTTCATCGAGCACCGCGTCCGCTTCGGCGAACGCCTCCGCGACATCGCGCTCGCCCACGGCGTCCGCCAGCGCACCCTCCGCCGCCTCAACGGCCTCGGCCGCGCCGAACCCGACGCCGGCCAGACCCTCGTCATCCCGAAGACCACCGACCAGCCCCCCGGCGAGCCCATCGAGCTCCTCGTCGTCACCGACCCCGCGCTCGCCTTCGACGTCCCCGGCCGCGTCCCCGTCTACTTCCCCGTCCGCCAGCGCACCGAGCTCGACCGCATCGCCGCCTTCTTCGGCGTCGCCCCCGGCCACCTCGCGCTCTGGAACGGCCTCGACCCCCGCGCCCCCGTCGTGCGCGGCATGGTCCTCAAGATCTACGTCCCCCCCGACTTCGACCGCGGCTCCGCGCTCCTCGTCGACGCCCGCCGCGCCATCGAGGTCGCCGCCGGCACCGACGCCGCCGACAACGCGCTCGCCCACGCCCAGAAGGAGCGCCCCCCCGCGCTCAAGCGCATCACCCACACCGTGCGCGCCGGCGACAACCTCTGGAGCATCGCCCACAGACACGGCGTCACCGTCGCCACCCTCCGCGCCGAGAACGGCCTCGACAGCGGCGACGCGCTCACCATCGGCCAGGCCATCAAGATCCCCAAGATCGAAGCCCCCCGCCCCAAAGGCAAAGCCGCCGCCCGCCGCGCCAAGGCCGGCGCCCGCGGCCGCACCGCCTACACCATCCGCTCCGGCGACAACCTCTCCAAGATCGCCCGCAAGTTCGGGGTCAAGGTCGACGCGCTCCGCAAGCGCAACGGCCTGCGACCGGGCGCCACGCTCCAGCCCGGCCAGCGCATCATGATCCCCTGACCGCGCCGCCGAGGAACCCTGCCATGCTCACCGTCGACGACGCCCTCGCCCGCATCCTCGCCCGCATCCACCCGCTCGACCCCGAGCGCGTCGAGCTCACCCGCGCCGCCGGCCGCGTCCTCGCCGAGCGCATCACCGCCCGCCGCCGCCTCCCCGCCTTCGACGACGCCGCGATGGACGGCTACGCCGTCCGCGCCGCCGACGTGCCCGCCCCCGGCGTCACTCTCCCCGTCGCCTTCGCCATCGCCGCCGGCCAGCCCGGCGACCGCCCGCTCCCCCCCGGCATGGCCGCCCGCATCTTCACCGGCGCCCCGCTCCCCCCCGGCGCCGACGCCGTCATCATGCAAGAAGACGCCACCCGCGACGGCGACCGCGTCACCTTCACCGAAGCCCCCAAGCCCGGCCAGCACGTCCGCCCCGCCGGCGGCGACATCGAACGCGGCGCCCCCCTCCTCGCCCCCGGCCGCGTCCTCACCCCCGGCGACCTCGCCGCCCTCGCCGCCCAGGGCCGCGCCCAGATCGCCGCCATCCGCCGCCCCGTCGTCGCCATCACCTCCACCGGCGACGAGCTCATCGACATCGACGCCGGCGACCCCGCCCGCGGCCAGATCGTCAACGGCAACAGCCTCGCGCTCGCCGCCGCCGTCGAAGCCACCGGCGCCATCGCCCGCATCCTGCCCGTCATCCCCGACGACCCCCAGGCCACCCGCGCCGCCCTCACCCGCGCCGCTCGCGCCGACGTCCTCATCACCACCGGCGGCGTCAGCGTCGGCGACCACGACCACGTCGGCGCCACCCTCCGCGAACTCGGCGGCGAGGACTTCGGCTTCTGGAAGGTCCGCATCAAACCCGGAAAGCCCTTCGCCTTCGGCCACATCGGCCACTGCGCCGCCTTCGGCCTCCCCGGCAACCCCATCAGCGCCCTCGTCACCTTCGAAGTCCTCGTCCGCCCCGCGCTCCTCCGCCTCGCCGGCCACCACCGCGTCCTCCGCCGCCCCCGCCCCGCCGTGCTCGACCACCCGCTCCCCCCCGGCGGCGGCCGCCAGGAGTACCTCCGCGCCACCGCCCGCCGCATCGACGGCCGCCTCCACGTCGACACCCGCCGCAGCCAGTCCAGCGGCGCGCTCTCGAGCCTCGCCGGCGCCGACGCCCTCGTCATCGTCCCCATCGCCGCCCCCGCCCGCGCCGCCGGCGACACCGTCACCGCGTTGTTGCTCGGCCCCGACGACGCCTGCGACCGCGAACCGGCATCCGACGCCGAAACCCCGTTGGCATGAAGCGCACACAATGCTACATGTCGCCGACACTTCCACCCACGCCATCCACCGGGGGGGACCCTCGATGCGCCGATCGCTCGACCTCTTCTGCCTGATCGCCGCCGCGCTCGTCGCGGCCCCGGTCCAGGCCGCGCCGGACGCCGGCTACGACCTGCTCGCCAACGCCCCGCTCGCCCACGTCTGGCGCGACGGCGTCGTCGCCGACGCCGCGAGCCCCGGCTTCGTCAAGTACACCCGCGACATGAACGGGAGCTGGCGCCTCGGCATCAAGGAAGACGGCCGCCCCGGCGCCTATGTGCCCGGGCTCCAGGCCAACCTCTGGATCCCCGTCGGCCCCGAGCTGCTCGACCAGCCGCTCGCCATCGAGGCCACCTTCAAGCCCATCGGCAGCGACCAGCGCGTCGACGTCTTCGTCGAGGGCGACAAGGTGCAGCACCTCGTGCTCCAGCCCGGCTGGCAGACCCACAAGATCGAGATCCCGGCCGGCAAGGCCAAGGGGCTCACCCAGGTGCGGCTGCACTTCCGCCGCTCGGTCGACCACCAGGGCGGCAAGACCGCCGCCGCGATCCGCTACGTGCGCGTCGGCAAGGCCAGCGCCGCGCCGCTGCCCGGCGACGAGGCCGGGCTCGCGTCGGCGCTCGCCTACGGCGCCGGCGACACCCTCGCGCTCCCCGACGGCGGCGGGCTCGACTACTACGTGGTGCCCGCCAAGGGCATGACCCTCGTCGGCAACGCCGCTGGCGGCACGGTCGAGGTCGAGACCCAGCTCGACGGCAAGAAGCCCACCCGCCTCGGCGGCGGCGCCGCGCTCGCGCTCTCCCTCGACCCCGTCGCCCAGAAGCCCGTGCGCCTCATGCTGCGCGGCAAGGGCGGCGCGGTGAAGCTCGCCGGCGGCCGCATGCAGGGCGGCACCGCCAAGGCGCCCGCCATCGCGAAGCCCAAGTACGTCGTCTTCTGGCTCATCGACACCCTGCGCGCCGACAAGCTGCCCTTCTACCAGGTCCCCAACGCCAACGGCCGCCCCAAGGTCGAGACCCCCAACCTGAGCGCGCTCGCCAAGGAGGCCGTCGTCTTCGAGCCGTTCTGGGTGCAGGGCAACGAGAGCAAGGCCAGCCACGCGAGCCTCTTCACCGGCACCTACCCCGTCGTGCACCGCGTCTTCACCCACGAGGCCAACCTGCCCGACGCGCTCACCACCATCGCCGAGGCCTTCAAGAAGGCCGGCTACAAGACCGGCGGCTACTGCGCCAACGGCTACGTCAGCGACCGCTGGAACTTCGACCAGGGCTTCGCCAAGGGCGACTTCCGCAACTTCATCCGCGAGGGCGGCGCCAACAACGCCAAGGCGATCGTCAAGGCCGCCAAGGGCTTCATCGACGCCAACAAGGACAAGCCCTTCTACCTCTACCTCGGCACCTCCGACCCGCACGTCACCTACCGCGCCCACAAGGAGTTCATCGGCAAGTACGACACCGGCCCCGCCTACACCGGCCGCTACATGAAGAACCTCTCCGGCGAGGAGCTCGGCAAGATCAAGGGCCAGAAGAGCCCGCCCGGCGAGCGCGACCGCAAGCGGATCGAGGCGCTCTACGAGAACGAGATCGCGTTCAACGACAAGCACTTCGGCGAGCTCATCGCCCACCTCAAGGCGGCGGGCATCTACGACGAGACCCTGATCATCGTCAGCTCGGACCACGGCGACGAGTTCTGGGAGCACGGATCGGCCGGCCATGGCCACAACCTGCACCAGGAGCTGATCAACGTGCCGCTGATGATCCGCTTCCCCGGCGCGCTCGAGGGCAAGCGCGCCGAGTTCGGCACCGACGGCGTCGACCTCTTGCCCACGCTGATGACGATGCTCGGTCAGGCCCACCCCGACAACGTGCAGGGCGAGGACGTGCTCCCGCTCGTCGCCGCCGAGGGCGCCGTCTACCCGCGGGCGACGATCGCGAGCATGGGCACCGGCAGCTACGCGCTCCAGGTCGGCCCGGCGAAGGTGATCATGCGCAGCGAGCGCTCGATCACCGCCTATGACACCAAGGCCGATCCCGCCGAGAAGAGCGATGTCTTCGGCGACAAGGTCGTGCTCTCGATGGCGGCGATGGATCCGCTGAGCCTGTTCCTCTCGCGCGCGGCGAAGTGGGACAAGGCGAAGTGGGGCGCGCCCAACAACCTCACCCGCGGCGCGCTGCGCTGATCTCACGGCCCTCGGCCCTCGGGCCGGCGGACGAGACCGTCAGCCGGCCTGCACCTTGACGATCACCGCGGTGATGTTGTCGGTGCCGCCCGCCTGATTCGCCGCGCGCACCAGCGCGTCGGCGGCGTCCTGCGGGTTGTCGTTGCCGAGCAGGATCTGCTGCACGATCCAGTCTTCGACCAGGTCGGAGAGCCCGTCGGAGCACGAGAGGTACACATCGCCCGGCTCCGGCCGGTCGAGGGTCAGCTCGGCGTCGACGTCGTCCTCGAGCCCGACCGCGCGCACGATCACGTTCGAGCCGGCCTTGGCCCGCGCCTCGGCGTCGGAGAGGTGGAAGAAGCGCTTGAGGTGGTTGACGAGCGAGTGGTCGACGGTGAGCTGGCGGAACTCGTTGCCCCGCAAGCGATAACACCGGCTGTCGCCGACGTGCGCGATCACCATGCCCACCTCGTCGCTGTAGGTCATCACGACGACGGTGGTGCCCATGCCATGGCACTCCTCGTCGACCTGCGAGCGGTTGTAGATGCGGACGTTGGCGACCCGGATCGCGTTGAGCAGGCAGTTCTCGTCGTAGCTGCGGCTCTCGATGATCTCGAACGGCCACTCGAACTCGGGCTCATGACGCCAGCGCGTCATGAAGTCCATGATCTTCTCGACCGCCATCTGACTGGCGACCTGACCCGAGACGTGGCCGCCCATGCCATCGGCGAGGACCCAGAGGTTCTCCTCGGGCGCGAGGTCGTAGGCGTCTTCGTTGGCTTCGCGCACGCGCCCCACGTCGGTGGCGCCGGCGCAGATGAACCGGACGCCCATCAATCGGGCTCGATGCGCGCTTCGAGCGAGTACTGGGTCGAGCAGTTCTCCCCGGTCGAGTTGACCCACACGAAGATGCGGGTCGGCTCGGGCACCCGGCGCACCAGCTCGACGTACGGGTTGTTCGACTGGACCTCACGCGCCATCTGCGCGCCGTAGCGGTCGCGCAGATAGACCTCGCACTTGCCGCCCGGCTTGTCGAAGTGAACGGTCACGTAGACGAGCCCGCCGGTCTCGACGTGGAAGATCTTCCAGTCGCTCTTGTCGACGTCCCAGGTGAGGGAGTCGGTCATGACCTTGTTGAGCGGCAGGGGCTTGGCCTGATGCCGGTGCTCGTCGGGATCTCTCAGTTTCTCTTCGGCGCCGCCGCAGGCGGTGATTGAGACCGCGGCGGCGATGAGGAGCATCCGGCGCATTCGGGGGCTCTCCCTGTCCGTCGGCGTCATCCGGTTCTACCGGCGCCGGTATCGCGACGTCAATGGGGGGCTAGTGGTTCGGATCGGCGGCGAGGTCGACCTCGGGCGCGTGCGCCGCGAGCCACGCCTCGACCTCGGCGCGCGCGGCGGCGAGGTGGGCCTCGCTGTCGCTCTCGAAGCGCATCACCAGCACCGGCTGGGTGTTGCTCGCGCGCACGAGCCCCCAGCCGTGCGGGAAGTCGATCCGCACCCCGTCGACGGCGACGACCGGGTAGCGGGCGCCGAAGTGCGCGGCCGCGCGCGCGACGACCGCGAACTTCTCGCTGTCGCGGCAGGCGACGCGCAGCTCGGGGGTCGCGACGGTCGGCGGCAGCGCGTCGACGAAGGCGTCGAGCGCCGGCCCATCGCGCCCGATCCGCTCCACGAGCCGCGCGGCGGCGTAGATGGCGTCGTCGTAGCCGTAGTAGCGATCGGCGAAGAAGAGGTGCCCGCTCATCTCCCCGGCGAGCGCGGCGCCGGTCTCCTTCATGCGGGCCTTGATCAGCGAGTGGCCGACCTTCCACATCTCGGGCGCGCCGCCGGCGTCGCGCACGCCGTCGAAGAGCACGCGGCTGCACTTCACCTCGCCGACGATGCGGGCGCCAGGCTGCTCGGCGAGGAGCGCGCGCGCGAAGTAGAGCAGGAGCTGGTCACCCCACACGACGCGGCCGTGGCGGTCGACCGCGCCGAGGCGGTCGGCGTCGCCGTCGAGCGCGACGCCGAGATCGGCGCCGTGGGCGGCGACGGTGGTCTTGAGGTCGTCGAGGTTCGCCTCGACCGTCGGATCGGGGTGGTGGTTGGGGAAGCGCCCGTCGGGCTCGCAGTAGAGCGGGTGCACCGTCGCCCCGAGCGCGCGCAGCGCCGCGACCGCCGCCGGGCCGCCCGCGCCGTTGCCGGCGTCGACGACGACGGTGACCGGGTGGTGCAGCGGCCGCAGGCTCGTCTTCAGCCGCTCGAGGTAGCGCGGCATGATGTCGACCTCGACGAGCTCCCCCCGCCGCTTCGGCGCCGCACCCGGCCCCGCCGCCATCCGGTCGCGCAGCGCCTCGATCGCCTCGCCGTGCATCGACGCGGTCCCGACGCAGAGCTTGAAGCCGTTCCAGTCGGGCGGGTTGTGGCTGCCGGTGACCGCGACCCCGCCGTCGAGGCGGCCGTCGTGGATGGCGAAGTAGACGAGCGGCGTGGGGACCATGCCGAGGTGCACGACGTCGACGCCGGCGTCACAGACCCCCGCCTCGAACGCCGCCGCGATCCGCACCCCGTGCGTGCGGCAGTCGCGCCCGACCGCCACCCGCGCCCCGCCGGCCTCGGCGATCGTCTCGCCATAGGCCCGCCCGAGCGCGCGCGCGAAGTCGTCGGTCAGCTCCACGTCGGCCCGGCCGCGGATGTCGTAGGCGCGAAAGACCGCCGAGACTGAACTCATAGCAGCTCCTCCCTTTTGTCGCGCTCCAGGCGCTCGACGACCTTGCGCACGTCCTGCGCCCGGTCGCGCGGGCAGACGAGCACCGCGTCTTCGGTCGTGACGACCACCAGGTTGGAGACGCCGACGAGCGCCGCGGTGCCATGCGCGGCGTGCACGATGCTGTCGCGGGTGTCGACGAGCACCGCGTCGCCGCCGACCACGTTGCCGTCGCGATCGGTCTCGGCGAAGTCGGCGACCGCGGCCCAGTGGCCCACGTCGTTCCAGCCGAAGTCGGCCGGCACCACCCGCATCGGCGGCAGGTCGGGCTCGGCGGTCGCGTGCTCCATCACCCCGTAGTCGATGCTCGTCGACCGCAGCTCGGCGAAGGTCTCGGCGAGCACCGCGCCATACTCGGTCGTGCCGATCGCCTTGGCGATCTGGTCGAGCCCGGCGGCGAGGCTCGGCATGAAGCGGCGGATGTCGGCGAGGATCCGGTCGGGGGTGAAGAAGAACATGCCGCTGTTCCACAGGTAGCGGTTGCTCGCGAGGTAGCGCGCGGCGACCTCGCGGGGCGGCTTCTCGACGAACTTCTCGACCCGGCACACCTCGACCCCCGACGCGACGACCGGATCGGTCGGGTCGAAGCGGATGTAGCCGTAGCCGGTCTCCGGCCGGGTCGGGCGGATCCCGAGGGTGACGATCTCGCCCGCCTGCGCCCGCTCGGCGGCGGCGGCGACGACCCGGCGGAAGCGCTCGCCGTCGGCGACGTGGTGGTCGGCGGGCAGCACCGCCATGACCGCGTGGCGGCTCTTGCGGGCGAGGTGGATCGCGGCGAGCCCGACGCAGGGCGCGGTGTTGCGCGGGCAGGGCTCGACGAGGAGGTGGTCGGCGGGCAGCTCGGGCACGAGCGCCCGGATCGGGCGCGCGTGGCGCTCGCCGGCGACGACGTAGACCCGATCGGCCGGGATCAGCGGCGCGAGGCGGTCGATCGTCTCGCGCAAGAGCGGCCGGGATGTGCCGATCGGGAGGAACTGCTTGGGCCGGTCACGGCGCGAGAGCGGCCAGAAGCGGGTGCCGGCGCCGCCAGCCATGATCACTGCGAACATGCGCTCTCTCCCTCATCCGGCCGCAGCGCCTCAATCCTCGTCGGGACCCGACGCCCAGGGCGGCACGTCGCCGTCGGCCATCGCCTCCCACGGGGGCACATCATCGCCCGAGACGTCGGGCACGTCGAGCGCCGGCTCATCGGCGTCGAGCCCCTGCGGCGCGTGGTCGGGATCGGCGGGGTGCGCGCCCGGGTCGCGCTCGGCGTCGCTCGCGTCGACCTCGCCGACCGCGCCGCCCGGCCGCCGCATCATGCGATCGGCGGGGACCGGATCGTGATCGCGCACCGCGCCCGGCCGATCGTCGCGCTCGACGACGTCGCCCCGCTTCGGCTCGCCCGGCACCGCGCGGTGGCCCGGATCGGCCGGCTCGCCGACCGCGCCGATCGCGGCCTTGACCGGCTCGAGCGCCGCGGCGACCTCGGCGAGCGGCGGCCACGACTTCACCGGCGCGCCCGGATCGGGCGGCGGCGCGACCACCTCGGCCGCCTTGACCCCGAGCGCCACCGGGTCGAGCGGCGTCGGCTCCACGTCGTCGCCCTTGATCCACCGCTGGATCGTCGGCAGCTCGTCGTCGAGCCAGCGCTTGCTCACCCGCAGCTTGAGGAACAGCCCGAAGAGGCCCTTGATCATCGTGTCGAGCTGTTCGAGCAGGAACATGCGCTCGTAGAACTGATCGTCGTCCTCCTTGCTGAGCACCGCCGGCAGCTTGATCCCGCTCGGCACGAGGTCGCTCGCCTTGAGCCCGAAGACCCACTCCTGCGCGCCGCGCACGATCCGCAGCTTCGCGTCGGTCGCGAACTTGCCGAGCCGCAGCGCGGTGCGCGCCTCGAGGCTCGCCGCCGGGTGGCCGCCCTTGAAGAGGTTCTCCTGCGCGTTGACCACCACCGAGCCGACGAGGAGCTTGTCCTCGAACCACAGCTCGAAGTCGCCCCACTCGGGGTCGAGCGCGAACTCACCGCCGCCGGTCTCGCTGCGGAACCACAGCCACGTCAGGAACTCGGGGCCGAGGAAGGCGACCCGGTGCATCCGATCGAGCAGATCCATGACGCCTTACTCCTTCATCGCCGCGACGGCGGTGTCGAGGTCGACGAAGGTCGCCGGCTCGATGGTCTCGAGCGCGTCGCGCTCGCTCTCGGTCAGCCCCGACGCCGCGAGCAGCCCCGCGGTGTAGGGCCCGTCGGGCAGGAGCTGCAGGCCGAAGCTCTGCTCGAAGAGCTCCATGAACTCGACGTTGACCTTCTCGTTGCCCGCGAAGAAGCGCAGCACGCCCTGCTGCCAGTTCCACACCATGTCGACGGTCTTGATCGAGGGCATGAGCCGCTTCTTGAGGTCGAGCTTGACCCGGTCCTTGATCTCGGCCTTCTCGTAGCGGTTGAGCTTGCTGCGCTTCTGCTCGACCATCATCCGCCGGCACTCGGCCTCGGTGAAGATCCGCAACAGCGCGCCGGGCACGGTGAGCGTGTCGATCCGCAGCGCGAGCACGATGTAGTCGTTGTAGGTGTACTGCTCGGGGATCATCTCGAGGTCGAGCGGGAAGTGGATCGAGCACCACCCGATCGAGCGCTCGTTCTCGCCGGCCGGGTCGAGCGGCTGGAAGACGTGGGCCTCGATGCCGAGCTGGAACCGCTCCCGCCAGTCGGCGGGGAGCGGGTCGCGCACATAATACTGTCGGAACGTCAGGCCGCCGGTGAACGCGCCCAAGGTCTGCCTCCGTCGGTCGCCTGGACCGGGTCTGCCGGGTCGCCCGAGAGCGGATCCGGGTGTTCAGGTAGGTGATTGTATAGGGCTGTGGTCAGATGTCCACCCTGACGTCGCCGTCTCGTGCTTTGACAGGCTCTCCGGGCGCCCGTATCTTCGTCTTCGTTCCCCGACCGGCCACCGCGCACCCGGATGGAGAAGCGAGCGTCCATGCACAGACCGGCTCAACGATTCGTCGCGTGCCTCGCGTGCGTGCTCTTCCTCGCCCCCGCGCTCCACGCCCAGCCGGCCAATCCCGGCGCCGATCCGGGCGCGGATCCGACCCCGAAGACCATCCAGGTGACACCGCCGCCCGACACGCAGGACGCCCCACCGGGCGCGCCGCAGGTGGTCCTGACACCGCAGGCCGAGGCCGACGCGGCCGCGGCGGCGAAGGCGAAGGCCGACGAGCTCGCCGCCGAGGGCCGCCGCCTCTACACCGCCGGGCTCTATGAGCAGGCCATCGCGAAGTTCAGCGAGGCGCACACCCTCAGCCGCGACCCCGAGCTGCTCTACTCGATCGCCGTCAGCCACCAGCAGCTCCGCAACTGGGAGAAGTGCGTCGAGGTGATGACGGCCTACATCGCCGACGTGCCGCCCGGCCCCGACCCCAAGCTCGACCGCGCCCGCACCACCCGCGACCTCTGCGAGGCCCGCATCGAGCGCGACCAGGAGCTCGTCGTCGAGTCGCAGCCGCCCGGCGCGCGGGTCTTCATCGACAACCGCAACTCCGGCGCCCGCGGGCAGACGCCGCTGCGCGTGCCGCTGCGGCCGGGCAAGCACCGGGTCTGGGTCGAGCTCGACGGCTACGCGCCCCACATGGAGGACATCGAGGTCCAGAAGTCGACCCCGTACCAGCTCTCGGTGACCCTCGCCTTGCAGCAGGCGCTCGGCTGGCTCTTCGTCGACGCCTCGGTCAAGGACGCGCGCGTCTTCATCGACGGCCGCAGCGTCGGGCTCACCCCGCTCGCCGCGCCCGAGCAGCTCGCGGTCGGGGCCCATCAGGTCGTCGTCGAGCGCGACGGCTACAGCCGCTTCAACGAGTCGGCGAACGTCGAGCGCGGGCAGGTCACCCGCGTCGACGCCTGGCTCGTGCAGACCGAGAGCCCCACGACCTGGCGCACGACCACCGGCGTCGTCTCGCTCGTCATCGGCGCGGCCGCGATCGGCGGCGGCGTCGTCGCGTGGCAGTTCGCCGACGACGAGTACAACGACACCGACGACTTCGAGACCCTCGCCTCGTGGGAGCGGATCGGCTACGGCGTCGGCGGCGGGCTGCTCGCGATCGGCACCGCGCTCATCATCTGGGACCAGAGCCGCGAGACGATCCCGAGCGCGCACAAGAACCCCGACTACGGGCGCCCGATCCAGCGGCCCGGCGCCGGTGGGCCCGCCGCGCCCCGGCCCCGCCGCGCCCCCGGCCGCCGGCGAGCCCCCAGCGCCCGCCGCGCCTGCGCCCCCGCCCGCGCCCGCGCCCGCGCCGGTGACCCCGGCGGTGACCCCGTCGGCGCGCCTCTTCGTCGCCCCCGGCGGCCTCGGCATCCAAGGCACGTTCTGATGACCAGCAAGCACCCCGCGTTGTGGATCGCGCTCGCGCTCGGCGCCGGCTGCGCCGAGGGCATCGACCCGCCCGCCGCGACCGCGGTGGTGGTGATCGCGGGCGGCACCTTCCAGATGGGCCGCGCCGCGGGCGACGCCTGCGAGCTCTTCGAGGCCGACGACGAGCTCGCCGAGCTGCGGGTCAACCCGCGCACCGAGTCGGCGCGGGTCGTGCACCCGGTCACGGTGCCGCGGTTCTGCATCGACGAGCACGAGGTCACCGTGCGGCAGTACGACCACTGCCAGCAGCGCGGCGACTGCCCGGCGCCCGAGCTGACCAACGCCGGCAACCAGAGCGGCGTCGGCTTCGTGCCGCGCTACTACGTCGAGCCCGAGACCTACGGCGACCACCCCATGCTCGGCGTGAGCTGGGAGCAGGCCCGCACCTACTGCGCGTTCCGCGGCGGCCGCCTCCCCACCGAAGCCGAGTGGGAGTACGTCGCGTCGAGCCGCGGCGCCCGCAACGACCGGATCTGGGCCGACCCGGCCTTCGGCGCGGCCGTCGCCGAAGACTGCGAAGGCGACCAGCTCGGCACCATCGCGCTCGGCGCCTGCTCGCGCGGCGCCGCGCCGGTCAAGCAGTCCGCGGCCGACGTCACCGCCGACGGCGTCTACGACATGGCCGGCAACGCCGCCGAGTGGGTCGCCGACGAGTTCGACTACTTCGCCGGCTGCGACCCCGAGCAGCCCGGCGGCCGGCTCGACGAGCGCTTCTTCGTCGAGGACGGCCGCCCGCTCCCCGTGCCCGACCCCGGCTACATCGCGCCCGACGCCGGCGACCGCCTCACCCTCGGCCCCGACGGCGACACCTACACCGGCGGCTGCATCGACGACTTCGACGGCTGCGCCGATCGCTGCGGGCTGAGCTTCGGCACCGACGACTCGACCACCCTGCGCCAGCGCCAGTGGCAGACCTACACCTGCGGCGCCCGCTTCGGGCTCTCGCCCCGCCAGGTCGACGTCTGCCGCGCCGACGGCACCTGCGCCGACGAGGTCACCGCCTGCTTCGACACGCCGCCCACCGCGCCCGCCGACGGCGGCGACTGCCTGCGCCGCTGCCAGGGCGAGGTCGACCGCTGCCTCGTCGACGCGACCGTCGACGGCGTCACCACCGTCTGCGTCCAGCTCGAATCGAACGCCAACTGCCGCCCGGTGCCCTGGTGCGTCGCCCGCGCCGAGCGCGCGGCCGAGGTCGCCCACCTCCGCCCCGACGCGCTCGGCGACGACAGCCTCGACGGCGCGCACACCGTGCGCGGCGGCCACTTCCAGACCACCGCCGTCTGCCAGGCGACGCCCACCTGGCGCGACTTCCGCGCCAACGGCTCGCCCGTCGTCGGCTTCCGCTGCGCCTACGACGCCGGCACCCGCCGCTGCCCGGCGAACTGACCGCGTCCACGACGAGTGATCGAACCCCCGAGGCGAGGTTGACCGCTTCGCCGCGGGGTGATTAGCCTGAGCGTGCCGATCACCCCCACGGGGGGGCAGGACCGATCGGCCGCTCATGGGGGGGCTTCGGATGAGACTCGCACGCTACACCACGGTGCTCGCGCTCGGCGCCGCCGTGCTCGTCGGCTGCACCGACGACACCACGCCCACCGTCACGGTCGGCGGCCCGACCTTGCGGTTGGAGGCCACCGGCCCGTGCAACGGCGCCAACATCGTCCCGCTCACCGAGGACGCCGTCGTCGTCGGCGGCGGCCCCATCAACGACGTCGCGCAGCTCGTCGCCACCGGCATCGACCCGAGCAGCTCGACCGGCGACCTCGAGCCCGGCACCCGCGTCGTCTTCGAAGTCGTCGACCCCGAAGACGAAGAAGACCGCCTCCGCGCCGGCTTCGGCGGCTTCGTCTCCACCCGCGGGCAGGAGATCCCCGGCGAGCCCGTCACCAGCGGCGACATCATCGTCGAAGGCCGCACCGCCCGCGCGCAGTTCTACTGCTCCATCCCCGGCGTCGTGCAGATCCGCGCCCGCGTCGAGAGCTACGCCCCCGCCAGCGGCGCCGCCGCCGCCCCGCTCCAGAGCGGCACCTTCCCCATCCGCTGCCGCGACCGCCAGACCTACGAGACCGAGTGCGCCGGGCTCATGGTCGACGGCGACGTCGTCTCCGAGATGGGCGTGCCCAACGACATGGGCATGGCCGACGCCGCCACCGACAGCACCATCAACCCCACGCCCAGCGAGATCTCGATCCGGTTCATGCCGCCCGCCAACCCCGAAGACCTCGTCATCGGCATCCGCGGCACCGGCCTCGGCCGCGCCGACAGCGTCCTGCTCTCGTTCCGGGTCACCCGCCTCGACGAGCCCGTGCCCGACAAGCTCGTCCGCTTCCGCCTCCCCGACAACCGGCTCCCCCAGGTCGAGATCAGCCCCCGCGAGGTCACCACCAACCAGAACGGCGTCGCCCAGGTCCGCCTCCGCGCCGGCGGCACCCCCGGCGTCGTCACCGTGCTCGCCTCGACCGCGCCCGAGATCGGCAACGAGCAGGTCGAAGACCGCAGCGCCCCGATCATCGTGCGCGGCGGCGTCCCCGCGGCCGGCGCGATGTCGCTGACCTGCGAGTTCCCCATCCTCCCCGCGTTCACCGCCCGCCTCGACGCCAACAACTGGGTCTTCAACGCCGGCACCACCTCGACGACCGAGTGCACCCTCGACCTCGCCGACCGCGTCGAAGGCATCGTCGACGAAGGCACCGTCGCGTTCTTCCTCACCGAAGCCGGCCTCATCACCCAGGACGCCGTCGCCGACAGCGACGGCGTCATCACCATCGAGCACCGCACCGGCCCGCCCGCCCCCTACAACACCACCCCGCTGCCCTACGAGGCCGGCGCCGGCTACGGCGGCACCTTCAACCCCCGCGACGGCGTCGTCCGCCTCGTCGCCGTCACCGTCGGGGAGAAGGACTTCGTCGACACCAACGGCAACAAGTTCTTCGACCCCGGCGTCGACTTCGTCGGGCCCGACCAGGACTTCGGCGAGCCCTTCGTCGACGCCAACGACAACGGCCGCTACGACTACGACGAGCTCGGCGGCCTCATCGAAGAGTTCCGCGACACCGACCAGGACGGCGCCTGGACGCCCCCCACCTACGAATGGAGCGGCGCCGCCGAGATCTGGACCTCCACCGTCGTCTTGTGGGTCGGCTCGCCCTACGTGCCCGTCGACGCCGAAGACCCCACCTTCCCCGTGCGCTTCTACTGCCTCGGCGGCAACGACTGCTCGACCAACCCCACCGCGTTCCGCGACGACTGCCCGCGCTCCAGCTTCTACCTCGGCAGCAACGGCGTCATCGTCGTCGAGAACCGCTTCGCCGACCGCAACGGCAACTGCGTCGACGCCAACGAAGAGGGCCTCAGCTACGTCGAAGCCGACGGCCCCGTCGTCATCGACCGCCCGCCGCAGCCCTACGAGACCGGCTGCTTCGTCTTCACCGAAGAGGACGGCAGCGTCCTCCTCCGCGAGAACCCCATCACCGGCGAAGATGAGCCCCACGTCGGCCTCTTCAACCGCGAGCTCCCCCTCCGCCCGGTGCACGTCTACCAGGTCATCGCCGGCGAGGCCGGGGACAGCCCCGCCGTCGCCCGCTTCGCCGTCGGCGTCCAGTACGACGAGGCCGGCGGCGACACGCTTCGGCGAGAGATCACCTACAGCGTGTGCTACTAGAGACGCATGCGCGACACCCTCGACGCCGACGCCCCCATCGGCGTCTTCGACTCCGGCCTCGGCGGCCTCACCGTCGCCGCCGCGATCACCCGGGTCCTCCCCCACGAGAGCCTGCTCTACCTCGGCGACACCGCCCGCGTCCCCTACGGCACCCGCGCCCCCGCCACCGTCGTCCGCTACGCCCGCACCACCGCCGCCTTCCTCCGCGGCCGCGGCGTCAAGCTCATCGTCGTCGCCTGCAACACCGTCTCCGCCCACGCGATCGGCGACCTCGCCGAAGGCGAGACCGTGCCCGTCGTCGGCGTCATCCGCCCCGGGGCCCGCGCCGCCATCGCCGCCTCCCGCGGCGGCGCCATCGCCGTGCTCGCCACCCCCGGCACCGTCGCCTCCGACGCCTACCGCCGCGCCATCGAGTCCATCGCGCCCGGCCGCCCCGTCCACCAGATCGCCTGCCCGCTCCTCGTGCCCCTCGCCGAAGAGGGCTGGTTCGACCACCCCGTCACCACCCTCGTCGCCCGCGAGTACCTCGCGCCCCTCGCGCACACGAAGGTTGACACCATCATCCTCGGCTGTACCCACTATCCCCTGATGCGGGCCACGCTCCGCGCCGTCGTCGACGAGCTCATCGGCCCCGAGGTCGCGCTCGTCGACTCCGCCGCCGCCGCCGCGCAGGACGTCGCCGCGCTGCTCGACCGCCACGAGCTCCGCCGCCACGCCCCCGGCGAGGCGCCCCGCTTCTACGTCACCGACACGCCCGACCGGGCGAGCGCGGTGGCGGCCCGGTTCTGGGGCGACGGCTGCCCCCTGCTCGAACACGTCGACCTACAGGACGCCGCGCGATGATCCTGGGCCTGAACACCAACCACGACCACAACGGCAAGGTCTTCCACATCCAGACCGAGGACAGCGGCCTCGACAACCCCGTCATCATCACCCACTGCTTCATCGGCGGCACCATCATCGCCACCCGCCGCGCCGAGTACGGCGACGCGCTCGGGCGCGCCGACCTCGACGACCACATCCGCGGCATCGCCCGCGCGCAGCACCGCGACATGGTCAAGGCGCTCCTCGCCGGCGAGTTCGACAAGGCCGCCCGCCTCGCCGGCCGCGGCGCCGCCGCCGGCGACATCCCCCTCGCCCGCGACAAGGCCCGCCCCCTCCAGCGCCCCCGCCCCCTCCTCACCCCCGTCGACGAACCCCCCGCCCCCTCCCCGGCGCCCGCCGCCGACGAATCCATCGAAGAGATCGACTCCGCCGAGATGCACCTCGTCGACGACGGCCCCATCACCGAGCCCGACCCCGACGCCCCCATCGAGTACCCCACCCCCATCCTCCACCCCCAGCCCCTCGACCCCGTCCTCCTCGCCTGGCTCCTCGAAGACGACCAGGCCAACTAGGCGCCCCGCGCGCTCGCCCCGATGATCCGCCTCTTCCACGTCACCAAGCGCTACAGCCGCGACGACATCGCGCTCGACGACGTCTCCCTCGCGCTCGACAAAGGCGAGTTCGCCTTCCTCACCGGCCCCTCCGGCGCCGGCAAGAGCACGCTCATGAAGCTCCTCTTCGCCGCCGAGCGCCCCACCGACGGCCGCATCATCATCGCCGGCCACGACCTCGCCCGCCTCCGCGCGCGCAGCGTCCCCATCCTCCGCCGCAACATCGGCGTCGTCTTCCAGGACTTCCGCCTCCTCCCCCGCCGCACCGTCTACGACAACGTCGCCCTCACCCTCGAGGTCCTCGGCCAGCCCCGCGCCCGCATCCGCCGCCGCGTCGAGACCGTGCTCCACCAGGTCGGCCTCGGCCACAAGACCGACGCCCTCCCGCTCCGCCTCTCCGGCGGCGAACAACAACGCGTCGCCATCGCCCGCGCCCTCGTCGGCGAACCCGCCGTCCTCCTCGCCGACGAACCCACCGGCAACCTCGACGCCGCCCTCAGCCGCGAGATCATGGGCCTCTTCACCGACGCCCAGCTCCGCGGCACCACCGTCGTCGTCGCCACCCACGACCTCGCCATGCTCCGCGCCTTCGGCAAGCGCGTCATCACCCTCGAACGCGGCCGGATCAGCCACGACACCGACCACGACCCCCTCGGAGCCCGCGGCTGATGCGCGCCCTCGTCACCGCCGCCCGCTCCATCGCCGCCTCACCCGTCGTCCAACTCGTCGCCATCTCCACCATCGCCGTCGCGCTCCTCGTCCTCGGCGCCGTCGGCCTCGTCGTCACCCACCTCGACCACCTCGTCGACCGCTGGACCGGCGGCGCCGACGTCCTCGCCTTCGCCGGCCCCGACACCCCCGACGCCGCGCTCCCCGCGCTCGCCGCCACCATCGCCGGCTGGCCCGAGGTCGAAGCCACCCGCACCCGCGGCCGCGCCGAAGCCCTCGACGACCTCCGCCAGAGCTTCCCCGCCGACCCGAAGCTCCTCGACGAGCTCGACCCCGAAGTCCTCCCCGCCGTCATCGAAGTCACCCTCGCCCCCGCCCACCGCACCCCCGCCGCCCGCGCCGCGCTCGCCGACCGCCTCCGCGCGCTCCCCCCGCTCACCGCCGCCGACGCCGTCGACGACGGCCGCGACCTCCAGGACCGCCTCGAACGCCTCCGCGCCCTCGCCCGCGGCGGCGGCGCCATCATGGCCATCCTCGCGCTCCTCGCCGTCGTCTTCATCATCTCCAACACCATCCGCCTCACCCTCTACGCCCGCCGCGACGAGCTCGAGATCCTCCGCCTCGTCGGCGCCACCGACGCCTTCATCCGCGCCCCCTGCGCCATCGAAGGCGCCTTCCAGGGCGCCACCGGCGCCCTCGCCGCCACCGCGCTCCTCTACATCCTCACCCGCACCCTCCCCCTCGGCGACGCCCTCGACGCCCCCCTCGCGTTCCTCCCCCCCGGCGTCATCATCGCCGGCGTCATCGGCGCCGCGCTCGTCGGCGTCATCGCCAGCCACCTCGCCACCGGCCGCTACCTGCACGGACGGGACGCCTGATGCCCGCCCTCCTCCTCCTCGCGCTCCTCCTCGCGCCCGCCCCCGACGACCCCGCCGCCCGCGCCGCCGAGCTCCTCGCCCGCGAAGACGAGGTCATCGACGCCCTCGACGACCTCGACCGCCGCATCGCCGAGATCGCGCTCGAACAAGCCCGCCTCGGCATCCACCGCGCCGAGAAGGCCCGCGCGCTCGCCGAGGTCGACACCCGCCTCACCGCCGCCCGCGCCCACGTCACGGCGGCCCGCGACCGCCTCGCCGCCCGCCTCCGCGCCCGCGCCCGCCTCGCCGCCGCCGCCGAGCGCCTCCCCACGCTCACCGCCCGCCCCACCGACGCCCTCCGCCGCCGCGGCGTCATGCGCGCCATCCTCCGCCACGACGCCGACGCCATCCACCGCCTCCGCGCCGACGAAGCCGCGCTCCGCCCCATCCGCGCCGAACGCGCCGCCGCCGCCGCCGCCCTCGACACCACCGACGCCGAGCTCGCCGCCCAGCGCCAGCTCCTCGAAGACGAACGCGCCACCCGCGCCCGCCTCCTCGCCACCGTCCGCCGCGAACGCCGCCTCGCCGAACGCCTCGCCACCGCCCGCAGCGCCCGCCTCCAGGCGCTCCCCCTCGCCCTCGCCCTCGCCCCCGCCCAAGGCTTCGCCGAACAACGCGGCCAGCTCCCCCCCCCCGTCCTCGGCCGCATCACCACCCGCTTCGGCCGCGCCACCGACCCCGAGCTCGGCACCGTCACCTTCAACACCGGCGTCGCCTTCGACGCCCCCTACGGCGCCCCCGTCCGCGCCGTGCATCGCGGGCGCGTCGTCTACAGCGGATGGTATAAAGGGTTCGGAAATCTGGTGATCATCGACCATGGAGACGACCATCACACCCTGTATGGCCACCTCTCCGCCATCCGCCGCGCCCGCGGCGAGACCGTCGACACCGGCGACATCATCGGCGAGGTCGGCGACGCCGGCTCCCTCAGCGGCCCCAAGCTCCACTTCGAGCTCCGCGCCCGCCGCGCCCCCGTCGACCCCATCCCCTGGTTGAGGAGCGACCGATGATCACCCTCAGCCGCCGCGCGCTCACCCTCCTCCTCCTCGCCGCCGCCCTCGCCGGCGCCCTCGCCGCCCGGCTCATCCGCCCCGCCGAGGCCAACCGCGACGCCACCTACCGCGCGCTCGACGTCTTCACCGAGGTCTATGGCCACATCGGCCGCAACTACATCGAAGAGGTCGAACCCGAGCGCCTCGTCTACGCCGCCATCGACGGCATGGTCGACGCCCTCGACCCCCACTCCGAGTTCCTCACCCCCGAACAGAAAGCCGCCTTCCGCACCCAGACCCGCGGCCGCTTCCCCGGCATCGGCATGGAGATCGGCCTCCGCGACGACACCCTCACCGTCATCACCCCCCTCGAAGGCGCCCCCGCCGCCGCCGCCGGCGTCCGCCCCGGCGACCAGCTCCGCGCCATCGACGGCCACTCCACCCGCGGCATGACCCAGAGCGACGCCGTCCGCCGCCTCCGCGGCGCCGCCGGCACCGTCGTCGAGCTCACCCTCCAGCGCGGCGACGCCCCCCCCTTCACCGTCCGCGTCGAACGCCAGGTCGTCGTCGTCGAGCCCGTCGAAGGCCGGCTCCTCCCCGACGGATCGGCCCACCTCCGCGTCCGCGCCTTCCAGCACGACACCGAAGCCCGCCTCCGCGCCGAGATCGAACGCCTCCGCGCCGAAGCCGGCGGCGAGCTCCCCGGCCTCGTCCTCGACCTCCGCAACAACCCCGGCGGGCTGCTCAGCCAGGCCATCGCCGTCAGCGACCTCTTCCTCAGCGCCGGCCAGATCGTGCGCACCCGCACCCGCGGCGGCGGCGGCCGCACCTTCGACGCCAGCCCCCTCGGCACCCTGCCCGAAGTCCCCCTCGTCGCCGTCGTCAACGCCGGCACCGCCGCGCAGCCCACCGCGCGCGCCGGCGCGCTCCGCGTCGCGCGCCGCCGTCCCGCCTCGCGCCAGCGGCGGCACCACCGCAGCCGCATCGCCGCACCGCGCTCGCAGCGCCACCGCCGACGCAGCCGAGGCGCCCGCACCGTCGCCGACGCCTTCACCCGCCGCCGCCAGCCAACGCCGCGCCGCGCCGCCGTCGCCGCGCCAGCGCCGACCGCGATGACGCCGCCGCCGCCGCCGCAGCCGCGCTGCGCCGCCGCCCCGCCTCGACCGCGCCGGCAACGCCCGCGCGCGCGCCGCCGCCGAGCAGCCATGCGCCGCCGCCGACGCGCCGCGAGCGCCGCCGGCGCCCGCGCCGCCGAGGCGGCCATGCGCGCGCCGCGCCCATCGCCCGCCGACCCGCCTCGCCATCACGCCGCACCGCCGCCCTCGCCCGCGCGAGGTCCAGCCGACCCAGCGCGGCGCGCCGCGCCGCCGCCGCAGCGATCGCGTGCGCGCCGCCCTGACTGCGACGAGCCCGCGCTCCGCGCCGCGCGCGTCGACGCCGTCGCCGGCCGTCGACGCCCGCCCCAGCGCCCGCCCGCCCGCCACCGCGCCTCGCCGTCGCGCCGCGGCGACCACCGCCGCCGCGACGCCGCCGCGCGCACGCGCCACCTCGATGCCGCCGCATCGCGCCGCAGCGCAGCACCGCCGCCCCAAGCCGCGGCATCCCTCTCCGCGACGCCCGCCTCCGACCGCCGATCGGCCGGCCGCGCCGCCTCGCGCGCCCCTCCTGACGCGCGCCCGCCCTCGAGACGCCATCGAGCCCGCTCCTCGCGCCACCGCGCCCCTCCCCCGCGCCTCCCCGCGACGCGCCGCCGTCGCCGGCCGCCGCCAGGCGCCGCTGACCCGCCTCGCACCCGCGAAGACACCCGCGCCGCCACGCCGCCGCGCCCCACGCCCGCCCGACCCTCACCGACGCGCCGCGCGCCGCCGCGCCGCCGGCCTCCGCCTCTCGCCGCCCGCCGCCCGCGCCGCGCCCCGCCGCCGCCCCCGCGCCCCGCACCGCCGACCGCCGCACGCGCCGCCGCCTGCCACCGCCGCGCCCGACGCGCGCCACCGCCGCCCGCCGCGCTGCCGCGCGTCGCCGCGCCGCCACCGCCGCCGCCATCGCCGCCCGCGCCGCCGACGCCGCACCGCGCGCCGCCAGCCGCCGAAGCGCAGCCGCCACGCCCGCACCGCCGTCGCCGCCTGACGCCGCCGCCCAGCGCTCGCGCCGCGCCGCCGCCGCGCGCCACCGGCCGCCTCGCCTCCGCGCCGCCGCCGCCCGCGCATCCGCGAGGCGCGCCCGCGCCCGCGCCGCCCGCCGACCGCCGCCGCCGCCCGCCGCCGCCATCGCCGCCTCCACCGCCGAGCGCCACCGCGCCGCATGAGCCCGCCCTCGCCGACGATAGCCGCGCGCCCCGATGCCGACCTCACGCCGCGCGGCCGCCGCGCGCCGCGCCTGCGATCGCCGCGCCGCCGCCGCACGCCCCCGCCGCCGCGCGCGCCCGCGCGCCGAGCGCCGCCGAGCCCGCGCCCCGCATCGCCATCGTCGCGGCCCTCATCAGCATCACGGATCATCGCTTCGCCCCGCTACCGGCGCGCACCGCCAGCCGAGCGCCGCCCGCCCGGCCGCCGCGCAGCCGCGGCAGCCTCGCCGCGCACCGCGCTCCAGCGCCGCCTCGCGCCGCGGCCAGGCCGCCGCCGCCGCCCGCGCGGCCGAGCCCGCCGCCGCGCCTCGCCGCGCTCAACGCCCGCCGCGCCGCCGCCCAGCAGCCCGACGCCGTGCGCGCTTCGAGGTCGTCGCCCGCCGCGACGCCTCGCAGCGCCTGCATCCCGCAGCGCGCGAGGGCCGCTCGACGACGACCACCAAGCGCGCCATGCGTCGCGGGCGCGCCGCTCGACGAGATCGCGGGCGCACGCCGCCGCCGACCGCGCCTCGCGATCGCTCGCCGGCACGCGCGAGCCGCGCCGAGGCCCACGACAAGGCCATCGTTCACCGCGACCTCAAGCCGGCGAACCTCTTCGCCGAGCCCACCCCCGGCGGCGGCGGGACCCACATCCGGGTCCTCGACTTCGGCGTCGCCCGCATCAACACCGAGAGCGTCGCGCGCTCACGGACCGGCAGCGTCGTCGGCACCCCCGCCTACATGTCGCCCGAACAGCTCCGCGGCGAGGTCGACATCGACGGCCGCAGCGACGTCTACTCGCTCGGCGTCGTGCTCTACCGCATGCTCGCCGGCTTCAACCCGTTCCGCGGCGAAGGCGGCGTGCTCGACACGCTGCGCCGCCACGTCGAGATCATCCCCGCCCCGCTCCCGCCCGACGTGCCCCCGGCGCTCGCCGAGCTGACCTTCGACATGCTCGCCAAGCACCGCGACGCCCGCCCGCCCTCGATGCACGCCGTCCGCGCCCGCCTCGAAGGCACCGGCCTCGTCGCGCGAGCGAGCGACGAGGCGACCCTCGAGCTCGCGACCATCCCCAACCTCGACGACGCCGCGGTCGACGCGAAGGCGCGCGAGAACGAGACGACCATCGGCGCCGGCGAGCTGCGAGCGCCTGCGGCGACGCCGCTCCCCGAGGCGGATCGCCGCCGATGGTGGTCGCCATCCCCATCACCGCGGCGGTCGCGTCGCCGCGGCCGGAGAACGGCGATGGCGTGCCGCTCGCCCGCGCGACGAGGAGGAGCCGCCCGACCGGCGCGCCATCGCGAGCCGGCTCCTCGACGCGAGCGCGCCCGCGCCGACGCCGCCTGGCCAGCGGCCCAGCCGCCGAGAGCCCGCCGCGCGCCGCGCGCGCCGCGCGCGCCCGCCTCGCCGACCGCCCCGCCGAGCGCGACGACGCCTCGGCCGACGGCGCGCCCCGTCGATCGCGCCCGCCCGCGCCGCCGACGCCGCGGCGCGGCGCCGCCGCGCCGCCGCCGCGCCCGCGCCGCCGCGCCGCGCGCCGCGCGCGCGCCGCCTCGCGGCGCCTGATCGCCGCCGGCCCCCGCGCCGCCGCCGCGCCTGAGCCGTCCGCGCGCCGCCGCGCAGCGCCGGCCAGCGCAGGCCGCCCGATCGAGCGCGCGGGGGGACTACAACGCCTTCATCGAGGATGGCCTCGCGGCCATGGGCCGCGGCGACCGCGCCGCCGCGACCGTGCTCTTCGAGAAAGCCAGGGAGGCGAGGCCCGGGTCGAAGGTGCCCTACCAGCGGCTCTGTGCGGTGTACAAGGCGCAGGAGATGCACGCGCGCGCGCTCCCCAACTGCGAGCGGTGGCTGAGCCAGGAAGAGAACCCGGCCTACCGAAAGGCGATCCAGCGCACGATCGACCAGCTCAGAGACCGCCTCGGCCAGTAGCCCGCGCGCTCGCCGAGCGGCCGCCGTGAAGTGCGCGTGACCGGCCGCGCCGGAGGTTCCATCCGCGCCGACCGTGATATGGTCTCTCCCGGAGAGCACGCGCCCCCGAGGAGGACGACCCGCGGTGAGCAGTTCCAAGACCCACACCTTCAGCGGCGAACAGATCGACGTCACCTACCACCCCGCGCTCTGCATTCACGTCGGTGAGTGCGGGCGCGCCGACAACGCGCTCTTCGTCGGCGGCCGCCGGCCCTGGTGCGACCCCGACGCGGTCGGCGTCGACGAGGTCCTCGCCGTCGTCGACCGCTGCCCGACCGGGGCGCTCGACGCGCGCAACAAGGACGGCACCCACGCGCTCGCGCCCGCCGACCGCAACACCGTCACCGTCGCCAACAACGGCCCGCTCTACCTCCGCGGCGCGCTGCACCTCGCCGGCGTCGACGGCGAGGGCGAGACCCGCACCCGGATCGCGCTCTGCCGCTGCGGGGCCTCGAAGAACAAGCCCTTCTGCGACAACAGCCACGAGAAGGACGGCTTCATCGACCGCGGCGCGATCGGGACCACCGGCCAGCCCGACCCGCTCCCCGCCGGCCCCCTCACCATCACCCCGGCGCCCGACGGGCCGCTGCTGCTCAGCGGTCCGGTGACGCTCGTCGCGGCGAGCGGCCGGGCCGCGTGGCAGGGCCACAAGGCCGCGCTCTGCCGCTGCGGCGCCTCGAAGAACAAGCCCTTCTGCGACGGCAGCCATCGCGCCGTCGGCTTCAAGAGCGCGCCGACCGAGGGCGCGTGACCGACGACCTCCCGATCCCGGGCGGGCCGACCATCCCCGCCGCCGAGCTCTCGTGGTCGGCGAGCCGCGCCTCGGGTCCGGGCGGGCAGCACGTCAACAAGACGAGCAGCCGGGTGACGCTCGCGTGGTCGGTCGCCGAGAGCGCGGTGCTCGACGAGGCGCAGCGCGCGCGCCTGTTGGAGAAGCTCGCCGGCCGGCTCACCCAGGGCGGGGTGTTGCAGGTGCACGCCGAAGACGCCCGCAGCCAGCTCCGCAACCGCGAGATCGCCGCCGCCCGCCTCGCCGAGCTCGTCGCCGCCGCGCTGCGCCGCCCCAAGGCGCGCCGCCCGACCCGCCCGAGCCGCGGGGTCAAGGAGCGGCGCCTCAAGTCCAAGAAGGCCCGCAGCGACGTCAAGGCCAACCGCAAGTCCCCCGATTGGTAACCCGCCCTGCCCATCACCCGAGCGGCGCGTCACCGCCGACACTCGGGCCGCCCCCGTTCGTCCCCGATCCGTGACCGGCGCCCGGTCATCGACCGTCACGGCGGCCTGTTCACGTCACCCGGCGCGCCCGCGCGGGCGGACTCGGTGACGTCCCTGTGCCGAGGACGGTTGACGTTCCGCGCCCGCCGGGCATAGTAATCTGCGTGACAGCGAAGTCGTAATCATTGACCCTGGCACGGTCGAGACAAAACCGACGGGGGAGGCGGATGAGACGGGGGCAGAGACCGAGCGTGGGAGGCCCGAACGCTCGCCCGGGTCTCCCGCAGCCGCCCTCACCCGCGCCGCCGTCCACTCGGAACGAGGGGGGCTCCGATGGCTGACGGATCCCGCCAATGGTCGTCGCCCACGGGGCCGCCGAGCACCGCGCCGCCGGCCGCGCCGCTCACCGGGGCGCCGAGCGCGCCCCCCGCCGGCGAACCGGGCGTGCACGCCGCGATGCGCAACGCGGTCCACGACATCAACAACCTCCTCTTCGCGATCACCGGGCAGTCGGAGCTGATCGTCGACGGCGCCGTCGACAACGCGACGGAGGCGGCGCGCGAGATCCTGGACGCCGCGCGCACCGCGGCGGCGCTCTGTCGGCGGCTCTTGATCGACGAGCCGCCCGCGGTCGACGCCCGGCTCGACGTCGAGGCGATCGTGCGCCGGATCCTGCGGCGGGCGTCGCCGAAGGACGGCCCGATCGACGTCTCCATCGACCTCGCCGCGCCCGAGCCGCCGGGCTGTGACGTGCTGCGGTTGCAGCAGGGGCTCGCCAACCTCGTCAGCAACGCGCAGGCGGCGATGCCGAGCGGCGGGCGGCTGACGGTGACGACGGTGGTCGAGCGGCTCGGCTGCGCCCGGGTCGACACGCTCGGCGAGACGCTGACGCCCGGGCGATACTGGGTGCTGGCGGTGCGCGACACCGGGACGGGGATCGCCGCGGCGCGCCTGCCGCAGCTCTTCGAGCCGGGCTACACGACGCGGAGCGAGCCGACGGCGCACGGCTTCGGGCTCTCGGTGGTCGCCGAGGCGGCGCGGTGGCATCGCGGCGGGGTGATGGTCGCGAGCACCCCGGGCGAGGGCAGCCGGTTCGCGCTGTGGCTGCCGATCGGGGTTTGAGGCGGGCCGACGCCGTCATGGCCGGATCATGGCGAGGAGGCCCGACGCCGAGCGAGGCCGAAGGCGCCGCGGAATTGCCTGGCGGAGCGCACGGACGCCCCACTAGTCTGCCGCGGGGTTCCTGCCGGGCGGGCACCGTGGAGGTGACGATGCGCCATGCCTTGCTGTGGGCGGCGCTGGCGCTCGGCGCGCTCGGCTGCCGGGCGACGGTGCTCGACGGGCTCGACGAGGCCGAGGCGAACGATCTGGTCGCGGCGCTGCGGGCGGCGGGCTTCGACGCCGACAAGGTCTCGCGCGGCGGACGGCACGCGGTGGACGTCGATCACGCGACGTTCGCCGAGGCGTGGGGCGCGGCGCGGGCGAGCGGCTTCCCGCGCCCGATCGCGCCGCCGCCCCCGGGCGGGCTGGTCGCGAGCGCCGAGGAGCGGCAGGCGGCGGCGCGGCGGGCGACCGAGGCTGCGGTCGCCGCCGTGCTGCGGGCCGATCCGGCGATCAGCGACGCGCGGGTCGCGCTCGGGCGCCGGGGCGCCGCGGTGACGGTGCATAGCCCCGCGCCCGCCGGGCTCGACCGGGCGACCCTCGAAGCGCAGGTCCGGGTGGCCGCCGATCTGCCCGCCGACGCCGCCGTCGCGCTCGCGATCCACCCCCTCGCGCGCCCGCCCCGCCCGACGCCCGCTCCCCGGCCGGCGTGGCCGCTGTGGCTCGCGACCGTCGCCGTGGCCTCGATGGGCGGCGCCTGCGGCCTGTGGTGGCGCTGGATGCGGCGAGCCCGGTGACGCTGATGGACAGCGAAGGCGGCGTCAGCCGCCTGAGCCGATCCGCCGAGTACCGCGCAGGCGTGCGGCCAGAGCCGCACGGGCCGGAGCGAGCACGGCGAAACCTATAGGTCGATCTGGCGGCGGAACACGGGCGCCGCGCCGTTGGGCTCGAGCGCGTCCTGCGGCTTCGGCAGCCCGTCGCCGTCGACGTCGCGCCCGGCGCGGATCTCGCCGCTGAGCCAGGTGTCGGCCCACACGAACGGGATGACGAGCCGCTCGAGCGCGGTGTTGAGCCGCGCCTCGGCCGAGGGCAGCCCGGCGTCGACCGCGCGCCCGAGGCCGTCGAGGATCCGCGCGATGAGTCCGGGGGTGTAGCGGTAGACCTCGTTGCCGAAGGTCGTCTGCCAGACGCCCGCGCGCGGGTCGAACCACATCGCGTCGAGGCGCGCCCAGAGCGCCTCCATCGCTGAGCGCGCCGCCGCGTCACCGGCGGCGGCGGCGTCGGCGAGCGCCGCGAAGACGGCCCACTGCACCTCGACCGAGCGCGGCCCGACGAGCTGGATCCCCGCCTGCCACGCGCCGACGTAGTCGCCCTCGTCGAGCATCATCTCGCCGAGGAGGAAGCGCACCGCGCCGTCGGCCGCCGCCGTCGCGGCCGGATCGCCGAGCGCCGCGCCCGCCGCGCGCAGCGCCACCGCCGCCTCGGCGAGCGCGAGCGCCTCGACGCGATCGGCCATGCCCGCGTCGGGGTGCCACGACGCGACGAGGCCGCCGCCGGTGGCGAGCGTGCGGGTCAACAGCCGCGCGACGATGGTCTCGGCGACGGTGCGGGCGAGCGCGGGGGTCGCGGGCAGCACCGCGGAGCCTTCGAGGATGCCGGTGAAGAGGTCGGGGCGCGCCTCGCCGAACGCGACCCAGGCGGCGAGCGCGGCGAGCAGTCGGGCCTGCGCGGCCGTGTCGAAGGTGCGGTCGACGACCTGCGCCTGCTGGAGCTGCGGCGTCCCGGTCGGTCCCGCGCCCACGATCACCGTCGCCTCGCCGACGTGGTACTGCTCGCGCTCGGGGTCGAAGGCCGAGAGCTGGTTGCGCTCGACGTCGTAGACCAGCTCCGCCATCGCGGTCGCGAGCAGCTCGCCGGCGTGCTCGATCGACAACAGCCCGAGGAAGCCCTCGCGCGGATCGGGGCCGGGGCGGCGCTCGGCGCCGTCGGCGGCCATCGCGCCCGCCTCGATCCAGGCCGCGACGGCGGCGACCTGCTCGTCGGTCGCCGGATCGACCGGGTGGGGCTCGTCGGCGCGCAGCAGCGCGAGCAGCCGCGGCGCGTCGCCGTCGAGGAGCCCGAGCGCTTCGAGGTCGCCGGCGGTCGTGATCGTGGGCGCGATCCCGACGCCGTGGCAGCCCACGCAGCGCAGCCCGACGACGGGCGCGGCGCGGCGGGCGTAGAGGTCCTCGCCGATCGGGTGGTCCACCGCGAGCGCGCTGCGGGCGCGGGTGGCGAGCGCGTCGAGCCCGGCGGCGAGCAGCGCCGGATCGGTCGCCCGCCCGTCCGCCGGCACCCCGGCCCAGCGCATCAGCCCGTAGTCGTCGACCCACAGCGGCAGCCCCGCGGCGTCGCGGCCGTTGCCGAGCGGCGCGGCGAGGGCGGCGTCGGCGGTCTCGAGCAGCACGCCCGGCGGGTGGATGCTGTCGGGGATCCGGCTCTCGCCCGCGCGCTCGGCGAGCAGCTCGACCCGCTCGAACCACGTCTCGTCGAGGTTCGACCCGTTGAGGTTCGCGTCGGGCGCGCCGAGCCCCGCCGCCGAGATGTCGATGATCGGGGCGCCGTTCATCGCGTGCGGGCCGAGCCCGCCCTGCCACATCACCGCGTCGATCGCGGTGCGGCCGATCGCCCAGGTCGCCCAGTCGGCGCCCGTCGAGGGCGCGTCGGCGCGGCCGGCGAGCGGGCCGGCGACCTCGATCAGCGCCGTCGCGAGCTCGAGCCCGCCCCGCAGCGGGAAGCGCTCGGGCCCGCTCCCGACCGTCGGCGCGACCGGCGGGCGGGGGCCGATGAAGTACGGCAGCGTGCGCACCCGCTCCGCGTTGCCGCCGGGGTCGTAGGCCCGCACCTTGAGCTCGACGTCGCGGTCGATCCGCACCGGCCCCGCGTAGCGCGCCGAGTCGGTGCCGGGATCGGATCCATCCGTCGTGTAGCGGATCACCGCGTCCGGGTCGTCGGCGCCGAGCACGACCTCGATCGGGCCGAGGTAGCGCCCGGGGCCGGGATCGGCGGTGGTGGTGGGCGCCTCGACGTCGATCTCGTAGTCGAGCGGCCCGGCGGTGGCGACGTTGCCGGCGAGGTCGATGGCGACGAGGCGCAGCTCGGTGGGGAGGACCAGGTCGATGTTGGCCGGCAGCTCGGCCTCTTCGGTGCCGGGCGCGCCGGCGAGCGGGGGGCTGCCGTCGACCGACCAGTAGAGCGTCGCCGCCTCGTTGGCGGTGACCCGCACGGTGAGCTGACCGCTGTAGGCGCCGGGCGGAGGCTCGATCCGCAGCGTGGGCTGCTGGCGATCGAAGACGATCTCGGCCCGCCGCTCGGTCTCCTGGTTGCGGGCCATGTCGAGCGCGCGCCAGCGCACGGTCGTCGAGGCGCTCATCGGGATGGTGACGGCGTTGGGCGAGACCCCGACCGCGGGGTTGCGCTCGGTCGGGGCGCTGCCGTCGGTCGTGTAGAGGATGGTCCCCCGCTCCTGGCCGTCGATGGTGATGCGGACGGTGAGGTCGACGGTGTTGACCCGCAACGTCTGCCCGTCCTGGAGCTCGACGCTGCCACCCGCGGGGTAGATCGCGAGCGCGGTGCTCGTCGGCGGGGTGCGATCGGCGTCGGGGGTGACCTCCTCGCCGCACCCGGCGAAGACCGCGAACAGGAGCGGCACGATCAGGCGGACGCGGGGCATGTGCTCCTCCGTCGGTGGGGGGGCCGATTCTGGACATCCACCGCCCGGGGAGCAAGAGCCCGGCGCGGATGTCGTGCCACCGTACTGTCGGCGGACTTGCAACGAATGGCCCACATAGGGCAAAAGCCCCGCTTCCCGCAGCAGGGGGACTCCATGCAGCGCCCGGATGTGCGCAACATCGCCATCATCGCCCACGTCGACCACGGCAAGACCACATTGGTCGACTGCCTCTTGCGCCAGTCGGGCAGCGTCGCCGCCCACACGGCGATGCAAGAGCGCGCGATGGACAAGCTCGACCTCGAACGCGAGCGCGGCATCACCATCCTCTCCAAGAACACCGCCGTCTCGTGGCGCGGCATCACCATCAACATCGTCGACACCCCCGGCCACTCCGACTTCGGCGGTGAGGTCGAGCGCGTGCTCGGCATGGTCGACTCGGTGCTCCTCGTCGTAGACGCGTTCGAGGGTCCGATGCCACAGACCCGGTTCGTGCTGCGCAAGGCGCTCTCGCACGGGCTGCGGCCGATGGTGGTCATCAACAAGTGCGACCGCGCCGACGGCCGCCCCGAGTATGTGCTCGACGCGATCTTCGACCTCTTCGTCTCGCTCGACGCGACCGACGAGCAGCTCGACTTCAAGGTCGTCTACGCCTCGGCCCGCCAGGGCTGGGCGGTGCACGACCTCGCCGAGCCCCGCGACGGCGTCGCCCCGCTGCTCGACTCGATCGTGCGCCACGTCCCCGGCCCCGAGGTCGACGACGGCCCGCTCCAGATGCAGGTCGCGACCATCAACTACGACGAGTTCGTCGGCCGCATCGCCATCGGCCGCATCCGCCGCGGCGAGGTGCGCAAGGGGCAGGTCATCTCGGCGATCGACCTCCAGGGCAACCCCCGCCAGGCGCGCGTCAGCCGGCTGACCGGCTTCGAAGGGCTCAAGCAGGTCGAGATCGAGTCGGCGCGCGCCGGCGACATCGTCGGCATCGCGGGCTTCCCCAAGGTGCTGCCCAACGAGACGCTCTGCGCCAACGAGGCGCTCGACCCGCTCCCCGCCGTCGCGATCGACGAGCCGACGATCACGATGTCGTTCATCGCCAACAGCGGCCCCCGCGCCGGCATGGACGGCAAGTACGTCACCAGCCGCAAGCTGCGCGAGCGCCTCGACCGCGAGCTGCAGTCCAACGTCGCGCTGCGCGTCGAGGACACCGACTCGCCCGAGGTCTTCCAGGTCAGCGGCCGCGGCGAGCTGCACCTCGGCATCCTCATCGAGACGATGCGGCGCGAGGGCTACGAGGTCATGGTCTCGATGCCCCAGGTCATCCTCCGCGACGGCCCGTCGGGGCAGGAGGAGCCGTACGAAGAGGTCACCATCGACTGCGGCGAGCCGTTCAGCGGCTCCGTCATCGCCGACCTCAACCTGCGCGGCGGCGAGATGACCGACCTCCGCCAGACCGGCGACCAGGTCCGCATCGAGTACCGCATCCCCAGCCGCGGCCTCATCGGCTACCGCAGCCGGTTCCTCACCCAGACCCGCGGCACCGGCACGCTGTACAAGTCGTTCTGCGGCTATGGCCCCTACAAGGGCCCCTTCCAGCGCCGGCAGAACGGCGTGCTCATCGCGCAGGAGTCGGGCACGGCGACCGCCTACTCGCTCGAGACCCTGCAAGACCGCGGCATCCTCTTCATCGAGCCGGGTGACGAGGTCTACGGCGGTCAGGTCGTCGGCGAGAACAGCCGCGCCCGCGACATGGTGGTCAACCCCTGCAAGGCCAAGAAGCTCGACAACATGCGGCAGGCCTTCAAGGAGATCGACACCCGGATGCAGGTGCCGCGCAAGATGGGGCTCGAAGAGGCGCTCGAGTACATCAACGACGACGAGCTCGTCGAGGTGACCCCCGCCGCGATCCGGCTGCGCAAGCGGCTCCTCGACCACAACGACCGCAAGCGCGACGAGAAGATCCGCGGCATCATCTGACAGCGCCGTCAAGCGGGCAGCGCGCCCGCCTCGACGAGCGCCGCGTGCACCTCGCCCACGTTCGCCGCGACCAGATCCGGCGCGAGCCCGCTCGCCTCGAGCCGCGCCCGGCTCGTCTCCCCCGTCAGCACCAGCGCGCACGTCACCCCGTGGTCGAGCCCGAGCGGGATGTCGGTGTCGAGCTGATCCCCGACCACCAGCACCTCGTCCCGCCCGCAGCCGAGCTTCGCGAGGCCGGCGTCGAGCATCGCGGTCGTCGGTTTCCCGAGCACCGTCGGCCACTTGCCCCCGGTCGTCGCCGCGATCGCCGCCGCCATCGCGCCGGCGTCGGGCAACAGCCCCGCGACGTCGATGCAGGTGAGGTCGAGGTGGGTCGCGTAGTAGGGCAGCCCGCGCGCGACGAGCAGGCAGGCGTCGGCGAGGCGGCGGTAGGTCAGCTCGAGGTCGTAGCCGAGCAGCACGCAGTCGGGCGCGCCGTCGAAGCCGGTGGGGGCGAGCCCGGCGCGCGCGCAGGCGTCGGCGAGCGCCGCGGTCCCGAGCACGAACGGCCGCCGCAGCGGCGTCTCCCGCGCCAGCCACGCCGCCGCCGCGTCGCCCGAGGTCAGCACGTCGTCGCGCTCGAAGGCGAGCCCGAGCTTGCCGAGCCGGTCGACGTAGACCTGCCCGTCGCGCGACGAGTTGTTGGTCAGCACCACCCGCCGCCGCCCCGCCGCCTCGATCGCGCGGATGAAGCCGACCGCGCCGGGCAGCGCGGTCCCGCCCGAGATGTAGAGCGTGCCGTCCATGTCGACGAGGTAGCCGCGCACCCGCGCGAGGCGCTGGCGCAGCGCGGACGAGAGCGTCAAGGCTCGATCCCTCCCGGAGCCGGATGAGTGGCGAGCAGCGCGACGACCGCGCCGTGCCCGAAGGCCGCCGCCTCCTGCTGCGGCGTGCGCCCGTGCCGATCGACCGCCGCCGGCGAGGCGCCCTCGGCGAGCAGCAGCCGGCAGACCTCGACGTGCCCCGCCGCCGCGGCGACGTGCAGCGGGGTGCGCCCCTCGTAGTCGGCCGCGTCCACCGCGCCGCCGTCGTCGATCAGCCGCCGCACCGTCGCGACGTCGCCGAGGTTGGCCGCCGCGCACATCACCACCGGATAGAGCGCGTCGCCGATCCGCCGCTCGAAGTCGCGCTGCTTCTCCCCCGGCCCGAGCGCCGCGGCGACCTCGCGCACGAAGCGGCTGTCGCGCAGGTCGAAGCGCGGCTCGGCCGGCGGCAGCGTCATCTCGCCGCGCAGATCGGTCGCCATCAGCCGCTCCACCTCGGCCTGCCCGCGCGCCGGATCGCTCAGCAGCCACGCGAGCTTCGTCAGCGCCGCCTCGGGCGTCAGATCGGCCCCGCCCACCACGCCGGTGTCGGCGAGCGCCCGCCCCGCCGCGTACTCGCCGGTCACCGCGCCCCGCGCGCACTGCGTGCAGTTGACGATCACCACCCCGCGGTCGTGCGCCTCGCGCAGCGCCGCGAGCAGGTCGGGGCGGGTGTCGGGCATGTTGCCGGTGCCGTAGGTCTCGATGACCACCCCCCGCAGCGGCGGCCGCAGGAAGTTCTGCAGGATGTCGCCGGTGACGCCGGGAAAGATCCGCAAACACGCGACGTTGCGCTCGGTGATCGGCTTGACCCGCAGCGGCGTGCGCGGCGGCCGGCGCACGAGGTGCCACTCGACGTCGACGCCCACGCTCACCCGCGCGAGCGGCGGCAGGTTGCTCGACTGGAACGCGTCGAGCCCCGACGCGTCCATCTTGCGCGTCCGGTTGCCCCGCATGAGCTTGTGATGGAAGTAGAGCCCCACCTCGGGGATGACGAAGTGCCCCGCGATCGTCAGCGCGCCGAGCAGGTTGTCGAGCGCGTCGTTGCGGTTCTCGACGAGCGGGATCTGCGACCCGGTCAGCACCACCGTCTTGCCGAGCCCGCCGAGCATGAACGACAGCGCCGAGGCGGTGTAGGCCATCGTGTCGGTGCCGTGCAGCACCACGAAGGCGTCGTAGTCGGCGTAGCTCTCTTCGATCTCGCGCGCGATCGCGACCCAGTGCTCGACGCCCATGTTCGACGAGTCGAGCAGCACGGCGTGCTCCCGCACGTCGTAGCGCACCGGGCGGCCGAACTGGAACGGCGGCGTCGTGAACCGCGGCGACCCCGCCGCGTGGAACTGCGGCATCCGCAAGAGCATCTCGCCGAGCAGCCCCGGCACCGGCACGTAGCCGCGCGGCCCCCGCTTCATCCCGATCGTGCCGCCGGTGTAGATCACCAGCACCCGTCGACCTTCGCTCATCGACTCCACCCTCGTCGCGCGCCGCATCGGACGCCGCGCGCGCCCTCGCCGTCAACCCCCTTGCGCACCGGCCCCCGGCCGGCGAGGCTCGCCCCACCATGACCGACTCGCACCCTCCGCAAGCCGCGAAGCCGAGCCGCGCCCGCGGCCTCATGATCGCCGGCATCGTCGTCTTCGGCGCGCTCGGCGTCTTCCTGCAGCTCCGCCTCGCCGCCCGCCGCGACGCCGCCGAGCACGCCGCGCAGAACCGCCCCGAGGCCCGCGCGATGGCCGCGATGCAGGACGCCGACCGCGCCACCATCGACGGCGACCACCGCGCCGCCTGGACCGCGCTGCAAGCCGCCGCCGCCGCGCTCGACGAGGCGCTCGCCGAGCGGCCCGACGCGCCCGACGTGCTCCGCGGCCGCCTCGTCGTCACCCGCCGCCTCGCCCGCCTCGCCGCCGAGCCCGCCATCGACGCCTCGGCCCGGCCGCTCCTCGAAGACGCCGTCGAGCGCGCCGCCGCCCTCTTCACCCGCGACACCACCAGCGAGGCCGCCCGCGTCGACCGCCTCGGCACCGCGCGCGAGCTCGCCACCCACCTCGCCGCCACCGGCGCCCCTGCCGAGGCCGCCGCCGTCGCCCGCGCCGCCGCGACCGCGATCGAGGCCAGCGCCGAGGTCGTGCCCCCCGGCGAGCGGGTCCGCGCCGCGCTCGGCGAGCTCTGGCTCGACGCCGCCCGCGCCCACGCCACGCCGCCGGCGAGGCCGAGCCCGCGCTCGCCGCCGCCCGCGCCGCCATCGCCCACGCCGAGGCCGGCCGCGGCGGCGACGAGGATCCGATCGCCGTCGCCGCCCGCGCCTACAACACCGCCGCCGCCGCCGTCGAGCTCGCCGAGGAGCTCGAAGACCCCACCGCCGCCGAGGCCTTCGAACGCGACGCGGTGCGCCTCCTCGAAGCGCGCCGCCGGATGCAGCCCGACGACCTCGCCGTCGGCCGCTCGCTCGCCGCCCGCCGGGTGCGCCTCGCCGAGCACGCCCAGGCCGCCGGCCGCCTCGACGACGCGCTCGCGCTGCACCAGCAGGCGCTCGAGCTGCGCCGCGCGCTCGTCGCGGCGCAGCCCGCCGACCAGGACGCCCGCCGCGACCTCGTGCGCGGCCTCAACCAGCTCGGCGCCTTCTACTCCGAGCGTGACCGCGACTCGGACGCGCTCGCCGCCTACGCCGAGGCCGCCACCATCGGCGAAGGCCTCGACGCCGCCGGCCTGCGCACCCGCATCGTCGCGATGGGCAACCACGCCCAGCTCCTCGGCCGCCTCGACCGCACCCGCGAGGCCCGCGACGTCGCCGCGCAGGCCCACGCGCTCGCCAGCGAACGCGCCGACGCCCACCCCGAGGACGAAGAGGCCACCCTCGACGCCGCCCGCGCCGGCCTCCGCTACGCCCGCCTGCTCCGCGCCCCGCCCGGCGCCGACCGCGCCCGCGCCCGCACCGTCGCCCGCGCCGCCCGCGACCGCCTCGACCGCGTCGCGACCCCCGGCGAGCGCGGCGCCGGGATCGACGACGCGCTCGACGCGCTCCTCGCCGAGCTGCGCTGACCCGCGCCGTGCGCCGGCGGACCGACCGCGAACCTCACCGCGCTTCGCTGAGCGCCCCGAGCGCGTTATGCTCCCCCCCATGCCGACCCCTCGCCTCGCCGCGCTCGCGCTCGCGCTCGCCCTCGCCGGCTGCGGCGACGGCGTCCCCGAGATCGTCGAGCCCACCCCCTGGGCCGCGATCAACACCGCCTTCGACCGCGGCTTCTTCGACCCCGGCGTCCGCGCCGCCCTCTTCAGCGACGCCGCCCGGCAGTCGCTCATCCTGCCCGAACAGCTCGACCTCGCCCGCTACCGCTTCCTCTCCGTCGCCGAGCTGCGCCGCCTCGACGAGGACCGCCGCGCCGGCGAGGTCGCCTTCACCATCGACGGCTGGCCGGCGAGCCTCGCCGTCGAGCTCACCCGCGGCGACGACGGCGGCTGGCGCATCACCGCCGTCGAAGACCCCGCCGCGCAGCGCCGCCTCCTCGACGCGCTCGGCCCCACCGGCCTCCCCATCGTCAAGGACGTCGACCCCTGGACCGGCGGCCTCGCCGGCCGCGACGCCGCCGGCCGCCCCACCGCCGCCGTGCTGCTCATGCTCGTCGGCGACCGCCTCCAGGTCGACGGCGGCGAACCGCTCCCGCTCGAAGAAGCCGCGGTCGTCCAGGCCATCACCGACGCGATCCGCACCCGCCGCGAGCTCGCCGCCGACGCCCACGCCACCTACCGCCCCCACGTCGCGCTCGCCCTCCCCCGCGCCACCCCCTCGACCCGCCACGCCGAGCTCGCCGACTGGGCCGTCACCGCCGGCGCCGAGGCGCTCCAGCTCATCGTGCGCAGCCGCGAAGGCGCCCCCGCCTGGATCCCCCTCGCCCGCCGCACCCTCGCCGCGCCCGGCAGCCTCCCCAACGTGCTCCGCGTCGGCCGCGAGGGCGGCAAGCTCGTCATCTCGGTCGAGCGCGAGACCATCGAGGTCCCCGACAAGGCCGGTCAGACCGACCTCGACGGCCTCACCGCCGGCCTGCGCGAGATGGTCGAGCGCGTCGGCAAACCCGACGGCGGCGTCATCGTCACCCACCCCGACGTGCCCCACGGCGAGCTCGTCGCGCTCCACGTCGCCGCCCGCGCCGCGCTCCCCGAGGTGCCCTTCACCAGCGAGGTGCCCGAGTGACCCGCCGGACGCTGCTCCTCGCGCTCGCGCTCACCCTCGCCGCCTGCCGCGGCGAACCCCCCGAAGGCCCTCCGCGCCTCGACCCCGAAGAGACCGCCCGCGCCTTCTTCACCGCCCACGTCTTCGACCCCCCCGCCGACGCCGCCGCCCGCTTCGTGCGCGAGGCCGACCCCGCCGCCTTCGCGCTGCGCCACATGGTCAAGGCCCCCGCCGACTACCGCTTCATCGACCTCTGGCGCGTCCGCACCGTCGACAACCGCTATGTCGTCGAGCCCCTCGTCGAGCTCCGCGGCCGCCCCCACGTCACCACCGTCTGGTTCGAAGTCCAGGACGAAGCCTGGAAGGTCGCCGGCTGGGCCCCCGACGCCACCCCCGTCGACCCCACGGCCCCCGCGCCCACCGCCGGCGCCCGCGTCCCCATCCCGTTCGCGCCCGCCGCCTTCCGCGGCGCCCCCCCCGCCAGCGAGGTCCGCGTCGAGCCCCCGTGGAGCGACATCCGCATCCTCGACCGCGTCATCCCCATGGAGGCGCTGCCCCGCGTCCTCGACGCCGACAAGACCTGCCCCCGCCGCGGCCTCGAAGACGCCATCGCCGCCCTCGCCCGCCAGCTCGTCGACTGCTACGGCGTCGCCTTCGAAGAAGGCCCCTACCGCCGCGGCCGCATGACCTTCGACTTCGTCATCCAAGGCGACGCGCCCGACATCGGCGCCACCCTCGCCGAGACCACCCTCATCCACCCCACCCTCGGCAACTGCGTCGCCAACGTGCTCCGCCTCGCCGAGGTCCCCGCCGCCAGGAACGGCGGGCTCTGCAAGGCCCGCGTCGCCGTCACCTTCAGCCCCACCGAAGTCGACCCGCCCGCGCCCGCGACGCCCTGATCACTCCACCACGACGCCCTGATCACTCCACCACGATCCGCCCATCGTCGGTCCGCTTGATCGACCGGCTCACCTCCTCCTCCTCCCCCACCTTCAGCTTCAGCGTCGCCCGCGCCCGCGTCTCCGGATCGACCACCACCAGGTTGCGCTCCCCCGCCCGCACCTTCACCTTCCGCAGCGGCAGCGCGTCCTGCTCCTCGCCATCGAGGTACACCGTCAGCCCCTTCGGCCCGCTCAGGCTCAGCGCCCCGAACGCCTCCTTCGGCGGCGGCAGCCGCAGCATCACCGTATAGGTCGCGTCGCTGACATCGAGCTGAACCTTCTCCGTCCCGAACCGATCCGCGCTCAACTGAAGCGTCAGCGGATACCCGATCCGCGCGAACACCTCCACCGGCCGATTGCCCGTCACCCCCTCCCGCTTCGCCGCCTCGCCCTCGAAGCGCTCCACCCGCGCCCCGAACGGCAACGACTCCACGAACACCGTCGCCATCGTGCGCTTGCCATCATCCGGGATCAGCTTCACCCCCACCCGCCGCTCCTCCCCCGCCGCGAGCTCATAGCGCACCGTATGCGCGTAGTGCCCCTCCTTCTTCAGCCGGAAGAACGCCGGCGACCCCGCCGGCACCTTCTCGATCCGAAACGGCGTCTCGCCCACGATCACGCCCATGTACTCCACGAACGCCCCCGGCGGATCGCTCGTCACCTCGAGCGCCCCCGTCTCCCCCGTCGCCGCCTCGAGCGCCACCGACACCGGCCCGCCCTGCTCCCCCACCGTCACCATCTTCCGCGCCGGCGCCCGCCCCTCCGCGAAGACGAACACCTCCGCCGGCTGCCCCACGAAGGTCTGCACCGCCGTCGGCGTCACATCACCCGCCGCGTTGCCGTTCACCACCACCCGCGCCCCCGGCGGATCGCTCTCCACCCGCAGCAACGTCTTCGCCGGCGGCGGCGCCACCTCGATCTCCTCCCCCGCCGCGCCCGCCTGGGTGATCGTCTGCGGCGTCCCCAGGTTGATGCCGTCGGGGTTGCCCCGCACCCGATTGCTGTCGATATCGGTCCGCATCACGAAGTACAGCCCCGCCGCCCCTGCTGCGATCACCAGCAGGAAGACCAGGCCCGCATAGCTCCGATGCTTCTTGATCGGCACATCGACCAGCGCGTCGGGCGATGGCAGGAGGGGATCGTAGCCGAGGGGTGGCTCCGACCGCCGGACTTCGCGACGAGGCGGTTCGATCTCCATCGGCGGCGGCTCGGGGATCGCGTTGAGAACGCCCCAATCACCGGCCTTCGGCTTGCGGTGCTCGTCGTCTTCGTAGGCCAACTCTGCCTCCTCGATTTCCGGCTCTCGCCCGTCAGGGCGACTCGCATCCTACCCCGACGGCCCCCACTATCAAGGCCGTCACCATCCGCAATCCCACGTCAGCCGACCGTCAGCGGACAAGATGCGTCGAGACCGCCCGATCGTTTCGGGCATCGTTGGCGAGTTCAGGGTTGACAGCAGCCCATCGGCTGCGCGAAAACCGCCCCGACACTGAACGGAGTTACAGGTGCGCATCGAGCTGCTGACGGTGGGAGACGAGCTCCTCGACGGCACCGTCGTCGACACCAACGGCAACCACATCGCCGGCGCCCTCCACGGCCGCGGGCTCACCGTCGCCCGCGCCATCCGCCTCCCCGACCGCATCGAGCCCCTCGTCGCCGAGCTCCGCGCCATCGCCGAGCGCGCCGACCTCTGCGTCTGCACCGGCGGCCTCGGCCCCACCGACGACGACCTCACCCTCGACGCCCTCGCCGCCGCCGCCGGCGTCGACCGCCGATTCGACGCCCGCGCCTGGGCCTGGATCGAGCGCGTCTACGGCGACCGCACCCCGCCCCCCAGCAACCGCCGCCAGACCCTCATCCCCGACGGCGCCCGCTGCCTCTACACCGAGGTCGGCACCGCGCCCGGCGTCGACCTGCAGATCGGCCGCTGCCGCTTCTTCGCCTTCCCCGGCGTGCCCGGCGAGATGCGCTGGTTCGTCGACCGCCACCTCCTCCCCGCGCTCGCCGCCGACGGCAACACCACCCAGATGCGCACCCTGCGCTTCACCGGCATCGGCGAGAGCGACCTCGCCGAGCGCGTCGCCGCCGCCGGCGTCCCCGAAGGCATCGAGATCAGCTACCTCGCCCGCACCGCCGAGGTCGCCATCCGCCTCCGCGGCAACGACCCCGCGCTCCTCGGCGCCGCCGTCGCCGCCGTCCGCGACAGCGCCGGCGACCGCTTCGTCGGCGAGGGCGCCACCGGTCTCGCCGAAGCCACCCTCGCCGCCTGCCGCGCCGCCGGCCTCACCCTCGGCGCCGCCGAGAGCTGCACCGGCGGCCTCGTCGGCACCATGCTCACCGAGATCAGCGGCGCCTCGACCGTCTTCAACGGCTCCATCGTCAGCTACGACAACCGCGTCAAGACCGGCGTCCTCGGCGTCTCCGAGGCCATCCTCGAGCGCGACGGCGCCGTCAGCGAAGCCTGCGCCCGCGCCATGGTCGCCGGCGCCCGCCGCGCGCTCGGCTGTGACGTCGCCGTCGCCATCACCGGCGTCGCCGGCCCCGGCGGCGGCACCACCGACAAGCCCGTCGGCACCGTACACTTCGCCTGGGCCGGCCCCGGCCTCGACGGCCTCGCCCGCAAGGTCCTCTTCCGCGGCGACCGCGAGCGCATCCGCCACCTCGCCGCCGCCCACGCCATCGACGTCATCCGCCGCGCCGCGCTCGCGCTCGCCGCCGAGCAGGCCGCCCGCGCGCCCGCCGACCCCCCGCACGCCGCCGACCCCGCCGCCGCCGAGCGCGGCTCCAAGCTCACCGAGGGCACCTGATGAACGACGGCCACGCCTTCATCGGCATCGAGCCACCGCGCCACGCCTTCGCCGCGATCGACGGCCTCCAGCGCGCCGTCGCCGCCGCCGCCCGCCAGGCCGGCGGCCGCGCCGACACCATCCCCCGCCGCCACCTCGTGCTCCCCCTCGAAGACCTCGGCCCCGTCCGCGCCGAGGCCCTCGAAGCCGTCGAGCTCGCCATCGACCGCGCCATCGCCGGGCTCGCCCCCTTCTCCGTCCAGCTCACCGGCCTCGACGCCGCCCCCGCCCAGGGCCCCCGCGTCGCCCGCCTCCTCATCGACGACGACCGCGGCCGCCTCACCGCGCTCCGCGACGCCCTCCACCGCCACCTCGCCCGCTACGGCTTCCCTCTCGAAGCCGGCGACTGGCGCCCCCACCTCCCCATCGCCCGCCTCGACGGCGTCGCCGCGCTCCCCGCCATCGACGCCCCCGCCCGCGCCGGCGCGCTCCGCGTCGCGCGCCTCGTCGTCTTCCGCCGCGACCTCGACGACCCCCGCGGCGCCCGCTTCCGCCCCGTCTCGATCCGCCCGCTCGACCAGCCCCACGACGACACCCTCACCACCGAAGCCGCCCTCGACGCCTGGCGCGCCGAGATCGCCGCCGAGCTCGACGCCCGCCTCGACCGCCGCCGCCAGCAGATCGACGAAGACCCGACCCGCGCGCACCGCCCGAGGCGCCCGCGCCGCCGGGCGAGCTGACCCCCAGACCCCGACCCCACCGAGGAGAACCCCCATGGCCAGCAAGGCCACCACCGCCAAGAACAAGACCCCCGCCGCCGAGCGCGAGCGCGCCATCAGCCTCGCCGTCAGCGCCATCGAGAAGCAGTTCGGCAAGGGCTCGATCATGCGCCTCGGCGAAGGCGAGAACCCCAACGCCGACATCGCCTGCATCCCCAGCGGCGCCACCAGCCTCGACATCGCGCTCGGCATCGGCGGCTACCCCCGCGGCCGCATCATCGAGATCTTCGGGCCCGAATCGAGCGGCAAGACCACCCTCACCCTGCACGCCGTCGCCGAAGCGCAGCGCCTCGGCGGCGTCGCCGCCTTCGTCGACGCCGAGCACGCCCTCGACGTCAGCTATGCCCGCAAGCTCGGCGTCAAGGTCGACGAGCTCCTCATCTCGCAGCCCGACACCGGCGAGCAGGCCCTCGAGATCGCCGACATGCTCGTCCGCTCCGGCGCCGTCGACCTCCTCGTCGTCGACTCCGTCGCCGCGCTCGTACCCAAGGCCGAGCTCGAAGGCGAGATGGGCGACAGCCACGTCGGCCTCCAGGCCCGCCTCATGAGCCAGGCGCTCCGCAAGCTCACCGGCAGCATCAACCGCAGCAAGGCCGCCGTCTTCTTCATCAACCAGATCCGCATGAAGATCGGCGTGATGTTCGGCAGCCCCGAGACCACCACCGGCGGCAACGCGCTCAAGTTCTACGCCAGCCAGCGCCTCGACATCCGCCGGATCGGCGCCATCAAGAGCGGCGAAGGCGTCGTCGGCAACCGCACCCGGGTCAAGGTCGTCAAGAACAAGCTCGCGCCCCCGTTCCGCGAGGCCGAGTTCGACATCATGTACGGCGAAGGCATCAGCCGCGCCGGCGACGTCCTCGACCTCGCGAGCGAAGCCGACATCGTCAACAAGTCGGGCGCCTGGTACAGCTTCGGCGACGAACGGATCGGCCAGGGCCGCGAGAACGCCAAGCAGTTCCTCAACGAGCACCCGAAGATGCTCGCCGAGATCGAGCGCAAGGTGCTCGAACGGCATGGCATCGAGCGGGTCGACGAAGACACCACGACCACCGACGCGCCGCAGGGCTGATCCCACCGCGCGCGGCTGACCATCGCCGCGGAGTGGCATCCTCGCGGCGGCCTCCCATCGCGGCGGCGTCCCATCGCGGCGGCGTCCCATCGCGGCGGCGTCCCATCGCGGCGGCGTCCCATCGCGCATGGCATCACGCGCGGTATGCCATCGTCTGCGGAGTGGCATTACGCGCCGTATGCCATCGCGCGCGGCGTGCCACGGGCAGTGCTGCCAGCGAGTGACCGGGGCGATGCAGCAGGAGGGGCCGAGCAGCAGCAGCGTTCACAGCCGAGCGCCCGACACGGAGCGGGCACGCGGCAGATGAATTGACGCGGTGCGAGATGTGAGGGATGGGACGAACGCTGCCGGGGCAGATGCCACGGGCAGGCGGCGGCGCCCCGGTGGGGCAGGCGCCGCGGATGGGTGGGCTCAGCCGCCCTTCAGATCACCGATCACCTTCTTCGCGCGCCCCGCCAGCTCCTCGTTCTTCTCGCGGCCGGCGTAGGCTTCGAGCACCGGCACCGCTTCCTTCTTCTTGAGCTGCGCGAGCGCGTCGATCGCGGCGCGGCGGGTCGCGACGTCGTCGTTGTCGAGCGCGCCGGCGATCGCGTCGACGGCGGAGACGTCGCCGGTGTCGGCCATCGCCATCAGCGTCGCGCGCCGCACCTCGGGCATCGGGTCCTGGATCAGCGCCGCCATCGCCGTCACCGTCCGCGGATCCTTGACGAGCCGCAGGCCCTCGACGGCCTTGAGCCGCACCGCGCCGTCCGGGTCGAAGAGGCGCTCGGAGAAGAACGACAAGAGCGGGCCGCGCTGGTCGAGGGTGCCGCCGATCTCGATCAAGGCGCCGGTCGCGGCGCGGCGGACGCGCACGTCGTCGTGGTTGAGCTGCGCGATCACCGGGTTGAGCGCCTCGCGCTCCTTGAGCAGCCCGAGCGACTCGGTCGCGTGCGCGAGCACGACCGGATCCTTCTGCTGCATGTAGCCGAGCAGGAACTTGACGCTCTCGGGGCCGGGGAAGGCGCGCAGCGCGTGGGCGACGGCGCGCTGGACCTCGACGGCCTTGTCGGCGGCGAGGCGGAGCACGTCGGGGCGCACGTCGTCGCCGCCCATCTCGCCGAAGCTGCGCGCCGAGGCGGCGCGGATCTCGGGGTCGTCGACCTCGCTGAGCGGGCGCAGGGTCTCGACGATGGTCTTGCGGCTCTTCTTGCCGGCGCCGGTCTCGACCATCACGCCGAGGGTCGCGACCGCCTCGCGGCGCAGGATCGGGTTCGACTCGCGGGTCGCCTTGAGCACGGCGTCGATCGGCTGGCCGGCGTAGATGTCGCGGATCGCCTTGCGCACCGCCACGCCGCTCTCGGCGTCGGCGACGTCGGCGGCGGCGAGCGGCTCGAGGCCGGCGGGCTTGCCGAGCTTGCCGAGCGCCCCGGCGGCGGCGACGCGGGCGGCGGGCTCGGGGTGGCGCAGCGCCTTGCCGAGCGCGGCGTAGGTCTCCTTCTTGTCGAACTCGGCGAGCGCGGTCTCGGCGAGCACCGCGTCGTCGCCGCGGCCCTGGACGGCGAGGTGCATCAGCGCGGCGTGGCGGGCGGTCGCGTCCTTGCCGGCGGCGAGCGCGCGGGCGGCTTCGAGGCGGATCCCGCCGTCGAGCTTGCTGTCGTCGAGGCGGGCGACGAGCGCCTTCTGGTCGCCGCGCTCGATGAGCGCCGCGATCACGGCGGCGCGCACCGCGTCGCTCGGGTGGCCGAGCACGCCGAGGAGCTGGTCGGTCGCCTCCTTCTGCTTGCTCTTGCCGAGCCCCTCGGCGGCGGCCTTGACGATCGCGGGGTCGCTGCTGCGGAGCGCGTGGTACTGCGCGGCGGTCGCGAACTTCTCGTCCTTCGACTTCGCGAGCATGCCGGCGGCGACGTCGCGCAGGCGGGGCTCGGGGTCGTTGTCCATCACCTGCCGCAGCGCGGCGTTGACCTTCTTGTCGTCGAAGCCTTCGAGGCCGGTGAGCGCCGCGGTGCGCAGCGCCGGATCGCCCGATTCGAGGAGCGGGATGAGCTTGTCGTCGAGCGCGGGGATCTTGACGAGCGGGGCGGCGCGCACGACGGCGAGCGCGGGGGCGCCGGCCTGGCTGGCGTAGCTCCACACCGCGGCCTGCATCTCGCGGTCACCCTTGGCGAGCTTGTCGAGCGCGGCCTCGGCCGTGGTGAGCGTGCCGTCGGGGAGCTGCGCGAGCGCGCCGGTGAGCCCGTCGGGGGGGAGCACCTGCCACAGCGGCACGCTGAGCACGTAGGCCGAGAAGGGCACGTCGGCGCGGGTCCAGCCCTCGGGGGCCTTCTTGGGGAAGATGACCCGGGTCGCGCCGTTCTCGGTGAAGGTGTAGGTCGTCTCGGCCATGACGATCGGGTGGTAGGGCGCCTTGCTCATGTCGAGCCAGACGTAGACATGGCCGGTCTTCGCGTAATCGTCCTGGAAGGCGAGGCGGGCGTCGCCGTAGCTGCCGCGTTTGGCGCCGACGAGCGCCTTGAAGAGAGAGCGGGTGCGATCGGCGAGGTCGCCTTGCGCGACCGAGGTGGGGGTGGGCACGAGCAGGTAGCGGGCGGGCTCGGCGCGCGACCACTTCTCGTAGCTGTAGCGCACCGTCTCGACCGGGGGCGGCTCCTCGACCTTCTTCTTCTGGGCGAGGGCGGGTCCGGCGAGCGCGATGAGCGCGGCCAGCGGGACGAGGCGGAGGGCTCGGGACATGGGCGGGTTCTCCAGGGGACGAAGCCGGACGGTCTCTCGACAAGAGGCGCAGATTAGGCATGTCGAGATGCCGGAGCCAGTGCAAGGCGTTGCACCCGGTCATCATTTCGTCACCGGCAGCCGCGCGGCGCGCATCGGTTGCGCCGGTCGCCCGGGCTGCCTACCCTGGGCCGCGATGACGCTCTACGAACAGCTCGGCGGCGAGGCGCCGCTCCGCGCGATCCTCACCGACTTCTACCGGCGGGTCTTCGCCGATCCCATGATCGGCTATCTCTTCACGGGCCACGACCCCGCCCGCCTCGTCGAGCTCGAGTTCCAGCTCACCGCGAAGATGCTCGGCGGGCCGGTCGAATACACCGGCCGCAGCATCCGCGCCGCCCACGAGAAGCACCCGATCCGGCGTGGGCATTTTCACCGACGCAACGCCATCCTCCAGGAGACGCTCGCCGCGCACGGCGCGCCGGCGGCCGTCGTCGAGGCGTGGATGGGTCACGCCCGCGCGCTCGAGCGGGCGGTGCTGTCGTCGGCGGCGCGCGCCGACGCGGCGTGTGATCGCGACGTGGAGCCCCGCGAGGCGGGGGTGGTGGTGTACCGATGACGAGGGACTTCGCCTTCCGCGGCCGCCGGCGCCGCATCGCGCGCGCGCTGATCGACGCGATGGTGCCGCGCTGGCCCGACTTCGAGCGCGAGCTGACCGACGACGTGCTCGACGAGGTCGAGATGCTGGTGCGGCAGATGCCGCTGCACAACCAGGCGGGGATCTCGCTGATGCTCTACGCGCTCGAGTTCGCCGGCGGCCCGCTCGCGCTCGACGGGCTGCGGCCGCTCTCGGCGCTCGATCGGGCGGCGGCGGTCGAGCGGCTGGAGCGGATCGCCGACCACCCGATCGCGCCGGTGCGGCTGATGCCGATGCTGCTCGGGACGCTGATCTCGTTCAGCGCCTACAGCCGGCCCGACGTCGAAGAGTTCCTCGGGGTGCCGCGGCGGCGGTGGCGCGAGGACCGGCGGCGGCTGCGCGACGCGCTCGTGCAGATCGACGGCGGCCGCAAGGCGCCGCGCACGCCGACGCCGCTCGGGGGCGCGCCGCTCGTGAGCGTCGATGACTACCTGCGCTTCGAAGACGAGCGCCAGACACCGGCCGCCGACGCGGCGGGTTGAAGAGACATCGCAGAGGTGATGCCATGAGTCATGCCGTCGGCAGCGATGCCATCATCGAGCCGTATCACACCCGCGGCGATGTCTTCTTGACGTGCGACGTCGTCGTCGTCGGCAGCGGCGCGGGCGGGGCGACGCTCGCGGCGACGCTCGCCGAGGCGGGGCGCGACGTGGTGGTGCTCGAAGAGGGCGGCCACTATCGCACCGAGGACTACACCGCCAACATCCCCGAGATGATGGCGAAGATCATGCGGGACGGCGGCGCGACGGTGACCCTCGGCCGCAGCCCGGTGCCCTACCTCGAGGCGAAGTGCGTGGGTGGCACGACGGTGGTCAACGGTGGCATGTGCTGGCGCACGCCCGAGCGCATCCTCGACGAGTGGGCGGGGCGCGGGCTCGCGGCGCTCTCGGCGAACGCGCTCGACCGGCACTTCACCGAGGTCGAAGAGACCATCAACGCCCGCCATCAGGACCCGGGGAGCGAGGGCGGGGTCAACGATCGCTTCTACCAGGGCGCGACCGCGCTCGGCTGGCGGCTGAGCAAGAACCGGCGCAACCAGAAGCACTGCGTCGGCAGCAACGACTGCGTGACCGGGTGCCCGTCGGGCGCGAAGCAGAGCACGCTCTACTCGTGGCTGCCACGCTTCTTCGCGGCGGGCGGGCGGCTGCACACGCACATGAAGGTCGAGAAGGTGCTGACCCGCGACGGGCGCGCGGTGGGGGTCTCGGGCACGCTGCTCGATCCCTATCGGGCGCGGCGCTTCACGGTGCGGGCGCGCGCGGTGGTGCTCTCGTGCGGGGCGGTGCAGACGCCGCTGTTGTTGCAGCGCAACAAGCTCTGCAAGCCCTGCGGGCACGTCGGCAAGCACTTCACCATCCACCCCAACGTCAAGGTCGCCGCGCTCTTCGACGAGCCGGTCGACAGCCTGCGGGGGACCCATCAGGCGTGGCAGTGCACCGAGTTCATCGACGAAGGCATCCTGCTCGCGCCGGGTGCCATCCCGCTCGGGTTCATGACGGCGCTCTTCCCGACCTTCGGCGCGCGGCTCGGCGAGAAGATGCGCCGTGATTACCGCTACATCGCGACGGGCGGGGTGCTCGTCGACGACCACGCCGAGGGTCACATCCGCACGCTGCCATTCGGGATCCCATTGGTGCGCTACGATGTCACCGATGTCGACCAAGGCAAGTTCGTCAAGGCGGCGGCGAAGCTCGCCGAGCTGTACTTCGCGGCGGGCGCGCGCGAGGTGTACACGGCGTTCCATCACCACGGCGTGCTGCGCTCGCCCGATGACATCCGCCGCATGTACGACCACCCGCCGCGGGTCGAAGACACCGAGTACTTCACCGCGCACCTGATGGGCACCTGTCGCATGTCGGCGCGGCGCGACGCGGGCGTGGTCGATCCCGACGGGCAGACCTGGGACGTGCCGGGGCTCTACATCGCCGACGCGAGCGTGATGCCGGGCACGATCGGGGTCAACCCGCAGGTGACGATCATGGCGCTCGCGCGGCTGATCGGCGAGCGGCTGGCGGAGACGCTCGGCGCGCGGGGCGAGCTGCGCGGCGCGCGGCGGAAGGCGGCCTGAGAGGCGCGCTCTCCGAGCGGTTAGAGGCTGGTGCAGCGGCGCGCGCGGGCGCATGATGGGCGCGCTGGCTGGCTGGCGCGTGAGGACCCCGATGGTCGATCCCTCCCCTCCCCTGACGGCGATCGCCGATCCCATCGATGACATTCGGCGTGATGCCTCGCCGCTCGGCGAGGCGGCGACCGGCGAGCGGCTGCGGGCGTTGCATCGCGCGGGGGTGCTCGACGAGGCGGGGCTCGGGGCGGCGCTGGCGGTGGCGGCGGGCGGGCCGGACGCGGGCGGGTGGCGGGCGCTGCTCGATCGGCTGCTGCTCGGGTCGGGCGCGGGGCTGGTGGTCGCGGGGGTGATCTTCTTCTTCGCGGCGAACTGGGACGCGCTGCATCGCTTCGGCAAGCTGGGATCGGTGGCGGCGCTGCTGGTGGCGGCGGCGGGGTGGGCGCTGTATCGGCCGGCGATGGCTTCGGGGCGGGTGGCGCTGACGGCGGCGGCGGGGCTGGTGGGCGCGCTGCTCGCGGTGTACGGGCAGGTCTATCAGACGGGCGCCGACGCGTGGCAGTTGTTCGCGGCGTGGGCGGTGTTGATCGGGCCGTGGGTGGTGGCGGCGCGCTTCGAGCCGATGGTGGTGCTGTGGCTGGTGGTGGCCGAGCTGGCGGTGGGGCTGTGGTGGGATCAGGTGGGGCCGCGGCGGCTCGATTCGTGGCTGTGGGTGGCGCTGGCGGCGGCGCCGGCGGCGGCGTGGCTGGTGGCGGAGCGGCTGGCGGCGGCGCGGTGGTTCGTGCGGGGGGCGTTCCTGGCGATGGTGGCGCCGCTGACGGCGGTGGTGCTGCTGCGGGTGTTCGCGGAGGGCAGCTACGATGACGTGGGGCAGGGGGTGCTCGTCGCGGTGCCGGCGCTGGTGGCGGCGGCGGTGTATGTGTTGCGGCGGCCGGGGGAGCGGGTCGATCTGGTGATGGCGACGGGGCTCGCGGCGGCGGCGCTGACGGTGGTGGCGTGTGGGGCGGGGCGGCTGTTGTTCGGGGAGATGGACGCGCGGGAGGGCGGGGTGCTGTTGATGGCGGCGCTGGTGGTGGGTGAGGTGGCGCTGGCGGCGTTGTGGCTGCGGGGGCTGTGGCAGCGGGGGGCGCGATGAGTGATGCGATGGGTGTGATGCCTCGGGAGGTGATGCCATGATCCGGCGGCCGGATGTGGGGTGGGTGCTGGCGGAGCTGGCGGCCGATGGGCGGCTCGGGGCGGGGGCGGAGGCCGCGGCCGAGGCGGCGCTGCTGGCGCACGCGGCCGAGGGGCGGGAGTCGCCGTGGGTGATCCGGGCGCTGGTGGGGGCGGGGGCGTGGCTGTCGGCGCTGCTGCTCGGGGTGTTCCTGGCGATGATGGATCTGGGCGAGGCGCCGCAGGGCTACGTGGTGGGCGCGCTGGCGGTGGGCGGTGGCTTCCTGCTGCGGCGCTCGGCGGCGCCGGGGAGCGTGTTTCGGAGTCAGATCGCGCTGTGTCTGTCGCTGGCGGGGCATGGCTTGCTGTGGGTGCTGTGGGTCGATGCCTTCGACGAGACGGGGACGTGGCTGGCGATGGCGCTGCTGGCGGCGTCGCTGGTGTACTTCCCCGACGCGGTGCATCGCTTCGCGTCGGCGGTGGGGCTGTGTGTGGCGCCGCTGGTGCTGCTCGGTGTCTTCGAGGGGCCGGCGGCGGCAGGGTGGGCGGCGGCGCTCGGGCTCGGGTTGACGGCGGCGCTGTGGGGCGAGCTGCGGTGGCAGCGGAGTCGGTGGGCCGAGCTGCATCTGCCGGTGATGTTCGCGGTGGCGGGGTCGCTCGCGGGGCTGCTGGTGCTGCCGCCGCGGGACGCGGCGGTGTCGTGGGGGGTGACGGCGACGCTCGCGGCGGCGCTGTGCGCGGTGGTGGTGGCGGTGGGGCGCGCGGTGGGGGCGGGGGCGCGGGCGGTGGGGCTCGCGGTGGGCGCGGTGGTGGGGGTCGCGGCGCTGACGGGGAGCGTGCCGGGGGTGGTCGCGGCGGCGCTGGCGCTGGCGCTGGCGGTGTGGCGGGGGCATCCGGTGCTGTTCGGGGGCGCGGTGGTGGCGTTCGTGGCGTTCGTCTCGCAGTACTACTACCTGCTGGCGGTGCCGCTGATGGTCAAGGCGGGGGCGCTGCTCGGCGCGGGGCTGGTGCTGCTCGCGGTGCGGTTCGTGGCGGCGCGGGAGGTGCGGGCATGAAGCGCGGGGTGGTCGCCGCCGGGCTCTTGCTGGTGCTCGGCGTGGTCGGGTGGCTGGTGGGGGCGAAGGAGCGCACGCTGAGCGCGGGGCGGGTGGTGCTGTTGGAGCTGGCGCCGGTCGATCCGCGCTCGCTGATGCAGGGCGACTACATGCGGCTCGCCTACCGGGTGGCGCGCGAGGTCGAGGTGACCGATTGGGCGCCCGATGGGTTCGTGGTGCTGCGGGTGGTCGATGACGTGGGCACCTTCGCGCGGGTCGACGACGGCGGGGCGCTCGCGGCCGACGAGGTGCGGATGCGGTACCGGGTGCGGCAGGGTGATCTGCGGCTCGGGGCGGAGTCGTTCTTCTTCGAGGAGGGCAGCGCGCGGGTCTTCGAGGACGCGCGCTACGGTGAGCTGCGGGTCGCGGCGAGCGGCGAGGCGGTGCTGGTGGGGCTGCGCGACGGGGAGAAGGCGCCGCTGCGGGCGGGCATGGTGCGGGAGCGGATGGCGACGCCGGTGGAGTGATCAGTCACACACGAGGCGGATGTAGAAGACATCGTTCTCGTCGACGTCGCCGTCGGAGTTGACCCCGCCCCAGGTGTTGTTGACGCGGCAGCTCGTGTTGCTGCCGGTCGCGCCGACGCAGCGGCCGTCGGCCTGGGCGGTGACGTGCTTGGCGGGCGCGAGGTTGCAGTTGTCGCAGCCGTCGCGCCAGCCGAGCTGCACCCGGCAGTGGCCGCGGACCCAGGTGCGGATCCGGGCGTCGAGCCAGGCGGGGTCGACGCCGATGGCTTCGTCGCCGCGGGCGAGGCCGTCGCCGACGAGGGCGGGGTCGAGGTCGGCGAGGCGGACGCTGCCGTCGGTGATCTCGGCGCCGTCGATGGCATCGGGGCCGAGGCCAACCGGGCCGTCGACCCGGAGCGCGCCGCCGATCTGCACGTCGCCGCCGACGTCGAGGCGGCGGGCGACGCTGAGATCGGTGGCGGTGGTGCTCCACATGGCATAGGGCGTGGCATGGATGCGCTGGCGGTTCTCGAGCGCGATGTCATCGGCGGGGTCGTCGGGGTCGCCGAGCAGGGTGATGCCGAGGCTGAGGTCGTCGGCGGCGGCGATGACTTCGGCGATGGCGCGCTCGCTGCCATCGGGGGCCTGCCCGACGGGGCCGATGCTGGCGGTGAAGCGGCCGCTGTAGACCTCGACGACGATCGGTTGCTGGTAGACGGGCTCGACGGCGTCGGGGCCGTCGTAGAGCGCAAAGAGCAGGTGGAGCGCGTCGTCGCCGGTGGCGTGCACCGGGCGGCCGTCGAGCTCGAGCTGGCCCTGGTAGGGCAGGAGGCGGGGCACCTCGTCGGTGCGGGGGTCGCCGTCGGCGAGCGCGGCGGTGGCGAGGGGCACGAGCGCGCCGAGGAGGGCGGCGAGGAGCACGGCGGCGCGGGGGGAGAGCTCGATCTTCATGGGTGTCTCACGATGGGTGGAGAGTGATGGGTGATGGGTGATGGCTCAGTCACAGACCATGCGGATGTAGAAGACATCGTCGGTGCTGACGTCGCCGTCGGGGTTGACGCCGCCCCAGGTGTCGTCGGCGCGGCAGCTCGTGTCCGCGCCGACCGCGCCGACGCAGGCGCCGTCGGCCTGAACGGTGACGTGCTTGGCCGGCTCGAGGTCGCAGTTGTTGCAGCGGTTTCGCCAGCCGAGCTGCACCCGGCAGTGGCCGCGCACCCAGGCGCGGATCTCGCCGGCGAGCCAGTCGGGGTCGACGCGCACGGTGGCGCCGCTCTGGATGATGCCATCGCCGAGCATGGCCGGGTCGAGGTCGGCGGCGCGCACGGTGCCATCGGCGAGCGCGCCGGGCGTGATGCTCACCGGGCCGTCGACGCGCAGCGCGCCGGCGATCCGCGCGTCGCCGCCGACGTCGAGGCGGCCGGCGACGCCGAGATCGGTCGCGGTGGTGCTCCACAGGGCATAGGGCGTGGCGTGGATGCGCTGGCGGTTGTCGAGCGCGATGTCATCGGCGGGGTCGTCGGGGTCGCCGAGCAGGGTGATGCCGAGCGACAGGTCGTCGGCGGCGGCGATGACATCGGCGATGTTGCGCTCGGTGCCATCGGGGCCCTGGCCGATGGGTCCGATGGTGGCGGTGAAGTGGCCGCGGTAGACCTCGACGACGATGTCCTGCTGGTAGACCGGCTGCTCCATGTCGGGCGCGGCGTAGAGCGCGAAGCGCAGGTGCAGCGCGTCGTCGCCGGTGGCGTGCACCGGGCGGCCGTCGAGCGCGAGCTCTCCCTGGTAGGGGAACATGCGGGGCACGGCGTCGGTGCGCGGGTCGCCGTCGGCGCGGGCGGGGGTGGCGAGGAGCACGAGCGCCCCGAGGAGGGCGGCGAGCAGCAGGGCGGTGCGGGGGGAGCGCTCGATCTTCATGGGTGGTCTCCCGATGGGCGGGGCGTGATGGGTGATGGCTGTCAGTCGCAGATCATGCGGATGTAGAAGACATCGTCGTCGTTGACGCCGCCGTCGGTGTTGACGCCGCCCCAGGTGCCGGCGCGGCAGCGGGTGTCGGCGCCGACGGCGTCGGCGCAGGTGCCATCGGCGATCACGCTGATCTGCTTGAAGGGCAGGAGGTTGCAGTTGTCGCAGTTGTCGCGCCAGCCGAGCTGCACCCGGCAGTGGCTGCGCACCCAGGCGCGGATCTCGCCGGCGAGCCAGTCGGGGTCGACACGGATGGTAGCGCCGCTCTGGATGATGCCATCGCCGAGCATGGCCGGGTCGAGGTCGGCGGCGCGCAGGGTGCCATCGGCGAGCGCGCCGGGGGTGATGGTCACCGGGCCGTCGACGCGCAGCGCGCCGGCGATGCGCGCGTCGCCGCCGACGTCGAGGCGGCCGGCGACGCCGAGGTTGGTCGCGGTGGTGCTCCACATGGCATAGGGCGTGGCGTGGATGCGCTGGCGGTTGCCGAGCGCGATGTCATCGGCGGGGTCGTCGGGGTCGCCGAGCAGGGTGATGCCGAGGCTGAGATCGTCGGCGGCGGCGATGACATCGGCGATGGCCCGCTCGGTGCCATCGGGGCCCTGGCCGATGGGTCCGATGGTGGCGGTGAAGCGGCCGCTGTAGACCTCGACGACGATCGGTTGCTGGTAGACCGGCTGCTCCATGTCGGGCGCGGCGTAGAGCGCGAAGAGCAGGTGGAGCGCGTCGTCGCCGGTGGCGTGCACCGGGCGGCCGTCGAGCTCGAGCAGGCCCTGGTAGGGCAACATGCGGGGCACGGCGTCGGTGCGCGGGTCGCCGTCGGCGCGGGCGGCGGGGGCGACGGTGAAGACGGTGAGGGCGGCGAGCAGCGCGGCGAGGGATGACAGGCGCGGGTTCATGGCGGGGCTCCGAGTCATGGGTGTGTTCAGCGCAGGGTGAAGCCGACGCAGCGGCCGTCTTGGTCGATCTGCTGGCAGAGCGGGGTGCCATCGGTGCCGAACGTCGGGATGCGACCGCGGAGGGTGATCACCCCGCGCGGCGCGTCGGGCGCGAGCGCGCCCTCGCCGTGGAAGGCGTCGCCGTGCTCGGGTTCGGCCGCGAGGGAGGCGGTCGCCGAGAAGTCGCCGCACATCCAGAAGCCGCTGCGGCCGCCGTCGTTGCCGGTGGCGTCGGGCGTGCTGACGCAGTAGCCGTTGACGCAGCCGGGCTGCTCGGGGGGCGCGAGGCCGCCGAAGTGGAGCTGCTCGTCGGGGCAGCCGGTCTCGCAGCCGGGGCCGCCGTAGTTGAGGCCGCAGCCGCAGATGAGCTTGCCGAAGTTCTGCGGGTTGCCGACGCCGACGGTGACGCCGGGGGCGGCCGGGTCGAAGCCGGGGCAGAGCTCGGGCCACTCGGCCTGCTCGTCGATGCAGCCGCCGGCGTAGGCCGCGGCGCGGTCGCTGGGGGCGAAGCGGAGCGCGACGAAGCCGACGCGGCCGAGGAGCGCGTCGCGGTCGGGGATGACGGCGGCGGGGTCGGCGGCGCAGGTCAGGAGCGGGTGGGCGGGGTTGTTGATGCCTTCGGGCGCGATGGTGTCCGCGCAGTCGGGGTCCTCGGCGGCGCAGGCTTCGAGCGCGCAGGCGTTGAGGGTGAGGCGGCCCTGGCTCTCGGCGTCGAGGCGCAGGCTGCCGCGGCGGCGCTGGAAGGGCTGGGGGCGGGGCACGGCGTCGTCGATGATCTCGACGCACTTGAACTGGCTCGCGTGGCCCATGCCGCGCCAGGCGCCGAGCGCGTCGGCGTCGAGGTCGTCGCAGGTGCCGTGCGGCGGGATGCCGTCGAACGAGCGGGGCGGCGCGGGCGGGGGCTGCGGGGCGCAGGCGCCGTCGGGCTCGGCGCAGCTCCAGCGGGCGAAGTCGTGGCCGATCGGCTCGCGGGCGAGGTAGCTGGCGTCGCGGCGGCGCCAGCATTCGCCGCCGTAGGGGCCTTCGTCTTGGGGGTAGCCGACGGGCAACGCGCCGTCGCAGCGGCGGCGCTCGGCGATGACGTAGCGGCCGTGCACCTCGCCGGCGGCGGGGGGCGCGTAGTGGCCGGTGGCGAGCTCGACGAAGTAGCCGGCGGCGACGAAGGTCGCCATCCACTCGCGCTGGGCGCCGGGGGCGGCGCGGTGGTGCTCGCGCAGGTCGGAGACGCCGTTGTCGTTGTGGTCGGCGAGCGGTGAGGTGCAGGCCTTGGTGAGCGGGTTGAGCTCGGCGGCGCGGAGGCGGCGGGCGCCGTAGGCGTCGGGCTGGCGCTCGGCGGTCTCGGCCTCGTCGTCGCTCTCGTCGGTCTCGTAGAGCGGTTCGAAGAAGGCGAGGCCGCCGGAGAGGGTCTCGACGGTGAGCGCGAGGCGCTGGCCGGCTTCGTTGACGAGCTCGACGCGGTCGATGGTGCGCAGCGCGCAGCGGGCGTTGTGGCGCACGGCGGGGTCGGGCGAGTCGAGGTGGGCGGCGGCGCTGCGGCGCACCCAACCGTCGGCGTCGGCGTCGCAGGGCTCCGCGCGGCGGCTGCCGGCCGCGGTGTTGAAGAAGAAGCCCGCCTCGGTCTCGCAGACACAGTCGCCGTTCCAGTCGGTGACCGGCCAGGGGCGGCCGGTGAGGCCGAGGCCCTGGCAGCCGCAGCGGCCGGTGCAGGCGCCGGTGTCGAGGTCGAGGGTCTGGCCCTCGGGGCAGGCGGGCGGGAGGCAGCGGGGCTCGCCGGCGGGGGCGCGGGCGCTGCAGACGAGGCCGGCGGGGCAGTCGGCGAGCGCGTCGCACTCGCCGAAGGCGTCGAGCGGGCGGCAGGTGCCGGTGGCGGGGTCGTCGACGAGCGCGCCGAGGCAGGGGCCGCAGGCGGCGCCGTCGGGGGTGGCGAGGCATTCGCGCTGCTGCACGTCGCAGTCGGCGCGGATGCTGTGGGGGTCTTCGGGGTCGTCGTCGCAGTGGGCGCGGGCGTCGGGCCGGCAGGCGCCGCCGTCGTCGAGGTGGCCGGGCAGGCAGTCGCCGCAGACGGCGCCGCCGGGGGCCTCGTCGCAGCGGCGGCGCTCGGCGGCGCAGCGGTCGGCGATGCTGGTGGGCGCGCCGGGGGCGCAGGTCGGCGGCTGCTCGACGCAGGTCTCGGTGGCGGGGTCGTAGTCGTGGCCGTCTTCGCAGGCTTCGAGGCAGCGGGCGTCGCGGCCGGGGCCGTCCTCGCAGCGCTGGAAGGGCGCGCAGCCGGCGTCGGCGCAGGGGGTCGCGGCGCGGCAGGCGCCGAGCGCGCAGACGAGGCCGGCTCCACAGGTGTCATCGAGGCAGGGGCAGCCGATGACATCGGGCGGGCAGTCGCGGCAGACGTCGTTGAGGCAGACGAGCGGGGGTTGGCAAGCGGCGTCGCCGCCGTCGCAGGGGCAGTCGAGGGTGCCGGGCGGGCAGGCGGGGAGCGGGAGGCAGGTGCTGTCCATGCAGGCGAGGCCGTCGTCGCAGGCTTCGTCGGGGCCGCAGGGGCAGTCGAGCGCGCCGGGCGGGCATTGGTCTTCGGCGCAGCGGCCCTGCTCGCAGACGAGGCCGTCGTTGCAGGCGCCGGCGGCGGGGCACGGGCAGCGCAGGGTGCCTTCGGGGCAGTCGACGCAGGCGCCGTCGGCGCAGCGGCCGGCGGTGCAGGCGCCGTCGTCGCAGGCGCAGCCGATCGCGCCGGGCGGGCAGGTGCCGGCGTCGGCGTCGCGAGCCGGGGTCGCGGCCTCGTCGCCGCAGCCGGTGACGAGGGCGGCGAGGAGCGCGGCGAGGAGCAGCGCCGGTGGGAGGCACCGGCGGGGTGTCATCGGTGAGCGTGGCATGGCATCCTCGGAGATGAGTGGTGCGATTCGGGGAGATCGGGCGCTCGATGGCACACGAGGCCACCGCCGAGCGCCCGGCCCGGGTTCAGAACTCGGTGAAGTCGTTGTAGTAGATGTAGAGCCGCACGTCGTCGAGGCCGCGCAGGTCGAGGTCGGCGTTGACGGACTCGTCGAGGGTGTTGAGCACGAACTCCCAGCGCGAGTTGACCAGCGGGCGGTCGAAGAGGTTGCGGTTGCGGTAGATGTCGGGGTCGATGTGGGCGGGCTTGCTGCCTTCGAAGAACGGGTTGATGACCGCGAGGCGCTCGGGGAAGGTGTAGAAGATGGGATCGGGCGAGCCGAGCGCCGAGACGCGCGAGGTGCCGGCCATGCGCAGGTAGACGCGGGCGAGGAGGTCGCCTTGTCCGCCGCCGATGATCTCGGCCTCGACGTGCGAGATCTTGTGGTTGCGGGTCAGCGGCGAGAGGCTGCCATCCGACGTCGAGAAAGGGATGGTGAGGTAGCCGTTCTCGTCGAGGCGGCGCGGATCGGTGAGCGCGTCGCGGAAGCGGCGGGTGCGCTCGGCCTCGGTGAGCGCCTGACCGGTGCCTTCGACGTCGATGCGGGGGATGGCGAGGATGTCATCTTTGAGGCTGAGGATCTCGAGGCGGCGCGCGGGGAGGCCGTAGGTGTCTTCGAAGTCGCGGAAGGCGTCTTCGAGCGCGATGAGATAGAGCTGGAGGTTGGCGTCGCCGCGGCTGACCATGCGGGTGATGAAGAGCTGTTCGAGCGGGCCATAGGACTGGCTGGTGTAGTACTCGAAGACCCGCGTCGCCTTGTAGACCTCGCGCAGCGCCGAGTAGAAGGTCACGTCGGCGTTGAGGATGGCGTCGTTGCGGTAGATGCGGACGTTGGGGTTGTTGCGGGCGGCCTCGACGTTGATGGTGAGCGCCTCGGTCTCGGCCTGCTCCTGCTGGAGCCTTGTGGCCTGGTTGCGGAGCTGCTGGATCTGGGAGATCGCCTGGCTGACCTGATACTCGGCCTTGAGCGCTTCGAGCTTGAGCTCGGCGAGGCGGAGCAGGATGGTGCGCACGCGGGCTTCGCCGTCGATGGCGGTGAGGTCGCAGGTGAGGCGGTCGCGGGCGAACTCGACCTCGCGCTGCATGTCGCGGATCTCGCGCTCGGAGAGGTTGAGCGCGAGGTCGATGGAGACGCGGGCGCCCTCGTAGGCGGCGAACGCGGCGAGCGCGACGCCGATGGAGATGCCGGCGGTGGGGCAGTCACCGCCGCTCGCGACGCCGAGGATGATGCTGCACTTGCTCATGGCGGCGATGGTGGTCGCTTCGTTGAGGAGGCGGTCCATGCCGGCGAGCACGGTGCGCGATCCGTCGATGAAGGTCTGCACGTTGTTGATGACACCGCCGGTCGCGTAGTTGAAGTCGGCGAAGGCATCGGTGGCGCGGCACGAGGCGTTCCAGCGGGCTTCTTCGATGGCGGCCTCGGCGTGGGTGTTGGCGATGGCTTGCCGTACGCGACGCATCTCGGTGAGGGTGATGTCGAGGTCGCCCATGGCTTGATGGATCTGGCCGTTGCCGACGATGCCACAGGGGTCGCCGACGCGGAGGGTGGCGGGGCTCTGGTGGGCGTAGCGGGCGGTGGCGGGGAAGACGCGGCCGTCGGCGTCGAAGGTGCCGCAGAGGTCGGCGAGCTGGGCGTCGTAGGTGTTGCCGATGCGGGCGAGCTCGTTCTGGAAGCTGGCGGTGTCGGTGTTGAACGACTGGTTGGCTTCGAGCGCGAGGGTCTCGGCGGCCTGCGCGAGCGTGATGCGGTCGAGGGCGCGCTGGCGGGCGACCTCGAAGCTGGTGTCGTTGAGGCCTTCGAGCGCGGGGAACGGGATGAAGTCGGGCGCGAAGCCGAAGTAGTTGAGGTCGTCGCTGATGTCGGCGTAGTGCTGCCGCATGACCGCGAGCGCGACGCGGTAGGTGCGCTGGCCGTCTTCGATCTGCTGCTGGAGCTGCGCGATCTCTTCGGGCGCGGTGATGTCGACGATCTCCTGCATGAGCCGGGTGAGGATCATCGACTCGAGGTAGCTCGCGGTGTAGGAGCGCTCGATGACGCGGCGGGCGAGGTCGGGGCGGCCGAAGTTCTGGTAGCGCTCGGAGATGTCGGCCCAGGCGCGGGCCTTCTGGGTCGAGGCGCGGATGAGGCGGCCGAAGTAGGACTCGACGGCGGCGGTGGTGATGAAGCCGGGCTTGCCGCGCTCGCGCTCGGCCTTGACCGAGCCGGCGATGATGGGGCTGAGGTCATAGAAGCGGTCGAGGGTCGACTGGTAGTACTGCACCGCGGTGTAGAGCGCGTGCATCTCGGCGCCGGCGACGCCGGAGAGGCGGATGCCATCCTGCTCGAAGAGATCACCCTCGAAGGAGGCGACGCGGTTCTGGGCGAGGTCGAAGCGCGAGGCGAGCGCGCGGGTGTAGTGTTCGTCACCGAGCATGATCATCAGCTCGGCGTCGAGGAACTCGAAGCCACGGCGCACGATGCTTTGGTTCTGGGCGTCGATCTCTTCGGCCGAGGCGAAGTTCTCGATGAGCATGGCACGCAATGACTGGCGCTCGGGGCCGCTGAGCGCGTCGAAGTGATCGGTGTAGAGCTCGAGCGCACACTCGACGCGGGTGCGCAGCGCCTCGATGGCATCGGGGTCATAACAGTAGGGCACGAGGTCGTCGCCGCCGGGGATGCAGATCTCGGGGACGAAGCCGAGGTTGTTGCCGCTGCGGTTGACGAAGCGGGTGCGGTAGCGGAAGGCATCGGCGATCTCGGCGCGGATGGGTCGGAAGACGGTGACGTCGTCTTCGGCGGCGAAGAAGACCTTGCCGCGGGTGAGATCGCGGCGGTCGTCGTTGCAGAGCGCGCGGTTGGGGTCTTCGCAGCGGAAGTAGGGGTCGAGGCGGAGGCCGTGGCGGTCGTCGTCGAGCCAGCGGTCGAGCTGTTGGCCGCAGGTGCCGCTCTGCTGGCAGGGGCGGGCGGCGAGCCAGGCTTGATGGCAGTCGGCGAGACCGAGGCGGCCGCAGTCGTCGAGGAGGGGGGCGTCTTCGTCGACGAGGGAGAGGGTGAAGAAGGTGACGCGGCTGCCTTCGGGGCAGGTGACGCGGGCGTCGGGGCGCACGACGCGGTCGTCGCCGGGGCCGCCGTCGAAGAGGCCGGTGTCTTCGCAGAGGTAGTGCACGGCCTCGACGTCGGGGTCGACGATCGCGAGGTCTTCGAGGTCGCTCGTGACGCCGTCGACGACGGCGCGGGCGATGGTGTCGGCGTAGCGGGCGGGGTCCTGCTCGAGGTCGCGGCGGGAGAGGCCGATGGGGGCGAGGGTCTCGTCGGTGCAGTGGATGGGGCGCAGCGAGCGGTCGCGGTTGTCGCGGCGGGGGACTTCGAAGCCTCGGAAGTCATCGGCGGGCAGGGTGGCGTCGGACTTGCGGAGGAGGAAGTAGCCATAACCTTCGATGCCATTGTTGGCGTTGGGCTGCTCCCACAGGAAGGTCTCGAGGCGCTCGCGGTAGAGGATGAAGAGGGTGTTGTTGTCGATGAGCGCGCCGTCGATGAGCTCGACGGTGCGGTAGCGGAGGCGGCCGTCGGGCACGGGGTTGGCGCCGGGGAGCGGGGCCTCGGTGTCGAGGCAGCTATAGGTGTAGCGGCGGCCGCTCTCGTCGTCGCGCTCGCTGCGGCCGATGAAGCCGGGCAGGAGCCAGGGCATGCGGGCGTGGCGCAGGAGGGGGTTGCCATCGCAGAAGGTGTCATCGGCGGTGGTGTGATAGCGGGCGCCGACGGTGAGCTCGGAGACGAGGTCGGAGACGAAGGTGAGGCACTCGTCGCCGGCGCGGTCGGCGCAGGCGGCGGGGTCGCTGGCGAAGGCGAGCGCGAGCTGGGGCAGGCCGGCGTACTGCAAGGCGCGCGGGCTCTGGATGCGGCCGACGAAGCAGTGGGCGCCGTCGCAGTCGGGGCCGCCTTCGCCGGGGGCGGCGGGGCGGATGTTGAGCGCCATCGGCATCTCGACGACGCCCGATGGCACCGGGACGTTGATGGGATCGGTGGTGTAGGTGAGGAAGCCGTCGAAGTTGTCGAACGGGTAGCAGACGCTGCCGCGGCCGCAGCCGAGCTCGGCGAGGCGGCGCGAGCGCCAGGACTCGGTGCGGGTGGCGACGAGCCCGGCCTGGAACTGCGCGAAGCTGAGGCGGCCCTGGCGGAAGTTGCCCCACAGGCGCACGAAGGCGTTCTCGACCTCTTCGAGCGCGGCGGGGTCGTCCTTGGCGGCGATCCAGGCGTCGAGGCCGGCGTCCTTGAAGTTGCCGAAGACGTAGCTCTCGCCGGTCCACTGGCCGGTGGGGGTGGCGCTGCGGGTGATGACGAGCGCGCGCACGCCGTTGTGGGCGGTGGCGAGCTCGACGGCGCCCTGCCAGCGGGGGCGGTCGAAGCCGCGGCCTTCGTCGAAGCTCAGGGTGAGGGTGGCGCCGGCGTCGAGGGTGAAGTCGATGACGGGCGCGGTCGAGGGGGCGCGGCCGTCGACGCTGATCTCGACCCACCACAGCGGGCAGTGGGGGGCCTCGCAGCCTTCGGTGAAGAGGACCTCGTCGCGGTCGCCGTCGCCGGCGAAGGCGAGGTGGCTCTGGCGGGTGAGGGTGAAGTCGACGGGGACGGGGGTGTTGTTGGTGACGTGCAGCTCGGCGCGGCCCTCGGGGTTGCCGAGGTCGAGCGCGTCGAGGCTGAGGGTGAAGGGCTCGCCGATGGGGGCGGCGGGGCCGTCGGTGGGGGGCACGCTCTGGCGGCAGAAGCCGTTGTCGCCGTCCTGGAGCTGGCAGTGCTGGCGGGGGCCGCAGGCGTCGGCGGCGGAGACGGTGCAGGCGCGGCGGCAGACGTGGCGGTGGCAGACGGCGCCGTCGACGCAGTCGGCGGCGGTGTCGCAGTTGGAGACGCAGCGGCCGATGAGGCAGGTCTGGAAGTCGGGGCAGTCGACGTCGCTGAGGCAGAGCGCGGGCGCATCACCGGGGGCGAGGCACTGGCCGTCGGTGCAGGCGGTGTCGCCGAAGCAGCCGGCGAGGAGGCCATCGGCGGGGCACTCGACGAAGCGGCCGCTCGCGAGCTGGACGCCGGTGGCGCAGGGCGTGTAGCAGCGCAGCTCGCCGGGGGCGCGGGCGGCGAGGCCGCGGGGGTCCTGGCAGAGGCCGCGGGCGTCGCAGCCGAGGCCGTCGTTGCAGCCGCCGTCGTCGCGGCAGTGGCAGCCTTCGCTGCCGCGGGCGCAGGCGACGCAGGTGTCGTCTTCGCAGCGGTGGCCGGGGTCGCAGGTGCCGTCGGCGAAGCAGGCGCCGCCGAGGGCGCCGGTGGCGTCGACGCAGATCGCGCCGCCGCGGCAGCGCAGCCCGAGGTCGCAGGTGCCGGCGGCGCAGAGGCAGCCGCGCTGGCCGGCGACGCAGTCATCGGACATGCAGTGGCCCTCGACGCAGGAGGTGCCGGCGTCGTCGCAGGCGAAGCCGCCGCGGCAGGCGCAGCCATCGCGGCCGGGCGCGCAGCCTTCGGCGACGCAGATGCCTTCGACGCAGGCGAGCGGGGCGCCGTCGAGGTCCTGGCCGCAGCTCCGCTGGGGGCCGCAGGCGCAGCCGGCCTCGCCCATGGGGCAGCCGATGCGCTGGCAGGTGTCGGTGGCGGGGTCGCAGAAGCCGTCTTCGGTGTTGCACTCACCGGCGGCGCAGGCGCAGCCGAGGTCGCCTTCGGGGCAGGGCGGGGGCGGCTGGCAGGTGCCATCGGCGCACGCGAGGTCGCCGTCGCAGGTGTCATCGGCGAGGCAGGCGCAGCCATCGGCGCCGGCCGGGCAGGGGTCGGGCTGGCAGGTGCCATCGAGGCAGACGAGCGCGCCGTCGCAGGCGCCGGCGAGGCAGTCGCACCCGAGCGCGCCGGGGTCGCAGACCGCCGCGTCGGGGTCGGGTGGTCGGTCGTCGCCGCCGTCGCCGCAGCCGGCGAGGGCGAGGGTGAGCGCGAGCGGGAGCCAGGGGAGCAGGCGGTTCATGGGTCCTCGTCAGTCGCCGCGCGGCGGCGGGTGATGGGGGTGAAGCGGTCGGATCAGCGGGCGGCGAGCGTGAGCGCGGCGCCGGCGATGGCGCGGCCGGCGCGGTCGAAGCAGGCGGTGCTCTCGATCTGCACCTCGGCGCCGCCGGTGGCGAGCGCGAGCGCGTCGGCGGCGAAGGGGGCGTCCGCGCGGTGGGCGAAGGCGACGGCGAGGCGCTCGCCGCGGCGCAGCGTGCGGCCCTCGACGGCGGCGCCGAACGCGACGTCGGCGATGCGGCGGTCGGGGTCTTGGAACATGACCTCGCAGGCGCGGGCTTCGGCGGGCACGCCGAGCGTGACGTCGGGGATCGGCGTGTCGGGCGCGCCGGCGTCGGCGGCGGGCGGCTGCGGGTCGCCGCCGCTGTCGTCGCAGGCGGTGGCGAGGCCGAGCGCGGCGACGAGGGCGGCGAGGCGGGCGAGGGCGGCGAAGGCGGTCGGGCGGTTCATCGGTGGCTCCGAGGCCGGCGGGTGACCGGCGTCCTGGGTGTCGAGTCGGGCTTGCGGGGCGGCCGGGCTACTCACCTTGCGCGCTGCTCGTGGGCTCGGGGATGAGGCCGGTCGAGAGGAGCTGCGTCTCGGTGCGGGCGCGGAGGGCGTTGTTGTATTTGGCGACCTTGCCCTCGTAGTGCTTGACGGCCATCTCGAGCACGTTCGGCAGGTCTTCGAGGAGCTTCGCGGCGTCGGCGGGGTTCTTGGGGTCGAGATTGCTGACCGTGTAGAGGTCCTGGAGCGCCTCGGCGACCTCGCCGAGCCCGCCGACGACGTCGAGCACGCCGACCACGTCGCCGCCGGCGACCTCGACGACGCCGAGCGCGGTCTCGGCGGCGCCCTTGGCGGCCTTGGCGACGGCGAGGCTCTGCTTGACGCGCTTGACGAAGGTGGGGTTGGTCAGGGTGGCGACGCGCTTGTTGGCGAACTCGACCTTCTTCTGGAGCTCGGGCGTCGACATCGTGGTGGTGTCGCCGGCCATGCGGCGCACGTTCCAGTCGACGGCCTTGCCGAGGTTCTTGACCGAGCTGCGGCAGGCGTTGCAGGCCTTGCGCAGCGTCTGGGCGGCCTTGTTGGCCTTGGCCCGGGGCTGCTTGTTGCCCTGGTCGGGGGTGGCGCCGCCGCCCTTCTTGGTCTCGCCGCCTTCGAGGCCGTCGGGGTCGATGACGTTGGCGTAGTTGTCGCCGACGTAGCCGTAGACGTTGAGCGACTCGGCGGGGTTGGCCTGGTCGCCGGCGACCGAGACGGCGAAGCGCGGGTCGGGGCTCATCCAGCGGCCGGTGGTGGGGTCGAGCAGGCGGTGCTCGAAGTTGACGAGGCCGGTGACGGCGTCGTGCTCCTGGCCGGTGAAGCCATAGACGTCGACGTCGCCGAAGCCATCGTCGCGCTCGACGCCGGTGGGGAGGAAGGCGCGCTTGCCGATGACTTCGCCGGTGTCACCGTCGGTGGCCATCACGATGGAGCCTTGGTGGTCGTGGTGCAGGTAGGTCACCGCGGGGCCGCGGTCGAGGAACATGCGGCGCACGGCCGAGTTGAGGAGCGCGCCGGCGGGCGAGGGATCGGCTTCGGGGGCGTCGATGACACCTTCGGCGGCGGCGAGCGCGATCCAGGCGTCGGCGGCGTCGATGCGGCCGTCGGTGTCGCCTTGCGGGGCGAGATCGGTGAGCGCGACGGTGGCGAGCGCGGTGTCTTCGACGCGGGCGAGGCGGTTCTGGCCGAGCTTGACATAGAGCGTCGAGATGCCATCGCGCAGTTCGAAGGCGGGGCCGGCGTAGAGGGTGGTGCTGTCGCCCTCGACCTTGGCGGCGCGGCGGTGGCCGAGGTCGTAGGCATAGCGGGCGAGGATGGCATCGTCGGCGTCGCGCACGGTCTGCAGGCGGCCGCGGGCGTCCCATTCGAAGGTCTGCGCGCCGCGCTGCACGGCGTCGCCGGCGGCGTCGTAGCTCAGCGCGAGGCCGCCGGCGCGGGTGAGGGCGTTGGGGCCGAAGCCGTCGTAGGCATAGCTGCCGACGCGCAGGCGGGTGTCATCGCGCGATGACGCGCGGGTGACGACGTTGCCGATCAGGTCGAAGCGCGAGGTGATCTCTTCGTCGCCGACGGCGGCGGTGAGGGTGCGATACCAGGCGTCGTAGGCATAGCGGGCGCCGAGGTCGGGGCCCGGGGTGGTGGCGGTGTCTTCGATCTCGAGGAGGTTGCCGGCGCGGTCGCGGGTGTAGGCGAGCGCTTGCAGGGTCTCGCCGGCGGCGTCGGTGATCGCGCGGTGGGCGAGGCGCAGCACGGCGTCGAAGCGCTGCTCGGTGCGGGTGCCGTCGGCGGTGGTGGTCGCGCGGTGCTGGCCGCGGTCGTCGTACTCGATCGCGGTGACGAGGCCGTCGATGGCGACGAGGCGCGAGGCGGCGTCGTAGTGATAGGCGAGGGTGCGGCCGCCGGGGAAGGTGGCTTCGACGAGGCGGTCGGCGTTGTCGTAGGTCAGTTCGAAGGTGAAGGGCACGCCCTCGATGCGCCGCTCGGTGCGGGTCTGGCGGCCGCGGAGGTCGTAGCCGAGGCGCTCGCTGTTGATGCCGGCGAGGCCGGGGAACTCGGCGCGCACCGCGCGGCCGGCGGTGTTGCTGCACACCGCGTCGTCGCAGCTCGGGTCGTGGTCCCACACGACGCGCTGGAGGGTGGCGTCGCGGTCGGCCTCGTCCCACTGCTCGACGAGGCGGTTGCGGCCGTCGAAGCGCGAGAGCAGCACGACGCCGCGGGGGTCTTCGAGGCGGATGAGGTTGCCGGCGTCGTCGTAGGCCATGCGGGTCGCGCCGCCCTTGTTGGGGTCGTCGATCTGCACGACGCGGCCGAGCAGGTCGTAGCGCTGGTGTTTGGTGTTGCCCTCGGCGTCGATGGCGGCGCGGACGCGGCTGAGGCCGTCGTAGACGGTGCGGGTGAGGGCGACGCTGCCGTCGGCGAGGCGGCGCTCGACGGCGACGAGGCGGCCGAGGCCGTCCATGCGGCGGGTGGTGGGGGTGTCGGCATGCGGGCTCTGGGGGTCGGTGTCTTCTTCGTCGGCGGTGGTGATGGTCAGCGGGCCGTAGCGGGTCTCGGCGGTCGAGGCGGCGCCGAAGAGCTCGGCGTCGGGCAGGGTCGAGCGCAGCGCGCGGCCGGTGGCGTCGCGGAAGAGCTCGACGAAGCGGCTCTCGGCGGGCGGCGCGAGGTCGCACTCGCCGGTGGCGCCGAGGTAGGGCTGGTGGATCCGCCAGGGCTGGCCGGCGACGTTGAAGAGGCTGAAGCCCGAGACCTGCCAGGTGTCGGCGTCGACGCGGGTGCGGGTCTGGAAGGTGCGGCCGCGGCCGTCGAGGCAGTCGACGTTCTGGATGTCGAGCGCGCCGCCGGGCGCGGAGCGGAGCCGCGAGACGATGCGGGAGAGCGGGCTGCCGAGCGCGTAGTCGTAGACCGCGCTCGGCGCGTCGAGGCTGTCGCCCGGGCGCGCGGTCGCGACCATGCGGCCGAACTCGTCGTAGGCGTAGAGCGTGCTGCGGCGCGCCGAGCGCACGCTCCCGGCGGCGTCGACCCGCATCCAGGCGGTGCCTTCGATGACCTGGTCGAAGAGCGGCTCGTAGCGCAGCTCGCGGCGGAGGCGGTAGGGCGCGCCGGCCTCGTCGGTGAGCAGCAGGTCGGCGGCGACGACGCGGAGGCCGGTGTCGTCGAGGGTGTAGATCGAGCGGTGGGTGTCGCCGCCGGGCTCGCCGAGCGGGTCGAGGGTCTCGATGACGTTGCCGTGCGCGTCGCGGCGGTAGCGGCCGGTCGCGATGACCGCGTCGCCGGCGGCGTCGACCTTCTCGGTGGTGCGGGTGACGCTGCCGCGGGTGAGCGCGCCGAGGGGGAGGCCTTCGAAGGCGGGGCCGTCGTAGTAGGTGAGCGACTCGGTGCGCAGCGGGCTCTCGGGGTCGGCGTAGGTCGCGACGCGGTAGGGCGCGCCGAGGATCCAGCGGCCGTCGGTGTCGGCGCCGGGGGTGATGTAGTCGGTCTCGATGTAGACCTCGTCGCCGCGGCACTGCGATCCGCAGGCGGCGCCGAAGTCGTCGGGGCCGCGGTCGCCGCAGGGCGCGCAGGCGCCGGCGCCGGTCTCGACGACGCCGAGGCGGGCGGCGAGGGTGACGTTGCCGTAGCCGTCGTAGGTGGTCTCTTCGCGCAGCAGCAGGTGCTCGGCGGCGGCGGCGCCTTCGATGACGCGGGTCTCGGTCGCGGTCGGGCAGATGAAGCGGATCGCGGGCGTGGTCGCGGGGACCTCGGCGAGCGGGCAGTCTTCGAAGGTGGTGCGCACCTCGCCGAGCGGGCGGCCGTCGCTCTGGGTCTGCTCTTCGATCAACAGCCCGTGGCGGTAGGGGTCGACGGCGCCGACGTCGTAGCGCGCGATCTGGAGCCCGCCCTCTTGCGTGGCGTCGCCCTCGCTGTGGATCTCGACGTGGCCGAAGCCGCGGAAGCGCTTCTCGACGCCGTCGTAGTAGCCGTCGCGGTAGCGGTAGCGGGTGGTCTCGCGCACGCCGCTGAGCAGGTCGGTGCGGTCGATGCGATCGACGACGAGCATCGGGTGCGGCAGCGGGTGGGTCGGCGCGGCGCCGTCCTCGGCGAGCTGCTGCACCGCCGTGGTGTAGGTGATCTCGGTGAGCTGGCCGAGGCTGTTCTCGACGCGGGCGAGCTGGTTGGGGCGCACGGGGAAGAGCTCGAGCGCGGTGACCTCGCCCTGCGCGTCGAGCCAGACGACGTCGGTGGAGCCGTTGCCGTTGACGTCGGCCATGAGCACGGTGACGGTCGCGTCGCGCAGCGGCAGCTCGCCGTCGACGTCGGCGTCGCTGAGCAGCACCGGCGCGGCGAAGTCCTCGCCGTTGCGGTTGAGCGCGAAGCGCACGCCGCGGCCGGCGACGATGACCACGTCGGCGAGGCCGTCGCCGTTGATGTCGTCGAGGGTCGCCAGATCGAGCTCGCTCTCGTCGATCGGGAGCCGCTGCACGTCGACCTCGGCGCCCCAGCGGCCGTGGCCGAGGTTGAGCTTGTAGCGCAGCCCGCCGACGCCGAGCCGCACCGCGTCGAGGAGCCCGTCGCCGTTCATGTCGGCGAGCTCGACGTCGTCGACGAGGAGGTCGTAGCCGAGCAGGTCGATGTCTTCGTCCTCGACGAAGCCGTCGGCGCCGAGGTTGCGCCAGACGCTCGTCGTCTCGCGGGTGCTGCGCATCAGGTCGATGCGCTTGTCGTTGTCGAGGTCGATGAAGCGCAGCGTGCGCAGCGCGCCCTCTTCGAAGTCGGCGGCGAGCGCGTCGCCGACCGAATCGGTCTCGGCGAGCGGGGCGAGCGCGGCCCAGTCGCCGCCGCCGAGGTTCATCAGCGCGCGGCCGTTGCGGGCGTCGAGCAGATCGGCGAAGCCGTCGCCGTCGACGTCGAGGACCTGCACCGAGGGCGTGCCGAGGCGGAAGCCGCTGCCGACGCCGATCGCGCTCTGGACGGCCTGCGCCGCGAAGCGGGGGCGGCCGTCGGGGGCGAGGGTGTTGAGGATGAAGCGGTGGGGGCCGTCGTCGGTGGTGTCGACGAGGTCGGGGAGCGCGTCGCCGTTGATGTCGACGAGCGTGGCGCGGCCGACGCCGATGTTGACGCCGATGTTGCCCATGTCGATGACGAACGGCCGCTCGCAGCCGGCCGGGTCGTCGCAGACGCCTTCGAGGCTGCGCGAGTAGCCGAAGCGCTGCACGGCGGGGTAGAGGCCGCCCTGCGCGCCGCGCATCGCGACCTCGCGCAGCCGGGTGAAGCCGCCCGAGTCGACGTAGCGCTCATAGGCGAGCTGGTAGCGGCGGATCCGGTCGTCGCCGGAGAAGACATCGATCTCCGCGAGCCGCACCGTCAGCCGCTCGTCGAAGCCGGCCTTGGCGTCGGAGAGCGCCTCGCCGCCGGTCTCGTCGGCGCGGGGCTCGTAGCCGAAGCTCACCGCGTAGCGCGCCGCGCCGCGGTCGTCGAAGACGTACTCGATCTGCCGCACGAGCGAGACGGCGCCCGACTTCTCGTAGGCGTAGGCCATGCGGTGGCCGTAGACGTCGACCACCTCGACCATCATGTAGCGGAACGTGCCATCGGGCCCCGAGACGCGGGCGGCGGGCACGAGCGTGCCATCGGCGCGGGCGCCGAAGGTCGCGACGCGGCCGTCGGGGTATTCGGCGCGCCAATACCCCTCGCGGCCATCGCCGGCGTCGAGCCAGGTGTAGCGCACGAAGCCGCCCTCGTAGCGCGCGCGGTAGGTGGGCACCGGCGCGCCGGGCAGCTCGACGAGCTCGTCGCCGCCGTCGACGGTGAACAGGTCGCCGCGGCCGTAGCGGGGCAGCCCGAAGACCGTGCCGCGCTCGATGTGCGGCGTGGTCAGCGACCAGCCGACGCCGACGGTCGAGCTGCCCGCGCCCGAGCTGTAGGCGAGCCGCAGCGCGGGGGTGAGCCCTTCGAAGCCGCGCGGCACCTCGATCGGCACCCCGTAGCTCATCACGCCCATGTTGGGGTTGAGCGAGACGTTCTCCCCGACGCCCTCCAGCGAGCCGGGGCCGGCGGGCAGGCTGACGCGGTCGTCGGAGACGCCGGTCTGGGCGTGCGCGGTCGAGAGGCCGAGCGCGAGCGCAGCGGCGGCGGCGAGACGCCACGGTGCGTGACTCATCGGGAGCTCCTGTCGAGATGGAAGGGCCAGCGGGGCCGAAGACGGGATGAGGGTAGCGATTCGCTTTATCGAGGGGGGTGATGCCGGCGATAGGGATCGCCGATAGGTCGGCCCGGCCACCGCGCTCGGCGGCGGCCGCGGTCACGGCGCGCGATCCTCACCGCTGGATCTCGATCCGATCGGCCCGACGACGAGCGCCGCCGGATGGCTCGCTCAGCCGCTCATCGCACCCCTGGCGTCGACGACGCGCCCGCGCGCCCTGATGTGATGCCGCCCGATGCCTTCGATCTCATGCCTCTGCCCGGCGCCCGCAGGCTCAGATCACTCCTGCTTCTCGTACCGCTTGCGCACCACCTCGCCCGCGACGTCCCGCCCCCCCAGGCCAAACGCCAGCGCGACCGCCAGACACACCGCCCCGAAGAGCAGCCCGAAGCTCAACAGCACGAACGCCGGCGCCACCTGCAGCTGCGTCAACGCCATCGCGAACGCGAACACCAGCACCCCCACCCGCGCCACGTTCCCCATCCACACCCGCCCCGCGTCCCCCGCGGCCCCACGCACCACCAGCGCCCGCACGACGTTCCCCAGCGCGAAGCCCGCGCCCACGATCACCAGCGCCACCACCCCGCGCAGGTACACATACCCGAGCACCGCCGCGACCATCGCCGCCCACCCCACCAGCCCCAAGGTCAACAACGCCTGCTCCACCGCGACCAGCACCACCGCGAGCTGAACCAGCGCCCCCACCAGACCGCTCGGCGACCGCACCCGCCACGCCAGCGCCACCGCCTCCCCCTCGCTCGGCACCGCCACATCGCCTTCGACCGCCGCCGCCGCCTCCATCTCCTTCGCCTGCCACCGCCCCAGATCCAACCCCAGCCGCGCCAGCCAGCCATCGAACCCGAAGCTCTGCAGCAGCCGCTCCACCAGCCGCCCCGCCAGCCGCCCCACCACCACGCCCGCCGCCACGAACAACAGCGCCAACGCCAGCGACGGCAGCATCGCCCAGAACTGCGCGATCGTCAGCCCGATCGGCAGGCTCAACGACTCCAGCCCGAGCTGGTTGAGCGCCGCGATCCCCGCGTGCAGCAGGATGATCACCATCGCCGCCAGCCCCACCACATCACTCGCCGGCCGCGCCGCGAAGAACGCGCCGAGCCCCACCTTGCCCGGCAGGCGATCGAAGCCCACCGACGCCAGCAGGTTCGACAGCACCGTGCGCGCGATCCGCGCGAGCACCCAGCCCGCGACGACGATCACCGCCGCCGCCGCCAGCTTCGGCAACAGCGCCAGGATCTGCGCCAGCACCCCTTCGAGCGGCTGCGAGATCGCCTCGAGCTGCAACGCATTGAACGCGCCCGCCAGCCCCACCAGCATCACCAGCCAGAACGCCACCGTGCCCGCCGTCTCGCTGAACGGCCGCGTCACCGCCGCCTCCGGCGCCGCCGCGCCCTCCACCGCCAGCCGCCGATCGACCCCCAGCCGCACCAACAGCCCCGTCACCAGCTTGCGGATCACCGTGCCCGCGAAGTACGCCACCAGCAGCAACAACGCCGCGTAGCCCGCCCGCGGCAGCGCCTCGGTCACCGTGTCGAGGAAGCCCCGAAACGGCCCCGCCGCCTCATCGAGCCCCGCCGCGTCCAGCGCGGCGACCACCACCACCAGCATCAAGCCCCAGAACACCACCCGCCCGATCGTCTGCTCCAGCGCCCGCCCCGCCTTCCGCGGATCGCGCCCTTCGAGCAGCAGATCCAGCCCCACCGCCTTCGCGATCCGATCATCCACCGTCGTCCGCTTCAGCAGCCGCTCCACGCCCTTCGCCGCGAGGCTCGCCAGCAACCAGCCACCGAACAACACCGCCAGCCCCGCCAGCAGGTTCAGGATCCCCCACGCCGCCAGCGTCCCCGTGAAGCCTGCCATGATGCCCTCCCCATCGGCGGCCCGAGCCCACGCCGGCGCGCCCAGCGCCGACAGCCAAAGGACCTTTCGAGCGATGTATCGCATGATGTCTCCCATGTCGTGGCCGGTCTTGACCGCGATCGAGTCAAAACCCTTACGCCGCCGATCGCAAGAGATATCGATCACCGCCGCGGCCGCACCGGCTCGACCTCCTCGCTCATCCATTGCCGCAAACGCGCGCGCAGCCTCGACAATTCGCCGGGATGGGAGGCGCTCAGATCGGTCTGTTCATCGGGATCGGACGCCAGATCGAAGAGCGTGTACTCATCGAAGGTGATCCCGTACTGCAGCTTCCACGGCCAGTCGATGATGGCACGCCGATCGCTATGCGTCGCGTCCTTCACCATCTCCACGAACACCGGCGCCGACGTCGGCGGCTCCCCCCGCGCGAACGCCAGCAGCGACCGCCCCCGCAGCTCCGGCGCCGCCGCCGCGCCCGCCAGCTCCAGCACCGTCGGCGCCACGTCCAGCAACGCCACCGGCGCCTCCACCGAGCCCGGCGCCACCCCCGGCCCCGCGATCACCAGCGGCACCCGCACCTGATCGTTGAAGAGGTGCTGCCCATGGTAGCGATAGCCATGCTCGAAGAAGCCCTCCCCGTGATCGCTGTGCACGATCACATACGTCCGCGCCCCGTGCGGCCCCGACTTCAGCGCGTCGAGCAGCCGCCCGATCTGCTCGTCGGTGTAGCGGATCTCCTCGTCGTAGCGATCGATCTCCTCTCCGCCGAAGTCGATCCCATCATGGTCCTGATAGAAGTGGTGCGGATCGAAGTAGTGCAGCCACAAGAAGAACGGCCCCGCCGCCGGATCCCGCGCCGCCAGCCATGCCACCGCCCGATCACTCACCAGATGCCCCGTCACCACCGACGGCATCCGCCGCTGGAACTGCCGCACGATCGACAGATCCCACTCCGCGAAGCCCTGATCGAGCCCGTACCCCGGCAGGAAGAAGCGATGAGACGGGATCCCCGCGGTGTGATAGCCGAGCGCCTGCAACCGCTCGGCGAGGGTCACGTTCTCCGGGTGGATCTGCGCCCACAGATCGGGGCTGCGCTCGATCTCCGAGAAGTAGCGCCCGATGAACATCGACGGCACCGACGCCTTCGTCTGCGGCCCCTGCGCGAACACCCAGCGAAAGACCAGCCCCCGCGCCGCGAGCGCGTCGAGCGCCGGGCTCGTCGGCCGCGGGTAGCCCATGAAGCCGAGGTGATCGGCCCGCAGCGTGTCGACCGTGATCAGCACGACGTTGGGCCGCTCCACGAAGACCGGCGCCTCGCCCGCCTCGACGGCGTCATCCCTCCCCGCCGCGTCGTCACCCGCCGCGTCGTCGCCCGCTGCGGCCCCCGCCGCCGCGCCCTCGCCCGCCGCGCCCTCGCCCGCCGCGCCCGGCGCCCCCGGGCTGTCGCCCCCGAAGCAGTCGTCGTCGACGCTGTTGCGCGCCACCTCCCGCGCCCCCGGGTTCACCTCCGGGTTCGCGTCGTCGCAGTCCCCCCCGCCGAGCAACCCCGCGTAGCCATCACCGTCTGCGTCGAACAGCGGCTGCAACAGCACCACCGCCCCCGCGAAGACCCACGTCTCGTGCAGCAGCGCCCGCTTCACCGCCGGCCGCGCGTCGAGGTGCAGCACCAGCTCCGCCGTGCCCAGCGCGCTCAGCACGCCCACCACCACCACCGCCCGCCGCACCGCCGGCCGGTTCAGCGCCACCCGCCCCAACAGCACCGCAAAGCCCGCCGTCAGCGCCGGATACGCCAGCAGGAACGCCGCCGTCCACCCCCCCAGCCGCTCCCGCAGATCCTCGTTGCGCCCGATCGTCAGCCCGATCAGCACCGCCCCCGCCAGCGCCATCACCTGCGTCAGCCCCTGGCTCGTCCGCGGCCCCAGCCGCTCGTCGAGCCGCGCGAGCTGCCGCCGCGTCGCCGCCCAGAAATACAGCGCCCCCGTCAACAGCGCCGGCGTCGACACCGCCAGCGCCATCGCCCCCAGCGCCCGATCGTGGCTCTGCGCCAGCCACAGCCGCGCCACCGCGTACATCGCCCCCACGAAGCCCACCACCGCCAGCAGCGCCGCGCCCGCGTCCGCGCTCCGGTTCCCCCGCTCCTCGCGCCCCCCCAGCCGCCGCGCCCGCTGCCACAGCCCCGCGAGCCCCGCGGCCGTGACCGCGACCACCAGCCCGAGCACCGTGAACGGCGCCGCCACGTACGCCGCCGCCAGCGCCCGCTCCGCGCCGTCGAGGTCGACATCGGCCACCGCCAGATGCAACGCCTCGACGCCGCCGAGCAGCATCGCCGCGAGCAGCAGACCACCGAACAGAGCGCGAGGGAGGGCAGACATGGGAACGAGAGTATAGGGTTCAACCGGCCCTGCCTCTATACTGCCGCGTCGCTCGCGCCCCATCTCGCCCGACCTCGGAGTCACCGTGACGCGCGCCGCCCGCCACCTCCTCGACGCCGCCGTCGTCATCGGCGCGCTCTACGCCATCACCTTCCTCGTGATCGCGCTCTGGCGGGCGCCCTACCCCTTCGAAATCGAGTGGATGGAAGGCGGCATGGTCAGCCACGCCGCCCGCCTCCTCGACGGCCAGCCGATCTACGCCCCCCCGAGCGCCGACTTCGTGCCCTTCTTCTACACCCCCGGCTACCCGCTCCTGCTCGCCGGGCTCGCGCAGCTCTTCGGCCTCACCCTCGGCCTCGGCCGCGCCGTCTCCATCGCCGCCACGCTCGCCACCCTCGCGATCCTCTTCTTCATCGGCCGCCGCGAGGCGAGCTGGCGCCACGGGGCGCTCGCCGCCGGGCTCTACGCCGCGCTCTTCCGCACCACCGGCGCGTTTTATGACCTCGCCCGCCCCGACGCCCTCTTCATCGCGCTCGTCGCCGCCGCCACCGCGGTCGCCTACTACCGCCGCAGCCTGCCCGGCGCCGCCGCGGCCGGCGCGCTCTTTGCGCTCGCGTTCCTCACCAAGCAGACCACCAGCGTCTTCGTGCCCGCCGTCGGCCTCTACCTGCTCTGGCGCGCGTGGCGCCACGCGCTCGCCTTCGGCCTCACCGCCGCCGCGCTCGCCGGGGCCGGCGTCGCGCTCGGCACCTGGCTCACCGACGGCTGGATGTGGACCTACATCTTCGAGGGCCACCAGGGGCACCTCTTCTACTGGAAGAACATCCTCCTCGAGTACTGGCGCGACGTGCTCTTCGTCGCCCCGCTCCTCCTGCTCCTGCCCCTGCTCTGGTTCGGCTACAAGGTCCCCGTCGCCATCCTCAGCGTCCTCCTCGCCGCGCACTGGACCTACGCCTTCATCTTCCGCACCACCGGCTTCGCCGACTTCCCCCACATGTACTACCGCGAGCTGTGGTACCTGAGCCCCCGCTGGGCCTTCTTCGTGCCGCCCGCGCTCATCGCGCTGCTGCTCGCGCTCTACCGCTGGCAGAACCCCGCCCGCGGCTGGCGCCCGCCCGCGCATGGCTTCTGGCTGCTCATGTTCGTCGCCGGCGCCGGATCGAGCGGGCTCAACCACTCGACGCAGTGGGCCTACAGCAACAGCCTCATGCCGATCGCGCTCTTCGCCTCGATCCTCATCGCGCTCGCCGTGCGCGACCTCACCGAAGCGACCGCCGAGCGCACCCCGAGGTGGAGCGCGCTCGTGCCCCTCGCGGTGCTCGTGCAGCTCGGCGCCTGGGTCTACGACGTGCCCGCCCAGCTCCCCGACGCCGCCGACCGCGCCGCGCTCGCCCGCCTCGAAGCGCGCCTCGCCGAGATCGACGGCCCGATCTTCTTCCCCGCGCACCCGCTCTGGTCCTGGCAGCGCGACGGCCGGGTGCACGTGCACCAGATGGGGATCCAGGACGTCGCCTTCCTCGGCGGCGTCGCCGATCTCGGCCCCCGGCTCGCGAAGGGCGAGTGGGCCGCGGTCGTCGTCGACGCGCACAACCGCGTGCCCGGCCTCGGCCGCGCCTACGTGCTCGCCGAGCGCTTCGCCTACGACGGCGACGCGCTCATGACCCGCACCGGCTTCCTCACCCGCCCGCACGAGCTCTGGCTGCGCCGCGGCGCCACCCGACCGCCCCGCCGCCCTGCTGCCCCTCGCTGATCGATGCCACCCATGGCATCGGTGCCATCACCCGCATGCCATCGATGGCATCAAGGCACCTCGACCACCGCCGCCTCCGATGAGCCGGTGCGAAACCCCGGCCCCTCACCGATCAGCGTGTAGGCATGCCGCCCCGCCGGCGCCGCGTCGGTCCACAGCGCCGCGTCGGCCGGCGCCACCGCCACCACCGCGCCGTCGCGCGCGATCAACACCGCCTCGACCGGCGGCGGCGGCGGCAGCCACGAGAGCTGCACCGCGCCCGCCGCGTCGACGAAGACCAGCGGCGCCTCGGGCGGCGGCGGCGGCGCGACCCACTGCACCGTCACCGGCGCCGAGGGCGTCCCGGCGTGACCGGCGCGCAGCGCGACGACCCGGATCGCGGTCGGCGCGGCGAACGGCGGCAGCCGCAGCTCCCCGTCGGCGCCGCGCGCGATCGGCGCGCCCTGGCAGTCGGCGGCGGGGTGGGCGTGCAGGGTGACCGGGTCGTCGAACGGCTGCCCGTCGAGGTCGGCGGCCGGTGGGTCGACGGGGAGCACGATCGCGTCGGGGGTCGAGATCGCGGCGCGGGGCGCGGGCGGACCGGGTGGCACCAGGCCGGGCGGCCGGGGCTCGCCGGCGGCGCCGCAGCCGGCGAGGAGCGCGGTCGAGCGTGAGCGCGCGGCCGGCGCCGTGGGCGCGGGTGATCGGGGCGGGCAGGGAACGGGGAGGCAGCGCGGGCGGCGGCCGCGATGGTGGTGCGTGGGCGTGAAGCGCGACGGGACCAGCGGGCTCGATCATCGCGGTCAGCCCGCGCGGCGCCCGTCGACCCGGGCGCGGGCGGCGGCGAGCGCCTCGGCGACGCGGACCGGCGCGGTGCCGCCCTGGCTCGTGCGCGCCGCGACGCTCGCCTCGACGGTCACCGCGGCGCGGATGTCGTCGGCGAAGGCGTCGCTGAACCGGCGGAACTCGTCGAGCGAGAGCGAGGGCAGCGTGCGCCGCTCGACGATGCACCACGCGACGAGCCGGCCGACGACGTGGTGCGCCTCGCGGAACGGCACCCCGCGCGCGGCGAGGTAGTCGGCGACGTCGGTCGCGGTGACGAAGCCCTCGTCGCAGGCGGCGCGCATCCGGTCGCGGCGCACGCGGAGCGCGGGCAGCAGGCGGGTCGTCGCTTCGAGGCAGTCGATGGTGGTGTCGACCGCGTCGAAGAGCGCCTCCTTGTCTTCCTGCAGGTCCTTGTTGTAGGCGAGCGGGAGCCCCTTGAGCACCGTCAACAGCGCGACGAGGTCGCCGTAGACCCGCCCGGTCTTGCCGCGCACGAGCTCGGGGATGTCCGGGTTCTTCTTCTGCGGCATGATGCTCGACCCGGTCGCGAAGGCGTCGCCGAGCTCGACGAACGCGAACTCCTGGCTCGACCAGATCACGAGCTCCTCGGCGAGGCGGCTGAGGTGGGTCATGCAGAGCGCGGCGGCGGCGCAGAGCTCGACGGCGAAGTCGCGGTCGCCGACGGCGTCGAGGCTGTTGGCCGTCGGGCGGGCGAAGCCGAGCGCGCGGGCGGTCATCTCGCGGTCGAGCGGGAACGGGGTCCCGGCGAGCGCGGCGCTGCCGAGCGGGCTCTCGGCGGCGCGGGCGCGGCAGTCGACGAGGCGGCCGCGGTCGCGTTCGAGCATCTCGACGTAGGCGAGCAGGTGGTGGGCGAAGAGCACCGGCTGCGCGCGCTGGAGGTGGGTGTAGCCGGGCAGGATCGCGTCGCCGTCGCGCTCGGCGAGGGCGACGAGCGCGGCTTGCAGCCGGTCGACGCGGGGCACGAGGTCGTGGTCGATGCGGCGCAGCACCCACAGCCGCAGGTCGGTCGCGACCTGGTCGTTGCGGCTGCGCGCGGTGTGCAGCCGGCCGCCGGCGGCGCCGATGCGGGCGGTGAGGTGGTGCTCGACGTTCATGTGAACGTCTTCGAGCGCCTCGCTCCAGGTGAAGGCGCCGCCCTCGATCTCGGCGCGGACGGCGTCGAGCCCGTCGCGGATGGCGGTCGCGTCGTCGGCGCTGATGATGCCCTGCGCGGCGAGCATCGCGGCGTGCGCGCGCGATCCGTCGATGTCTTCACGGTAGAGGCGGCGGTCGAAGCCGACCGAGGCGTTGAGGCGGGCGACGAAGGCGTCGGTGGGCTCGCTGAAGCGGCCGCCCCAGGTCTGCTGCGCGGCCGGGGCATCGTCCGAGCGGTCGCGGGACACGTTTACAGCAGTGATCGAGCCCGCTGCTCCCGTCGCACTTGTCCACGGGGCCGCTGGCGGTGTTGTCGACCCTCGCCGATACCCGGCATCGCCTGCGGGTCGACGCCTTGCCATCGGCCCCGTGTCCTGCGTGCTTTGGGGATCATCGGGCTCGCTCACAGCTGTCAGAACTCCATGCCGAGGAACATCTGGAGCGTGTGCGCGACGCCGGCGTCGAGCACGCGGGTGGTGCGCTCGCCGGTCACGCCGGGGGTGTCGACGCGCACGTCCATGCCCGAGAACGGGTAGAGCATCCCGTAGGCGAGCGACCAGCGGAAGCGGTCGAACTCGTGGATGTAGACCTCGAGGTCGAACTCGAGCCCGAGCCCCGCGTCGTTGCCGGTCGTCGCGCCGGCGTCGAGCGCAAACGCGTACATCGCCGAGAGCTGGAAGCCCCACGCCTCGTCGGTCTCGTCGACGAGGTCGTAGCCGATGTAGGGCTTGAAGTACGCCGCGTTGCTGACCCCGCCGAGGATCTCGCGGAAGAGGATCAGGTCGACGTGGTAGTCGCGGTCGAAGCGGAAGAGGCTCAGCGTGTCGTCGTAGGTCTCGAGGTCGGTCTCGTCGAGGCGGGTGCGGTCGAGGTAGCCGAAGCCCTCCTGGTCGTCGCCGCTCGCGAGGCCCTGGTGGAGGCCGTAGTTGAGCGAGGCATAGCGGGCGTCGATCTCGAGCGCGTAGCCATACTGGAGGATGTCGCGGGTGCGCGGCGTCAACAGCCGGCTCTGGCAGTCGGTCGGGTCGGTCTCGCTCGGATCGGCGCAGCGCTCGCTCGGCTGCGAGAACTGCTGCGGGACCTCCTGGATGTCGCCGAAGACGACCGCGCCTTCGAACTGGATGCGCACGCCGGTGGTGGCGCTCGGGCGGTACTGGAAGTCGAGCCAGAGGTCGGGGGTGACGGTGAAGGCGTCGATCTCGCGGAGCTGGAAGGCGCCTTCGTCTTCGGCGGGCAGGCCGCCGCTGTAGGTCGTCTCGAGCGACTGGTTGCGGATGATGCCGTGCACGCCCCAGTCGAAGATCGGGCTGCCGAGCTCGGCGAGCTCGCGGGCGCGCTGCTCCTTCTCCTGGAGGCTGTACGGCTTCTTGAAGATCGAGACCGTCCACTGGTTGACGTCGTCGCGCTGGTCGAGGTCGTAGGGCTGCCCGCCGGTCTCGGAGCGCACGGTGCCGACGCCGGGCATGCCGATCGCGCCCTCGGCGGGGAAGTCCCAGCTCGCGGCGATGTAGGTGCCGAAGAGCTGGGTCATGCCCATGACGCGGTCGATCGAGTCGCCGAAGTCGCAGTCGAGGCACTCGCCGCCGTTCTGCAACATGCCGAGGCCCCAGTGGGCGGGCATGCGGCCGGCGGCGACGAGGCCGAGGGGGGCGTTCCACTCGCCCCAGACGTGCTTGACGCGGATCGCGTCGCGCCAGGAGTCGACGCCGGCCGAGGGCGAGCGCTGGCTCTGGCTGAAGAACTCGAGCTCGACGTCGGGGCGCGAGAAGGTCGAGCTGCGCGGGCCGCCGTCGGGGGTCGAGCCGAAGACGACGTTGTCGAGGATGTCGAGCGTGGTGCGGACCCGCAGCGACTCCGAGATGTGCAGCGTCGGCGCGTAGCGGAAGCGCAGGTTGACGCCGGCGAGCGACTCGGCGCCCTGGCGGAAGGTGTCGTCCTCGGGGGTCTCGGGGTGCTGCGCGCCGGTCTGGTCGAGCTCGGTGAGCGGCGGCAGGATGCCCGAGCTGCGCTGCCCGGTGTCGCGGTCGTAGGTGTCGAGGTCGAGGTTGTAGAAGAGGTCGGCGCGGGTGCGGAAGTAGCCGTGGTGCTCGACCCAGGGGAAGGCGACCTTGGCGGTCGGATCGGCGGCGGCGTCCCAGTTGGCTTGCAGGTCCTGGCCCATGTCGCCGACGACGGCGCCGCTGTCGAGGTCCTGGAACGAGGGCAGGTCGCTGAAGGCGTCGTCGGCGGGCGGCGCGGGGGAGGCGCCGGGCGTGGCGACGGGGCGATCGGCGACGGGGCGATCGGCGACGGGGCGATCGGCGGTCGGCGCGGCGGCGGGCGCGGCGGCTGCGGGCTCGGCGGCGTCGGGCTCGGCCTCTTCGGCCTCTTCGTCGGCGGCCGCGGCCGGCTGGTCGGCCGCGCTGGCCTTGGACTTCGGCACCGCCCGCTTGGGCGCCGGCTGCTCGGCCGCCTCGGCCCCTCCGGCCGCCTCGGCCCCTTCGTTCCGGGGCTGGGCCATCGCCGGCTGCGCCGCCAGGGCGAGCGCCAGGATCGTCACCGCGCGCTTCACGTCTGCGCCTCCTCAGGGTTCAACGGGCCGACGCCGGCCTCGGCCGGCGCGAGCGGACCGGGTAGCACGGCCCCGCGTCGGGGTCAATGCCGGGGAGGGGGGCGCGGCCCGGGGCGCGCGCGAACGATGCCCGATCAGAAGATGCCCTTGAGCCGCTTCTTCGCCTCTTCTTCGGCCTTCTTCTTCGCGGCGGCCTTGGCCTTCTCGGCCTCCTTGCGCGCCTTGGCCTCGGCCTCGCGCTTCTTCTCCTCGGCCGCCCGCTTCACCGCCGCCGCCTCGCGCGCCGCCTGCGACTTGAGCCGCTCGGCCTCGGCCCGCGCCCGCTCGGCCGCCCGCCGCGCCTCTTCTTCGGCCCGCTTGCGCGCCGCGTCGACCTCCCCGAGCCCCGCCGCCATCGCCGCGCCCGCCACCAGCGCGGTCACCAGATCGGTCGCCTCGATCCCCGAGACCTCCGGGTCGCTCAGCGTGCCCCCGATCCGCAGCCCCACCGGCATCGCCTTGTCGATCGCGATCTTGCCGCCCGACCACGCCCGCACCGTCTCCGGCTGGAGCTGGAGCGTGCCGCGCAGGTCGAGGGTCTTGTCGAGCCCGATCGAGCCCTCGAGCGAGAGCGGCCCCTCGCCGGTGCGGGTCACCATCGGCTTGACGAGCGTCATCCGCCCGTCGGCGACCCGGAACTGCCCCGCCAGATCCTTGAGCCCGGTCTTGAGCCGGCGATCGACCTTGAGGAACGGCACCTTGTCGCCGACCTTGCCGACGATCGCGTTGCCGAGCTCGAGCCGCTCGAACTGCCCGTTCGCGAGCGCGAGCCCGAGGTCGCCGGTGAGGCTGTCGCGGATCGTCGGCCACTCGAGCCCGCGCCCCGCGAGATCCATCGTCGTCGACATGCGCCCCGAGAGCACCCCGCGCAGGTTGGCCTGGGCGGTCAGCACCGCGTCGGCGTCGACGTCGGTGAGCTTCATCTCCAGGTCGAACTGCGGGTCGGGCTTCGTGAGGTCGACCGCGGTCGGCGCCGCGGTGAAGTGGCCGTCGTAGGCGTCGAAGTCGAGATCCACGAAGCGCAGCACCCCGCCGCGCAGCACCAGCGACGCGATGAAGTTCGTGAACTCGATGTCGGCCATACGCCCCCGCGCCACCCGCAGGCTGCCCGCCGCGTCGAGCGTCTTGACCACCTCGGGCACCTCGGCCTTGCCGCCCTCGGCCGGCGCCTCGTCTTCGCCGCCGCCGGGCAGCAGCGCGTCGAGGTCGAGGTAGGGCGAGGTGAACTCGAAGCGGATCACCGGCGCGTCGAGGTTCTTCACCGAGGCGTTGCCCGCGAGGCTGCTCTGCCCCATCGCGAACGAGAAGTCGTCGAGCCGCGCCTCGACCGTCGCCGGCTTCGCCGGGTCGCCCTTGACGGCGGCCTTCATCCCGACCCGCGCCGCCGCGAACGGGTTGTCGGCGAGCGCCGGCAGGATCGCGGCGAGCCCGCCGACCGCGAACGGCGCGACGGCGACCTGCATGTCGAGCGCGCCCGACGCCGCCCGCGAGCCCCGCGCGTCGAGGTCGAGCGGCCCGAGCACCAGCTTCGCCCGCGACAGGTCGAGCCCGCCGCCCGCGCCGAGCGCGGCCTGCACGTCGATGTCGAGCGGCGTGCCCGCGGGCTTGCGGAACGCGTCGCCGGCCACGATCGCGAGCCCGTCGAGGTCGCTCGTCGCCGTCACCGCGATCGCGCCGCCCGGCTGCCCCTTCGCGCTCACCTGCACCCGCCCCGAGCCGTCGAGCGTCGCCGCCGGCGTGCGCAGATCGGCGCCGGCGATCCGCAGATCGACCTTGCCGTCGAAGCTCGCCTTCGTGCCCTTCGCGACCAGCTCCAGCGCCACGTCGCCGCCGACCTTCACGTCGGCCGGCACCGCCTGCGCGACCGCCGGCAGCAGCGGCACCACGCCCGCGATCGGGGTCGGCGCGATCCCGCCTTGCAGGTCGAAGGTCGGGTCGTCGAAGTCCTTCACCGTGCCCGCGAGCCGCAGCGCGAGCGGCCCGAACGCCAGATCGAAGCGCTTCAGGTCGAGGTCCTTGCGGGTCAGGTGCGCGTCGAGCGCCGCGTGCAGCGCCGTGCCCGCCGGCTTGTTCACCGCGTCGGGGACCACCACCGTCGCCGGGTCGAGGTCGATGGTGAACGCGATCTGCTGCTGGTCGGGGTCGCCGTCGGCCTTCGCCGCGATCGAGAACGGCCCGTCGAGCACCGCGCCCGGCGGCAGCGCGGCCTTCGCCGGCGGCAGCAGCGCGAACAACCGCCCGAAGTTCAGCCCGTCGCTCGCGAGCGTCAGCCCGTGGAACGCCGGCCGCCCGCTCAGCACCTCGGTGATCTTGCCGTTGGCGGTGAGCTTCATCTCGGCGAGCGCGACCGAGAGCCCGGTGAGGTCGACCGTGCCGCTCGCGAGCGCGAACGTGAGGTTCGGCTCGACGACGAGGTCGAAGGCCTCGCCCGGCGGCGACCCGACCGCGAGCCCGGCGAGCGTCACCGTGCCGCTCGACTTCATCGCGCCCTTGGCCCCGAGCGGGTCGTCGATCCGCCAGTCGGCCGAGAGCCGCGCCGCCTGGATCGCGACCGGCGCCCCGCCCGGCACGTAGGCCGCGAGCGCCGCGAGGTCGACCCCGTCGGCGTCGAGGGTGACGTACTCGACCGGCAGCGCCGCCTTCGGGTCGTCGAGCGGCACCGGGCCCACCTTGGCGCGCAGGTCGAAGTTCTGCTCGGCGGCGAGCACCGCGGCGGCGACGCGCACCTCGAACGGCTGGTCGAGGCGCACGTCGGTCAGCTCCACGAGCAGGTCGCCGACCTTCGCGGTCGTGCCCGCCGCCCGGTCGACGAGCTTGATCTCACCGTCCTCGATGGCGATCCGCGACAGCTCCAGGTTGCGGATGAAGCGCTGCGCCTCGGGCGAGAGCGGCTTGGGCGCCTCCTCGGGCGGCGGCCCCTCGCTCAGCCGGGCGAGCACGTCCTCGTAGCTCAGCTTTCCGTCGGCCTCGCGGATGATCTCGACCGCGAGCCCCTCGACCACCAGCTCGCGGAGCCGGATCTCGTCGCCGAGCGACTTCAGCGCCGTCCACAGCTCGACCCCGAAGCGCACCCGCGCGATCCGCATCAGCGGCGCCTCGTCCGGCGTGCGCCCGGCGATGACCACGTCGCGGATCTCGGCGCCGAGCACCGGCAGGATCGTCGTCGAGATCGCGCCGATCTCGACCTTGCGCCCGAGCGCCTTCTCGAGCTCGGGGAGCTGCTCGGCCTTCTGGCGGTTGATCATCTCGTCGAGGTCGAAGGTGGCGATGAAGATGCCGACCCCGAGCGCCACGAGCCCGAGCACGACCCCGAGCGCGATGAGTACCTTCTTCTTCATCCCTCGTCTCCAGCCTTCTGTATCCGCAGCAGCTTAGGACCTGACCACCAACAAGTCGAGCGACCGAGGGCGCGGCCGCGCGCGTCGGCGCCGCGCCCCCTCGCGGTCTGCGTGCCCGAGCGACCGGGTCGATGAGGCGGCGCTCGCGCGGATGCCGACGCCCCTGCCGCAGATGCTGCACGTCGGCCGCCTGTTGCACCGGAGGCGCTCGACCGCGACCGGCGCGACCGTGCAGCCGTCGACGTGCGCTGGATCCGTTCGCGGCGATCAGCGAGCCCGCGTCACCCGCCCAGGCAAGCCTTCAGCCGCTCGGCCAGCGCGCTGACATGCGGGGCATAGGTCATCGTCGTATGACTGCCCGGCACGACCTGCGCCCGCACCGCCCCGAGCTCGGCCCAGCCAGCCACCATGGCGGCGCGCTCGGTCTCCGGTGCCTCCGCGGCCAGGAGGAGGTCGAGGGGCAGACGCACCGGGTCTCGGGGCCGGTAGACCGTCCGGGTGTTGAGGCGGAACACCTCGAAGATCGTGCGCACATGGCGGGTGCCCGCGCCCATCGGCAGCGCGCCGATCCGCTCCAGCGCCCGGGTCAGCGACACGAGCCGCGCCTCCGGCGACAACGGCGCCATCGCCTCCACCGTCAGCGTGGCCTCCGCGCCGTACTCCTCGGCGAAGAGCCGCTCGAAGGTCACGACCAGCTCGGCCTCGGACGCCCGGGGCAACGGCATGGAGGGCGGCAGCGTGTCCAGCACCGCCAGCGTCGCCACCGCGTCGCCCGCCCGGCAGAGCTGCTGTGCCATCTCGAACGCGACCAACCCGCCGAATCCGACCCTCGGATGTCTTCATCACGCCCTTTGCCAAGAGCGGAACCACCTGGCTGCAACAGATCTGCCATGGTCTGCGCTCGGGCGGTGACATGGCATTCGAAGAGATCAGCTATGTGGTGCCCTGTGCATCGACTATGCGTCGGCGATGGGACTCGACCTCAACGCCGACCATGCGTTCGAGCCCCGGGTCTACATGACACATGCCACCTGGGAGGACGCGCCGGCGGGCGGGCGTTACATCTGCGCGTTTCGCGATCCCAAGGCGGTCATCGTCTCCTATTACCGCTTCCTGGAAGACTGGTTCTTCGACCCCGGGGTCATCGACCTGGCCGCGTTCGCCCGCGCGTTCATGCCGGCCCCCGGCACGCTGGACGACTGGTGGCTGCACATGGTGTCGTGGTGGTCGCAACGGGACAACCCATCGGTGCTGCTGCTCTGCTACGAGGAGATGGTCCGCGATCTGCCCGGCACGGTGCGCCAGATCGCGCGGCTGATGCAGATCGAGCCGACGGATGAGCTGCTCGAGGTCGTCGTGCGCCAGTCGTCGCGCGCGTTCATGCTGGCCCACGCCGATCGGTTCGACGAGCGCGGCCTGCGCCGGCTGGCCGCCCGCGACGCCGGCCTGCCGCTCGACAGCGACGCGTCGAAGGTCACCGAGGGCGCCGACCCCGACCGGTATCGCCTGCCGCCTGCGATCGAAGCGGCCTTCGATGCGCTCTGGCGGGATCAGATCACGCCGCGGACGGGGCTGGCCGACTACGCGGCGTTGCGCGGGGTGCTGCGGGCACGGGGGTGAGGCCACGGGCGGAGCGGGCGCTCCCCGAGCGCGTGAGCGCACCGGCCGAGCGCGAGCGCGCCCACCGGCCGCGGTCCGGAGGGGGGCTCGGCGCGCGCGGGCAATCGTGCGGCGCGCGCGCCGCGCTGACGGTATAGTGCCCGCCATGCACGCCGCCCGGGGCCCGGTGCCCCGCCTCGCCATGCTCGCCACGCTCGCCACGCTCGCCGTCGCGCTCCTCGGCGCCCGGCGCGCGGCCGACGGCACGCTCGTCATCCGCTCGCTCACCGCCGGGGCGGCGATCTACGTCGACGGCCGCCCGGCCGGCACGCTCCCGATGCCGCTGCCGCTCGCCTTGTCACCCGGGCAACACACCGTGCGCGTCGCCAAGGCCGGCCACGCCGACTACATCGACACCTTCACCATCCGCCCCGGCCGCGAGACGCTCCTCGAGATCGACCTCCTCGCGATGAGCGGCGCGCTCGCCGTCAGCGCCCGCCCGCCCGGCGCCGGCGTCTACATCGACGGCCGCTATGTCGGCGACGCGCCCTGGCGCGGTGACGTCGAGGCCGGCGCGCGCATCGTCGAGGTGCGCGCCCCCGGCCACGCCTCGTGGCGGCAGGTGCTCGACCTCCCCCTCGGCGAGGAGCAGGTGATCGACGTGCAGCTCGCGCCCGCCGCCGCGGCGGCCCCCCCCGACGACCCGTGGTATGCCGAGCCGCTCGTCTGGATCGGCGTCGGCGCCGCCGTGACCGCCGGCGTCGTCGCCGTCGTGCTCGTCACCGCCGACGACCCGGCCCCCCGACCCGACGCGAGCGTCGTGATCGAGACGGTGCGATGACGCGCGGGCGGACGCGGCGATGACCGGACGGATCGGCGCGCTCACCGGGCTCGGCGTCGGGCTCGTGCTCGGCTGCACCGCCTATGGCCTGCTGCGGATCGTGCTCCCCGGCGACCTCGCGATCGCCGCCGCCGCGCCGGGGCTGCTCGCCGGGCTCGGCGCCCGCATCGGCCGCGCGTTCGGCACCCCCGCCCAGCTCCGCGTCATCGTCTTCGGCTCGCTCTTCGCCGCGCTCGCCGGTGAGTACGCCGTCTGGCTCGAGCTCGCCGAGGCCGGCTACGCCGCCGACGACTTCGCCGCCCACCTCGTCGAGAGCCCGACGTGGCTCGTCTTCACCATCGCCTTCCTCGTCTTCGGCATCTTCCTCGGCGTGCGCCTCCTCGTCGGCAACGACCCGCTCGGCGACATCCTCGAACACGGCGCCGACGCGGTCCCGCCGGGCGCCCACGGGACGCCGTGCCCCCGCTGCGGATCGCTCCAGACCGCGCTCGACGGGCGCACGCTCGAGCTCGAATGCCACCAGTGCGGCAACCGCTGGCGCCCCGAGCGCGCCTGACCGGTCCAACGCCGGTCGATGGGCTCCTGCCATCGTGATGGCACCCGCCCACCGCGCCCGTCAGACCTCGGCGCTCGGCTGAACCGCCCAGATCCGCACCTTGCCATCGGCCGCCGCGCACGCGATCCGCCGCCCGTCGGGCGACCACGCGAGCCCGTTCATGCCCTTGATCGGCGTCGTCACCCGGGTGATCAGCGCGCCGTCCTCGGCCGAGCGGAGCTGGAGCTGATAGGCCAGCGTCAGCGCGATCAGCGACCCGTCGGGCGAGAACGCCACCTCCCCCGGCCGCGCGCCGCTGGTGTCGACCCGCCGGCGCAGCTCGCCGGCGGTGCTCCACAAGAACAGCTCGCCCTCCTCGGAGGCCGACGCGAAGCCGCCCTCGCTCGCCGAGAACACGATCGCGATCACCTTGCCGCCGTGCCCCTCGTGCACCGCGGTGACCTGGCCGCTGAACGGGTGGATGCGGTGGATCCGCCCGTCGCCGCCGGCGAGGATCGCGCTGCCCTTGGGGGTCCACGCCAGCGCGTAGGCGGCGCGCTCGATCTCGGGCATCCGCCCGAGCTCCTCGCCGGTCGCGAGCGTGTGCAGCGTCACCCGGCCGCGGGTGTTGATGGTCGCGAGGTGCTTGCCGTCGGGGCCGATCTCGGCGCGCACCCGGCGGTGCAGCGTGTAGCGCGCCCGCTTCTCTTCGAGCGACCACAGCCGCGCCGTCCGGTCGGCGCCGGTCGTCGCGAGCAGCGCCTCGCCCGGCCCGACCGACAGCCCCGTCGTCGCCTTCTCGTGCGCCTCGAAGCTGTCGACGCGCACCCAGTGCTCCGCGTCCCAGCGCTGCACGAGCCCGCCGAGGCCGCCGGTCAAGAGGGCGCGGCCCTCGTCCACGAAGCGCACCGCGTGGGTGTGGCGGCTGTCTGCCTCGAAAGTATGGGTCAACTCGATCTTCACGCGAACACCTCCTGACAAGTTCGATTGCATCGAACGGGCAGACGTCGTCTGTTGTGCCTCAATGAGAGGCGAATGGCGAATCCCATGTGCGCGCCGATGGCTCAGCCCGGCGCCTCGATCCGTCGTTGCACGCGTTCGAGCGCGCGGGCGGCGTAGAAGCCGTCGGCGACGCGCTCGTCATAGGTCCATTTGAGGGTCACCCGGCGCTTGCCGCCCGGCCCCTCGTGAATGCGCCCGATCACGCAGAAGATCGAGCAGGTGCCCCACTCCCACAGGTGGTGATAGCCGGCGTCGAGCCCCACCGAGCCGAGGTTGGCGACGAACGCCGAGGCGAAGAGCGGGTCGGGCTCGATCATCGCGCGCGGCAGGAGCCCGCGGTGGTCGAGCCAGCTCGCGACCGCGAGCCCGAGCCGGATCAGCGGGCCGGGCAGGCGCAAGAGCAGGCCGAGCTCCTTGTCGGTCGCGGTCGGCTCACCGCGCCGGGTCGCCCGCAGCGGCGGCAGCACCGCGTCGGCGAGCGCCTCGATCGGCCACGCCGGGTCGATCCGCCGCTTGATGGTCGTGATCGGCGCGTCGTCGCTCATCGCGAGCTTGGCGCTGAAGCTCAGCCAGATCCCGTCGCGCTGCCACAGCCGCCCGCCGCGCACGAAGCGGTTGAGCGCCGGCCGCTCGTGCAGCGCGCCGGCGATGGCGTGCAGCACGAGGTGGAAGAGCGTGAGGCGGTCGGCCGGCTCGCGGTCGCGGTTGCGCTCGGCGAGCCAGCCGAGCGCCGCCTCGACGTCGAGGTCCTGGCGATACCACACCAGCGCGTCGCCCCGCCGCGGGGTGAGGTGCGGCATGAAGCGCCTGATCGGTGAAAGCGAGCGAACGAGGGTTGCGTCGGGTCTACGGCTGAACATGGCGTGAATGTGGGGGACTGAGGGCCGGGAGGTCAACCGGACCCCCCCGGGTTAGGGGCGGTGGCACCGTTCGTCCTGGAGGTTCCCGTATCGCGGCGGGCGGCGCCGCTCGGGGGGGAACGGTGGAAGGTCGGATCCAGAAAATGGAATGACAGAGCCGGTTTGTGATGCGTCTCGGGGGGCCGGGCAGAGGGATGGCAGTGGCGCCGGGCGTGCGATATCAATGTGATCATCACATCTGCCATATGAATCAGGCCGTAAGGGGTTTTGGACGCTCGGCGCATGTGATGGCCCGTTTGCGGGCATTCGGGGCAACTTTTTCAAAAAAGCGCGAACACACCGCTTGACAGCACCCATCCGAGTGTGGTTGGCGGCCGGGCGCGGCGGCGGCGGGGTGAGGATCGCCGGTCGGCGGACGCGCCGGTCGGTCGCTCGGGAGGGGCGGTGACCGCGCCACCGAGCGCTCGGCGGACGCCGGCCGGGATGTATCGGGGGGTCGACCGGCGCGGCGCAGTCGGGCCGCGCGGCGCGATGGCAGCGGCGGCGGGCCGGTGGCGGCTGCCGAGGCGGGCGGTGCGAAGAGCTGGTGGAGAGGCGGGCGGGGGAGAGTCGGTGGAGAGCGGGCGGGTGGGGAGGCGGGTGTCGTCGGCGGCGAGCGCGGGGTGCGGCTCGCCCGCTGCGGCTCAGTGGATGTAGAGCCCGAAGCCGAGGCCGACCACGACGCCCGAGCGGCTGAACTCGGCCTCGTCGTCGACGCCGTCGATCTCGACGGTGCTGCTGCGGATCTGGTAGTCGATGCCGAGCTTCATGAAGCCGCCGGTGCGGCTGCCGATCGCGAGCGCGAGGCCGATGCCGGGGCGGATGTCGGTGCCGCTGATCTCGGTGTCGTCGTTGGGCGAGTCGGAGAAGTAGTCGAACGCGACGCCGACGTAGGGGTAGAGCGCGTTGCGCTCGAGGAAGCGGAAGTAGTAGGCGCCGTAGAGGCCGACGTTGAAGCCGCTCGATTCGACCTCGGCGTCACCCTCGCCGCTCGTCGTCGAGCGATAGCCGAGGCCGACGCCGATCTCGAGGTTGGGGATGACGAAGTAGCCGATGCGGGGCGCGATCGCGAAGGTGGTCGAGTCGGTGCCGTCGCCCTCTTCGGGCTCGTCGGTGACCGATTCGAAGGTGAGGTTGCCCCCGAAGGTGAAGGTGCCCCCCTCGGGGAACTCGGGCTTCTGGAGCTTGAAGGCCATCGCCGCCGAGGGCAGGGCGAGGGCGGCCGCGGCCAGGCCGGAGACGAGAAGACGCTTGCTCATGAGAACCTCCATTTTCAGCGGTCGCGTCGCGCGCGACGCGCGAGCACGATGTTCCAGGTGGCCGCGCAAATCAACGTCATCGGGAAAATTTACGCGTTGACGGCCGCCTCTGGGCCGGTTGACACCGCCGACCGGCGAGGTCGATGCTCGGCCCATGCGCCAGCCGAAGTCATGGGTCGCCTGCCTCGCCGTCTCCGCCGCCTGCGCCTGCGCGCCGGGTGGGGGGGAGGATGCCATCTCCACCGGCACGTCACGCGCCCGGCTCGAAGCCGATCCGGGGCCGCCGCCGCACGAGCAGCCGCGGCGGTTCACGCTGTGGCGCGACGACGGCGAGGGGTTCGCGGCGGCGGGGCGGGTGATCGCGGCGAGCGGCGACGGGCGGGCGCTCGTCGATGTGGGCGGGGTGCTGCGCGTCGATGGGCGGGTGGTCGCGCGCGACGTGCAGCCGCCGCTCGTCGAGGATGGGCGGGGGCGGTTCGCGTTCGCGCGTGGGGTGCCGCCCGATCGGGACGTGTGGGTCGTCGAGGAGGGGAGCGCGCGGCCGGTGACGTTCGATGGCACGAGCGATCGGCCGTTCTTCTTGCCGGATGGCACGCTGTTGTGGATCGGGAGCGTCGAGGGGCGGGCGCGGTGGGTGCGCGGGGGGGCGCCGCTCGGGGGCAGCGCGGCGGACGCGCCGCCGCCGGCGTGGCCGGAGAGGACGCGGTGGGACGCGGCGGCGGAGGCGGTGGTCTTCGACGCGGGCGACGGCGAGTGGCTGCTGTGGCCGGCGCGGGCGGAAGCGGCGCGGAGGGGGGAGTGATGATGCGGGGATGGCTTGTCTTGCTGGCTGTCTTCGTCGCCTCGGCGGCCGGCGCGGTGGAGTTTCGCCAGCCGGTCAATGGCGAGGCGCTCGTCTCGGCGTACTTCGACAACGGCGGCACCCGGGATTACACCTGCGGCGGGCACACCTACGGCGGGCATCGCGGCACCGACATCGCGATCGTCGGGCGCTTCGAGGCGCAGGACGCCGGGCGGGACGTGGTCGCGGCGGCGCCGGGGCGGGTGGTGGCGAGCCATGACGGTGAGTTCGATCGGTGTACGACGGGTGACTGCGCGGGCGGGGGTGGCTTCGGCAACTATGTGTCGATCGAGCACGCCGATGGCAAGGTGAGCTACTACGCGCACCTGCGGCGGGGCTCGGTGCGGGTGGGCGTGGGCGCGCAGGTGGCGTGCGGTGATGTCATCGGGCAGGTGGGCAGCAGCGGGCGCTCGACGGGGCCGCACCTGCACTTCGAGGTGCGGGTCGGCGGCGCTTCGGATGATCCCTTCGCGGGTGACTGCGGGGGGCCGCTGTCGTACTGGGTGGAGCAGGGTGGCTATCGGGGGCTGCCGGCGCGGCGCTGCGAGGCGGTGGAGCCCGATCCGCCGCCGCCGCCGATGCGGCCGGATTTTCATCTGGCCGAGAGCCTGGAGCTGCCGGCGCGGGGGTGTGACTTCGAAGAGTGCGGCGATGCCATCCGCGACGGGCGGAGCGGGGGCGTGCTCGACGCCTGGGTGGGTGAGACGGTGCGGTGGGCGGTGGTGGTGCACAACCGGGGCGCGGGGCGGACGGCGGCGGAGTCGCCGGAGGACGCGGCGATCACGCTCGGGTATGCCATGCCCGATGCCTTCGAGGTGGTCGAGTATGTCATCGAGAGCGATCACCCGGCGCACGATCGGCAGCAGTGGGCGCGCAACGACGCGATGGAGAACGCGGCGAATCCGCCGGCCGACGCGGCGCCGGCGGCGGGGGTGCTGCGGCTCAATGGCTACAGTCCGGGGGAGGCGAAGCGGGTGGTGTTCACGCTGCGGGCGCGGGATCGCAGCGTCGACGGGCCGCCGGCCGAGCTGCGGGCGTGGGTGGCGCATGTGCGGGATTATTATGGCGAGAAGACGGCTTGGGATGATCCGGTCGAGGTCAACGCGGGGCAGAGCTTCAACGGCGGGGATCTGCGGATCGGGCGGCGGGTGGATGTCTTCGACGCGACGCGGTGGCTGTTCGATGGGGATGACGGCGGGCAGCTCGAGGGGTGGCGGCGGTGCTCGCCGGACGCGGTGGGGCAGATGGTGGTGAACACGGTCGAGGGGGCGCTGGCGGTGGAGGTGACGGGCGAGCGGCCGTGTGTGGAGAGCCCGCCGATCGCGGTGCCGCTCGATGGGTTGGCGGGGGTGCGGCTCGTGGTGCGGCAGCATCAGGCGCCGCGGCTGGGGGTGCTGGCGTGGTCGACGGTCGATGAGCCGTCGTTCGATCGGGCGCGGCAGGTGGTCTTCGAGACGGCGGGCGGCGGGGTCTTCGAGGCGCTGCACCTCGGGCCGGGCTGGGGCGGGACGTTGACGCGGCTGCGGCTGTGGCCGGTGCTGTCGAACGGGGTGGGCGGTCGGTGGTTCGACGTGGCGGAGCTGTCGTTGGTGGCCGAGGCGCCGGAGCCGGAGCCGGAGGGCGGGCCGGAGCCGGAGCCCGAGGGCGGGCCGGAGCCGGAGCCGGTGCCGGAGGGCGGGCCGGGGCCGGAGCCGATGGCCGAGCCGGAGCCGGTGCCGGCGGGGGACGCGGTGATCCCGGGCGCCGGGGGTGACGCGGGGCTGGGGCCGGAGGTCGACGGGGGCGAGGCGGCGGCGGGCGCGGGCGCGAGCGGGTGCCGGGCGGCGCCGGGTGTGGGCGGGGCGTGGGCGTGGGTGGCGCTGCTGGTGCTCGCGGCGGGGCGGCGTCGGCGCGGGTGGCGGCGGCGCGGGTGAGGTGGCGCGGGTGAGGCGGCGCGGGTGAGGCGGCGCGGGTGAGGCGGCGCGGGTGAGGCGGCGGGGGTGCTCGGAGCGCTTGACAGGCCGGGGGACGCCGTCTAGCTTAACCACACGGTTGAATAACCGGATGGTTGATTGACGACCCCGGCGGTGCCGAGGGTCCAAAAGACGAGCGGGAGCGTCACCATGGCGAAGTACACGCGCGGCGTCACCACCTTCACCACCCCGTCCGACACCGAGATCGTCGCGACCCGGGCCTTCGCGGCGCCGCGGTCGCTGGTGTGGGACTGTCACACGAGCCCGGAGCACATCCCGAACTGGATGCTCGGCCCCGATGGGTGGACGATGCCGGTCTGTGAGGTCGATCTGCGGGTGGGGGGGAAGTGGCGCTTCGTCTGGCGCAAGGGCGCGGGCGAGGAGATGGAGATGACGGGCGAGTATCGCGAGGTGGCGCCGACGTCGCGGCTGGTGAACACCGAGGCGTGGGGCGGGGACTGGCCGGTGACGGTCAATACGACGGCGCTGGCGGAGGAGGGCGGGCTGACGCTGTTGACGGCGACGGTGACCTACCCGGATCGGGCGGCGCGTGATCGGGCGATGGGGACGGGCATGGAGAGCGGCTGGGACATGAGCAACGACCGGCTCGATGCCTATCTCGCGGAGCTGGCGCGGCGGGGTGATGGCAGGGGCGATGGCAAGGCGCGTCCGCCGACGGTGTTCACGCGGAAGGATGACACCACGCTGGTCGCGACGCGCAGCTTCGCGGCGCCGCGGGCGCTGGTGTGGGATTGCTGGACGAAGCCCGAGCATGTCAGCCAGTGGCTGCTCGGCTTCGCGGGCTGGACGATGCCGGTGTGTGAGATCGATCTGCGGCCGGGGGGGAAGTGGCGGTATGTGTGGAAGGGTCCGGCGGGCGAGGAGATGTTCACCGGCGGGGTGGTGATGGAGGTGGTGTCACCCGAGAAGCTGGTGCAGACCGAGCAGTGGGGCGGCGAGGGGCCGGAGTCGGTGCAGACGCTGGTGTTGACCGAGGGCGGGGGGCAGACGCACACGACGTCGACGGTGGTCTATCCGTCGAAGGAGGTGCTCGACATGGTGCTCGGGACGGGCATGGAGAAGGGCTGGGCGCAGAGCCACGACTTCCTCGAAGACTACCTGTCGACGCAGGGTCGCTGAGTCGGGGTGCGTCCCTGAGTCAGGATGCGTCGCTGAGTCAGGGCGCGGCGGCGGCGGTGATGGTGAACCGGCCGGCCGCGCCGCCTTCGCCTTCGACGACGACGTAGCTGCGGCCGGCGGGGAGCGCGACGGGGGCGAGCTCGGCGTCGGGGCCGCAGGCGATGGCGGCGCCGAAGGGATCACAGGCGGCGTTGATGACATAGACATAGGCGTCGAAGCCATCGACGGTGAGCTGGACGCGGGTGGGTGCAGCGAGGTCGATGGCATAGAGGGTGTCGGGCGCGAAGCCGACGTTGGGGCGGGGGCAGGCGATGAAGAAGCGGGGCATGGCGGGTGCGATCTCGCCGGGGGTGGGCACGCCGAGCGGGAGCGGGGTGGCGCCGTTGCAGGCGCCGTCGACGCAGGCGCCGGTGGCGCGGTCGCAGGTGCGGCCGCCCTGGCAGTCGATGTCTTCGGTGCAGCGGGCGGGCTCGGCGCAGGCGCCGTTGGTGCAGGTCTGGGCGCCGGGGCACTCGGCGTCCTGGCGGCAGCCGCCGCCGGGGGCCTCGCAGGTGCCGGCGACGCAGATCTGGCCGGCTTCGCAGTCGGCGTTCTCGCGGCAGCCGGCGTCGGCGCAGACGCCGCCGAAGCAGAGGCGGCCGGCGAGGCAGTCGAGGTCGCCTTCGCAGCGGAAGGGCTCGGCGCAGCGGCGGGCGGCGGGGTCGCAGTACTGGCGGCCGGGGCAGTCGTCGTCGGTGGCGCAGCCGCCGGGGGGCACGCAGACGTCGGCGCGGCAGGCTTCGCCGGGAGCGCAGTCGGCGGCGTCGCGGCACGATCCGATGGGGGCGCAGCGGCCGGCGAGGCAGATCTGGCCGGGGCAGTTGATGTCTTCGAGGCAGCCGGGGAGGCAGCGGCCGGCTTCGCAGATGGCGCCTTGGGGGCAGCCGGCGTCGTCGCGGCATTCGTCGCCGTCGGGCGCGCCGCAGCGGCCGTCGGGGCGGCAGATCGTGTCGGGGGGGCAGTCGGCGGCGTCGCGGCAGGGGTCGACGCAGGCGGCGCCGGCGCAGTAGCGGTCGCCGAGGCAGTCGAGGTCGAGGGTGCAGGCGCCGTCTTCGACGCAGGTGCGGTCGGGGGCGCAGATCTGGGTGCCGGGGCACTCGCGGTCGTCGGCGCAGCCGGGGGGGATGACGCAGCGGCCGGCTTCGCAGCGGCGGCCGTCGCCGCAGTCGGGGTCGGCGGCGCAGGGGGCGGCGCAGGCGCCGGCGTCGCAGTAGCGGCCGTCGCGGCAGTCGAGGTCTTCGGCGCAGACGGCGGGTTCGCGGCAGCGCGCGGCGTCGCAGAACTGGCGGCCGGGGCAGTCGGCGTCCGCTCGGCAGCCGCCGGGGTCGGCGGCGACGCAGCGGCCGGCGGCGCAGCGGCGGCCGGGGCCGCAGTCGGGGTCCTGGGCGCAGGGGGCGACGCAGGCGCCGTTGTCGCAGACGCGGTCGCCGAGGCAGTCGACGTCGGCGGCGCAGAGCACGGGCTCGACGCAGGTGCCGCCGACGCAGCGCTGGCTGCCGTCGCACTGGCGGTCGTCGGCGCAGAGGCCGCCCACGGGCGGGACGCAGTTGCGGTCGACGCAGACAAGCGGGGCTTCGCAGTCGGCGTCGGCGGCGCAGCCGATGGCGTCGGGGGGCAGGCAGGCGCCGTCGCGGCAGCGGTCGCCGGCGGCGCAGTCGCCGTCGTCTGCGCAGGGGGGGCGGCAGGTGGCGTCGAGGCAGACGTCGGGGCCGGGGCAGTCGAGCGCGGCGGCGCAGAGCTCGGGCGCGGCGCAGGCGCCGGCGACGAAGTCGCAGCCGCGGTCGCCGGGGCAGTGGCGGTCCTGCACGCAGGCGATCGGCTCGGGGGGGAGGCAGACGCGGGCCTTGCAGATCCAGGCGGCGGCGCGGCAGTCGGCGTCGGCGTCGCAGCTTCGCGGCGCGCAGCGGCCGTCGTCGCCGCAGCGGAGGTAGCCGGGGCAGTCGTCGGCGGCGGGGTCGCAGCGGTCGGTGCAGGCGGCGTCTTCGCAGATCCGGTCGCCGAAGCAGCCGCCGTCGTCGGGGCAGGGGTCGGCCTCGGCGCAGCGGCCGGCGAGGCAGCGCTGGGAGCCGGGGCAGGGCGTGGCGTCGCCGCAGGTCTCGGCGGGCACGCAGGCGTCGCCGTCGCAGCGGGTGCCTTCGGGGCAGCTCTCGCAGCCGGCGGGCGCTTGCACGCAGCGGCCGGCGTCGCAGCGGCGGCCGGGGCCGCAGGCGGGGTCGTCGGGGCAGGCGTCGGCGCAGGCGGCTTCGTCGCAGTAGCGGCCGGCGAAGCAGTCGAGGTCGCTGGCGCAGGGGTCGGCCTCGGCGCAGGCGCCGGCGAGGCAGGGCTGGTTGCCGGGGCAGGCGCCGCATTCGCCGCCCATGCCGCCGACGCCGCCGACGCCGCCGATGCCGCCTTCGCCGCCGATGCCGCCCTGGCCGCCCATGCCGGCCGCGCCCTGGTCGGCGCTCGGGGTCTCGCCGCCGTCGTCGCAGCCGGCGAGCAGCGCGAGCGCGCCGGTCAGAGCCAGGGATAGGAACCTCGCCGCGCGCGTCTGCATCGCCGCCGTCTCCTCGTCGCCGCCCGGTGGGGCCGCCTGGGGCGCAGTATCCTCGGGGGCGGGCGGTTCGCGTCAAGCCTGATTGAAATGATCCAGTATCGGCGCAGATGATGGGCATGGCTGGACACGGGGGTCGAACGATGGGTCGCCGGTTGTGGACGCGGGTGCTCGGGGCCGTTTTGCTGGGGTTGCCGGCGGTGGCGAGCGCGCTGCCGGACGAGGTGGTGCAGGAGGGGCTCGTGCTCGACGCGCAGGGGCGGCCGGTCGAGGGGGTTCATGCGCTGCGTGTGCGGCTGTATGCGCAGGCGGCGGGCGGGGTGGCGCTCTTCGATGAGCGGCACCCGGCGGTGGAGTTCTTCGAGGGGTACTACTTCGTGGCGATCGGGGCGGTGGAGCCGCTCGATCCGGCGCTGTTCGAGCGGGACGCGCTGTACCTGGGGCTGTCGATCGATGGCGGCGCGGAGCTCTCGCCGCGGACGCCGTTCCGCAAGATCCCGGCGGCGTTCGTGGCGGACGTGGCGTTCGACGTGGTGGGCGACATCACGCCGTCGTCGGTCTCGATCGCGGGGCGGGGGCTGGTGATCGACGCGAACGGGCGCTGGGTGGGGGATCCGACGGGGCTGCGGGGGCCGGCGGGGGCGCAGGGGCCGGCGGGCGCGCCGGGGCCGGCGGGGCCGGTGGGGCCGCAGGGTCCGGTGGGGCCGCAGGGGCCGGCGGGCGCGGCGGGGGCGGACGGGTCGGCGGATACGCCGGCGCAGGTGCGGGCGAAGCTGGTGCAGGTGGATGGCGCGGGGAGCGGGGTCGACAGCGATCTGCTCGATGGGCTGTCGAGCGATCGGTTCATGCGGACCGATCAGAACACGGGCACGAGCGGCAACCTCGCGGTGACGGGCGAGACGTCGACGGGGCGGCTGCGCTCGGGGGCGGCGACGTTCACCGGGGCGGTGGCGCTGAGCGATCAGGATCTGAGCGGGGTGGGGCGGGTGGTGGTCAATGATCCGGGGCCGGATGGCTCGCTCTCGTGGGGGGGCACGAACGCGCGGATCTACGTGGCGCCCCTCGATGACAGCGACGCGGATGGCTTCTTGCGGATCCGGCAGCCGCTCGGGGTGAGCATCGAGGGCAACACGCGGGTGGTGGGGGGCTTCGACCTCGACGGCGATCTGCGGGCGCGGCGGGGGTTCAGCGTCGATGGCGCGGCGACGCTGGACGCGGCGCGGGCGCGGTTCCAGGCGCCGGACGTGGTGATGGCGGCGCCGGGGCAGGGTGATGGGGGACGGGCGCTGAGCCACGTCGCGGGGGACACGCTGGTGATCAACCAGGGCGGGGACTTCGCGGGCGGGGTGCGGCTCGATGGGGATCTGACGGCGGCGCGGGATCTGCGGGTGGGGCGAAACCTGACGGTGGTGGGCATGGTGCAGCCGTCGGAGGGCGCGGGCGCGAACGGGATCATCTGGCCGTCGCCGGGCGGGGGCGACGTGGCGTGGATCCAGTACCACGCGACCAACGGGGACGATCGGGTGCTGCGGTTCGGGGTCAACAACGATCCGGGGGATCGCATCGAGCTGTATTCGCCGGGCGGGGTGCAGCTCGACTCGCCGAACGCGGGCGCGATGGGGATCGAGTTCCCCGACGGGCGCTGGGGGCCGGGCGACGACGCGTGGATCCGCTATCTGCGGGTGGGCGGCGACAGCGGGCGGTTGCAGCTCGGGGTGGTGGACGACGGCAACGATCAGGTGGAGGTGTACGCGAACGGCACGACGCGGCTGGCGGGGCCGGGGGGGGAGCCGATCGGGTTGCAGTTCCAGGAGAACCGCTGGGGCGGGGGCGGGGACGCGGCTTCGTTGATCTACCGGAGCGAGGGCGGGGAGAACACGGTGCTGGAGCTGGCAGTGGGCAACGATCCCGATGACAACCTGGTGCTGCGGGCGTCGGGCGGGGTGACGATCGAGGGCGATCTGACGATCAACGGGCGGCTCAACCACACGCAGTCGGCGGTCTTCGAGAGCGAGATCGTGGCGCGGGGCGGGGTCGCGGTGCGCGAGGGGCAGGCGCTTCGGTTCTGGACCGACAACAACAACAGCGACTCGGTGTTGATCCGCAACGTGTACGAGGCGGCCGATACGACCAACCTGCGGCTGTACCTGCACGACAACGGGGGGCGCGGGGAGCGCTTCTCGATCTGGGGCGAGAGCTGCGCGGGCGGGGCGTGCGGGGTCGACGCGAACGCGCGGGAGAAGCATCGCTTCTTCTCGAACGGCGACGCGGAGCACACCGGTGCGCTCGGGGTGAGCGGGGCGGCGACGATCGGGGGGGCGACGACGGTGGGCGGGGCGTTGGACGTGGCGGGGAACGCGACGGTGCGGGGCTTCAGCTTTCTCTTTGCCGGCGCGGACTTCAACATCGCCTACGGCCCGCGCGGCGACGGCGGGCGCGCGATCGTGCACGACGGCGGCGACACGCTTGTGCTCAACTACAACGGCGACTTCTCGGGGCAGCTCCGGATCGACTCGAGCGCGCACGTGCGCGGTGATCTGCGGGTCGACGGGCGCATCATCGGCGACTGCCCGAATGGCACCCGCGAGGCGCACGGGACCTGCATCTGGCACATCGGGGGCTACGACAAGCCGTTCCGCACCGCGGCGGCGCTGTGCCGCGACCAGGGCGGTCACATCTGCTCGCTCGACGAGGTGTATTCGGCGTGGGGCGGCGGCTATCAGGTGTGTTCGTGCGGGTGGGTGAGCACCTCGAACGGGCCGCAGTACGACAACGGGAACCTGCGCTTCTACTCGGTCTACCCGATGCAGGCCGGCGGCCCCGGCGGCTGCGGCGGGCCGGTGCCGGGGGTGCGGCAGTGCGGGCTCGATACGCCGACGGGCGCGACCTCGTGGGGCACGCCGGGGTGGGCGGTTCACTGCTGCAAGTGACCCTCGGGCGGGGCCGCATTGCATCGGGCGGGCGGGTGCCGTAATCAGCGGGCCAGCAGGCACGCGGAGGGGAACATGCGGATCGTGCTCGTGATGGGGCTCGGGTTGCTGGCCTTCGGCTGCATCCCCGGCGGTGGCGGTGGTGGCGGCGGGGACGACGACGAGGACCGGGGCCCGCGACCGGGCGACGCGGCGGTGGTCGACGTCGGCGCGCCCGATCCCGACGACGGCGTTCCGCCGCCCGATCGCGGCGTCGAGCCCGACGCGGCGACCGATCCCGACGACGGCGTCTCCCCGCCCGATCGCGGCGTCGAGGCCGACGCGGCGCCCGATCCCGACGACGGCGTCGAGGCCGACGCGGCGCCCGATCCCGACGAGGGCGTCACCCCGGCCGACATGGCGCCGCCCGCCTGCGTGGAGGGCCGCGTCGAGAACCGCCCCTGCGGGCTGAACGGGCGCGGCGAGGCGACGCGGGTCTGCGCCGAGGGGCGCTGGTCACCGTGGGGCTGCGAGGACGGCGACGTCTGCGTCGACGCGACGGCCGAGACGCGGCCGTGTGCGGGCGGCGAGGAGCGGCGGATCTGCGAGACGGGCCAGTGGAGCGCGTGGGGCGTCTGCCGCCCGCCGCCGGTCTGCGACCCGGGCGCGCGCGAGGTGCGCGGCTGCGGGCTCAACGGGCGCGGCGAGGAGACCCGGATCTGCGGCGACGGGCAGTGGGGGGCTTGGGGCATGTGCCTCGACGCCGACGTCTGCGTCGACGACGCGAGCGAGAACCAGGCCTGCGGGCTCAACAACCGCGGCGCCCGCACCCGGCGCTGCGTGGCCGGGCAGTGGGGCGCGTTCGGGGCGTGCGCCGACGCGGACGTCTGCCGCGACGGGACCGCCGAGAACCGCGCCTGCGGGCTCAACAACCGCGGCACCCAGGCGCGCACCTGCAACCGCGGGCAGTGGGGCGCCTATGGGGCGTGCGCCGATCCCGACGTGTGCCGCGACGGCGCGACCGAGGGCCGCGCGTGCGGCCTCAACGGGCGCGGGCTCGAGTCCCGCACCTGCGCGAACGGCCGCTGGGGCGCCTACGGGGCCTGCGGCGACCCCGACGTCTGCGTCGACGGCGCGGTCGAGATCGAGCCCTGCCCGGCCGGCGGCGACGGCGAGCGCGTCTGCGTCGAGGGGCAGTTCGGCGAGCTCGAGGGCTGCGTCGGCGACGTGCTCTGCCCGCCGGTCGGGGTGGTGCGGGTCAACGTCGCGGTGCAGGGTCTCACCGCCGGCGCGAGCCGGGCGAACGGCACCTGCGGCCAGACCGGTCGCGGCCCCGAGGCGACGTGGCGCTTCGAGGCGCCGGCCGCCGGGACCTACCGCTTCGACACGAGCGGCAGCGCCTTCGACACGGTGCTCTATGTGCGCGGCACCTGCGACGACGCGCAGAGCGAGCTCGAGTGCGACGACGACGGCGGCGACGGCAACCAGAGCCGGCTCGACGTCGCGCTCGCCGCCCGCCAGCAGGTCTTCGTCTTCGTCGACGGCTACTACGCCGACCCCGACGCCCGCGGCCAGGGCGCCTACACGCTCCTCGTCAGCGACGTCTCGGCCTGCCGCGACGGCGCGGTCGAGGAGCGCGCCTGCCTCGACGGCAACGGCATCGAGCGCCGCACCTGCGCGCAGGGCGTCTGGAGCGCCTGGAGCGCCTGCCTCTGCGACGCGGGCGACGCGTTCAGCCGCGCCTGCGGGCTCAACGGCCGCGGCGACCAGGACTTCGTCTGCGCCGGCGGCGCCTTCCCGGCGAACCCGCCGTGCGACGACCCCGACGCGTGCACCGACGGCGCCGTCGAGCGCTCCGCCTGCCCCGCCGGCGGCGGCGTGCGCGAACGGAGCTGCGTCGTCGGCGAGTGGAGCGAGGGCCCCTGCGCCGGCGCCGTCTGCCCCGCCGCGCAGCTCGCCGTGCTCGGCCAGCAGCGCGGCGCGCTCGTCGCCGGCACCAGCCAGCTCGCCGGGAGCTGCGGCACCTCGGGGATCAGCCCCGAGTCGACGTGGAGCTTCACCGCGCCGGCGGCCGGCGACTACACCTTCGACACGCTCGGCAGCAACTTCGACACCGTGCTCTACCTGCGCTCGGCCTGCGGCGACGCGGCGAGCGAGATCGCGTGCAACGACGACCGCGGCGGCGGCGGCACCACCAGCCGCATCACCACCAACCTCGCCGCCGGTCAGCGGATCACCGTCGTCGTCGACGGCTACAACGGCCGCGTCGGCGACTACTTCCTGACCATCGCCGAGGGTCCGATCGCGGTCTGCGTCGAGGAGGCGAGCGAGCCCAACGACGACGTCGAGAGCGCCGTCCTGCTCGAACCCGACCTCTTCGGCCCCGACCGGGCGACCGGCGCGCTCTGCGGGGCCGACCCCGACGTCTATGTCGTCAACGCCGACCCGAACTGCCTCGTCACCGCCGACCTCGCCGTCACCGCCGGCGCCGTGCCCGAGCTCGCGCTCTACACCCCCGACGGCATGCTCCTCGGCGCCGACGTCGAGCCCCCGCTGAGCGTCGGCGGAGCGAGCGCGCAGGCCGGTGACTGGCAGATCGTGGTCAGCCCCGGCGACGGCCCGACGACCTACACCCTCGACGCCGACGTCGACTGCCCCTGACCGCCGCTTGACCGCCCCGCCCCGCTGGCGCTGCCCCCTCACCGGCGCCCCGCTCACCCCCGATGGCGACCACCTCGCCGCCCCCGGGATCCGCTACCCCGTCGTCGACGGCGTCCCGCTGCTCGCCCCCTGGCACGCGCGCGGCGACGCCGTCCCACCAAGCCCCCTCGACCCCGCCCGCGCCGCCGAGATCCGCGACGAGACCGCCATCTACGACCGCCTCGCCGCCGCCGACCGCACCCGCCTCGCCCCCGCCCGCCGCCGCCTCCTCGGCCCCGCCCTCGACGCCGCCATCCGCCGCGGCGCCCTCCCCGCCACCTTCCCCGACCCGCTCGCCACCTGGATCGACTCCGTCGGCAGCGCCGACACCCAGGCCATCGCCTACCGCCACCTCGCCCCCCTCACCGGCGCCCGCGTCCTCCAGCTCGGCGGCACCGGCTCCCACGCCCACAAAGCGCTCCTCGCCGGCGCCGCCCACGCCACCCTCCTCAGCCCCGCCCTCGAAGAGATCCACCTCGCCCGCGCCCTCGCCGCCGACCTCGGCGTCGCCGACCGCTTCACCGGCGTCGTCGCCATCGGCGAGCGCATCCCGCTGCCCGACGCCACCCTCGACCGCATCTACGGCGGCGGCTGCCTGCACCACACCGCCATCGAACACAGCCTCCCCGAGCTCGCCCGCGTCCTCGCCCCCGGCGGCCGCGCCGCCTTCGTCGACCCCCTCGACAACCCCATCTACCGCGCCTGGACCGCCCTCGCCGGCCACCGCGCCCGCTTCTGCGGCGACGAAGAAGGCACCCACGACCACCCCCTCGACCGCGCCACCCTCCTCACCCTCGCCCGCCGCCACTTCACCCGCGTCGAGCTCCACCCCTCCGGCGGCCCCCTCCGCTACGCCGTCATCCTCGCCGCCCGCACCCTCCACCGCGCCCCCGCCCCCGCCCGCGCCGCCCGCTGGTACACCGCCGAACGCCGCCTCCTCCACGCGCTCCGCCTCGACGCCCTCTACGGCAACCTCGCCCTCTGCCTCACCCGCTGACGCCTTGCCCTCACCCCCCGCCCCTGCCACCATCACCCACCCTCACCGAACCGGGAGCACCGCGGTGGACGAACGCTCGGGGCTCGACGTGCTGCGGCCCGTCCTCATCGCCCGCCACCCCATCATCGCGCTCGACTCCTTCGAAGAAGACCGCGTCGAACGCGCCCTCGAAGCCGTCGCCAAGAGCCGCTTCCAGACCCCCGTGCCCCTCTTCACCTGGAGCGTCACCCGCGGCCTCCGCGGCCCCGACGGCGTCGTCCCCGAGAGCCAGGCCCCCCTCAAGGCCCTCGCCGCCATCGCCGCCCGCCGCGAAGGCGCCGTCTACCTCTTCCGCGACCTCCACCGCCACTTCGACGACCCCCGCGTCATCCGCACCCTCCGCGAGCTCCGCCCCCGCCTCATCGGCACCGCCCGCCTCCTCTTCCTGCAAGGCCCCCAGCTCACCCTCCCCGTCGAGCTCCGCCGCGACGTCGCCCTCATCGACTTCCCCCTCCCCGGCATCGACGAGCTCGGCGCCCTCCTCGACCGCCACCTCCAGGGCCGCCCCCCCCTCGACCCCGACATGCGCCGCCACCTCGTCACCGCGCTCCGCGGCCTCACCGCCACCGAAGCCACCCACGCCCTCCACATCGCCCTGCACGCCCGCGACGCCATCGACGACCGCGCCCTCACCGCGCTGCAAGACCAGAAAGCCCAGCTCGCCCGCAAGGAAGGCGTCCTCGAATACGTGCCCCAACGCTGGCACCTCGACGACATCGGCGGCCTCGCCACCCTCAAGGACTGGTTCCACCGCCGCCGCACCCTCTTCGAAGACCCCGACGCCGCCGCCCGCGGCCTCACCCCCCGCGGCGTCCTCGTCATGGGCATCCCCGGCTGCGGCAAGAGCCTCACCATCAAGGCCATCAGCGCGCTGTGGAACCTCCCCCTCTTCCGCCTCGACATGGGCCAGGTCTTCGGCGGCATCCACGGCACCCCCGAAGAGACCTTCCGCCGCGCCCTCTGGATGATGGAGTCCGTCGCCCCCGCCATCCTCTGGATCGACGAGATCGAGAACGGCATCAGCGCCGAGAGCACCGGCTCCGACGCCGGCGTCAAGGGCCGCATCTTCGCGACCTTCCTCACCTGGATGCAGGAGAAGCCCGCCGACGTCTTCGTCGGCGCCACCGCCAACCGCATCGACCTGCTCCCCGCCGAGCTCCTCCGCAAAGGCCGCTTCGACCAGGTCTTCTTCATCGACCTCCCCGAAGAAGACGAGCGCGCCGAGATCTTCCGCGTCCACCTCCGCCGCCGCGGCGAGAACGTCGAGCGCTTCAACGCCACCACGCTCGCCAAGGCCACCAAAGGCTGGAACGGCGCCGAGATCGAAGCCGCCGTCACCGCCGCCATCGTCGACGCCAAGGCCGAAGGCCGCCCGGTCGCCGAAGACGACTTCTTCCTCCAGGTCGGCAAGATGGTCCCGCTCGCCAAGACCATGGCCGAACAGATCAAAGCCATCCGCTCCTGGGCCCACCAGCGCGCCATCCGCGCCAACTGACCTGCCGCCCGCAGCCCGAGCGCGCTCAGTAGTTCGTCAGAAACCGCCCCGGCAACAGCCCCAGCCCCGCGCACACCTCACGCGCCGCCCCCAGCATCTCGCTCTGCCCGCACCCCAGCACCCACGCCCCCCGCAGCTCCGGCCCATCCGCCGCCAACGCCGCCTGCACGTAGCCCCGCCGCCCCGTCCACCCATCTCCCGGCCGGCTCAAACACACCGCCACCGAGAACCCCCGATCCCGCAGCGCCTGCGCCCCCGCCGTATCCAGCGCCTCCGCCGCGCTCCGAAACCCCACGTACACCGACGCCACCCGCCCCGCCGCCGCCACCGCCCACAGCGCGCTCCGGAGCCCGAACCACCCGCTCCCCGTCGCCAACGCCACGATCGGCCCCCCATCGGCCAGCGCCGCCCCCAGCCGATACCCCTCCCCCGCCGGCCGCCCCAGCCTCACCGCCGCCCCCGCCGCGCACCGCAACAGCGCCGTCGAGCTCCCCCCATTGTCCTGCACATAAAACGACAACCGCGCCTCACCCGGCAGGCTCGCGATCGCGAAGTAGCCCGTCCGCTCACCCACCCGGATCTCGCAGTACTGCCCCGGCGCCGTATAGCTCGCCGCCACCTCCGCCGGCACATCCAGCGTCACCAGCCGCCCCCGCGGCCCCAGCGACCGACACGCGGCCACCTGAGCCACCACCAACGCGGGCGTCACGACGAGCGTCTCGGGTTCCGACATGGCGACACGATGCACCGCGCCCCGCCCGGGTCGCGACGACCACCCGCTACCCAAGCGCCCCCGACCATGCTAAACAGCCGAGCACGCCCGGCCGCACCGACCCCCGGGCGACTCGACCCATGCGCATCCCCATCGGCCGCCTCTTCGGCAAGAACCCGTTCCCCGCGCTCGGCGGCCTCATGCAGAGCGTCGTCGCCTGCGCCGAAGAGGTCCCCCCCCTCATCGACGCCCTCATCGCCGGCGACCAGGCCCGCATCATCGAGCTCGCCAAGACCGTCAGCCGCCTCGAAGCCCGCTCCGACACCATCAAGAACGAGCTCCGCGACGGCCTCCCCGGCAGCCTCTTCCTCCCCGTCGACCGCCGCGACCTCCTCCAGCTCATCGGCCAGATGGACGCCATCGCCGACTGCGCCGAAGACGTCGGCGTCCTCCTCACCCTCCGCCCCTTCACCGTGCCCGAGCCCATGGTCGATCTCCTCCGGAGCTTCCTCCAAGCCGTCATGGTCACCGTGCACGCCGCCAGCGACGTCATCGACGCCGTCGAAGTCCTCCTCCAGAGCGGCTTCGCCGCCAACGCCGCCGAGCGCACCCGCGCCCTCATCCGCGACCTCGGCCGCCGCGAACACGAAGCCGACAAGCTCCAGGACCAGATCGCCAAGGTCCTCTTCCAGCAGGAAGGCCACCTCTCCCCCGTCGCGATCTTCATGTGGACCAAACTCCTCAACAAGATCGGCGACATGGCCAACCACGCCGAGAACGTCGGCGACCGCGTCCGGCTCTTCCTCGCCCGATGACCCCCACCCCCCACCGGCGGCGCTGAGGACGAATGGACGCCGCCTCCTTCATCATGGCCATCGCCGTGCTCTCCGGGCTCTATCTCGCCTGGAACATCGGCGCCAACGACGTCGCCAACGCCATGGGCACCTCCGTCGGCTCCGGCGCGCTCTCGCTCCGCCGCGCCATGATCCTCGCCATCGTCTTCGAAGCCGGCGGCGCCTTCCTCGCCGGCGGCCGCGTCACCGCCACCATCAGCCAGGGCCTCGTCAGCCTCGACGCCTTCGGCGGCGACGTCCTCCTCCTCTCCGCGAGCATGACCGCCTGCCTCATCGCCGGCGCCCTCTGGCTCCACGTCGCCAGCTTCATGGGCTGGCCCGTCTCCACCACCCACTGCATCGTCGGCGCCGTCCTCGGCGCCGGCCTCGCCGTCGGCGGTCTGCCCGCGCTCGTCGGCGACCGCGTCGCCGAGGTCGGCATCGCCTGGATCCTCTCCCCCCTCGTCTCCCTCTGGTTCGGCTACCAGACCTTCGGCTTCATCCGCGGCCGCATCCTCGGCACCCCCGACCCCATCGCCCGGATCCGCGCCCTCGGCCCGCTCCTCGTCGGCCTCAACGCCGCCTTCCTCGCGCTCGCCATCCTCTACCGCGGCGGCGGCCCCCTCCACTTCGACCTCACCCTCGCCGAAGCCGGCGCCATCGCCCTCGTCTTCGGCCTCATCGCCATCCTCATCGCCCGCCCGCTCATCCACCGCGCCGCCGCCGGCGCCCCCGCCGACCTCGCCGAGCGCGTCCGCCGCGCCGAAGCCATCTTCCAGAGCCTCCAGATCATCGCCGCCTGCACCCTCGCCTTCGCCCACGGCAGCAACGACGTCGCCAACGCCGTCGGCCCCGTCGCCGTCGCCTTCCAGGCGCTCCGCACCGGCATCACCGCCGAGGTCGCCGTGCCCACCGGCGTCCTCCTCATCGGCGTCGTCGGCATCGTCATCGGCCTCGTCAGCTACGGCTACAAGGTCATGCGCACCGTCGGCCGCGACATCACCGAGCTCACCGCCTCGAGCGGCTTCGCCGCCGCCTTCAGCGCCGCCGTCACCATCCTCGTCGGCAGCAAGCTCGGCATCCCCGTCTCCACCACCCACATCATGGTCGGCGCCGTCATCGGCGTCGGCTTCGGCCGCGGCGTCGCCGCCATCAACATGCGCGTGCTCCGCTCGATCCTGCTCAGCTGGGTCATGACCGTGCCCTTCACCGCCGCCCTCGCCGGCGCCCTCGTCATGGCCGCCCGCCACCTCCTCCGCTGACCATGACCCGGCTCACCGCGGCCCGCCTCGCCGCGCTCCTCACCGCGCTCGGCTGCATCGTCCTCGCGCTCCTCCCCCGCCCCCGCCTCGACAACTCCATCGAGGCCATGCTCGTCGACGACAGCCCCCCCGCGCTCCGCTACGCCGACTTCAAGGCCCGCTTCGGCGCCGACGAGGTCATCGTCGTACACGCCACCGCCTCCACCGCCGAAGCCCTCCTCCCCCGCGTCGCCGCCCTCGAAGCCACCCTCGCCCGAGACCCCGGCGTCGCCGCCACCCTCGGCCCCGCCACCGCCTACGCCGACGAATTCGCGCTCCTCCTCGACCCCGACCTCGGCGGCTTCACCGAGCTCCCCCGCCTCGCCCCCCGCTTCGACGGCCCCCTCGACCCCGCCCTCGACCTCATCGACCTCGACCCCCCGGCGGCCCGCCTCTACGCCTTCTGCCGCCCCGGCCACCCCGACGACCGCCGCCGCCTCGCCGCCGCCCTCGACGCCGCCCGGGCCGACCTCACCGCCCACGGCGGCGCCCTCCACGCCGCCGGCCCCCCGCTCCTCAACCTCGCCCTCGACGACGCCGGCCGCGAGGTCGAGACCACCGCGCTCCCCGCCCTCGTCGCCGTCTGCGTCGCGCTCCTCATCACCCTCACCCGCAGCCTCCGCACCACCCTCGCCGCCCTCCTCCCCGTCGGCCTCGGCGTCCTCGCCGCCGAAGGCCTCCTCACCGCCACCGGCCACAGCGCCGACATCATCGTCAACATCGCCAAGCCCCTCCTCTTCGTGCTCCTCCTCGCCACCGGCCTCCACATCATCGTCGCCTGGCAGGACCACCGCCGCGCCGGCCACCCCCCCGCCACCGCGCCCTGGACCGCCGCCCGCCACAAAGCCCGCGCCTGCACCCTCGCGCTCGGCACCACCGCCCTCGGCTTCGCCAGCCTCATCGCCAGCGAGGTCCCCTCCATCCGCACCTTCGGCCTCCTCACCGCCGCCGGCCTCGGCCTCGGCCTCCCCCTCCTCCTCCTCGTCCTCCCCGCGCTCCTCGTCCACCTCGCCGGCCCCATCACCCCCCGCGGCGCCCCCACGCTCGGCCGCCTCGCCGCCCGCGCCATCACCGCCTCGCTCAACCACCCCCGCCTCGCCATCACCACCGCCCTCCTCCTCACCCTCGCCGGCCTCGCCGCCATCCCCGCGCTCCCCATCAGCACCGGCGGCGTACACTACTTCGACGACGACGCCCGCATCCGCCGCGACTACGAAGCCATCACCGCCGCCGGCGTCGGCCTCTCCACCATCGAGCTCGTCATCGCCGGCCCCGCCCTCACCGCACCCGACCGCCTCGAAGCCATCACCCGCTACGCCACCGCCATCGAAGCCATCCCCGGCGCCCACGCCACCGTCGGCCTCCCCCTCTTCCTCCGCGAAGCCCACTGGCGCCTCACCGGCACCGACGCGCTCCCCGCCCCCACCACCCTCGAAGAAGCCCTCACCGCCGACGCCCTCGCCCCCTACCGCCCCCGCGACGGCCACCTCCGCCTCTCCCTCCTCATCGACCACCTCGACGCTCCTGCCCTCGACGCCCTCTACACCGCGCTCCGCGCCACCTTCGCCCGACAGCTCGCCCCCCACGACCTCACCCTCACCCTCACCGGCCACCACGAGCTCGTCGTCGCCGCCCAATCCCACCTCGTCGACACCCTCCTCTGGAGCCTCCTCGGCACCCTCATCCTCATCGAAGCCATCATCATCGTCGCGCTCCGCTCCCCCCGCCTCGCCCTCGCCGCGCTCCTCCCCACCACGCTCCCCGTCGCCCTCAACTTCGCGCTCATGTGGCTCCTCGGCATCCCCCTCGACCTCGGCACCTGCATGACCGGCGCGATCGCCATCGGCATCGCCGTCGACGACGCCCTCCACTTCATGGACGCCTGGCGCCGCGAAGACCCCCGCACCACCGCCCACGGCACCGGCCGCGCCATGGTCCTCACCTCCATCGTCATCGCCGCCGGCTTCGCCAGCCTCACCACCGCCGCCTTCACCCCCACCGCCCGCTTCGGCCTCCTCGCCGCCACCGCCATGGCCACCGCCCTCCTCGCCGACCTCCTCGTCCTCCCCGCGCTCCTCGCCCGCCTCGCCCCACGCCCGGACCCCACCGACCAGGCCACCGCCACCTGATCCCACCGCCTCCCATCCCTGCCATCATCCCACCATTGCCATCATCCCATCCCGACCATCACTCCCGCCGCATCCCCGCGTCCAGCAACAGCGCCCGCGCCAGCGCCCGCGTATCATCCCGCCCCCCCCACAGCCGATCCCCCAGCCCCCCGCTCGCCACCCGCACCAGATAGGCACAAACGATCTGCAAGATCGCCCCCCGCACCGCAAACCCCTCCCGCACCCGCGCCCCCGCCAGCCCCGTGAACGCCGCCTCCAACCCATCGATCAACCCACCAAAGGCATCAGCCACCCGATCCCGATGCCCGCCCCGCGGATCCACCAGCTCCCGCAGCACCACGCACACCAGCCCCGGCCGCTCATCGGCGAAGCGCAGCAACGCATCGAGGATCGCATCCAACTGAGCGCCCGCGTCCGCCCCCTGCCCCAGGCTCCCCGCCACCACCTCCAAGAGCTCCGCGAACGCCCGCTCCACCACCGCCGCGTACAGCTCGTCCTTGCTCTTGAAGTGATACAGCAGCGACGACCGCCGGATCCCGGCCGCCGCCGCGATGTCACCCAACCGCGTATCGCGAAAGCCATCCGCCCCGAACGCCGCCTCCGCGGCGCGCAGGATCACGCCCCCGATCGCCTCGGGCCGATCGACCTTCCGCGGCCGCCCCATCAGTCCGGGTAGTATTCGGTGCCGAGGTGGGTGATCAGCTCCTCACCCATCAGATGACGCAGGTTGTTCTTCAGCTTCGTCATCTGGATGAAGAGATCGTGCTCGGCGTACACCGACGGCGCCGTCATCGGGCTCTTCCAGTAGAAGCTCAACCACTCCTGGATCCCCCGCTTGCCCGAACGCGCCGCCAGATCGAGGAACAGCGCCAGATCGAGCACGATCGGCGCCGCGAGGATCGAGTCACGGCACAGGAAGTCGACCTTGATCTGCATGGGATACCCGAGCCATCCGAAGATGTCGATGTTGTCCCAGCCTTCCTTCGAGTCACCGCGCGGCGGGTAATAGTTGATCCGCACCTTGTGATAGAGATCGCCGTACAGCTCCGGGTGCAACCCCGGCTGAAGGATCGTGTCGAGCACCCCGAGCTTCGTCGCCTCCTTGCTCTTGAAGGCCGCCGGCTCGTCGAGCACCTCACCGTCCCGGTTGCCGAGGATGTTCGTCGAGAACCACCCCTTCACCCCGAGCATGCGCGCCTTGAACATCGGCGCGAGCACCGTCTTCATCAGCGTCTGACCGGTCTTGAAGTCCTTGCCCGCGATCGGCACCCGCGCCTCGTGCGACAGCTCGACGAGCGCCGGGATGTCTGCCGCCGGGCTCGGCGTGCCATTGGCATAAGGCACGTCCTCCCGCAGCGCCGCGTAGGCATACAGCATCGACGGCGAGATCCGCCGGTCATCCGCGTCGAGCCCCTTCTCGAAGGCATCGAGCGTCGCGTGAACCTCACCGAGTTCCTGATAGATCTCGGTGCTCGCGCAGTTGATCAGCACGCACCGATCGAGCCCGTGCTCCGCCTTGAACCGCCGGATGTCCGCCCGCAGCGCCTCGGCGAGCTCCCGCCGCGTCCCCGGCTTGACATGGGTGCCATTCAGCCGCTTGACATACTCCGCGTCGAACGCCGCGTCCATCGGCCGCACCGTGCGCAGCTCGTCGGCGAGCTTCTCGATCAACGCCGTCTCGAGCACCTGCGCGTGGGTGCAGGCGTCGTAGAGATCACCCCCGAAGATGTCCCACCCGCCGAAGACCAGCCCATCGAGCGAGGTCAGCGGCACGAAGTCGGCGATCCGCGGGTTGCGGTTGTCGGTGCGCTTGCCGAGCCGGATGTGACCGAGCTGCGTCAGCGAGCCGACGGGCAGGCCGAGCCCCCGCCGCGCGGCGAAGACACCCGCGACGAAGGTGCTGGCGACGGCGCCCATGCCCTGGAGGAGAACGCCGAGGCGCGCGGGCGCCGGGGCGGGGGAGGAGCTCTCGTTCCGGTCGTTCATCGATCTCTCCGGTCACCGGCGGCGGCCTCGCGGGCCGCGCGCCACAGAATCACCGCGACCCCGAGCCCCACGAGCGCGAGGGCCACATGCACCGGCGCCGCCGCGGCGCCCGTGTGCGCGGTCCGCCACGCCACGAGCAACGCCGCCGGCGCCTCGACCGCCCACAGCGCGGCCACCGCCCAGAGCCGCCCCGGCCGCGGGCGCCGAGCGGCCGCCACCTCGACGACCGCCCGCCCCAGCCACAGCGCCCCCTGCCGCTGCACCGGATAGAACACGGTGCCCATCGCCAGCGGGTGCAAGAGCTCCTGCCAGACCCCCGGCCACACCACCAGCAGCGCGCCGCCGAACACATCGACGACCGCCAACGCCACCAGCAGAGGGGAGATCCGACGGCTCACGGGCGCGACAACTTAGCGATCGGCCCGATTTGGGACAACCCCGATTTCGCCCCGCGCTTGCGGCCCCGACCGGCCTCCCTGCATCATCACCGCCATGAAGCACACCACCCGCCTCCCCGCCGCGCACGCCACCGCCGCGGCCGCCACCGCCGCGCTCGCGCTCGCCGCGCTCCCCGCCGCCGCGCAGGACGTCGCCACCCGCGGCGCCTTCGTCGGCGGCGGCGGCGGCATGCTCACCGGCACCGCCACCGACGACGAAGGCCGCGGCGCCGGCGGCTTCCTCGGCGGCGGCGGCCACCTCCGCTTCGGCGAAGAGGCGCTCCCCGGCCTCACCCTCGGCCTCGAGTTCCTCGGCGGCAGCGGCGCGGGCAACAACGACCGCTACGAGACCGGCTTCGGCGGCTTCGTGCTGCAAGCGAGCTGGCGCCCGTTCGACGCGGTCGAGGGCCTCGTCTTCCTCCTCGGCACCGGCGTCGGCGGCGGCTCGCTCACCGGCAAGGGCGACGACGGCTTCGAAGGCCTCGCCGGCGGCTCGCTGCACGAGCTCGGCGTCATGTACGAGTTCGCGCTCTACCGCGACGGCCTCTCGTCCTTCGTCATCGCCCCCGCCGTGCGCTGGTGGCTCGTGCCCACCACCGCCGACAACGAGGTCTGGCTGCAGAGCTTCGCCGTCGGCGTCGACACCACCTGGTACGCCGGCGACTGACCGCCTCCCGGCCCCTCCCGACCCGGCCCGCCGCCCGCGCGCAAGCAGCGCGTGACCCCACCCCGACGAATCGGTACATTCCCCGCGCCCCCAACGCCCGGAGACCCGATGCGCCGCGCCCTCACCCTCCTCGCCGCCCTCGCGCTCCCCGCCTGCATCCCCGGCGGCGGCGGCGGCGGCGACGACGACGACGACCTCGCCGACGCCGCCACCCCCGAACCCGAGCCCGAGCCCTTCCCCGAGCCCGAGCCCGAGCCCTTCCCCGAGCCCTTCCCCGAGCCCGAACCCGAGCCCGAACCCGGCCCCACCGGCCCCGCCGCCTGCCTCGCCGCCGCCGCCGACTGGCCCGACGCCTGGGTCGCGCTCGAAGACGAGGTCCTCGTCTACGTCAACGAAGCCCGCGCCGCCGGCGCCGACTGCGGCGTCGAAGGCATCTACCCCCCCGCGCCCCCGCTCCGCTCCGACGAACAGCTCCGCTGCGCCGCCCGCCTCCACAGCCGCGACATGGGCGAGCGCCGCTTCTTCGACCACCTCGACCCCGAAGGCGTCGACCCCTTCGTCCGCATCCGCGCGGCGGCCTACACCGGCTCCCCCGGCGGCGAGAACATCGCCGCCGGCGCCCTCGACGCCCGCGGCGTCGTCGACGGCTGGCTCGACAGCGACGGCCACTGCGCCAACATGCTCCGTCAGCAGTTCACCGAGATCGGCATCGGCTTCGCCGACGTGCCCGGCAGCCCCTGGCGCATCTACTGGACCCAGACCTTCGGCCGCCGCTGACGCCGCACCGAGCCATTGTCAGCAGGCCCACCCGCGCCGATCGACATTCGGTTGTCGAACGAGACTGGACACGGCGCAGAGCCCCATGCTAGAACCCCCCGACTTCTTCGCTCGAACAGGGCAATCCGGCCTTGAACACGCGATGAGGCACCGGCCCGCACCCTGCTGGTGCGTGGTCGACGCGAATGCGGCATTGAGGCCGCGAGGTACTCGGGATCCGACCTAGGGTCCGAACGGCGGCGGGAAGCGTGCCGCCATGGGAAGAAAGCAAGATGTCGAACAAGCTTTTCGTCGGTAGCCTCTCGTGGAACACCGACGACGACGCGCTGCGCAACGCCTTCGAGGAGTTCGGCGAGGTGACCGACGCCAAGGTCATCACCGAGCGTGACACCGGCCGCAGCCGCGGCTTCGGGTTCGTGACCTTCGCCAGCGCCGACGACGCCCAGGCCGCCATCAGCGCGATGGACGGCCAGCAGCTCGACGGCCGCACCATCGCCGTCAACGTCGCCCGCGAGCGCGAGCGCGGTGAGGGTGGCGGCGGCGGCGGCGGCGGTCGTGGTGGCTTCCGCGGCGGCGACCGCGGTGGCTTCGGCGGCGGCGGCGGTGGCCGTGGTGGCGATCGCGGCGGCTTCCGCGGCGGCCGCGACAACGACCGCTGGTAAGCCAGCGCTGACCCCCCCGACCCGAGCCGCCTCGGTGGCTCGGGTCACCCCCCTCCTCTCCCCGATCCCCATCCATCACCGAGTCGTCGACCCCATCCGAGATGCCATCCTTGGCGTTCGGCATGGCATCGTGACATCGCACCCATCATCCCATCCGACGTCCCCTCATCGCATCAGCGCGCCGCTGCGCCCGCGAAGCGATCGAGCGCCACCGGCATCCGCCGCGCGCCCCAGCTCCCCGGCACCGGCTCGAAGACCCCCGCGCACGGCGTCCGACACCGATTGCACCGCCCGGCCGGATCCAGGTTCCACGCGCTCAGCGTGTACCAGTCCCGCCCGACGAGCACCTGCCCGCATCCATGACAGTACGTGCTCTGCCCCGCCGCGTCGTGCACGTTGCCGGTGTAGACATGGCGCAGCCCATGGGCCTGCGCGATCGCGCGCGCCCGGGTCAGCGTCGACTTCGGCGTGAACGACTTGTCGAGCATGCGATAGTCGGGGTGGAACGCGCTGAAGTGTAGCGGCACGTCCGGCCCGAGGTTGTCGGCGATCCAGGCGCTCATCGCGTCGAGCTCGGCGTCGCTGTCGTTCTCCTCGGGGATGAGCAGCGTCGTGATCTCGAACCACACCGCGG
>JACKDM010000030.1 GCA_020633515.1 Myxococcales bacterium
CGGCAGCGCGACCTTGGGGACGCGGTTGCCGGAGAGCGTCTCGATGAAGTTCTCGACCGCGATCTCGCGCCCGCGCACGACATAGGTGTGGCTCGGCGCGCTGTAGGCCGCCCGCAGCGCGGGCACGCTCGCGAGCAGCGCGCGGTTGTCGGGGGTCAGCTCCCCGAGCGCCGCGTCGTACAGCGCCCGCAGCCGCGCCGCCGCCTCATCGACCGTCGCCGCCAGCGCCGCGTCGCTCGCCATCTCGCCGTAGCGCTGCGCCACCGCCGGCACCCGATCGCCGAGCGCCGCGAGCGCGCGCCGCAGCCCGTCCGCCTTCGCCGCGACCTGCGCCTGCGCCTCGGCCCGCGCGTGGTGCCCGCGCACGGCGGCCGCGACCTCCGACAGGTAGCGCTCCCGCTCCGGCGGCACCACCACTCCGAGCTTCGGCGCCCGATCGGGCAGCGGCCCCGGATCCCACCCGCCGCCGCTGCGCGCGCCGACGAGCCCCATCAGGTGCCCGAACAGCGCGTCCACCCCCGCGTCGCCATAGCGGCTCGCGACGCAGGTGAAGACCGGCATCGACTCGACCGGCCGGTCGAAGGCGCCGCGGTTGCGCTGCATCTGCTTCTGCACGTAGCGCTTCGCGTCGGCCGCGCCCCGCTTGTCGGCCTTGTTGAGCGCGACCACGTCGGCGAAGTCGAGCATGTCGATCTTCTCGAGCTGGCTCGGCGCGCCGAACTCCGGGGTCATCACATAGAGCGAGACGTCGGCGAGGTCGACGACCTCCGAGCCGCTCTGCCCGATGCCCGCCGTCTCCAGGATCACCAGATCGTGCCCCGCCGCCGAGAGCGCGAGCAGCGCGTCGCGCACCGCGGCCGGCACCGCGGTGTTCTGGCTGCGCGTCGCGAGCGAGCGCATGAACACCCGCGGGTGCGACGCCGAGTTCATGCGGATCCGGTCGCCGAGCAGCGCCCCGCCCGAGCGCCGCCGGGTCGGGTCGACCGAGAGCACCGCGACCGTGCGATCGGGGAAGACCTCGACCAGCCGCCGCACCAGCTCGTCGGTCAGCGACGACTTGCCCGCGCCGCCGACGCCGGTGATGCCGAGCACCGGCCGCTTCGGCCGCGCGCCGGCCTCGGCGCGGAACGCCGCGAGCGCCTTCTCGTCGCCCGCCGCGTGCGCCGCCTCGATCCAGGTCAGCGTGCGCGCCACGGCGGCCGGCGCGCGGTCCCACAGCCCCGGCGGCGGCGCCGAGAGGCCGTCGACCAGATCGCGCCGCGCGTGCTCGATCATGTGGTCGATCATGCCCACGAGCCCGAGCCTTCGCCCGTCCTCGACCGAGTAGATGCGCGCGACGCCCGCGTCGTGCAGCGTCGCGATCTCCTTGTCGGTGATGGTGCCCCCGCCCCCGCCGAAGACCCGGATGTCGCCCCGCCCCCGCTCGCGCAGCTGCGCGACCATGTAGGCGAAGAACTCCATGTGGCCGCCCTGGTAGCTCGACACCGCGATCCCGTGCGCGTCCTCTTCGATCGCCGCGTCGACGATCTCGTGCACCGAGCGGTCGTGCCCGAGGTGGATCACCTCCGCGCCGCGGCTCTGCAGGATGCGCCGCATGATGTTGATCGAGGCGTCGTGCCCGTCGAAGAGGCTGGCGGCGGTGACGAACCGGACCGGGGCGTCGGACGGCGTGCGCATGGATCCTCCGCAGAGCGGCCTGCCGGGGGGCCGGGGTGGCGCCGCAGTATCGACAAGGCGGCGGGGGGGTTGCAAGCCGGGGTGAACCGGGCGCGACCCGCCCGCGCGACGGGGCATCGCTGTCGGGCCATGAACACCGAGACGCTGCGCGTGCTGCTCATCGACGACGACGACCCGTTCCGCGCGGCGATGGCCAAGGCGCTGCGCCGCCGCGGCTTCGAGGTCGAGCCGCTCGCGGGCGGCCTCGCCGCCGTCGACGCGCTCCGCCAGGAGCCGCCCGCCCACGCCGCCGTCCTCGACCTGCGCATGCCCGACATCGACGGCCTCGAGGTGCTCCGCCGCACCCCCGGCCGCCGCGTCCCCGTCGTCGTGCTCACCGGCCACGGCACCGTGCCCGACGCCGTCGAGGCGATGCGGCTCGGCGCCTACACCTTCCTCACCAAGCCCGTCGACGCCGCCGACCTCGCGCCGGTGCTGCGGCAGGCCGCCGCGCCCGAGGCCGGCGACGGCGCGCTCGTCGGCGAGAGCCGCGCCACCGTGCAGCTCCGCGCGCTCATCGACCGCCTCGCCGACGCCGACGAGCCGATCCTGCTCACCGGCGAGACCGGCACCGGCAAGGAGGTCGCCGCCCGCGCGCTGCACGCCCGCTCCCAGCGCGCCGCCGAGCCCTTCGTCGCCGTCAACATGGCCTGCCTGCCCGGCGAGCTCGTCGAGAGCGAGCTCTTCGGCCACGCCCGCGGCGCCTTCACCGGCGCCGACCGCCGCAAGCCCGGCCTCTTCGAAGAGACGGCGGGCGGCACCCTCTTCCTCGACGAGATCGCCGAGCTGCCGCTCGAACACCAGGCCAAGCTGCTGCGCGTCCTCGAGACCCGCCGCTCCCGCGCCGTCGGCGACACCCGCGAGCAGCCCTTCCGCGGCCGCCTCGTCGCCGCGACCCACCGCCGCCTCGCCGAAGAGGTGCGCGCCGGCCGCTTCCGCGAAGACCTCTTCTATCGCTTGCAGGTGCTCCCGCTCGAGATCCCGCCGCTGCGGGCCCGCCCCGAAGACATCCTCCCCATCGCCCGCCACTGGCTGCGCACGGTCGCCGGCGGCAACTTCGAAATGACCGCCGACGCCGAGGTCGCGCTCCTCGAACACGACTGGCCGGGCAACGTGCGCGAGGTCGTCAACCTCGTCCGCCGCGTCGCGCTCTTCGCCGACGACGGCCGCGTCGACGGCGCGCTCGTGCGCCGCATGCTCGCCCGCAACCCGTTCGCCACCGCCGCCGCCCCCGAGCCGCCCGGCGCGCCCGCCGCGCTCGATCGCACCCCCGCGGAGCGCGCCGCGCTCGACCGCCCCCCCGCGGAGCGCGCCCCCGACCCCACCGACACCCCGCCCGAGCACCCCGCCGCCGCCTCCGATCCCCCCCTCGAAGAGATCACCCTCGAAGCCCTCGAACGCCGCCACATCGAGCGCCTCCTCGCCCACCACCGCAACATCACCAAGGTCTCGCGGATCCTCGACATCAACCGCCGCACCCTCCAGCGCAAGCTCAAGGCGTGGGGCATCGACTCGGGCGACTGACGGTCGGGATCACGGCAGCAGCCCCGCCGCGCCGCTGCGACACAATGCCGCAGGTGCGGTCGGATGCCGCATGGGCAGCTCCCCGAAAAGTGTTTGCCTTCGGTCAGTTGGAGTGATACAAGCCGCCACCCTCCGCGCGCCGGCCGTGGAATGCATCTTGCCATGCGGCCGGACGACGAGTGGTGGCGCGGCATGAGGCCGCGTGGCGGGGACCGAAATCCGAGCGCGCGCTCGGCGAGCCCGAGAGGTTGCCGAAGACGATGAGCGAAGAGAAGAAGCCCGACACGCAAGGCGAAGGATTCTTCGTCTTCCCCGAGTGGCACAACAAGATCCCCAAGATCTTCTTCGGGGTCATCGGTCCGATCGCGACGGCGCTCGTCATCGGCGCCGTCTGGTACTACTTCTCGCCCCGGTTCACCGACGTCGGCTACCGACCCGAGCAGCCGGTGGCCTACAGCCACAAGCTCCATGCCGGCAACATGGAGATGGACTGCCGCTACTGCCACTCGCACGTCGAGAAGAGCTGGTCGGCCGGCGTCCCCCCCACCGAGACCTGCATGAACTGCCACCGCCAGGTGCGCAAGGACAGCCCCGCGCTGCTCCCGGTGCGCGAGAGCTGGGCGACCGGCCAGCCGATCCCCTGGGTCCGGGTGCACAAGGTCGCCGACTACGCCTACTTCAACCACGCCGCCCACGTGAACCCGCGCGCCGGGGCCACCGCGGCGATCGGCTGCGAGTCCTGCCACGGCCGCATCGACCAGATGGTCGTCGTGGGCCAGCAGGAGCCGCTCTCGATGGGCTGGTGCCTCGACTGCCACCGCGCGCCCGAGAAGCACCTGCGCCCCATCAGCGAGGTCACCACCATGGGCTACGCGCCCGCGGGCGGCGACCAGATCGCCGTCGGCCAGAAGCTCAAGGCCGACAACCAGATCAATCCCCCCGTCCACTGCTCGGGGTGCCACCGATGAAGACGCGCGAGCAAGAACCGAAGTACTGGCGCAGCCTCGACGAGCTCAACCGGACGCCGGCCTTCGAGGCGGCGACGGTCGACGAGTTCGCCGGTGACCTCGCCGTCGAAGAGATGGACGGCACCACCCGCCGCCACTTCCTCGGCATCATGGGCGCCTCGATGGCGATGTCGGGGCTGGCCGGCTGTGTCGCCCGCCGCCCCGAAGAGTACATCATGCCCTATGCCCGGCAGCCCGAGGACGTGCTGCCCGGCATCCCCAACCACTACGCGACCGTCGCCCACGTCGGCGGCGACGTGGTGGGGCTGCTCGTCGAGAGCAACGAGGGCCGGCCGACCAAGATCGAGGGCAACCCCAGCCACCCGGTCAACCTCGGCCGCACCAACAGCCAGCACCAGGGCATGGTGCTCGACCTCTACGACCCCGCGCGCCTCAAGACCCCGCGCCGCGAGCTCGTCCCCACCACCTGGGACGCCGCCGCCGACTTCGTGCGCGAGCACTTCCGCGGCGTGCTCGGCAAGAACGGCCAGGGCCTGGCGGTCCTCACCCGCGCCAACCCCTCGCCCACGTTCTTCCACCTCCGCGACCGCCTCCTCGCCAAGTACCCCGCCGCCCGCTGGTACACCTACGAGGCGATCAGCCAGGACAACCAGCGCCGGGGCCTCGCGGCCGCGTTCGGCCAGACCGTCCGCCCCTTCTACCGGCTCAACAAGGCGTGGGTCGTCGTCTCGCTCGACAGCGACTTCCTCGCCACCGAGCAGAACGCCGTCAGCAACGCCGCGCTGTGGTCGGCGCTGCGCCGCGTCGACCGCCCCGACGACGAGATGAGCCGCCTCTACGTCGTCGAGGGCGTGCACAGCGTCACCGGCTCCAACGCCGACCACCGCCTCGCGCTCCGCCCCAGCGAGGTCGAGGGCTTCGCCTTCGCGCTCGCCGACGCGCTCCAGCGCAAGGGTCAGATCGCGCTGCCCGCCGATCTCGTCGGCGCCATCGGCGGCCGCGTCACCGGCCTCTCCGACGCCGCCCGCGCCTTCGCCGACGCCATCGCCGACGACCTCCTCGTCCGCGCGACCGTCCGCGGCGGGCTGCGCACCGGCGTCGTCATCGCCGGCCGCCGCCAGCCCCCGGTCGTGCACGCGCTCGCCGCCGCGATCAACGGCGCCATCGGCGCCATCGGCGCGACGGTCGACTACTACGTCGACTACACCCGCGCCGAGGGCGAGTCGGGCGACATGGCCGACATCCGCGCGCTCACCGAGTCGCTGAACGGCGGGCAGGTCGACACCCTGCTCGTCCTCGGCGGCAACCCGGTCTACGACGCGCCCGGCGACCTCCACTTCGGCGAGGCCTTCATGAAGGCCGCCACCCGGATCGTGCTCGCCGACCAGCCCGACGAGACCGCGCGCAAGGCCACCTGGGCCCTGCCCCGGGCGCACTTCCTCGAGACCTGGGGCGACCTCGCCGCCATCGACGGCACGCTCAGCATCCAGCAGCCGCTCATCGACCCGCTCTATGGCGCCTGGAGCGAGATCGAGCTCCTCGCCCGCGTCCTCGGCGACGAGCCCACCGACGGCTACACGCTCGTCCGCGGCTACTGGAAGCAGAAGGTCGGCGCGCTCGGCTTCTACAAGAAGTGGCGCCGCTGGCTGCACGACGGCGTCTTCCGCGACGTGCAGGTCACCGGCGTCCTCCCCGCGATCCGCAACCGCCCGCAGGGCGCGCAGGGCCTCCTCGGCCCGGTGCCCGCCGCCGCCGCCGCCGGCCCGCGCAGCCTCGAGCTCGTCTTCCTCGAAGACATCCACCTGCACGACGGCCGCTACGCCAACAACTCGTGGCTGCAAGAGGCGCCCGACCCCATGACCAAGCTGGTCTGGGACAACGTCGTCACCCTCTCGCCCGCCACCGCCGCGACCCTCTCGGTCGCCAACGAGGACCGCGTCTCGGTCGAGGTCGCCGGCAAGGCCATCGACCTCGTCGCCTGGATCATGCCCGGCCAGGCCGACGACACCGCGACCGTCACCCTCGGCTACGGCCGCCGGTTCGACAACTACCTGCCCTACCACGACGAGGGCACGGTCGGCTTCGACGTCAACCCGCTGCGCCCCTCGACCTCGCCCGACCTCGTCCGCGGCGCCGTCGTCGCCAAGCGCACCGGCACCTACCCGCTCGCGACCGTGCAGCCCTACGACCGGCTCGACCCCGGCTTCGGCTACGAGCGCCGCCCGATGGTCCGCGAGACCACGCTCGCGAAGTACCCGGAGAACACCGACTTCGCCAAGCCCGGCATCATCGAGCACGGCAAGCCCTTCCCGCAGGGCCACGAGGTCGCCCACCCCCCGACCATCGCGCTCCACCCCGACCCGATCGAGTACACGACCGGGCACCAGTGGGGCATGGTCATCGACCTCAACACCTGCACCGGCTGCAACACCTGCATCGTCGCCTGCCAGGCCGAGAACAACATCATGTCGGTCGGCAAGGACCAGGTCCGCCGCGGCCGCGAGATGCACTGGATCCGCATCGACCGCTACTTCACCGGCAGCCCCGAGGCGCCGCAGGTCGTGCACCAGCCCATCGTCTGCATGCAGTGCGAGATGGCCCCCTGCGAGAACGTCTGCCCGGTCGCGGCCACCGTGCACAGCCCGCAGGGGCTCAACGACATGGTGTACAACCGCTGCATCGGCACCCGGTACTGCTCGAACAACTGCCCCTTCAAGGTGCGGAAGTTCAACTTCTACAACTATGCGAAGGGGCAGCCGGAGACCTACCACATGGTGCGCAACCCCGATGTCACCGTGCGCTTCCGCGGTGTCATGGAGAAGTGCACCTACTGCGTGCAGCGCATCAAGCGCGCCGAGCGCCGCGCCGCGCAGGAGACCGACGCCGCCCGCAAGAAGGCCGAGATCGACGCGATCACGCCGGCCTGCGCGCAGGCGTGCCCCCCGGGTGCGATCGTCTTCGGCGACATCCTCGACAAGGAGAGCCGGGTCGCGAAGCAGAAGGCGCACGACCGCGACTACGGGCTCCTCACCGAGCTCAACGTCCGGCCGCGCACCTCGTACCTCGCGAAGGTGCGCAACCCCAACCCCAAGCTCGTTGGCTAGGCGGGAACGATGGCAGCGCAGACCAAGAGTCCCGATGGCGTCTTCCCCCCGCCGCTCGTGCAGGGGAAGCACGATTTCGCGTCCGTCACCGACACGATCTGCAAGATCGTCGAGGCCCCGCCCAAGCCCGGCTGGCTCGCCGCGTTCGCGGTCGCCTCGTCCGTCCTCGCCATGCTCGGCGGCTGCATCGCGTGGCTGATCTGGGAAGGCACCGGCATCTGGGGTCTCAACAACCCCGTCGGCTGGGGCTGGGCGATCGTCAACTTCGTGTTCTGGGTCGGCATCGGCCACGCCGGCACGCTGATCTCGGCGATCCTCTTCCTCTTCCGCCAGCGGTGGCGCACCGCGATCAACCGCTTCGCCGAGGCGATGACCATCTTCGCGGTCATCTGTGCGCTCGTCTTCCCCGGCATCCACGTCGGCCGGATCTGGGCGGCGTACTGGATGCTGCCGCTGCCCAACCAGATGTCGATGTGGCCGAACTTCCGCAGCCCGCTGTTGTGGGACGTCTTCGCGGTCTCGACCTACTTCACCGTCTCGCTGCTGTTCTGGTACGTCGGCCTCGTGCCCGACCTCGCCACGCTGCGTGACCGGGCCAAGGGCAAGCTCCGCTACTGGGCCTACGGTCTGCCCGCCCTCGGCTGGCGCGGGGCCAACCGCCACTGGCAGAACTACGAGCGCGCCTACCTGCTCCTCGCCGGCCTCGCCACGCCGCTCGTGCTCTCGGTGCACACCATCGTGTCGTTCGACTTCGCCGTCTCGGTCATCCCCGGCTGGCACACCACCATCTTCCCGCCCTACTTCGTCGCCGGCGCGATCTTCTCCGGCTTCGCCATGGTGCAGACCCTCGCGGTGCCCTCCCGCAAGATCTTCGGCCTCGAAGACTTCATCACGGTGCGCCACGTCGAGAACATGAACAAGGTCATCCTCGTGACCGGCACCATGGTCGGCTATGCCTACGCGATGGAGTTCTTCATCGCGTGGTACTCCGCCGCGCCCTACGAGAGCTTCGCCTTCATCAACCGCGCGTTCGGCCCCTACTCCTGGGCCTACTTCATCATGGTGAGCTGCAACGTCATCACCCCGCAGCTCTTCTGGTCGAAGAAGATCCGCACCAGCATGACCTGGACCTTCATCCTCTCGATCTTCGTCAACATCGGCATGTGGTTCGAGCGCTTCGTCATCACGATGTCGCTGCACCGCGACTTCCTGCCGAGCTCGTGGGGGTACTACAGCCCGACCATCTTCGACATCCTCACCTTCGTGGGGTCGTTCGGGCTGTTCTTCACGCTCTTCCTGCTCTTCCTCAAGTTCCTCCCGGCGGTCGCCATCGCCGAGATCAAGGGTGTGATGCCCCAGGCCGACCCGCACTGGGACGGCTACGGCCCCGGCCCGGACGCCTACGTCAAGAAGTCGGAGGAAGCCAGCCATGGCTAAGCCGCGCAAGAACTGGGGGCTCGTCGCGCAGTTCGCCAACCCTGCCGCGCTGCTCCACGCCGCGCACAAGGTCCGCGAGGCCGGCTACACCCGCTGGGAGACCTGGTCGCCGTTCCCGATCCACGGCATGGACGACGCGCAGGGCCTCGGCGGCTCGCGCGTGCCCTGGATCACGCTCATCGGCGGCCTGACCGGCTTCACCATCGGCATCACGCTCCAGTGGTGGACCGGCGCCGTCGACTACCCGCTCGTCATCGGCGGCAAGCCCTACTTCGCCTGGGAGTTCGCCGTCCCGGTGACCTTCGAGCTGTCGATCCTGCTCGCGGCGTTCGGCACGGTCTTCGGCATGTTCGGCCTCAACCGGCTGCCCCGGCCCTACCACCCGCTCGACAAGTTCCCGGCGTTCCGCAAGGTGACCGACGACGGCTTCTTCCTGTCGATCGAGGTCGCCGACCCCAAGTTCGACGTCAACCGCAGCCGCACGCTCCTCGAGGAGCTCGGCGGGGAGACCGTCACCCTGGTGGAGGAGTGAGATGAAGACTGCGCTCGTTCTCCGCGCGCTCGTCCTCGGGGTGGCGCTCGGCGGCCTCTTCGGCTGCCGCGGCGAGCCATCCAGCAAGCCGCCGATCCACCTCAACCGCAACATGGACACGCAGGACAAGTACAAGCCGTACCGCGAGAGCGCCTTCTTCGGCGACCACCGCGCGATGCGCCAGCCCCCGGCCAACACGGTCGCGTGGGGCCGCACCTCGGTCGCGCGCCACGACGAAGACCGCCACATGCTCCGCGACGACGACGCGTACTACCTCGGCTACGGCGAGCTCGACGCCGAGCAGAAGCCGGTGTGGGTCACCGCGATCCCCGCCTCGCCGAGCATGCAGATGCTCCGCCGCGGCCAGGAGCGCTACGGCATCTACTGCGCGCCCTGCCACGACACCGCCGGCTACGGCAAGGGCCCCGTCGTGCTCCGCAACTGGCCCATCCCGGTGCCCTCGTACCACGACGCGCGCCTCATCGAGATGCCCGTCGGCCAGATCTACGGCGCGATCACCTACGGCGTGAACAACTACAACATGCCCTCCTACGCGAACCAGATCCCGGTCGATGACCGCTGGGCCATCGTCGCCTACGTTCGCGCGTTGCAGCTCAGCCAGAAGATGCTGGCCGGCGCGGGGCAGTGAGGGGAGGCCAAGATGGGACACCACGCGCACTTCACCGATCGCCCCACCGTCGACCCCGCGCTCGCGAAGAAGACCTTCACCGTCGGCCTCGCCGTCGGCGTCGTCGGCCTCGCGATCACGGCGGCCGCGATCTTCACCGGCGCTGACGCCGATGCCGGCCGCAAGCAGTTCTTCTTCTCGTGGCTGACCGCGTTCGCGTTCTTCACCACCATCTCGCTCGGCGCGCTCTTCTTCACCATCATCCACCACCTCGTGCGTGCGAGCTGGTCGACGGGGTGGCGCCGCATCGCCGAGAACCTCGCCGGCAACCTCCCGCTGATGGCGGTGTTGTTCATCCCCATCCTCATCGGGTTGCACGACATCTATCACTGGAGCCACGCCGAGGAGGTCGCCAAGGACCCCATCCTCCAGTGGAAGGAGCCCTACCTCAACACCGGCTTCTTCATCGTGCGCGCCGTCGTCTTCTTCGGCGTCTGGATCGCGATGGCGATGTTCTTCCGCCGCAACAGCCTCAAGCAGGACGAGACCGGCGACGTCGCGCTCACCTTCCGCATGCGCTGGTGGGCCCCGATCTGCACCCTCGTCTTCGCGCTGACGCTCACCTTCGCCCACTTCGACTGGCTGATGAGCCTCGACCCCCACTGGTTCAGCACCATCTTCGGCGTCGTCATCTTCGCCGGCTCGATGATGAGCTGCTACGCCACGCTCGCGCTCACCGGCCTCTGGCTCACCAAGAACGGCGAGCTCACCCACACCATCACCACCGCCAACCTGCACGACGCCGGCAAGATGATGTTCGGCTTCACGGTCTTCTGGGCCTATGTCTCCTTCAGCCAGTACTATCTCATCTGGTACGGAAACATCCCTGAAGAGACCGCCTGGTACTACCGCCGCCTCCACGACGGCTGGCAGTCGATCGGCCTGCTGCTCATCCTCGGCCACTTCATCGTGCCCTTCTGGGTGCTGATGAGCCGGCACGTCAAGCGCAACCGGACCATGCTCGGCATCGGCGCCGGCTGGATGCTCCTCATGCACTTCGTCGACCTGTACTTCATGGTCATGCCGACGCTGCACCACGGGCTCCACCCGCACTGGGCCGATCTCACCGCCGTGCTCGGCATCGGCGGCCTCTACATCGCGTTCTTCGCCCGCCGCCTCGCGAGCGCCCCGGTCGTCGCCCACCGCGACCCGCAGCTCGTCGCGTCGATGGAGTACGACAATGTCTGATCAGCACCACCACGACATGCCGCCCCCCGAGAAGGACGACCTCGCCCTCGGCCCGGTCGTCTTCTGGGGCGTCAGCAGCTTCGTCGCCGTCGTCGTCGTCATCATCGCGCTCGGCAGCTACTTCTGGATCGAGCGCGCGCGCGAGGACGAGACCAAGGTGATGCAGTCGAACAAGCTCGCCGCCGAGCTCAAGGAAGCCGAGGTCGAGAGCGCGCGTCGCCTCGGCACCATCGAGAAGGCGATGCAGCAGCTCGCCGGTCAGAGCGAGATCAAGTGACCATGGTCGCCCGCCGAGCCCCCCGCCACCCGAGCGCCGCGCCTCACCGCGCGATCGCCGCGGTGTGCGCGCTGCTCGGCGCGGCGCTCATCGGCCTCACCCCGGCCGCCGCGCAGCTCAACATCAACCCCAAGGAGATGGAGGGCGTGCAGATCGTCGAGCACCTCGGCGACAAGCTCCCGCTCGACCTCACCTTCCGCGACGAGACCGGCGCGCCCGTCCGGCTCGGGCAGTACTTCGGCGGCGAGCGCCCGGTGCTCGTCACCCTCGTCTATTTCAACTGCCCGATGCTCTGCAACCTCGTGCTCAACGGCGCGATCGAAGGCCTCCGCGGGGTCGACTTCACCCCCGGCGAGGACTTCGAGATCGTCACCGTCAGCATCGACCACCGCGAGGGCCCCGAGCTCGCCGCGGCCAAGAAGAAGAACTACCTCGAGCAGTACGCCCGCCCGGGGGCAGAGAAGGGGTGGCACTTCCTCACCGGCGACGCCGAGCAGATCCGGGCGCTCGCCGACGCGATCGGGTTCGGCTACCGCTATGACCCCGACCGCATGGAGTATGCCCACGGCGCCGCGATCTTCTTCGCCTCGCCCGAGGGCAAGCTCACCCGGTACCTCTACGGCATCCAGCACGAGCCCAAGCAGCTCCACCTCGCGCTCGTCGAGGCGGGGCAGGGCAAGATCGGGAGCGCCGTCGACCGGTTCATGTTGCGTTGTTACATGTACAACCCCGACAGCCGCGAGTACGCCTTCTACATCTGGGGCGCCATGCGTCTGGGCGGGCTGCTGACGATCATCCTCATCAGCACGATGCTCTTGATCCTCTGGCGGCGCGAGCGCCGGCAGAACTACGGCGCGGCCTGAAGCCGCGTCTCGGACCGGGCCACGTCGGCCCTGGGAGTGAAGCGAATGGCCAGCGAGAACGCCTCCGGTTCGTTCTGGATGCCCCCGCAGGCATCGACGGTCGCCGGTGATGTCGACGCGCTCTTCGACTTCATCTACTACCTCAACGTCTTTTTCTTCGTCGGCATCACCGTCGCGTTGATCTGGTTCGTCCTGAGGTATCGGCGGAAGAGCGAAGACCAGCTCGCGACCTCACAGGTCGGCCACAACACGTTGATCGAGAGCGCGTGGACCTTCATCCCGCTCATCCTCGTCATCGTCGTGTTCGTGTGGGGCTTCCGGATCTTCCTCGACCAGAGCGTCGCGCCCGAGGACGCCTACGAGGTCAAGGTCACCGCGCGGGCCTATGCGTGGCAGTTCAACTACGACAACGGCGCGGTCACCACCGGCGACCTCGTCGTGCCCGCCGGCCGCCCGATCAAGCTCGTGATGTCGTCGGAGGACCTCCTCCACAGCTTCTTCGTGCCCGACTTCCGCATCAAGTCGGACGTCGTGCCCGGCCGCTACACCACCGTGTGGTTCGAGGCGCCCGAGCCCGGCGTGCATCAGGTCTTCTGCACCGAGTACTGCGGCGCCGGCCACTCCGGCATGCTCGCCAAGGTCACGGTGCTCCCGCCGGCCGAGTTCCAGCAGAAGCTCCAGAAGAACTTCATCGACGGTGACATCCCGCCGGCGCAGCTCGGCGAGCAGCTCTACACCCAGACCGGCTGCACCGCCTGCCACAGCCTCGACGGCAGCGTCCGCGTCGGCCCGAGCTGGAAGGGCCTCTTCGGCTCGGAGCGCAAGTTCGCCGACGGCACCAGCGCCGTCGCCGACGAGAACTACATCCGCGAATCGATCCTGCAGCCGGCCAACAAGGTGGTCGCGGGCTACCCGCCCTCGATGCCCAGCTACCAGGGCCAGCTCCAGGAAGTTCAGATCGACGGCCTCATCGCGTTCATCAAGACGCTGAAGTAGGCGGAGGACCGACATGGCGACGACAGAGACTCTCGACCACGCCCACGAGGTCGACTACCTCGGGGCCAAGAAGGGCATCATGTCCTGGCTCGTCACCGTCGATCACAAGCGGATCGGCGTGATGTACCTGGCGTCGGTGCTCGCGACCTTCGCGCTCGGCGGCGTGCTCGCGCTGCTCGTGCGCGCCGAGCTGTGGGCGCCCAACATGGCCGACGGCACCGGCGCGATCTTCACCCCCGACGTCTACAACCGCCTCTTCACGCTGCACGGCCTCGTGATGGTGTTCCTCTTCATCATCCCGAGCGTGCCCGCCTCGTTCGGCAACTTCGTGCTGCCGCTCATGATCGGGGCCAAGGACGTCGCGTTCCCCAAGCTCAACCTCGCGTCGTACTACATCTACATCATCGGCACCGTGATGGCGCTCTACGCCACCATCGCCGGCGGCGTCGACACCGGCTGGACCTTCTACACGCCCTACAGCGCCAGCGTCAGCGGCCCGGTCGTGATGATGGTGATGGCCGCGTTCGTGCTCGGCTTCTCCTCGATCTTCACCGGCCTCAACTTCATCGTCACCATCCACAAGATGCGCGCGCCCGGCATGACCTGGCAGCGCCTGCCCCTCTTCTTGTGGGCGATCTACGCCACCTCGATCATCCAGGTCATGGCGACCCCGGTGCTCGGCATCACGCTCTGCCTCCTCGCGATGGAGCGCGCCCTCGGCGTCGGCATCTTCGACCCGGCCCTCGGCGGCGACCCGGTCCTCTTCCAGCACTTCTTCTGGTTCTACAGCCACCCGGCCGTCTACATCATGATCCTGCCGGCGATGGGCATCATGAGCGAGCTCGTCACCGTGCACGCTCGCAAGACCATCTTCGGCTACCGCGCCATCGCGCTCTCGTCGATCGCCATCGCGGTCATCAGCTTCCTGGTGTGGGGCCACCACATGTTCGTCAGCGGCCAGTCGGTCTACGCGGGCATGATCTTCAGCTTCCTCACCTTCCTCGTCGCGATCCCATCGGCGATCAAGGTCCTCAACTGGGTGGCGACGCTCTACAAGGGCTCGATCCAGCTCAACGCGCCGATGCTGTGGGCCCTCTCGTTCCTGGTGCTGTTCACGATCGGCGGCCTCACCGGCATCTTCCTCGGCGCGATCGGCACCGACGTGCACCTGCACGACACCTACTTCGTCGTCGCCCACTTCCACTATGTGATGGTCGGCGGCACCGTGGTCGCCTTCTTCGGCGGCCTGCACCACTGGTGGCCCAAGATGTTCGGCCGGATGTACAACGAATCGCTCGCCAAGGTCTCGGCGGTGCTCTTCTTCATCGGCTTCAACGTGACCTTCTTCGTGCAGTTCATCATCGGGTCGCAGGGCATGCCCCGGCGCTACTACACCTATGTCGAGCAGTACGAGTGGGGTCACAAGATCTCGACCTCGGGCACCTGGATCATCGGCGCCGCCTTCATCCTGATGGTCGGCTACCTGAGCCACAGCCTGCTCAAGGGCAAGAAGGCCTCGGCCAACCCCTGGGGTGGCCGCTCGCTCGAGTGGGCGACGCAGTCGCCGCCCATCGAGCACAACTTCCATGACATCCCCACCGTCACCGAGGGGCCGTACGACTACCCCAAGGCCGGCGACAAGTCGGTGGCGATCTGATCGGCTGACCCGAGGAACGAGAGAGGACCGAAGACCATGTCCAGCATCGTCCGACACAAGGTCGGCCATCACTTCTACGACGGGGCGCAGGAAGCCAGCTCGGCCAAGCTCGGCATGTGGCTCTTCCTCGTGACCGAGGTGCTGCTCTTCAGCGGCCTCTTCGTCGCCTACACCATCATCAAGACCCTCAACCCCGAGATGTGGGCCGAGGCGTCGAAGGAGCTCGACGTCACCCTCGGCACCGTCAACACGGTGGTGCTGATCTCGAGCTCGCTGACCGTGGCGCTCGCGGTGCGGGCGGCGCAGACCAACAAGGCGGGCGAGAAGAACAAGCAGATCGTCGGTCTGCTCGTGGTGACGCTGCTGTGTGCGGCGGCGTTCCTCGTGGTCAAGTACTTCGAGTACAGCCACAAGTTCCACGTCGGCACCCTGCCCGGCCCCTACTACACCTTCGAGGGCATCTCGCAGCCCAACGCGCACCTTTTCTTCGGCGTCTACTTCCTGATGACGGGGTTGCACGGGATCCACGTCGTCATCGGCATGATCGTGCTGAGCTGGGTCACCATCCGGGCGGCCAAGGGCCACTTCTACCAGGACTACTACACCCCGGTGGAGCTCGGTGGCCTGTACTGGCACCTGGTGGACCTCATCTGGATCTACCTCTTCCCGTTGCTCTACCTGGTGTGAGGACGAGATGAGCACTCACGACGAGCACGCGGCGCACGCCGAAGGCAAGGATCACCACCACCACGTCACCCCGATGCCGGTGTACTTCGCCGTCTTCGGGGCGCTGATGGTGCTCACGGCGATCACCGTCTGGATCGCGCAGTTCCACTTCGGCGCGGCCAACACCCTGGTGGCGATGCTGGTGGCGACGATCAAGGCCTCGCTGGTGGCCTTGATCTTCATGCATCTCCTCTACGACGAGCGGCTCAACGCGGTGGCGTTCGGCTTCGGGCTGATCTTCGTCGCCCTGTTCTTCATCTTCACGCTGGCCGACGTGATGACCCGCGGCTACATCGACCCGATCCGAGAGCCGGGGGTGATGCAGAACGAGCGGGTCGCGGCGCTGCGGCTGGAGTACGAGAAGCAGTTCCCGGTGCAGAGCGCCTTCCAGCCGGCGGCGCCCGGCGCGGGGCTGCCGGCCGACGAGCGGCCCGCGGTGGTGCCCGACCCGAGCCTCGCGCCCGGCGCGACGCCCGGGGCCGAGGGCGCGAGCCCGGTCGAAGGCGCGGTCCCCGGCGTCGACGGCGCCGAGGGCGCGGTCGAAGGCGCCGAGGGCGCGCTGCCCGCCGAGGGCGTGATGCCCGCCGAGGGCGCCGCCCGGCCGAAGGCGCCGCCCGGCCGAGGGCGCGGCCGCGGTCGACGGCACCATCCCGCCCGCAGGCGCCGCCGATGGCGTCGTCCCGCCCGCCGAGGCGCCGCCCGGCCGAGGCGCGATCGCGGCGCCGGCCGGTGAGGGGCGAAGCCGCCGCGGAGGACGAGCGCGTCCCCGGCGATCCGCCAACGCCCGCCAGCCGACCCGCCCCGCCCAGCCCGGCGGCAACGTGCCCGGCGAGCAGCCCGAGCAGCCGCGCAGCCAGCCCCGATCCAGCAGCCCTGAGCGCGGCGGCCCACCCGGCCGCCCGCCCCGCCTCGCCCGCCCCGCCTCGCTCGCCCCGCGCTCGCCCGCCCCCGCCTCGCTCGCCCCCCGCCTCGCCTCGCCCCGCGCTCGCCCGCCCCCGCCTCGCTCGCCCCGCGCTCGCCCGCCCCGCCTCGCTCGCCCCCGGCTGAGCTCGCCCCGGCTTCGCTCGCTCCGCCTGCCGCGCTCGGAACCTCCGCTCCGCTCACGGACCCGCTGCGCCGGCCCGCCCCGGACCCGCGCCGCCTCCAGCGACCCGCCGTCGACGCCGCCGCACCGCCCACCGAGCCGCCCCCCGACAACAGCGCCCCCGGCCGACCCGCGCCCCTCGCCGAGCGCCCCTCCCAGCCGATGACCGGTTGTTTCCCTCCCCCGCGTCTGCGACAAGGATCATCACCTCACCGCCGCCCCGGAGGCCTCCGTGTCCCAACCCGCCGTGCCCCGGCCCGGGCCGCTCCGCGTCCCGGCGCCCGACAGCGTCAAGATCCGCAGCTACGCCGACGTCATCTACCTCTACCCGACCTGGGTCATGTGCCTCGCCTGCGCCATCTGGGTCACCGTCAGCGCCCCCAGCGTCAAGGACCCCGGCACCTCCGGCATCCTCTTCACGCTGCTCTTCTTCTTCAACCTCTCGGTCATCGCCTTCGACTACACCCGGCTGACGAGCATCATCTTCGTGCTCGTGCTCGTCATCGTCGGCCTCCTCGCCGCCATCTTCCCCGCCGTCGGCGACGTCCTCCAGAGCGTGCTCGACCAGCCGCTCTACATGAACTCCACCTTCTACTGGGTCTGGTTCGCCGCGCTCACCCTCATCCTCGGGCTCGTGCTGCTGCGCTCGCGCTTCGACTACTGGGAGATCAAGAACCAGGAGCTCTTGCACCACCACGGTCTGCTCGGCGACGTCGAGCGGTGGCCCGCGCCCAACATGCGGATCACCAAGGAGATCAACGACGTGATGGAGTACGCCCTGCTCCGCGCCGGCCGGCTCGTGCTCATCCCCGCGCGCGAATCGCGGGCGATCGTCATCAAGAACGTCGCCGGCATCAACCGCATCGAGCGCGAGATGCAGGCGATCCTCGGCACGCTGCGGGTCGTGGACGGGGACTGACTCAGAGCCCGAGCGCCTCGAGATCCAGCGGCTCCTTCTCCGGGTCGACGGCGGGCGGGGCGGGCTCGGCGGCCGGCTTCGCCGCCTTCTTCGCGGCCGCCTTCTCCTTCGCGAGCCGCGCCTTCTCTTCCTTGGCGGCCTTCGCCTTGGCGGCCTTCTCCTCGCGCTCGGCCTTGGCGCGCGCCGCCTTCTCCTCGCGCTCGCCCTTGGCGAGCGCCGCCTTCTCCACCTTCGCCGCCTTCGCCTGCGCCGCCTTCTCCGCCTTCTCCGCCTTGGCTTGCGCAGCCTTCTCCGCCTTCGTCAGCGGCTTCGCCGGCGGATCGTCCGCCACCAGCGCCGGCGCCTCATCGGCCGGCGGCGCTTCCGGTTTCGGCTGGGTGCCCTTGGTCGGATCCAACACGAAGCGCCCGCTCCCCGCGTTCCACGCGAAGACCTGCACCACCCCCGCGCCGTCGAAGACGATCGCCGGCGCCCCGCCCACCCGCTTGCCGCTCCACGCCGGCACCATCGTCAGCCCCTCGGGCGTCGTCACCGTGAGCTGCTGCGCGAACGCCTCCCGCGGCGCGCCCTTCGACACCTCGAAGACCCGCAGCCCCCGGTAGCCGGTCATCCCGAACTCGCCCTGCTTCTCCTCGATCACCAGCTCCGGCACGCCATCGCCCGTCAGATCCCCCGTCGCCAGCGCCATCATCACCGGCCCCGGCGCCGCCGCCGAGCGCGGCACCGTGTCGAGCGCCACCCGCCCGGCGCCCCGCGAGAAGGCGAACGCCAGCTCGTGGTCGGGATCGAAGCGCATGTCCTCGCCCTCCTCCATCTCCTCGGGCATCTCCTCGGCGACCCGCAGGTAGACCAGCGCGCAGCCCTCGTTCGGCAGCGCCTTCTTCATCACCAGCTTCGCGAACTCCGGCCCGAGCCGCTGCCGCAGGTGCGCCTCACCGCCCTCGCACGGATCGGGCCCCGCCGCCACCGGCGCCGGCCCGCCCCCGCACCCGGCGAGCGCCAGACCCAGCGCCGCCGCCCCCAGCGCCCGCCCTGGCCGCCCGCCCGGAAACCACCGCCGCATCACGCGTCGCCTCACATCCACCTCCATCGTCGGCCTGCGGCCCGCATCATCCGACCCCCGCGCGCGCCGGGCAAGCCTTCCGCCCCCCGCCTTGCGCCCGACGCCGGAACGGGGTAACACAACGCCCGCGCACCCCCCCACCGCCGCACCCCGGAGGAACGCGATGGCGCACCAGAGCCCGCCCCCCGCCACGCTCGACGCCGACGCCCTCGTCGCCGCGCTCCGCACCATGTACCTCTCGCGCCGCCTCGACGACCGCGAGATCGCGCTCAAGCGCCAGAACCGCATCTACTTCCAGATCTCCGGCGCCGGCCACGAAGCGATCCTCGTCGCCGCCGGCCTCGCGCTCGACCCCGCCCGCGACTACACCATCGCCTACTACCGCGACCGCGCGCTCATGCTCCAGCTCGGCATGACCGCCGACGAGATCCTCTTCGCCGCCGTCGGCGCCAAGGCCGACCCCAACAGCGGCGGCCGCCAGATGCCCTGCCACTGGAGCCACCCCAAGCTCAACGTCATCGGCAAGTCGAGCTGCGTCGGCACGCAGTTCCTGCAAGGCGTCGGCGCCGCCGAGGCGAGCTGGTACCGCGAGCGCGTCGAGGCCGCCGCCGAGCAGATCACCGGCCACGGCGACGAGGTCGTGCTCGTCACCACCGGCGAGGGCACCACCAGCGAAGGCGAGTTCTGGGAGGCGCTCAACACCGCCTGCGTCAAGGCGCTCCCCGTCGTCTTCCTCGTCGAAGACAACGGCTACGCCATCAGCACCCCCGTCGAGGTCCAGACCGCCGGCGGCTCGATCAGCAAGGCGCTCGCCGGCTTCCCCGGCCTCCTCGTGCGCGAGGTCGACGGCTGCGACCTGCGCGCCAGCCACGCGGTCATGACCGAGGTCGTCGCCCACTGCCGCGCCCGCAAGGGCCCCGCGCTCGTACACGCCCACGTCGTGCGCCCCTACAGCCACTCGATGAGCGACGACGAGCGCGCCTACCGCCCCGAGGCCGAGCGCACCGCCGAGGCCGAGCGCGACCCCATCACCGTCTTCGCCGAGCAGCTCATCGCCGAGGGCCACCTCGACGCCGCCGGCCACGACGCGCTCAAGAAGGCCGTCGACGCCGAGGTCGCCGCCGCCACCGAGCGCGCGCTCGCGGCGCCCACGCCCGAGCCCGCCGAGGTCTACGACCACATCTACAGCCCCGACGTCGACCCCACCAGCGCCGCCTTCGACACCGAAGACCAGACCCCCGAGGTCGACGGCAACAAGACCATGGTCGACCTCCTCAACGCCTGCCTCCGCGACGAGATGGCCCGCGACCCCCGCGTCGTCGTCTTCGGCCAGGACGTCGCCGACGCCACCCGCGAAGAGGTCCTCGGCGAGTGCAAGGGCAAGGGCGGCGTCTTCAAGGTCACCCACGGCCTCCAGAGCCGCCACGGCGCCGCCCGCGTCTTCAACTCGCCGCTCGCCGAGGCCAACATCGTCGGCCGCGCCATCGGCATGGCCGCCCGCGGGCTCCGCCCCGTCGTCGAGATCCAGTTCCTCGACTACATCTGGCCCGCGTTCCAGCAGATCCGCAACGAGCTCGCCACCACCCGCTGGCGCAGCCACGGCGGCTGGAGCGCCTCGGTCGTCATCCGCACCCCGAGCGGCGGCTACCTCAAGGGCGGCGCGCCCTACCACAGCCAGAGCGCCGAGACCCTCTTCACCCACATCCCCGGGCTCCGCGTCGTGATGCCCGCCACCGCCCGCGACGCCAACGGCCTCCTCCGCACCGCCATCCGGTGTGACGACCCGGTCATCTTCCTCGAACCCAAGCACCTCTACCGGCAGACCTACAACAAGGCCGAAGACCCCGGCCCCGACTTCTGCATCCCGTTCGGCAAGGCCCGCCGCGTCATCGCCGGCGACGACATCACGCTCATCACCTACGGGTCGCTCGTGCACCGCAGCACCCTCGCCGCGCGCGCCGTCGCCAAGCGACGTGACGTCTCGGTCGATCTGCTGGACCTCCGTAGCCTCTCGCCTTATGACTGGAAGGCGATCGCCGAGTCGGTGAAGCGGACCGGCAAGGCCCTGGTGGTGCATGAAGAGAGCCGCGCCTGGGGTTATGGAGCCGAGATCGCCGCCCGCATCGGCGAGGAGCTTTTCGAGTGGCTCGATGCGCCGGTGCGCCGGGTCGCCGCGCTCGACTCCTTCGTCGCCTACCACCCCACCCTCGAGGACACGATCCTCCCGCAGGTGGCCGACGTGGAGGCGGCGATCGAAGCGATGGCGGATTACTGAGCCGGCCCTCGGCGCCGCCTCGTCGCAAGGGGAGTGATGCCCCAGTCGCCGCACCGCTTCTTCGACCTGCTCTGTGACGCGCTCGCGCCGCGCTGCGGCGGCGAGGTGCGCACGGTGCGCGCGCTCGGGCACCCGTTCGGCGACGCCTCGTTCGAACGCTGGGTCGCCGCCGGGCTCATCACCACCACCGAAGCCGCCGCGCTCCTCGCGCTCGCCGGCGGCCCCGACGTCGGCCTCGACCGCATCACCGCCGTGCTCGGCGGAGACGGCGACGGCGAGTGGGGCTGGGGCTTCGACTTCGACCGCCCCTCCGACCGCTCGCCCCTGCCCGCCGGCTCCTCCGGCGCTTCCGGCGCCTCCGGCCCCGCGTCGGCTTCGGCCTCGGCCTCCGCCTCCGCGTCCGCCTCGCCCGTCTCCCGCCGCCCGCTCTCCGAGCCCTTGCCCCGCGCCGCCACCGCCCGCGCCGCCACCCGCCGCGCCGCGTCGAGCGAACCCCGCGCCATGCCCGCCCCCGACGACTCCTGGGGCTGGGGCGCCGACGACCAGAGCAGCGCCATCTTCGAATCGCTCATCAGCGAAGACCTCGCCGTCCTCGCCGACCGCCAGCGCTTCCGCGTCGAAGAGCGCCTCGACCGCACCCGCCTCTTCGACATCCACCTCGGCCGCGACCTCCTCATGGGCCGCGACGTCGCCGTCCACCTCCTCCGCCCCGACGCCCCGCTCGGCAACGCCGCCTTCGTGCGCGGCGTCCGCCGCCTCGCGCTCCTCCAGCACCCCCAGATCGAGCCCGTCTACGAGCTCGACCACACCCCCGAGGCGACCCCGTTCTACGTCACCTCGCAGCGCCTCGACCTCACGTTGCGCGCCGTGCTCCGCCAGGTCGCCCAGGACGAAGACGGCGCCCGCGCTCGCTGGGGGCTGCCCGCGCTCCTCGACGTGCTCCTCGACGTCGCCCGCGCCGTCGCCTTCGCCCACCGCCAGGGCGTCATCCACCGCGACCTGCGCCCCGCCAAGATCCGCATCGGCCACTTCGGCGAGACCCTCGTCTCCGGCTGGTTCCGCGCCCGCCGCCGCCAGGACGACCCCGACGCCGCGCAGGACACCGCGCTCGCGATCGTCGGCTCCGGCCTCGGCTACCTCGCGCCCGAGCGCCTCGAAGGCGGCCTCTCCGCCGCCGGCGTCCCCGCCGACGTCTGGGGCCTCGGCGCGCTCCTCTACGCCATCCTCTCCCGCCGCCCGCCCTTCGCCGGCTCCTCCAAGGAGGTCGCCGAGGCCATCCGCGCCGGCAAGGTCGTCCCCATCGGCGAGCGCGCCCGCGACGTGCCCGAGCCCCTCGCCGCGCTCTGCCTGCAAGCGCTCGAGTTCGACCCCGCCCGCCGCCGCGTCTCCGCCGACGAGTTCGTCAGCGAGATCGAAGACTACCTCGACGGCACCCGCACCGAGGAGCGCCGCCTCGAACAGGCCGAGGAGCGCTTCGAAGACGCCGAGCAGTTCGCCGCCCGCTACCGCGGCATGCGCGAGCGGCTGCAAGCGCAGTGGAACGCCGAGGCTCACGGCCGCGACCCGCGCCACGTCGCCGACGACCGCGAGGCGCTCGACGCCCGCCTCGAGCTCGACCGGCTCCGCCAGGAGACCGAGCAGGCGTTCTACGAGGCCGACGACGCCTACATGCGGGTGCTCTCGGTCATGCCCGGCTTCGACCCCGCCCACTACGGCCTCTGCCGCCTGTACTTCCGCGCGCTGCAAGACGTCGAGCGCGGCCGCATGCGCGCGCCGCAGCACTACCTGCGCGCCTCGATCCGCCAGCTCGACCCCGGCGGCTTCACCGACGCGCTCGCCGCCTCCGCCCGCCTCGAGGTCCGCACCCGCCCCGCCGGCGCCGGCGTCCGCTTCCACCAGTACCGCAACCGCGGCGGCGTACAGACCCCCGACCGCGGCCGCCTCGTCGGCCCCACCCCGCTCGCCTTCGAAGAGCTGCGCCCCGGCGACTACGTGATGGTCCTCGAAGACGAGCGCGGCCGCCCCTTCGTGCTCCCCGTGCACCTCGACCCCGGCGAGGCGCAGGAGCTCTCGATCCGCCTCCCCGACCGCGTCCCGCCCGGCTGCGTCTTCATCCCCGACGGCCCCTGCCGCGTCGGCGCCGACGGCGAGCCCGCCGCGCTCTACGGCGCGCTCCCCGCCGGTCGCGTCGAGCTCTCGGGCTACTTCATCGCCCGCGACCCGGTCACCTTCGACGAGTACGCCGCCTTCCTCAACGCGCTGCACGCCCGCGACCCCGCGCGCGCCGCCCGCCACGCGCCCCGCCCCCACCGCGGCGCGCCCCCGCTCTGGCGCCCCGGCCCCGCCGGCTACGCGCTCCCCATCACCGGCCGCGGCGGCCAGAGCTGGAGCGGCGAGATGCCCGTCGTCGGCCTCGCCCCCGACGACATCGCCGCCTACCTCGGCTGGCGCAGCGAGCAGGACGGCGTCGCCTGGCGCCTCCCCACCGAGCTCGAATGGGAGAAGGCCGCCCGCGGCGCCGAGGGCCGCGCCTACCCCTGGGGCGACCGCGCCGAGCCCGCGTTCTGCCACCACCTCGGCAGCGACGGCACCGGCCCCCACCTCCGCCCGATCGGCGCCGTCGAGGCCGACCGCTCGGTCTACGGCGTGCGCGACCTCGCCGGCGGCGTGCGCGAGTACACCGCCGACACCCAGGCCGGCGCCGTCGTGCTCCGCGGCGGGAGCTGGCTCTTCCCGTTCAGCGAGTGCCACCTCGCCGTGCGCGCCACCCTCGACGACGCCACCCCGCTCGTCGGCCTCGGCTTCCGCCTCGCCACCGACGGCCCGATGGGACCCCGCCCGAGCGCGCCCGCGATCGTGCCCGAGCCCGACTGGATCGTGCCCGAGCCCCCCCGCGCCGGCCCCGAGCGCGACGAGAGCGGCCTGCGCAGCGCCGAGCTCACCGTCGAAGGCCGCTCGATGCTGCTCGCGCCCGCGCCGCCCCCCGCGCCCGCCGAAGACGACGAGCAGGCCGTCGACCTCTACGACACCGGCCCCGACCGCTACACGCTGATGGACGAGATCGCGCGCGGCAGCATGGGCAAGGTCATGCTCGCCTACGACCGCGTCCTCCAGCGCCACGTCGCGCTCAAGCTCCTGCACGACAAGCACCGCAGCGACAAGCTCAGCCGCTACCGCTTCGTGATGGAGGCCCGCATCACCGGCCGCCTCCAGCACCCGACGATGGTCCCCGTCTACGACATGGGCGTGCTCCGCGGCGGCCAGCGCTTCTTCGCGATGAAGGTCATCGAAGGCCAGAGCCTGCAAGACGTGCTGCGCGCGAGGAGCGCCGGCGACCGCCGCGCGCTCACCGACCACAGCCGCGACCGCCTCATCACCTTCATGCGCCGCGTCTGCCAGGGCGTCGCCTTCGCGCACGAGCGCCACATCGTGCACCGCGACCTCAAGCCCGCCAACATCCTCCTCGGCGACTTCGGCGAGGTCTGCATCGTCGACCTCGGCCTCGCCCGCCAGCTCGAGCCCGACCCCAGCGACATGGCCGACGTCGAAGAGGCCCGCGAGCTCGCCCGCGCCGACGGCCGCGTCACCCGCGTCGGCTCGGTCATCGGCACGCCCTATTACATGTCACCCGAGCAGGCCATGGGCCTGCAGGACCTCGTCGACGAGCGCAGCGACATCTACGGCCTCGGCGCGATCCTCTACCACGTCCTCGCCCACCGCCCCCCCTACAGCGGCCGCAAGGTCAACGAGGTCCTCGCCAAGGTCCGCCGCGGCAACCCCCGCCCCCCGAGCCTCGCCGCGCCCGACCAGGACATCCCCCGCGAGCTCGACGACATCGTGCTCAAGAGCCTCGCGATGGACCCCCGCGACCGGCAGGCGAGCGCGCTCGACCTCGCCGCCGACCTCGGCACCTGGCAGGCCCGCGCCCGCCTCCTCGAGAAGACCCGCGAGATCGCCCGCCAGCGCGCCGCCCGCGCCGTGCGCACCTTCAGCGCCGTCGAGAAGGAACAGACCGCGCTCGACCAGCTCCGCGCCCGCCTCGCCGAGCTGCGCGACGACGCCAGCGGCGACCCCGTCGAGCGCCGCCGCCGCGTCGTGCACCAGCAGGAGAAGATCCGGCTGCAAGAGGAGCAGATCGAAGCCCACCTCGCGCTCGCCGTGCGCCAGCTCCGCCTCGCGCTCGACGCCGCGCAGCCCGACGTCCGCGAGCGCCTCGTCGCGCTCCTCAAGAGCCGCTGCATGCGCGCCGAGCGCACCCGCGACGTCGGCTCGGTCGCCTACTATGCCCACCTCCTCCGGCAGGTCGACGACGCCGAAGGCACCCTCGCCCGCTGGCTCGCCCGCGGCGCCCCGCTCGCGGTGCACACCCACCCCGAAGACCTCCAGGTCGTCGTGCAGCGCGTCGTCGAGCGCAAGCGCCGCCTCGAAGCCGGCCCCACCATCGCGCAGGGCCGCACCCCCGTCTCGGTCCCCGACATGCCCGTCGGCTCCGGGCTCGCGACCTTCACCCGCCACAAGGCCTCGCTCCGCGTCCCGTTCATCGCCATGCGCGACCGCCCCGTCGAGATCGAGCTCACCTGGCCCGACGAGACCTGGGACGGCTTCGTCTGCATCCCCGGCGGCCGCTTCCTCTACGGCGGCGACCCGCTCGTCGACGAAGGGCAGGCCGCCCGCTCGGCCCGGATCGGCACCTACCACATCGCGATCCACCCCGTGACCTGCGGCGAGTACAACACCTGGCTCGAATCGCTCGCGGGCGAGCCCGAGCAGCGCGCCGCCCGCATCCCGATCATGGGCCGCGACGGCCTCCCGCTCTGGGGTCCCGAGGGGCAGGCCCGCTTCGGCGCCTACGACCCGCGCCACCCGGTCAGCGGCATCACCCTCGCCGACGCCCACGCCTACGCGCAGTGGCGCTCCCGCCGCGACGGCGTCAAGTACCGCCTCCCCACCAGCGCCGAGTGGGAGAAGGCCGCCCGCGGCGTCGACGGCCGCCTGTGGCCCTGGGGCGACCACTACGAGCCCGTCTACTGCCGCGCGCCCCGCCCCGGGCTCAACCCGGTCGGCCGCTTCCCGCACGACGTCTCGCCCTACGGCGTGCGCGACCTCGTCACCGGCGTCATCGAGTGGACGCTCACGGCCGCCCGCGACGACCCCAACGCCTGCTACATCCGCGGCGGCTGCTCGGCGATGCCCTTCCACGGCCACCCGGTCACCGCCCGCCTCACCCGCGACCCGCGCGACCCGTCGCCGTTCATCGGCTTCCGACTCGTCATCGCGAGCCGCTGAGGCCACCATGCAGACCCGCGCGCGCCGTGAATCGACCATACCTCCCGGTTGCGCTATGTTGAGGAGCCGGCGGAGCGTGTACGGCGTGAGGGAACCATGAGCGACCGACGACGTGACAAGGGGGTCGAGATCGACGACGAAGAGGAGGGCTTCACGTCGGCCGAGGTCCCGTTGATCCCGTTCTACTGGGCGGGCGAGCAGAGCCCGGGCAAGCGCGCAGAGCGCCACAGCGGCACCGGACGCCACGCGGGGGTCGTCAAACCCTGGGTCGGCGCGCTCGACCGCACGGCCGACGAGTGGTCGCGCGAGGGCTGGACCCACCGCGAGCTCGCGCCCGGCGAGACGCTGTGGGCGCAGGGCGATCCGGCCGGTGAGCTCGCCTGGATCGCCGGCGGCGAGCTCGCGGTGATCATCGACGAGCGCCCCGTCGCCCGCCTCGGCCTCGGCCACCTCGTCGGCGAGGCCTCGGTCTTCGTCGAGGGCGAGAGGCGCCTCGGCAGCATCGTCGGCGTCGCCGAGACCGAGCTTTGGACCATCGACCGCAAGCGCCTCTTCGGGCTCAAGACCACCGCGCCGCGCACCTACGACGCGCTCGTCGAGGCCGCGCTGCTCGCGATGGCCGAGCGCGTCGAGGCCGCCGACGCCCAGCTCGTCGAGCGCACGCAAGGCCAGCTCCCCGCGCCCCGCCGCGGGCTCGGCCAGGCGCTCGGCCGGCTGTGGAAGCGCCTCACCGGCGCGCCCCGCCCGACCGTGCCGCCCGGCATCCACCAGAGCCTGCGCGACCTCCCCGGCCTCGCCGAAGCCGACGACCGCATCATCCGCGCGCTCGCCGACGTCGTGCGCGCCCGCTACGTCGAAGACGACCACGCCATCTTCCTCGAAGGCGACCCCGGCGCCTCGCTCTACGTCGTCGCCGACGGCGCGCTCGCGATCCTGCGCGACGCCGGCGACGGCCGCGCCTACGAGCTCACCACCGTCGGCCCCGGCACCCTGCTCGGCACCGGCGTCCTCATCCGCGGCGGCATCCGCGGCGCCTCGGCCGTCGCCCGCGGCGGCACCTGGGTCTTCGAACTCACCCAGCCCGCCGTCGAGAAGCTCCCGCTCGACACCCGCCGCGCGCTCTTCGAGTCGCTGCTCGTCACCATGCGCAGCCAGCTCGCGATCGTCGACGCGCTCTTGACCAAGGCGCCCAAGAGCGAAGACGCGCTCGCGCTCGAAGAGGTCCTCGAAGCGCTCGGCGCCCTCCAGGCCCGCCACGCCTGATCCGGCCTCGGCCCAGGTGGTGGATTCTCCTCGCAATCTGCCGCGCGGCGCAGTAGTTGAGGTCCTTTGCCGTGCGCCACGGAGCCGAAGCCGCGTGTTCGCCGAGATCCGCCGGATCTACCGCCAGAGCCTGAAGCCGGCCGACAGCTACTTCAACCTCTACCTCGCCCGCCCGCTCGCCGCGCCGCTCGTCGCGGCCTTCGCCCGCACCCGCGTCACGCCCAACCAGATCACCTTCCTCTCGATGACCGTCGCGCTCGCCGCGATGGCCCCGCTCGTCGCGCTCCCCGGCCCGCTCGGGCTGTGGCTCGGCGTCCTCGGGATCGAGCTCGCCTACATCCTCGACTGCGTCGACGGCCAGCTCGCGCGCGTCACCGGCCGCACCTCGGCGGTCGGCGGCGAGCTCGACTTCCTCATGGACGAGCTCAAGGCCTACCTGCTCGTCGCCGCGATCGCGGCGCGCTGGCACCTGCACGACGGCGGCGGCATCTGGGCGCTCTTCGTCGGCCTCGCGACCCTCGTCGTCATCGGCGCCGCGCTCAGCCTCACCCGCTTCGTGCGCACCCCCGAGTACGCCGCCGCCACCGGCACCGAGCGCCAGCGCCACGGCCAGAGCGCCGCCGCCGCCCGCCAGCGCCGCTCGCCGCTGTGGCCGATCGAGATGGCGGCGCGCCTCATCAGCCAGTACCCCGCGAGCCTGCCGGTCTTCGCCGCCGTGGATCGGCTCGACGTCTTCTTGTATGCCTACGGCGCGGTCCACCTCCTCTATGTCGGGCGGACCGTCCTCGTGTTGTTGCTGCGGCTCGGGCGCCTCGCCCCGCCCGGCAGCGGGAGGCCCGGATGAAAGCCATCGTGATCGCCGCCGGCCAGGGCACGCGGCTTCGGCCCCACACCGCCGATCGGCCCAAGTGCATGGTCGAGGTGGCCGGCCGACCGCTGCTGCATCACCAGCTCGCGGCGCTGCGCGGGGCGGGCGTCGAAGACATCACCGTGATCGGCGGCTACAAGCGCCGGGGCATCGCGGCGCGCGGCGCGCGGGTCATCAGCAACGCCGAGTACGCCACCAACAACATCCTCATGAGCCTCTTCTGCGCCGGCCGCCACCTCGTCGGCGACGTCATCGTCAGCTACGGCGACATCATCTATGCGCCCCCGATCGTCGAGGCGCTCGTCGAGAGCCACGCGCCGGGCACGCTCGTCGTCGACCGCGGGTGGCAGCGCATCTACGAGGGCCGCACCGACCACCCGGCGAGCGAGGCCGAGCTGTGTGAGATCTCGCCGCACGGGCTCGTGACCCGCGTCGGCAAGAAGGTCGGCCCCGAGCGCGCGTTCGGCGAGTTCATCGGGCTGTGCAAGCTCACCGCGCCGCTCGTCGCCAAGCTGTGGGCGCTCTACATCGAGGCGCTCGCCCGCGGCGACCGCGCGCCCTACGGCGACGCGCCCACGCTGCGCAAGGCCTACCTCACCGACATCTTCAACGCCGCCGCCGCCCGCGGCGAGATGTTCGGCGTGCTCGCCATCGAGGGCGGGTGGCGCGAGATCGACACCGTTCAAGACCTGGAGCGCGCCCGCCGCGGCCTGGAGTGGAAGCCATGACCGAGATCCTGACGAGCTACCTCGAAGACCGCTGGCAGCGCGGCGCGGGCGACGGCACCAAGCTCTACGACCCCACCACCGAGGCCGTCGTCGCGACCGCCTCGACCGACGGCCTCGACCTCGCCGCCGCGTTCCGCCACGCCCGCGCCGTCGGCGGCGCCGCGCTCCGCGCGCTCACCTTCGCCGAGCGCGGCGCGCTGCTCAAGGCGATGAGCAAGGCGATCCACGCCCGGCGCGAAGAGCTCATCGAGATCGGCCGCCAGAACGGCGGCAACACCCGCGGCGACGCCAAGTTCGACATCGACGGCGCGACCGGCACGCTGATGTACTACGCCGGGCTCGGGCAGGAGCTCGGCGCCCGCACCGTGCTGCTCGACGGCGAGGCGATCACCATCGGCGCGTCGAGCCGCCTCTCGGGGCAGCACATCCTCACCCCGCGGCCGGGCGTCGCGGTGCACGTCAACGCCTTCAACTTCCCCGCGTGGGGCCTCGCCGAGAAGGCGGCGTGCGCGATCCTCGCCGGCGTGCCGGTGATCAGCAAGCCGGGCACCGCGACCGCGATGCTGACCTGGGCGATGGTCAAGGCGGTCGTCGAGGCCGAGGTGCTGCCGCCCGGCGTGCTCTCGCTCGTCGTCGGCAGCGCGCGCGACCTGCTCGACCACCTCGAGTGGGGCGACGTCGTCGCGTTCACCGGCAGCGCCGACACCGGCGAGCAGATGCGGCGCCACCCGCGGGTGCTCGCGACCGGGGTGCCGGTCAACGTCGAGGCCGACAGCCTCAACGCCACCGTGCTCGCGCCCGGCGCCGAAGAGGCCACCTACGACGCCTTCATCCGCGACGTCGCGCGCGAGATGACCCAGAAGGCCGGGCAGAAGTGCACCGCGACGCGGCGGATCTTCGTGCCCGAAGACCAGCTCGACGAGGTGATCGAAGACCTCGGCGAGCGCCTCGGCCGCACCCGGGTGGGCGACCCGGCGAGCGACGAGGTGACGATGGGGCCGCTGTCGAGCCGCGGCCAGCTCGACGCGGCGCGCAAGGGCATCACCACGCTGCTCGCCGAGTGCGACGTCGCCTGGGGTGAGGTCGAGCGCGGCGCGCTCCCCGGCGTCGAGGACGGCAAAGGCTTCTTCGTCACCCCGCTGCTGCTCAAGGCCCGCCCGGGCGCCGAGGCGGTGCACCGGCTCGAGGTCTTCGGCCCGGTCTCGACGGTGATCGCCTACGACGGCAGCGCGGCCGCAGCCGCTGAGGGCGTGCGCCGCGGCGAGGGCAGCCTCGTCTGCTCGGTCTACGGCGACGACCGCGACTTCCTCGGCGAGATCATCCCCGCGCTCGCCGGCTGGCACGGCCGGATCGTGGTCACCGACGCCAAGATCGCCGACAAGGCGTTCGCGCCGGGCATGGTGATGCCGCACCTGCTGCACGGCGGCCCCGGCCGCGCCGGCGGCGGCGAGGAGCTCGGCGGGCTGCGCGGGATGCGGCTCTACCAGCAGCGCACGGCGGTGCAGGGCAACGGCCCGCTGCTCGCGCGGCTGCTCGAACGCTGACGCCGTGACGGTCGACGCCCGCCTCGCGGCGCTCGCGCGCTTCATGACCGAAGAGATCCCGTTCAACCGCTTCTACGGGCTGCGGGTCGAGGCCATCGAGCCAGGGTCCTGCCTGCTGCGGCTGCCCTGGCAGGCGCACATGATCGGCGACCCCTTCCGCCCGGCGGTGCACGGCGGGGTGATCTCGGCGCTGATCGACAACAGCGGCGGGCTCGCCGTGTTCTCGACCTTCACCCGCGACAGCGAGCGGTGCAGCACGATCGACCTGCGGGTCGACTACCTCGGCCCGGGGCCGACAAGCGCCGATCTGGTCTGCGAGGCGCGGATCATCCGCCGCGGGCGGCGCGTCGCGGTGACGCGGATGGAGGTGTGGTCCGAGAGCCGCCCGGCGCCCGACGAGGATCGGCCGCCGTTTGCGATCGGGCAGGCGACCTACAGCATCTTCGCGGCCGGGAGCGAGTGAGCCGGCGCGACCGGGCGTCCGCGCGGGATCAGTGACGCGGCGGCTCGGGATCGGGCAGGACGTCTTCGGGGCGATCGGCGAAGAGGATGCGGCGCTCGGCCGCGCCGAGGGCGTCGATGTCGGCGGCGTCGAGGCGGCGGGCGAGCCAGTCGGGGAGGGGATCGAGGCCGAACTTGAGCCGGAGCTGGCTCGCGAGCGTCTCGCGCTTGCCCCGCGCGATGCCCTGCTCGATGCCCTGCTCGATGCCCCGCTCGATGCCCCGCTCGATGCCCTTCTCGATGCCCTGCTCGATGCCCTTCTCGATGCCCTTCTCGATGCCCTGCTCCATCGCCTCGGCCCGCAGCCGCTCGGCGAAGGCCGCGCGCCAGTTGCGGCCGAAGCGCTCGACGAACTCTTCGAAGTTCTCCATCTCGATCCTCTCCATCAGCTCGGGCCGACCGGCCTCGACGAGCGACGCCATGACCACGGTAGCGGTTTCATCCCGCCGGATCACCTGCGCGAGATAGCGCACCAGCGCCATCACCGCCTCGATGCCGTCCGACGCCCACGCCACGTCGCGCAGGAGCGCTGCGCGCTCGCGCAGCATGAGCGCGAGCGCGACCTCGTCGCGGGCGTGGCGGAAGCACAGCAGCATCAACTCCACCGCCGCCGCCTCGGCGCCCAGCCGCAGCGCGCCGTCGTCGACCCGGCTCAGGTCGAAGAGGTGGAACGGCATCGACGGCAGGTAGCCGGCGAAGGCGGCGCGCTGCGCCTCGGTCAGGCCGAGCAGCGCGCCGACGTCGGTCGCAGCGCGCCATCCGCGCGGGTCGTGGGAGACGATGACGGTGAAGACCATCGGCAGCGCGCGTGCCTTGGGCGACTCGCGCCGCCAGCCGCGCCATCGCTGCGTGGTCGCCGCCGCGGTGCGCAGCGCCATCCAGCGGTCGCCCTGGCTCTGATGCTCGATGAGGAGGTCGAGCAACGCCTCGCCGCCGCCCCGCAGGGGCAGGTGGAAGAGCAGATCGACGATGCGCTCGCGCAGCTCGGGGTCGACCTGCCACCCCGGCGCCGGCCGGAGGCCGTCGAGGTCGACGACCTCGGCGACCGCCGGCGGCAGCACCACCTGGCAGAAAGCGACGGCGTACTCGCGCCGACCGAGGATGTAGCGGATGAGGCGATCGTGGGGATGGGCCATGACCTGGATAGGGCGCCAGGGCGATGGCCTGTCCCGGAGCCGAGAAGAGGCGGGAGAAGCAGCCGAAAAACCTGAACGTCTGTTTCGGCGCGCAAACAGCCGGCGGAGGGCTCAGTGCATGATCGCGCGCGCCCGCTCGCCCACGCTGTGCGCGGCGCTCGACGCCCGCTCCATCACGTGGTTGGCGGTGTCCTTGACCTGATGGGCGAGCATCGCCGGCCGCCCGGTGATCTTGCGCCCGAAGACGGTGATGCTCTTCTGCCGGCTCGCGACCATCCGGCGGACGGCGACGGTGAGCAGCGAGGTGGCGGCGATGCCGATGCCGATCTTGGCGAGGGTGCGCAGCATGGGAGTGACTCCTTGATGGGTTTTGCGCTCGCAGGCGCGGCCTTCGCGCCTTCGCCGCGGCGGGATTGCACGGCCCGTACCGACGCCGCGGGCGGCCTCCGCGCTCGCCCCGCCGCCGCTCGATCCGTCGCACGCTGGGACGATCGCGCGCCGGTCGCGGCACTCTGCCCCGCCCGCGCGCCTTGATCCGGCGCCCCGCAATGCCCACAGTGCGCCGGGGAGCCGCCCGCTCCGCCCCGACCGCGAGACGCCGATGACCGACCGCCGAGGCACCCTCCGCCCCCTCAGCGTCGCGCCGATGATGCAGCGCACCGATCGGCACGACCGCTACTTCATGCGCCAGCTCAGCCGCCGCACGCTGCTCTACACCGAGATGGTCACCACCGGCGCGATCCTGCACGGCGACGCCCACCGCCACCTCGCCTTCCACCCCGCCGAGCGCCCCCTCGCGCTCCAGCTCGGCGGCGACGACCCCCGCGCGCTCGTCGCCGCCGCCCGGATCGCGCTCGACTACGGCTACGACGAGATCAACCTCAACATCGGCTGCCCCTCCGACCGCGTGCAGAAAGGCCGCTTCGGCGCCTGCCTCATGGCCCACCCCGAGGTCGTCGCCGACGGCGTCGCCGCGCTCCGCGCCGCCATCCCGCTGCCCGTCACCGTCAAGCACCGCATCGGCATCGACGACCGCGACGCCTACGAAGACATGCTCGCCTTCGTCGACCCCGTCGCCGCCGCCGGCGCCGACCGCTTCACCGTGCACGCCCGCAAGGCCTGGCTCTCCGGGCTCAGCCCCAAGGAGAACCGCGAGATCCCGCCGCTGCGCTACCCCGACGTGCACCGCCTCAAGCGCGAGCGCCCCCACCTCGCCATCGAGATCAACGGCGGCGTCACCACCCTCGCCGCCGCCCTCGATCAGCTCGCCCACGTCGACGCGGTCATGATCGGCCGCGCCGCCTACGACACCCCCGCGATCTTCGCCGAGGCCGACGCCCTGATCTTCGGCGAGCCCGACCCGCCGCCCGACCTGCTCGACGTCGCCGAGGCCATGGTGCCCTACGCCGCCGCCCACCTCGAAGCCGGCGGCCGGCTGCACCACGTCACCCGCCACCTGCTCACCCTCTTCAACGGTCTCCCCGGCGCCAAGGCGTGGCGCCGCCGGCTCAACGCCGCCGCGACCGACGCGCACGCCGGCCTCGACGTGCTCACCGGCGCCATCGCCGCCCGCCGCGCCGCCGCGTTCGACCCCGCGCCCGAACCCACCTCGCCGGAGCTGCACCCATGAAGACCCACGAAGTCTGTAACCAGGTCCCCCCGCTCCTCGACTTCGACGCCTGGGCCTCCGACCCCGCGCTCCGCGAGGCCGTCGCCCGCGAAGGCGCCGCCTGGGCCCAAGACGAGCTCGCCGCGTTCGGCAAGCTCACCGGCTCCGCCGCGCTGCACGAGCACGCCCGCCTCGCCAACGAGAACCGCCCCAAGCTCCGCGCCTTCGACGCCCGCGGCCACCGCATCAACGCCGTCGAGTTCCACCCCAGCTACCACGCGCTCATGCAGACCAGCCTCGGCGCCGGCCTCGCCGGCCGCCCGTGGACCGACGACCGCAAGGGCGCGCTCGTCGCCCGCCTCGCCGGCAGCCACCTCATGGGCCGCACCGAGCAAGGCCACGGCTGCCCCGTCACCATGACCTTCGCCGCCGTGCCCGCGCTCCGCCACGCCCCCGCGCTCGCCGACCGCTACGAGCACAAGATCACCGCCCCCGCCTACGACCCCCGCAACGTGCCCGCCGCCGACAAGGCCGCGCTCACCGTCGGCATGGCGATGACCGAGAAGCAAGGCGGCAGCGACGTCCGCCAGAACACCACCCGCGCCACCGAGCAGCCCGACGGCAGCCACCGCCTCACCGGCCACAAGTGGTTCTGCTCGGCGCCCATGTGCGACCTCTTCCTCACCCTCGCCCACGAAGACGCCGGCCTCTCCTGCTTCCTCGTGCCCCGCTTCACCCCCGACGGCGCGCCCAACGCCATGAACCTCCAGCGCCTCAAGGACAAGGTCGGCAACCACAGCAACGCGTCGAGCGAGATCGAATACGACGGCGCCTTCGCCGAGCGCGTCGGCGAACCCGGCCGCGGCGTGCGCACCATCATCGACATGGTCGCCCACACCCGCCTCGACTGCGTCAACGGCAGCGCCGCGCTCATGCGCGAGGCGCTCGGCCACGCCGTCCACCACGCCACCCACCGCCGCGCCTTCGGCCGCCGCCTCGTCGAGCACCCGCTCATGCAGAACGTGCTCGCCGATCTCACCCTCGAAGCCGAAGCCGCCACCGCGCTCGCGCTCCGCCTCGGCCGCGCCTACGAAGAGGGCCGCACCGACGACGGCGCCCGCGCCTTCGCCCGCATCGCCACCGCGATCGGCAAGTACCACGTCTGCAAGCGCACCCCCGCCATGGTCTACGAGGCGCTCGAATGCCACGGCGGCAACGGCTTCGTCGAAGAGCACCCGCTCGCCCGCCTCTACCGCGAGGCCCCGCTCAACTCCATCTGGGAGGGCTCGGGCAACGTCATCTGCCTCGACGTGCTGCGCGCGCTCGCCCGCGAACCCGAGACCCTGCCCGCGCTGCGCGCCGAGCTCACCGCCGCCCGCGGCGCGGACCGCCGCTACGACGCCTGGATCGGCGCCATCGAAGCCGAGCTGCGCGACGTCGCCACCCTCGAGTTCCGCGCCCGCCGCCTCGTCGAACGCCTCGCCGTCGCGCTGCAAGCCGCCATCCTCATCCGCGGCGCCCGCCCCGAGATCGCCGACGCCTTCGTCGCCAGCCGCCTCGTCGAGCGCGGCCACCGCGAATACGGCACCCTCGCCGACCAGACCGCCGTCGCGCTGCTCATCGAGCGCGCCGACCCGCTCGCGCACTGACGCACCCGGCCTGCCCCGGCTACCCCTCGCCCGCCAGCGCCGCCATCCGCGCCTCGTCGATCCCCTCCGCGCCCGCCGCCCGCGCCGCCGCCACCGCCTCCCGCCACGCGCCCCGCCCCGCCCGCGCCAGCGCCTCGGCCCGCAGCGCCTCCACCTCCCCCAGCTCCCGCCGATCGCAGTCCCGCGCCGCCTCGCCCAGCAACCGCGCCGCCTCGTCGAAGCCCTCACCCTTGCCCATCAGCACCCGCGCCAGGTTGATCCGCGCCGCCGTCAGATCCGGCCGCCGCGCCAGCGCCGTCCGCAGCCGCCCCTCCGCCGCGTCCAGCCGCCCCGTCAGCAGCTCCTCCCCCGCCAGGTTCAGCTCGATCCGCCCCCGCTCCTCCGCCGGCGCCAGCCGCAGCGCGTCCACGTACAGCCCCCGCGCCTTCTCGTGATCGCCCATCGCCGCCGCCGCCAGCGCCCGCACGTCCGGGATCACATGCGGCCGCCCGAAGCGCCGCACCAGCCACTGATCGGCCGCCAGCCGATCCAGCTCCCCCGCCCGCTCCGCCGCCAGCAACCGGATCGCCTCCCGATGAAACGTGCGCTCCGCGTCCCGCGCCCGCCGCGGCAGCACGATCACCCACAGCACCAGCGCCGCCATCACCGCCGCCACGTACAGCGACAGCCACAGCAGATGATGCCGCAGCAGGATCAACACCAGCAGCGACCCCGGCAGCCACAGCCAGCGCCACGCCACCTCGACCCGCGGCCCCTCGCGCGCCGGCTCAGGGCGCATCGCGACAGCAGCGGAAGCCGACCGTGTTGCTCGCGAAGCTCGGCGCGCTGAAGCCGGTCAACGCGCTCTGCGCGTCACACACCAGATCGGTGTCCCGATGCCGCTCCGCCACCGTGCGCCAGCCCGCGCCCTGATACACCCGCGCGTCGGGGTCGTTGAAGCTCCCCCCATCGCCCGTCCACTCCCACAGGTTCCCGGTCAGATCGAAGATCCCGTCCTCGCTCACGCAGTTCGGGAACTGCCCCGTCGGCGCCTCGGTCGCGAACTCCGCGCCCGCCGGCAGGAACGCCTCCCGCACGTTGCACCGCCCCGTCTCGAACGCGTCGCCGTACGGATACCGCCACGACCGGCTCCCCCCGCACGCCCGCATCAGCTCATCGCCGGTGCACAACTGCCACCCGATCGCCCGGCACGCGTCCCGCGCGTCGCTCCACGTCACCGAGTGCCACGGCCGCACCCCCGCCACCGAGCACGCCTCGGTCTCCACGTCGAACGCCTCGAGCGTCGGCCCCTGCGACCGCGCGCACGGGAACGCCGCGTCGCCGTCGGCGAGGGGATGGCTCGCTTCGTAGGTGAAGATGTGGTACCGCCGCCCCGCGCTCTCGATCTCGGTGAAGACCGGCTCGCCCGCGCAGCGCAGCGGCCCCTCCACCCCCTGTGCGCGCCGCTGCGACTCGTCGCAGACCACCCCGGCGGCGTCGGGGCCCATGTCGCCGAGCATCGTCGGATCGCCCCCGCTGCCGCCGCCATCGTCGCAGCCGACCAGGGTGAGGAGCAGGCCGGCGCTCAGGCCGGCGCGGATCAGGAGCCTCGCGGTGTGCATCGATCGCTCTCCCTCGCGCGTCGTGCCCGGCATTGTGCCGACCCCGCGAGACATCTGCCAGCCAGGTGCGCCCCGCGCGACGCTCGCCGCCCCGATCGAACGCGACGGCCTCGGCCTCCACCACGGCCGCCCCTGCCGCGCCCGCCTCGACCCCGCCCCCGTCGGCCACGGCTGGACCCTCAACGGCGCCCCCCTCGCCGCGCTCCCCATCGCCGACGCCGCGCTCGCCACCACCCTCGCCACCCCCACCGGCCCCGTCGCCACCGTCGAACACCTCCTCGCCGCCCTCGCCGGCCGCGGCATCGACGACGTCGCCATCACCATCCACGGCGGCGAGGTCCCCCTCCTCGACGGCAGCGCCGCCCCCTGGGCCGCCGCCATCACCCCCCGCGCCCACGGCGGCGCCCGCGACCCCCTCACCCTCACCGCCCCCATCGAAGTCCACGACGGCGACCGCCACCTCATCGCCGCCCCCGCCCCCGCGCTCCACCTCGACGTCACCATCGACTTCCCCCTCCTCGGCCGCCACCGCTACCAGGCCCCCCTCACCGCCTTCGCCGAAGCCGCCCCCGCCCGCACCTTCGGCTTCGCCGCCGACCTCACCGCCCTCCACGCCGCCGACCGCGCCCGCGGCGCCACCCTCGACAACACCCTCGCCTACGACCTCCACGGCCGCCCCCTCACCCCCCTCCGCTTCCCCGACGAACCCGCCCGCCACAAGTGGATCGACCTCCTCGGCGACCTCGCGCTCCTCGGCCGCCCCCTCCACGCCCACATCACCGCCCACAAACCCGGCCACGCCCTCCACCACCGCCTCATCACCCGCCTCCGCGACCTCCCCGCCCCACCGAGATCTTGATCTGCGCCCGCCCCGCTGCGACAACCGGGGCGCACCACCCCGAGGAGTCCGCCATGCGCGCCGCACTCGTCCTCACCCTCGCCGCGCTCATCACCGCGCCCGCCATCGGCTGCGGCGGCGCCCCCGAGATGACCGAAGTCAAACCCGGCCCCCCCGTCCCCGGCCTCAACCTCAGCGGCAAGTGGTACAGCACCGAGTTCGGCGACATGCGCCTCGTGCAGGACGACCGCCGCGTCACCGGCACCTACGAAGACCCCCGCGGCCCCGACCACAACGGCCGCTTCGAAGCCCGCATCGAAGGCGACGTCCTCTGGGTCGAGTGGATCAAACCCGGCAACCCCGTCGCCGCCGTCTTCCCCATGCGCGGCCGCGCCTGGCTCCGCATCCTCGAAGACGGCAAGAAGCTCAAGGGCGAGTGGGGCTACGAGCAGAACCACAGCGACGGCGGCGACTGGGAGGCCGAGAAGTCGCAGTTCCAGTGAGCCGCGCGCAGCGAAGCCATCGCTGTGAGCCCCATCCCGCCCCGCCTTGCCTCTCTCCCCCCCGCCGCGTGACACTTCGCGCGCCGCCCGCCTCCGGGGAGAGCACGTGACCGACGACCGCCGCATCGAAGACGACGACCTCGCCTTCGCCCGCCGCCTCGCCGACGGCGAAGCCGACGCCGTCCTCCACTTCGAGGCCCGGCACCGCCCCGTCGTCCGCCACGCCCTACGCTGCGCGATCCGCCGCTGGCAACCGGAGGCCCCCATCGAGCTCGACGACCAGGTACAGGACTTCGTCGGCTTCCTCTTCTCCGACGGCGGCCGCCGCCTCCGCTCCTACCGCGGCCAGGCCGCGTTCGGCTCCTGGCTCTACACCGTCGCGCTCCGCTACTTCCAACGCGACCTCGCCCGCCGCGCCCGCGACCGCCGCGCCGACGCCGCCGTGCTCACCCGCCTCCCCGACCGCGGCAAACGCAACCCCGAGACCCTCGCCGCCGTCGCCGAAGAAGCCGAGCGCGTCCGCGCCGCCGTGCACGCCCTCTCCCCCGGCGACCAGCTCTACATCCGCCTCTTCTTCGTCGAAGGCCAGAACGCCAGCGAGGTCGGCCGCACCCTCGGCAAAGGCCAGAGCGCCGTCCGCATGCGCAAGATGCGCATCCTCGAAAAGCTCCGCTCGCGCCTCGAAGTCCCCGAGCGCGCCGACACCCCCCCCGCCTCACCCAGCGACGGCCGCCTCGGGAGGAAGCCATGACCGGCCTCGACGAGCTCGAGACCCGCCTCGGCCGGCTCGACCTGCGCCTCGCCACCACCGGGCTCCACCTCCCCGCCGAGCGCATCGCCACCATCGTCGCCGGCGAAGAGCCCACCGACGCCGACGCCGCCCACCTCGCCGGCTGCGACGAGTGCGTCGAGCTCCTCATCGCGCTCGGCGAAGGCCTCGAAGCCCTCGCCGAAGACCAGCCCGCGCTCGGCGCGCTCATGGTCGACCCCCCCCGCCCCATCCGCCGCCGCGCCCGCTTCGGCGCGCTCGCGATCGTGCTCTTCGCCGGCGCCGCCGCCGCCGCCGCCGGCTGGCTCATCCGCGCCGCCGCCCCCGACCACCCCCCGCGCCCCGGCGCCCGCGGCGCCATCGAGGCGCCAGACCCCGACGCCGTCGAGACCCCCATCCTCCCCGCCGAACAGGTCGTCGGCCGCGCCGCGCCCGCCGCCCCCGAGCCCGCCGCCGCCGTCGACCTCGCCCTCGTCGGCGACCGCCTCGCCGCCGCCCTCGGCCGCGGCGTCGACGCCTCCACCCGCGGCCTCGACGCCCTCGACCCCATCAGCGCCCTCGACCTCCTCGCCGGCCTCCCCGCCGCGCTCGCCGCCGCCGCCACGCCCGCCGAAGCCCCCCCGCCCCGCGCCCCCCCGAGAGCCACTCGACCGCCCCCCGCCCGCGCCCGCCCCCGCCTCGACCTCCCCGGCGCCCTCGAACGCCGCGACGGCCCCCGCCCCCTCGAGCGCATGCCCATCGACGGCCCCCCCCGCGGCTTCGGCCACCTCCAGCTCAACACCCGCCCCCCCGCGCGCGTCTTCATCGACGGCAAGCCCATCGGCTGGACCCCCATCATCGACCTCCGCCTCGCCGAAGGCCCCCACGACGTGCACCTCGTCTTCGACAGCGACCTCGCCGCCGAGCCCGAGCAACGCTTCCGCGTCCTCATCGAACCCGACCGCACCTGGCGCATGACCCGCGACAACGTCCGCCGCGCCCCCCGCCCCTGACATGGCCCCCCGCCGGCGCACGGACTATGATGCGCCCACTGCTGTCAGGAGCCCCCGCCATGCCCGCACCCGCTCGCTCCACGCTCGCCGAGCTCACCCCCCGCGTCATCCTCCTCGGCGCCGTGCTCTCCGTCGTCATGGGCGCCGCCAACGTCTACCTCGGCCTCCGCGTCGGCCTCACCGTCAGCGCCTCCATCCCCGCCGCCGTCGTCGCCATGCTCATCCTCCGCGGCCTCCTCCGCGACGGCACCATCCTCGAAGCCAACCAGGTCCAGACCGCCGCCTCCGCCGGCGAATCGCTCGCCGCCGGCATCATCTTCACCATGCCCGCGCTCGTCATCATCGGCGTCTGGACCGAGTTCGACTGGCTCATGACCACCGCCATCGCCTTCGCCGGCGGCCTCCTCGGCATCCTCTTCATGATCCCCATGCGCCGCGTCTTCGTCGTCGCCGACGACAACGAGCTCAAGTACCCCGAAGGCGTCGCCTGCGCCGCCGTGCTCGAAGCCGGCGAAGGCCAGGACACCGACGGCGCCGCCACCCGCATCGTCGGCGGCGCGCTCTGGGGCGTCGTCTTCGCGCTCGCCGCCAAGTACTTCAAGATCATCCAGGGATCGCTCGCCACCGCCACCGCCGCCGGCGGCCGCATCTTCTACTTCGGCGGCGACATCTCGCCCGCGCTCGTCGCCGTCGGCTTCATCGTCCGCCTCGAGGTCGCCGTCCTCATCTTCCTCGGCGGCGCCATCGGCTGGCTCATCGGCATCCCGCTCCTCGCCGCCACCCCCGAGCAGCTCGCCGCCCCCCTCGACGGCGCCTTCGACCTCTGGGGCACCCAGATCCGCTACATCGGCGTCGGCGCCATGGTCGTCGGCGGCCTCGACGCCATCTACAAGGTCCGCCACGGCCTCGTCCGCGCCGTCACCGAGCTGCGCAACAAGAAGACCGGCCCCATCGACGACAGCCCCGGCGAACGCGACCTGCCCAGCCGCGCCATCACCACCGCCGCGCTCATCGCCACCGCCGTCGTCGCCCTCGTCTACTACCGGCTCACCGGCGACCTCGTCGAGACGCTCATCACCACCGCCATCATGCTCGTGATGTCGTTCTTCTTCACCGCCGTCGCCAGCTACATCGTCGGCCTCGTCGGCAACAGCAACAGCCCCGTCTCCGGCATGACCATCACCGCCGTGCTCGTCACCGGCGGCCTCCTCTTCCTCTTCGGCTACACCGGCGCCCAAGGCATGGTCGCCACCCTCGGCGTCGCCGCCATCGTCTGCTGCGCCGCCTGCACCTCCGGCGACGTCTGCAACGACCTCAAGACCGGCCAGCTCGTCGGCGCCTCGCCCTACCGCCAGCAGATCATGCAGATCATCGGCGTCGCCGTCGCCTGCGGCGTCATGGCGCCGGTCATGCAACTCCTCCACGAGCACGGCGGCGGCATCGGCAGCAAGGAGCTCCCCGCCCCCCAGGCCGGCCTCTTCGCCAGCCTCGCCGAGGGCTTCTTCGGCGACGGCGTCCTCCCCTGGGACATGGTCGGCTGGGGCGTCGGCCTCGGCGTCGCCGTGCTCGTCGTCGACCGCGTCCTCAAAGCCAGCGGCGCCCGCTTCCGCGCCCACCTCATGCCCATCGCCGTCGGCATCTACCTGCCCTTCGAACTCGCCACCCCCATCCTCGTCGGCGGCCTCATCGCCTGGGCGCTCTCCCGCGGCAAGACCGACGCCGAAGCCGACGAGGTCCTCCGCCCCGGCGTGCTCTTCGCGTCGGGCGCCATCGCCGGCGAATCCCTCACCGGCATCGCGCTCGCCATCCTCGCCTCCGCGCAGCTCGCCCCCCCCGACCTCGGCCTCGGCCAGGGGGCCATCACCGTCCTCACCGCCGCCGCCGCGATCGCGACCGCGCTGTTGTTCACCCGCTACGGCAAGCGGTGGAGCTGAATCTGCTAAGGTGATCGTATGAACGCCGCGGCCCACCCCATCGAAGACGACGACCCGCCGCCGCCCAGCCGGCCGGCGCTCTACCACGTCACCGAAGAAGAGTTCCTCGAACTGCCCGAGTCCACCGACCGGGTCGAGCTGATCGACGGAGAGATCTACGTGGCCCCCTCCGGCACCTGGAGACACCAGAGCCTCGCGCTCGACCTCGCGATCCACCTCCGCGGCTGGGCCGCCACCCGAGACCCCCGCCCCGCCATCGGCATCGCCCCCTGCGACGTGCGCTTCGGCCCCGATCGCATCCTCCAGCCCGACCTCTTCGTCATCCTCGGCGGCCTCCCCCCCGACGCCGCCACCCCGCTCCGCACCGTGCCCGACCTCTGCGTCGAGATCCTCAGCCAGAACCGCGCCTACGACCGCCTCGCCAAGCGCTTCATCTATGCCCAGGCCGGCGTCGCCGAGCTGTGGACCGTCGACCCCGCCGGCCACCTCGAACGCTGGAGCGGCCCCGGCCTCGCCGCCCGCGAGCTCGTCGCCGGCACGCTCACCACCCCGCTCCTCCCCGGCCTCTCGATCGCGCTCCCCGCGCTCTTCCGCGGCGGCCTCGGCTGAACCCCGCGCGAATGCCCGCCCCCCCGCTCTCGCTCGAAGACCTCGTCGACCTCGAGCTCCGCATCGCCGAAGACGAACACCAGGACCCCCAGACCCTCCTCGCCCGCGACCGCCCCATCGGCGCCACCCTCACCGCCACCGACCGCACCGAGCGCCTCCGCGGCTGGCTCGCCGCGCTGCGCGCCCGCGGCGCCGCCACCGGCGAACGCGTCGCCCGCGCGCTCCGCCTCACCCGCCTCGCGCTCCTCATCGCCGGCCTCACCACCGGCTGGGGCACCGCCCGCTGGCTCCTCGCCTACGACGGCCGCACCCCGGTCAACGTCGTGCACGCCCTCGCCGTCCTCGTCGGCCTCCAGCTCGCCCTGCTCCTCCTCCTCGCCCTCTTCGCGCTCCTCCGCCGCCTCACCGGCGACCGCATCCGCGCCCTCGGCGACCTCCGCGCCCTCGCCGTCGGCCTCGTCCGCCTCATCGACCGCCTCCAGCTCCGCGCCGACGCCGCCTGGCGCGCCCGCGACCCCGAGGCCCGCGCTTGTTGGAAGGCCGCCTGGCACCGCCTCAACAGCCGCCGATCGCTCTACCACGGCGTCGAACGCTGGCAGCTCCTCGCCGCCACCCAGGGCTTCGGCGTCACCTTCAACCTCGGCGCCCTCGCCGCGCTCCTCACCGCCGTCGCGCTCAGCGACCTCGCCTTCGCCTGGGCCACCACCCTCGCCGTCGAGCCCGCCGACGTCGCCGCGCTCGTCCGCCTCCTCGCCGCCCCCTGGTCCTGGATCTGGCCCGCCGCCGCCCCCGACGCCGCGCTCGTCGAAGCCACCCGCTACTCCCGCCTCGCCGCCGCCTACGCCGGCGCCGACACCGGCCGCGCCGCCGACCCCCGCCTCATCGGCGACTGGTGGCGCTTCCTCGCCATGGCCATCACCGTCTACGGCCTCCTCCCCCGCCTCCTCCTCCACGCCCTCGCCCGCCGCCGCGCCGCCGCCGTGCTCCAAGCGCTCCCCCTCCACACCCCCGACATCGACCGCGTCCTCCGCCGCCTCGAAGCCCCCCGCGTCGAGACCCGCGCCCCCGACCCCGAACACCCCCACGCCCCCCCCACCGCCGAGACCCCCCACCTCGCGCCCGCGCCCCCCGCCACCCCCTGGCGCGCCGTCACCTGGCGCGACATCCCCCTCGCCCCCGAGCGCATCACCGCCCTCATCGAAGGCCCCTTCGCCGGCGCCGCCCGCGGCGTCGTCGACGTCGGCGACTACGACGCCGAAGCCCGCGCCCTCCAGACCCTCGCCGCCGACGACGCCCGCGTCCTCGTCCTCGCCGAAGCCTTCGAAGCCCCCGACAAGGCCATCCGCCGCTTCCTCCGCGCGCTGCGCGACGCCCTCGGCCCCGACCGCCCCATCATCGTCGGCCTCGTGCACGAAGCCACCCCCGACGGCTACCGCCCCGTCGACCCCGACACCCTCCGCCTCTGGCGCCAGCACCTCGCCGCCAACGAAGACCCCTGGCTCGGCGTCGAAGCCCTGGAGCAGCCATGACCACCCCCGTCTTCGCCGTCGTCGGCCGCGTCAACAAAGGCAAATCCAGCGTCGTCGCCACCCTCGCCGAAGACCCCGCCGTCGCCATCGCCCCCCGCCCCGGCACCACCCGCACCGCCACCCGCTTCCCCGTCGCCGTCGACGGCCGCGTCCTCTTCGAACTCGTCGACACCCCCGGCTTCGAAGAAGCCGACCGCGCCCTCGCCTGGCTCAAGGCCGAAGCCGTCTCCCCCGCCGAGCGCCCCGCCCGCGTCCGCCACTTCGTCGACGCTCATGCCGGCACCGACGACTTCATCGAAGAGCGCACCCTCCTCGCCCCCATCCTCCGCGGCGCCTCCATCCTCTACGTCGTCGACGGCGCCCACCCCTACCGCCCCAACCACCAGGCCGAGATGGAGATCCTCCGCTGGACCGGCCGCCCCGGCATGGCCCTCATCAACCGCACCGGCGACGGCGACCACACCGAGACCTGGAGGGCGGCGCTCAAACAATCCTTCGACGTCGTCCGCGTCTTCGACGCCCACCACGCCAGCTTCGCCGAGCGCATCGCCCTGTTCCGCGCCTTCCGCGCCCTCGACGACGACGCCGGCCCCGCCCTCGAAGCCGCCATCGACGCCCTCCTCGCCGAGCGCCGCCGCCGCCGCGCCGAAGCCGCCCACGAGATCACCGACCTCCTCGTCGACGCCACCACCCTCACCCTCACCGAGACCGCCCCCGACCAGGCCGACCTCGCCGGCCGCCGCGCCGAGCTCGAAGCCCGCTTCCACGCCCGCCTGCGCGACCGCGAGCAAGCCGCCCGCCGCCGCGTCGAACAGCTCTACCACCACCGCGCCACCTGGACCGAAGGTGAGCTCGACCGCCCCGTCTTCGACGAAGACCTCTTCGCCGAGCGCACCTGGCAGCAGCTCGGCCTCACCGACGGCCAGATCATCGCCGCCACCACCAGCGCCGGCGCCGCGGTCGGCGGCGCCATCGACGCCGCGGTCGGCGGCGCCAGCTTCCTCGCTGGGACCGCCATCGGCGCGGCGGTCGGCCTCTTCGGCGGCCTCGCCCGCCTCGGCCGCCGCTACGCCACCGCCACCCCCGGCGAACGCGCCGCGGACCTCGGCCGCCGCCTCACCACCCCCGGCGGCCGCCCCTACCGCATCGGCCCCCACCAGAACCCCAACTTCCCCTTCATCCTCCTCGACCGCGCCCTCCTCCACTACACCGACGTCGCCGCCCGCGCCCACGCCCGCCAGGACCGCCCCCGCCTCCCCGACGCCCGCCCCTCCGCCGCGCTCGACCCCGACACCCGCAAGGCCCTCGCCGCCCTCTTCGCCACCCTCCGGAAGACCTGGCAGGACGTCGACCACCAGACCCGTGACCACCTGTACCGCCACGTCGCCGACCGCCTCGAAGCCGCCGACCCCGCCGCCCCCATCGCGCCCCGCCTCCCCCCCTCCTGACGTCCCGGTCACGAAGGCATGGAAACCTCCGGCGCCCATCTGGCAACCTACTGACAAACGGCCCCGCCGCTCACCCCGGAGATCCCCATGCGCCGCGCCGTCACCCTCTCGCTCGGCCTCCTGCTCGGCGCCTGCGCCGACCCCGAGCCCGCGCAGCAGGCGATCGCCCCCATCGGCAGCCGCGACCGCGTCACCACCGACGCCGCGCTCTGGGACCGCGCCCTCCCCCCCGCCGACGCCGGCCTCGACCCCGCCCCCGACGCCGCCCCCCCCGACCGCGGCCGCGTCGACCCGCTCCCCGACCCCGACGCCGCCGTCCCCGACGCCGACCCCGACGCCGCCGTCCCCGACCCCGACGCCGACCCCGACGCCGACCCCGACGCGGACCCCGACGCGGACCCCGACGCCGCCGAGCCCGACGCCGCGCCCGACCCCGACCTCGGCCCCCCGCCCCCACCGCTCGACCCCCCGATCATCACCCAGGTCATGCCGGCCAACGCCGGCGCGCTCCTCGACGACGACGGCGAGCCGAGCGACTGGATCGAGCTCCACAACCCCAACCCCCACCCGTACCCGCTCGCCGGCCACCACCTCAGCGACGACCCCGACGACCCCACCCGCTGGCGCCTGCCCGCCGTCGAGATCGCCCCCCGCGGCTACCTCGTCGTCTTCGCCTCCGGCAAGGACCGCGACGACCCCGACGCCCCGCTGCACACCGACTTCCGCCTCGACGCCGACGGCGAGACCCTCACCCTCAGCGACCGCGACGGCGCCCCGCTCGACACCCTCGGCCCCTGGCCCCCGCAGCTCGACGCCGTGAGCTGGGGCCGCCCGATGACCGTCGACCGCCAGCCGCTGCTCGCCCCCGACGCGCTCGCCCGCCACGCGCCGCTCGCCGCGCTCACCCCCGACTGGAGCGCGCCCGCCTTCGACGACGCCGCCTGGGCCGAGGGCCCGCTCCCCCTCGCCGCCGACCCCATCGACCCCCTCGCGCCGGGCACCGTCATCCCCGACCACGCCCCCGGCGCCGGCCACCTCGCCCGCCTCGCCTTCACCGTGCCGCCCGGCCTCACCGCCGACGCCTGGACCCTCGAAGTCCACGCCGACGACGGCTTCGCCGCCTGGCTCGACGGCGCCCCCGTCGGCGCCGACAACGCGCCGCCGTTCCTCGTGCCGGACGCCACCGCGCCCGCCGACCACCCCGCCGACGCCCCGCCTCGTCTCCTCCCGCTCCCCCCGCTCGCCGAGGGCCCGCACCTGCTCGCCGTCGCCGCCTTCGACCACCCCGCCGACGACGGCCGCTTCGCGCTCGCGCTCACCCTCGACGCCGTCACCGCCGCCGTCGACCCCGGCGCCGCCTACCTCACCCCCACGCCCGGCGCCCCCAACCGCCCCGCGCCCGCGCTCCCGCCCGTCATCTTCGAGCTCACCCGCGACCCCGCCGTCCACCCCGACGAACCCATCGAGGTCACCGCCCGCGTCGTCGCCCCGAGCGCCCCGCTCACCGCCGTCCGCCTCACCTGGCGCCGCCGCTTCGCCCCCGAAGAGACCCTCGACATGGCACCCGATGCCATCGATCCCACCCTCTACCGCGCCACCCTGCCCGGCGCCCCCGCCGGCGAGCTCGTGCGCTGGTACGCCGAAGCCACCGACGCCGCCGATCGCACCACCCGCGAGCCTCCCTTCCCCGACCCCCTCGACAGCGAGCGCTACCGCGGCGCCGTCGTCATCGACGAAGCCATCGTCACCGCGCTCCCCGTGCTGCACTGGTTCGTCGAGAACCCCGCCGGCGCCGACCGCGACGGCGGCGCGCGCTCGACGCTGTGGTACGCGGGCGCGCTCTACGACAACGTGCTCGCCGACATCCACGGCCAGTCGACCCGTGGCTTCCCCAAGAAGAGCTACGACCTCGACTTCAACCGCGACAACCGCTTCGACCTCGACGACGCGCTCCCCCGCATGAAGGACATCAACCTGCTCTCGACCTGGGCCGACAAGTCACGCGTGCGCAACACCCTCGCCTACGAGGTCTTCCGCGACGCCGGCCACGACCACCACCTCGCCTTCCCGATGCGGGTGCAGCGCAACGGCGGCTTCTTCTCCATCGCCGACTTCGTCGAAGACGCCGACGACCGCTGGCTCGAGCGCATGGCATACCCCGAACCCATCGGCGCCCTCTACAAGATGTACGACCGCGTCGAGAACCCCGCGAGCGCCGAGAAGAAGACCCGCACCGACGAAGGCATCGACGATCTGCGCGCCGTCGTCGATGCCATGCGCCTCCCGCCCGCCGAGCGCCGCCTCTGGCTCTTCGACAACATCGACCTCGCCCGCACCGCCAACTTCCTCGCCGCGAGCTTCGTCATCGGCAACGTCGACTGCTGCCACAAAAACTACTACCTCTACCGAGACACCGATGGCACCGCCGAGTGGTGGTTCATGCCATGGGACGTCGACCTCAGCTTCGGCCGCGTCTGGACCGGCACCTACTTCGACGACCGCCTCTACCCCGACACCGGCCTCTTCCTCGGCCGCGACACCGGCAGCCGCAACGCGCTCCTCGCCGCGCTCTACGAGCAGCCCGAGTTCGTCCAGATGTACCTGCGCCGCACCCGCAGCCTGCTCGACGCGCTCCTCCAACCCCCCGGCACCCCCGACCCCCGCCTCGAAGCCCGCATCGCCGAGCTCGAAGCGCAGCTCGCCCCCGACGCCGCCACCGACACCGCCGCCTGGCCTACGTGGGGCGAGCCGCAGACCATGCCCGAAGCCATCGGCCACCTCCGCCGCTACCTCGAAGACCGCCGCGCCCATGTCTATGGCACCCTCGTCGAACGCGAACCCGGCGCCGTCTTCATCGATCCCACCCCCGGCGCCGTCCTCGCCCGCTACCGCGTCCCCGTCGCCGACGATCCCACCCTCGCCTGGACCGCGCCCGAGCACGACGACAGCGAATGGCTCGAAGGCCCGCTCGGCCTCGGCTACGAGAACGCCCCCGCCGAGTACGATCCCTTCATCGCCACCGCCGTGCGCCCCACCGACGCCGACCCGCGCGCCACCTCGATCCAGCTCCGGGTGCCCTTCGTCGTCGACGACCCCGACGCCATCGAGACGCCCATCCTCTCGATGCGCTACGACGACGGCTACGTCGCCTGGATCAACGGCGTCGAGGTCGCCCGCCGCAACGTCGACGGACTGCCCGCCTGGGACGCCGTCGCCGCGCTGCACGACGACAACCAGGCGATCGTCTACGAAGGCGTCGCGATCGACCCCGCCGTGCTCGTGCCCGGCCTCAACCTGCTCGCGATCCAGATCGTCAACAACGGCGCGCAGTCGAGCGACCTCCTCGTCCAGCCCGCGCTGAGCGACGGTCTCCCCGGCCGCGGCGCGCTCCCGCCCGCGCAGGCCGAAGACGCCGCGGTCACCGTCGCCGCGCTCGAGGTCGCCCCCGACCCCGCCGAGTCCTGGGTCGCGCTGCACAACCCCGGCGAGCGCGCCGTCGACCTCAGCGGCTGGCGCCTCGAAGGCGGCGGCGTCGCCCACGCCTTCACCCCCGGCACCGTCATCCCCGCCGGCGGCACCCTGCACGTCGTCGCCGACGCCCGCCGCTTCCGCGCCCGCATGGCATCCCCCCGCGGCGGCGAAGCCCTCTTCGTGCAAGGCAACTGGCGCGGCCGCCTCGACGACCGCCTCGCCCCGCCCCGCCTCCGCGACGCCACCGGCCAGCTCGTCGAGGCGCGCTGAGCGGGCCGCGACGAGGCCATGCCACCCGCGCCGCGCCTGTGTTAGCCTCACCCTCAACGTGATGGCTCCGGGTGCCGCATGACTCGCCACCTCCTGCCCCTCGCCGCGCTCCTCGCCCTCGCCGCCGGCTGCGCCGACGAAGGCAGACCCGGCGTCGACCCGCCCGCCGACGGCGCCCCGGCTCCGATCGACGGCGCCGGCCCCGCGCGACGCCGGCCCCAGGCGCGACGCCGGCCCTGGCGCGACGCCGACCCTGAGCGCGACGCCGGCCCCGACCGCGGCCCGGCGCCCGATCTCGGCCCGGCGCCCGATCTCGGCCCCGACCCCGACATGGCGCCGCCCCGCCCGATCCCTGCGCCGGGCCCCTGACGGCGCTCATTGCGGCGGCCTGGCGCCGGCGCCGACCACCGCGCCGCCTACGTCTGCCAGGGGCCGCACCACCGCCGTCACGCCCTGCGCCGCCGGCTGCGAGGGCGGCGCCTGCGTCGCCCCGCCCGCCGATCCGTGCCAGAGCGCGCCCACCGACGGCGCGTGGTGCGGCGGCACCCTCATCGACGGCGACCCCGGCGCCCTCTACCACTGCGCCGGCGGCGCCACCCGCGATCGGGTCGCCTGCGACAACGGCTGCCGGGTCAACCCGCCCGGCACGCCCGACTCCTGCGCCCGCGCCGACGATCCCTGCGCCGCCGCCGACGCCGGCGATGGCGCCTACTGCGGCGCGACCCTCGGCGGCGGCGACCCCGGCGCGCTCTACGTCTGCCGCGGCCGCCAGACCGTGCAGGCGACCCCCTGCGCCGATGGCTGCCAGCAGAGCCCGCCCGGCGTGCCCGACGCCTGCCGGGCCGCCGGCGGCGACCCGTGCGCCCGCGCCGACGCCGGCAGCGGCCTCTACTGCGGATCGACCCTCGGCGCCGGCGACCCCGAGACGCTCTACGACTGCCAGGGCCGCGTCACCGCCAGCAGCCGCCGCTGTGCCGCCGGCTGCCGGCAGAACCCACCCGGCGTGCCCGACGCCTGCGCCCCCGAGGGCCCCGCCGATCCCTGCCAGGGCGCCGACGGCGGCGATGGCGCCTACTGCGGCGCGAGCCTCGGCGCCGGCGAGCGAGACACGCTCTACCAGTGCCGCGGCCGGGCGACGGTGTCATCGATGCCATGCCCCGGCGGCTGCCAGCAGAACCCGCCCGGCGTCGCCGATGCCTGCCGCGCCGCCGGCGATCCCTGCCAGGGCGCCAACGGCGGCGACGGCCCCTACTGCGGGTCGAGCCTCGGCGCGGGTGATCCGAACACGCTCTACGACTGCCGCGGCCGGGTCACCCGCTCGTCGATGCCCTGCCCCGGCGGCTGCCAGCAGAACCCGCCCGGCGTCGCCGACGCCTGCCGGGCCGCCGCCGATCCCTGCCAGGGCGCCAATGGCGGCGATGGCGCCTACTGCGGATCGAGCCTCGGCGCCGGCGAGCGCGAGACGCTCTACGAGTGCCGCGGCCGGGTGACGGTGGGATCGATGGCATGCCCGAATGGCTGCCAGCAGAACCCGCCGGGTGTCGCCGATGCCTGCCGCGCGCCCGCGCCCGCCGGTGATCCGTGCGACGCCGCCGCCGCCGGGGACGGCGCGTACTGCGGCCAGAGCCTCGGCGCGGGCGACCCCGACACGCTCTATGAGTGCCGCGGCCGCGACGTCGCCTCGTCGACCCCCTGCGCCGAAGGCTGCCGCCCGAGCCCGCCCGGCGTGCCCGACGCCTGCCGCCGCGGCGACGGCGACTGCTGCCTCGACCGCCCGCCCGGCGCGCTCACCCAGCGCTTCACCGCCTGCGGCCTCGGCGGCCAGCACCATGGCATCGACCTCGGCACCCGCGTCGGCACCCCGATCTACGCCGGCATGGCCGGCACCGTGATCGCGAGCCGCCTCGGCCTCCCCAACTGTTATGACAACGGATGCAGCCCCGCCTGCTGGAATGCCTTCAACTACGTCAAGCTGCGCGCCGACTGCGGCGATCCGAACGATCCGAACCGCGACCTCTTGATCTGGTACCTGCACATCGACGACCTCGCGCCCGGGATCCGCAACGGCGCGCACGTCGAGCAGGGTCAGCTCCTCGCCTACAGCGGCAACTCGGGGTGCTCGTCGGGGCCGCACATCCACCTCGAGACGGCCTCGGTGCCGCGCGGCGGCGACAGCGCGCTCAACACCTGCAGCTCGTCCGATCCGGCCGCCCGCTATTGCCCGTAGCGCGGGGCGCGGCAGCTCCCCCCCAGGGCGCGATCAGCGCGCGGCCGCGCGGGTGATGGGGTCGTCGCTCGAAGCGGGCGGCCCCGATGGCATCGGATGACTTCATGGCAGGTGCCTCCGCAGGCGGTCGACGAGGGCGGCGGCGCCGGCGACGAGCGCGGCGAGCGCGACGCCCGTCAGCGTCTGCGCGGCGCCCACCGGCAGGTCGTGCAGCGACGCGAGCAGGTAGCCGCCGAAGCCGCAGCCGGCGCCGAGGAGCGCGCCGAGCACGAGCGCCGCCGAGACGCGGGGGGCGAGGCGCAGCGCGGCGAGCGCGGGCAGCACGCTGAACGCGAAGGTCGGGAGCGCGCCGATGACGCGGGTGCAGACCGAGACGGCGACGGCGAGGGTGACGAACAGCGCCGCGTCGAGCAGCCGCACCGGCAGCCCCCGCACCCGGGCGCCATCGGGATCGAACGCCGCCGCCGCGAAGCCCCGCCACGCCCACAGGTGCAGCGCGCCGATCACCGCGGCGACCACGCCGACGCGGGTGAAGTCATCGGGCACGACCGCGACGGCGCTCCCGAAGAGGAGGCTGTCGATGTCGGCGAGGTCCTGCACGATGCGGGTGCCGACCGCGAGCGTGCCGGCCGCGCCGAGCAGCCACACCACGCCGAGCAGGCTGTCACGCTGCGCGGGCGCGGCGCGGCCGCCGCCGACGATCGCGGCGATCGCGAGCAGGGTGAGCGCGCCGGCGCCGAGGGTGGGATCGGCGAGCAGCCCGGCGGCGCCGAGGTGGAGGCGGGCGTAGAACGCGAGCGCGACGCCGAGCCCGGCCGCCTGCGAGACCGCGGCGCTGAGGAAGACGAGGCGGCGCAGCACCACATAGACGCCGAGCATGCCGAGCAGCGCGCCGGCGAGCGCGCCGGTCAGCGCGGCCTCGCGGAACAGCGGCCACAGCTCGAAGAACTCGTCGAGGGTGAGGGACTCACCCATGTGATGACTCCGATGCCATGGGTGCCATCGATGCCATCCCGAGCGGGGCGCCGAAGCCTTCGCGGAAGGCGTCGGACGCCAGCACATCCGCGGCCGGGCCCGCCTCGACGCGGTCGCCGGCGCGGTCGAGCAGCAGCGCGTGGGTCGCGAAGCGGGGCACGTAGCCGAGGCGGTGGCCGGCGATGACGAGCGCGAGGCCGCGCTCGCGGCGGAGGCGGTCGAGCAGCGCGAAGACCTGCTCCTCGATGACCGGATCCATCGCGCTCGTCGGCTCGTCGAGCACGAGCACGGCGGGGTCGCCGACGAGCGCGCGGGCGATGAGGGCGCGCTGCTTCTGGCCTTCGCTGAGGGTGCGGAACGGGCGATCGGCGAGCGCTTCGGCGTCGACCGCTTCGAGCGCGGCGGCGACGGCGGCGCGGCCGCGGCGGGGGACGCGGGGGTCGAGGAAGCTCCAGCCGCGGTCGAGGCCGGCGCGCACGAGGTCGACGACGCGGCCGGGGATCGAGGGGTCGACGTCGCCGCGCTGCGGCACGTAGCCGAGGCGCAGCCCATGGGCGCGGTCGATGTGGCCGCCGACGCGGGGCTGGAGGCCGAGCAGGGTGCGCATCAGCGTGGTCTTGCCGCTGCCGTTGCGGCCGATGAGCGCCCAGGTCTCGCCGGGGTGGAGGGTGAGCTCGACCGGCGGCAGGATCGCGCGGCCGTGGTGGCCGATGCGGAGCGCGCGGGTGGTCAGGAGGGGAGTCACGGCGCGGCAGGATGGCGGGGCGGGGGGCGCGGGGTCAATGGGCGTGTCCGTGGTCGGCGGCTTCGAAGACGAGGCCGACCTCGGTCGCGGGGGTGGGGCCGAACATGAGGAAGACCTCGCCGGCGGGCAGCTCGACGGTGTGATGCACGGCGATGGCTTCGCACTCGGTGACGGCGACGGTGTCCTCGATGGGGAGCGGGGCGCGATCGACGAGGAAGGCGATGGGGACGTCGGCGGTGAGGAAGAAGTTGTAGTCCCCGGCCTCGGTGACGTTGAACGCGACCGCGCCGCCGTTGCCATCGGGGCCGGCGGGGAGGGTGATGTCGACGCGGGTGTGGCTGTAGCCCTGGATGGCGGGCGCGTCGACGGGCGCGGCGGCGGTGACGGCCTGGAACGGGCCCTCGGCGCCGTGCTCGCAGGCCTCGGCGGTGAGGTCTTCGTGGGCGTGCTCGTCGTCGTGGTCGTGGTCGTCGCAGGCGGCGAGGGGGAGGAGCAGCGCGAGCAGGGCGAGGCGGCGCATGGGGTCGGCCTTTCAGTCGACGCGGGTGACGTCGGCGGTGAGGGTGGCATGGGCGGCGAGGTTCTCGCCGATGGCTTCGGTGATCGCGGCGTCGATGGCTTCGGTCTCCCAGTCGACGCCGTCGAGCAGCTCGGGGGGCAGGCGCAGGGTGAGCGCGAGGCGGGCGGCGGCGGGCTCGCCGGGGCCGAAGGGCACGTCGAGCGCGGTGGTGACGGCGGTGTCGAGGGGCACGGTGACGGCGAAGTCGCGGTCGCGGTTCTCGGCGCGGCCGCGGAGGGTGAGCGCTTGGAGGGTGACGGTGGCGCGGCGCAGGGCGCCGCGGGGGAGCGCGCAGCGGTCGGGGCAGGTGGCGAGCGCGATCGGGGTGGCTTCGGCGGCGAGCGGGGTGGCTTCGCCGGCGGTGAGGGTGAGCGCGGGGGTGTCATCGGCGGCGGCGCCCCCGCCGAGCTGGTCGTAGGGCACGAGCGCGTCGCCGCAGTGGCAGTGGCCGCCGTGGCAGAGCGTGCAGCCGGGGGGCGGGTTCGATGGGTCGAAGGTCTCTTCGGCGCTGTCTTCGCCGAGGGTGAGATCGGCGCGGTCGACGGTGAGGGTGATGGCTTCGAGCCGCACCGCGGCGCCCTCGGCGGTGCGGAAGGTCTGGGGAGCGGTGGCTGCGAGGGTGAGGTCGACGCGGCCCCAGGGCTGGCCGTCGTCGAAGGCGCAGCCGGTGAGCAGAGTCAGGAGCAGCAGCAGCGGCAGGAGCCATCGCATCAAGGCCTCACTTCGCGAGCGCCGCGTGCAGCGCGTCGGTGATGTGGCGGAGGTGGGTGAGGTAGTCGATGCCATCAGGGGTGCCACCGGGCAGCACGACGACCTCGGCGCCGGCGAGGCGGGCGAGGGTGTCGCTGGTCTTGCGCGGGTAGTACGACTCCTGCACGACCGCGCGGATGCCTTCGCGCTTCATGACTTCGAGGACGCGGGCGACGTGGGCCGGGGTGGGCGCGATGCCGGGGCGGGGCTCGATGGTGATGGCTTCGTCGAGGCCGAGCCAGTCGAAGAGGTAGGTGAGCGAGGCGTGGTAGGCGACGACGCGGCGGCGGGCGGCGGGGAGCGCGGCGAAGCGGGCGCGCTCGGCCTCGGCGAAGGCGGCGAGGCGGGTCTCGAAGGCGCGGGCGCGCTCGTGATAGCCGGCGGCCTTGGGCGGGTCGATCGCGGCGAGGCGCTCGGCGAGCGCGGCGGCGACGCGGCGGGCGGCGCGGGGGTCGAAGGTGTAGTGCGGGTTGCCGCCGGGGTGTACGTCGCCCATGGCGCGGTCGATGGGTCCTTGCGGCACGCCGAGGCGGGCGATGACGGTCGAGGCGTCGAAGAGGCCCTCGCCGCCGGGCTGGATGCGGCCGTTGCGGGCGGCGACCTGGAGCGGGGGGAGCCAGCCGATCTCGAGCTCGAGGCCGTTGACGATGAGGAGGTCGGCGCGGGCGAGCGGGAGGATGAGGCTCGGGCGCGGGTCGACGTGGTGGGGGTCCTGGCCGGCGGGCGCGAGCGCGGTGACGGTGGCGTCGGGGCCGCCGATCTCGCGGGCGATGGCGGCGAGGTCGGGCAGGGTGGCGACGATCTGCACGTCGGCGCGGGCGGCGAGCGGCAGGAGGGTGAGCGCGGCGAGCGCGAGCGGTGTGATCTTCATGGCTGCGTCAGAAGGCATGGGCGCCGTGGGCGCCGACGAGGAGCTCGAGGGCGACGATGACACCGTTGACGGGCTCGGCGAGCGGGCCGCCGCGGTCGTGGTTGTATTGCAGGCGGAGGCGCGAGAAGTGCGAGGGCGTGTAGGTGAGCTGCGCGCTCGCGCGGTGGCGGCCGCTCTGCCATTCGGGGTCGAGGGGGTCGTCGGCGAGGCCGGAGACATAACCGTAGCGCAGGCCGGTGGCCCAGAGCGGCGAGAGGGTCCAGACGAGCTGCGCCTGGCCGCCGTGGTCGGCGAGGCGGTCGAAGGGGACCTCGCGGGTGCGGTAGAGCGCCTCGACGAGCAGCGCGAGGCTCGCGCGGTCGGGGTCGGTGGGGCGGCGGAAGTGGAGGTAGAGATCGGTGCCGTAGATCTCGGTGCGGTTGCCCTGGCCGGTCGAGTTGGGGCCGAGCTGCGCGGAGAGCCCCCAGGCGAGCGAGAGCGCGGGGCCGAGCGCGAAGAACTGTTTGATGGCGGTGGTATAGAGCAGGTCGGCCGGCGTCTCGATGGGGAGCGCGTCGCCGCCGTGGAAGCTGCGGGCGCAGCACTCGCCGGTGGCGTGGGTGGCGCTCGCGACGAGCTCGACGTACCACGGGAGCGGGCTGAGCCAGGAGAGCTCGACGCCGAGGCCGCGGCTGCCCTCACCGCCGAAGAACTTGCCGTTGACGAGCGGCTGGTCGGCGAAGTGCCACGCGTGGGGGTGGGTGGCGTTGTGGCGGCCGAAGCGGGTGAGGAACTGCCCGGCGCGGAGCTGGAGGCCGGCGGGGAGCGCGAGGGTGGTGCCGTAGGCTTCTTCGACCTCGACGCCGAACTCGGCGAAGACGAGGTTGGCGTCGAGGCGGAAGTACGGGTCGACGTTGGCGCCGGCGTGCAGCTCGAGCTGCTGGAGGGTGAAGCCGGTGTCCTGCGGGTCGTGGGCGCCGCTCTGCGCGGGGGTGGCGTCGAAGGCGGCGGCGGCGGCGTCGAGGATGAGCGAGATGTCGAGGAGCCCGCCGCCCGCGGCTGGGGCTGCGATCGGGGCGGGGAGAGGTGCGGGCGGTGCGTCGGTGGCGGGGGTGTCGGCGGTGTCGGCGGCGGCGAGGTCGGCGGCGAGCGCGGCGTCGAGC
>JACKDM010000031.1 GCA_020633515.1 Myxococcales bacterium
AGCGGGGCGGCGTCGAGGGCGCGGTGGCAGGCGCGGGCGGCGTCGTGGGTGGCGTCTTCGGCGGCGCGGTGGGCGGTGAGCGCGGCGTCGAGGGCGGCGGCGGCGGCGCGGTCGAGCTCGATGTCTTCGAAGGGCATGCCGCTGGTGCGGAGGAAGAAGCGGGGGGAGATGTGCCAGCGGGTCATCGGGGGACTGTAGCAGCGGGATGGCCGGGTGTCGCCCGCGATGGCAGGAAGGAGGGTTCGGGTGGCGCGCGGTTCAGCCGCGGGGCTGGCCGAGGCGGACGAGGCGGCCGGGGCGGGCGCCGGTGAGGTGGCCGTCGGCGGCGATGGTCTCGCCGGCGACGAGGGTGGCGAGGTAGCCGCGGGCGCCTTGCACGAAGCGGCGGCTGCCGGCGGGCAGGTCGGCGACGAGGCGGGGGGCTTCGAGGGCGAGGCGGGCGGGGTCGATGACGTTGAGGTCGGCGCGTTTGCCGGGCTCGAGGGTGCCGCGGTCGGCGAGGAGGCCGATGTAGCGGGCGGTGTCGTGGGTCTGCATCTGCACGAGGCGCTCGAGGGGGATGCGGCCGTCTTTGCGGTCGCGGCCCCAGTAGGCGAGGAGGAAGGTGGGGAAGCTCGCGTCGCAGATGGTGCCGACGTGGGCGCCGCCGTCGCTGAGGCCGGGGAGCGCGAGCGGGTGGGTGAGCATGGTGCGGACGTTGTCGAGGCTGAAGTCGGTGTAGTTGTAGATGGGGAAGTAGAGCAGGCGCTCGCCGTCGGCTTCGAGGAGCGCGTCGTAGAGGGTGGCGAGGGCGCTGCGGCCGGTGCGCTTCGCTTCGCTGTAGAGGCTGTCTTCGACCTTGGGCTCGTAGTCGGGGGTCTCGCCGAGGCGGAAGAACTTGATGGAGGCGAACTCGATGACTTGCAGGAGCAGGTCGGCGAGGGGTGGGATGGCGCTGCCGTCGCCGGCGACCTTGTCGGTCTTCTCGGCGAGGATGCGGGCGCGGAAGCCGGGGTCTCGCATGTGGGCGACGCGCTCGGCGAGGGGCAGGTGGCTGATGGCCTTGTAGCTCGGGAATCCCATGAAGGGGTGGAAGGTGGCTTGCAGGCCGAGGATGACACCGATGCCACGGGGGGCGACCTGCATGTAGATGGGGAGGCCGCGGGCGTGGGCGGCCTCGGCGCGCTCGATGATGCGGCGCCACTGGTCGCGGGCCTGGTCGCGCTGCATGGTGGAGATGGAGAGCGGGTGGCCGTCGGCGGCGGCGACCATGGCTTCGAGGAGGTCGAACTCGGGGTCGAAGCGGGCGGGGCTCTGCATCATGTCGAAGTCGCTGACCGCTTGCAGGACGCCGTGGCCGAGGCCCTTGAAGGCGGCGGCGATGCCGACGAGCTCGCGCTCGCTGGCTTCGGAGGCCGGCGTGGGGCGGCCGTCGGCGTCGCGGTGGTTGTCGGTGCGGCCGGTGCTGAAGCCGGCGGCGCCGGCGCGCAGGGCTTCGCGGACGAGGCGGCGCATGGTGTCGATGTCTTCGGGGGTGGCGGCTTCGTCGGCGAGGGCGCGCGCGCCCATGACGTACATGCGGAGCGCGTCGTGGGGGACCATGCAGCCGAAGTCGATGGCGTGGGGGAAGTCGTCGATGGCTGCCATGTATTCGGGGAATGACTCCCAGCGCCAGCGGATGCCTTCGGAGAGGGCGCTGCCGGGGATGTCTTCGACGCCTTGCATGAGCTCGATGAGCGCGGCGTGGGCGTCGGGGCGGACGGGGGCGAAGCCGACGCCGCAGGATCCCATGATGGCGGTGGTGACGCCGTGGTGGGAGGAGGGGGCGAGGTCGGGGTCCCAGGAGACCTGGCCGTCGTAGTGGGTGTGGATGTCGACGAAGCCGGGGGTGATGAGCGCGCCGTCGGCGGCGAGGGTGCGGCGGGCGGGGCCGAGGTCGTGGCCGATGGCGGCGATGCGGCCGGCGGTGATGGCGACGTCGGCGGTGCGGCGGGGAGCGCCGGTGCCGTCGATGAGGGTGCCGCCGGTGATCTTGAGGTCGTAGGGCATCGGGCGCGCGCTCCTGCGGGTTCGGTTGGGGCGCATGGTAACCGATGTCGGTGGTCGGGTCTCGGGTCTTGCCGGCGCGGGCGGGCGGTGCGATGGTCGCGGCGCGACGTATGTGGAGGTGACGTGATGGCTTCGGCGGCGGGACGGTTCGTGCGGTGGGATCTGATGGCGGGCGACGGGGAGGCGGCGGAGGCGTTCTATTCGGCGCTGTTCGGGTGGTCGATCGAGGAGCAGGCGATGGGTGGCTTCACGATGCGGACGATCCGGTGCGCGGGCGAGACGCTCGGTGCCATCGTGCCGCTCGACGCGGCGGTGATGCCTTCGCATTGGATGACCTACGTGGCGGTGGATGACATCGAGGCGGCGGGGGAGCGGGCGGTGGCGGCGGGGGGCGCGGTGTGCGTGCCGCCGACGATGATCCCGGGGCTCGGGCGGTTCGGGGTGTTCGAGGATCCGTGCGGGGGGTACTTCTCGCCGGTTGAGCTGCTGGAGGCGCCGGCGCTGCACGCGCGGCCGGCGGCGGGGCGGTTCTGCTGGAGCCAGTTGCTGTGCAGCGATGTGGCGAAGGTGGCGCCGTTCTATCGGGCGGTGTTCGGGTGGGAGATGGCGCCGATGCCGGGGCAGGCGGCGCCGACGTGGGTGGTGTCGCTCGATGGGGCGCCGGTGGCGTCGGTGATGCAGAAGCCGCCGGTGGTGGAGGCGCGGGATGCGTGGCTGCCGTACGTGGCGGTGGCCGACTGCGGGGCGAGCGAGGCGCAGGCGCGGGCGCTGGGGGCGAAGGTGTGGGTGGCGTCGACGAAGCTGCCGGGCATGGGGGTGTTCGCGGTGCTGGCCGATCCGGTGGGGGCGCAGGTGGCGCTGTGGGAGGACGCGGGCGAGGGGTGAAGGTGGGGGGTGATCGGGCAGCCAGCGAGATGGCGTCGAAGCGGTCGAAGCGCTCATCGACGGTGGCAGGAACGGACGGTTCGGGCCGGTCGAGACCTATTCTCCGCCGCGACAGGTGAAACGAACGCGCAGGAGGCGGTATCATGCCCGGCATGAGCCAAGCAGTCCGATCCAGCTACGATGGCCTCTACCAGCAGCTCGTCGAGCTGCCCGAGAACATGGTCGGGCAGATCATCGACGGCGAGCTGGTCGCGCTGCCCCGACCGGCGGTGGCGCACTCTCGGCTGGCGACGCGCCTCGCGGCGACGCTCAGCCTGCCCTTCGACATGGGTGTCCGCGGTCCCGGCGGGTGGCACCTTCTCTTCGAGCCCGAGCTGCACCTCGACCATGACGTGCTCGTGCCCGACCTCGCCGGCTGGCGGATCGACGAGGCGCCCGAGGGTCTGATGAAGGCGACGGCGGTCTCGGCGGCGCCGCAGTGGGTGTGTGAGGTGCTGTCGCCGTCGACGGCGCGGCTCGATCGCACCCGCAAGATGCGGATCTATGCGCGCGAGGGCGTGCGGCATGTCTGGCTCGCCGATCCCATCGAGGGCACTCTCGAGGTGTTTACGCGCGAGAACGAGGGCTGGCATGTGCACCTGATCGACGCCGATGAGATGGATGTCTCCGAGATCCGCCTCGCGCCGTTCGACGCCGTGCCGCTCGATCTGCGCCCGCTGTGGGATCGCCCGCCCCGCGAGAACTGACCCGCCGGCAGCGCGGCTGCCCCGCCGCCGCTGACTCCCCTACCCCAGCTTCACCCCCGGCGCGCGCTGCGCCAGATCGGCGAGGATCGCGGCGATCGGGGTGCCGACGTTTTCGAACTGCACCCGCTTGCCGCCATAGACCGCCGCGGTGCCGCGGGTGGCGCGGTGCACGGCGCGCACGCGCCAGGTGTCGTCGCAGACCGGGGCGCCCGAGGCGCCGGGGAGGGTGTCGGTGTAGTAGCGCACGCCGGTGTCATCGGCGCCGGCGACGACGTTGTTGCGCAGGGCGACGCGGAGCGGGGCGCCTTCGGGGTGCTGGAGGATGTTGACCGCGATGTATTGCCGGGCGTCGATGGGGGTGGGGTCGAGCGCGAGCGGGGGGCGGTCGCCGGTGTCGAGGGCGAGGAGCGCGTAGTCGAGCGGGGGCGGGGCGCAGGCGATGAGGCGGGCGCCGGTGCGTTCGTCGCCGGCGGCGGTGGCGTCGAAGAGGTCGAAGTGGGCGCGCAGGGTCTCGACCTGCCGGGTGAGATCGGGCTCGGCGGCGGGGGGTTCGTCGGGGCGGCGGGCGTTGATGACATGGTGGCAGGTCAAGAGCAGGCCGGGGGCGATGAGCCATCCGGTGCCGCGGTGGGTCATGGCATTGCCGCCGGCGTGGGTGCGGGCGATGCCATCTTCGTGGGCGGTGACGACGAGGCGGGCGACGGAGCGGCCGGCGGCGGCGCCGCGGAGGAGGAAGGCGAAGTCGACCATGTCGTTGCGGTTGACGACGGCCTCGGGGATCTCGGCGGGCGGGGGCACGGCGACGTCGGCGAGGGGCTGGCCTTCGAGGCGGGCTTCGACGCGGGCGCGGAGGCGGCGGATGGTGGCCTGCGCGGCGGGGTCGAGCGCGGCTTCGGCCTCGGCGCGGCGGAGCACGCGGCGGAGGGGGACGCTGTCGTCGGTGAGGCGCTCGACGCGGTTGATCTCGGCGATGTCGCTCTGGAGCTGCGCGAGGTCGTCGGGCATGTTGCGGAGCTGGAGCCGGAAGCGCGGGTCGAGGTCGGCGAGCAGCACCCGGCGGCGCTCGCCGGTGAGCCCGAGCGCGATCAGGGCGTCGACGAGCGCCTGGCGGTCGTCGTGGTCGAGCCACTCGAAGGCCATCGCGGGGGGTCCCTTCTTCAGCGGGTGACGGTGGGGTTGACCTGCTTGAGCTGCGCCTTGACCGCCTCGGCGCCGAGGTCGAGGCCGTAGGCCCAAAGCAGCGTCGAGACGAGCTGGCGGCCGTCGCCGACGAAGTCTTCGGCGTAGAGCACGTAGGCGACGAGCGCGATGACGACGGCGTTGACGAGGCTGCCGAGGAGCTGGGGGAGCCAGGGGTCGGGCGGGTCGATGGCGGGCGCGGGCGGGGGCGCGTCGAAGGCGAGGCGGGCGACGGCGACGTCGCGGCGCCAGACGGCGGGGCCGGGCGGGGGCGCGGCGGGGGCGCGGGCGCGGCCGGGGGCGAAGTCGGCGCCGTCGTAGTCGGACTCGGGGATCTCGCCGCCGCGGTCGAAGGTGAAGTTGGGCATGCGGCGGGTCGGGGCGGCGCCGATGGCGGCGGCTTCGCGGTACTTGTGGCCGGCGGCGAGGGTGCGGGCGGCGTCGCCGGGGCGGGCGGCGGCGATGGCGGTGGCGACGGCGGTGGCGAGCTCGCCGGCGAGGAGGCCGAGGGCTTCGATCGGCTGGCCGTGGGTGAGCGCCTGGCGGGCGCGTTGGTGGACCTCGCGGATCGCGGCGGCGAGCGCGGGGTCGACGCTCGGGCCGAGCTGGGCGAGGATCTCTTCGATGGCGCCGTCGATGGTCATCCAGACGTCACCGGCGAAGCGGTGCACGGCGGCGTAGGCGGCGGCGCCTTGCTGGAAGAGCGGCGCGAAGTCGGCGACGGTGCTGATCCCTTGCACGGCGGCGACGACGGGGGCGGGGTCGAACTGCGCGAGGTCGCCGATCGCGGCGAGGTTGCGGAGGCGGCGCTGGGCGTCGAGCTGCCAGTCGGTCCAGGCGTTGCGGAGCGCGTCGAGGTCGCGGCCGGTGCCGAGCTCGTCGATGAGGCCCTCGGCGCGGTCGGTCTCGCGGGCGACGAGCGCGGCGCGGATGGCGTCGAGGCGGGCGTCGACGCGCTGCTCGATCGCGCCGGGGAGCGGGCGGCCGGCGAGCGCGGCGACGATCTCGTCGAGGCGGGCGGCGAGCGCTTCGTGGCGGGCCTTGAGCGCGTCGCGGGCTTCGAGGCGGGCGACGCGGGCGGCGGCGGCGGCGTCGGCGATGGCCTGCGCGTCGGTGCCGCGGATCTTGTCGTCGAGCTCGCCGCGGATCTGTTCGATGGCGGCGCGGTGCTCGCGGTCGGCGGCGAGCTCGAGGGCGGCGGCGAGGGCGCGGCGCTCGGCGGCGGCGACGACGAGGGCTTCGGTGCGGGCGCGCCAGCGGCCGAGGAGGCCGCGGGAGAGGTAGCCGAGGAGCACGCCGAGGAAGACGAGCGCGACGATCCAGATCGGGTCGACGCGGGTGGTGATGGTGAGCGGGATGTCGATGGGGGCGGCGAGCTCGCGGGCGGTGAGCTGGAGCAGGCCGCGGACCTCGCCGGCGGGGAGCTGGGCGGGCTCGACGCGGTAGTCGAGGGTGGCGATGCCGCCGGGCGAGATGATGGGGGCGGCGGCGACCTCGACGCGGCCGACGGTGCCGCGGCCTTCGTGGGTGAGGGGGCCGATCTGGGTGAGGCGGATGCCGCTGAGGCCGGCGAGGCGGCCGACCTCGCGGATGACGAGGGGCTCGGCGGAGGTCTCGCCGGGGCCGAAGAGGTCGCTGAGGAGCGGGCGGATCCGCTGGACGGAGAGCGCGGCGGGGAGGCGGAGCTCGGGGGCGGGCACGGCGATCTGGATGGTGGGCTCGTAGGCGAGCGCGCCGGGCGCGGTGAGGCGGAGGCGGAGGGTGTAGTTGCCGGTGCGGAGCGCGTCGGGGTCGGCTTCGGCGCGGAGGCGGACGCCGTCGGGGCGCTCGGTGAGGGTGAGCGTGAAGACGCCGTCGGCGGCGGCGGGCGGGTTGCCGTGGCTGGCTTCGAGCACGGCGACGGCGAGGCCGGGCACGGGGCGGGTGAGGTCGAGCGGGAACTCGACGGCGGGGCGCTCGGCGCCGAGGCGGATCTGGCGGTGGGCGGCGCCTTGCAGCGCGAGGTGGACGGGGTCGCCGAGGTTGGCGGGGTCCTGGGCGCGGGCCGCCGGGGAGAGGGCGAGGAGCGCGAGGGCGAGGCGCGCGAGGGCGCAGAGGAGGCTTCGCATGGGGGCTACTGTAGCCCCATTTCGGGGCGGGCGGCACCCTCGCGTCAGCGGGTGATCTCGTCGTAGATCGCGGCGATGCGGGCGGCCTGGGTGCGCGCGGAGAAGGGCTCGAGCTCGTGGGCGCCGGGGCGCATGGGGTTGCCGGCGGCGTGGGCGCGGTAGAGGCGGGCGATGGCCTGCGCGACGGCGGCGGGGTCGTCGGGCGCGGGGGTGTAGCCGGCGCCGGCCTCTTCGACGATGCGGTTGGCCTCGGGGTTGGCCGAGATGGCGAGGATGGGGCGGCCGGCGCAGAGGTAGTCGTAGAGCTTGCCGGGGATCTGGAGCACGCAGTCGGGCTCGATGACGAGCGCGAGCACGTCGGCGCCTTGCAGGACGGGCAGGCTCGCGCGGAAGGGCACGGCGGGCACGATCTCGATGAAGGGGTCGAGGCCGAAGTCGGTGGCGCGGGCGGCGTGCTCGGCGTCGAGGCCGCCGACGAAGGTGAGGCGGGCGTCGGCGGGCGAGAGGCGCTCGGTGCGCACGAAGCGGGCGAAGCCGTCGAGGAGCGCGTCGGGCTCGACGAAGCGGCGGAAGCGGCCGAAGTAGAGCACGGTGAAGGCGCCGCGCTCGATGGGGGCGCCGGGCTCGAAGAGGCCCTCGTCGAAGGCGTTGCGCACGGCGACGAAGCGGTCGGGCGGGAGGCGGCCGGTGTAGGCGTCGATGTAGGCGTCGCGGCAGAGCTCGGTGTTGAGCACGACCTTGGCGGCGGCTTGGAAGAGCTCGTGTTCGAAGGCGCGCAGGGCCTTCTGCGAGAGCTCGGGGCGCAGCGCCATCTTGGCGTCGTGCTGCGACCAGGGGTCGCGGAAGTCGACGACGAGCGGGAGCCCGGTCTCGCGGGTGAGGATGAGCGCGGCGATGAGCGGTGACCAGGGATCGGCGCTGATGTGGATGAGCTCGGGGCGGTGCTCGCGGATGAGGCGGCGCGCGGTGCGCAGGCCGGCGGGGAGGTCGACGAGGTAGCGGTCGAAGGGGGTGAGGAACGAGAGGTCGCGGTCGCCGAGGCCGGCGAGGGCGACGAGCTTGTCGGTGAGGCCCTTCCAGCGCGAGGGCGCGGCCTTCTTGCCGGCGGGCGCGGGGCGGCCGTCACGGCGCTGCTTGAGCCAGGGGCGCAGCAGACCGGAGAAGCCGTAGCTGACCTCGATGTCGGGTGGGATGCACTCGGCGAGCTCGGGGTCGGGGCGCTCGTCGATCGGGGGGCCGGCGAGCACGACCGGCTGCCAGCCGTGCGCGGGCAGGTTGCGGGCGAGGTGCAGCGCGCGCTTGGCGCCGCTGACGCCCATCGGGGGGAAGTAGGGCGAGATGAGGAGCGCGCGGCGCATCGGGGTCACACTCGGGAGAGGCGCGGCATGGCGCCGAAGGCGGTCCAGCCGAGCGCGGGGGTGCGGGGGCGCTTGCCCTCGGCGGCGATGATGGCGGCGATGCGCTCGGCGGCGCGGCCGTCCCACTTCGCGGGGATGCCGAAGGCGGCGGGGTCGGTCTCCATGGCGGCGCGGTACTCGCGCCAGACGCGGTCGGGATCGGTGCCGGCGAGGCGGTTGGTGCCGATGAGGCAGGTCGAGGGGCGCTCGGTCGACTCGCGGAGGGTGATGCAGGGCACGCGGAGCACGGTGGTCTCTTCCTGGATGCCACCGGAGTCGGTGAGGATGATGCGCGCCTGCCCGACGAGGTGGAGGAAGTCGAGGTATCCCATCGGTGGCACCACGGTGATGGCATCGATGGCATCGAGGCGGGCCTTGAGGCCGAAGCTCGCGAGGCGGTCGAGGGTGCGTGGGTGGGCGGGGAAGACGATGCGCTGCTCGGCGGCGACGCGCTCGATGACGTCGAGCAGTCCGGCGAGCACGGCGGGGTCGTCGACGTTGGCGGGGCGGTGCAGGGTGAGGACCGCGTAGCCCCTCGGGTCGAGGTGGTGGTCGGTGAGGACCGATGACTTCTTCGCCTTGTCGATGTGATGCAGCAGCGAGTCGATCATCACGTTGCCGACGAAGTGTACGCCCTCGTGGTCGAGGCCTTCGCGGGCGAGGTTGGTCAGGCCGCTGTCTTCGCTGACGAAGAGCAGGTCGCTGATCTGGTCGGTGATGACGCGGTTGATCTCCTCGGGCATCGTGCGGTCGTAGCTGCGCAGGCCGGCTTCGACGTGGGCGACGCGGACGCCGAGCTTGGCGGCGACGAGGGCGCAGGAGAGCGTGGAGTTGACGTCGCCGACGACGAGGACGAGGTCGGGGCGATGGGTGAGGCAGACCTCTTCGAAGGCGAGCATGACGCGGGCGTGCTGGCTGGTGTGGCTGCCGCCGTGCACGCCGAGGTTGAGGTCGGGGCGAGGGATGCCGAGCTCGTCGAAGAAGAGGTCGCTCATGGCGTGGTCGTGGTGCTGGCCGGTGTGAACGAGCAGGGGCTCGATCTCGGGGTGCGCCGGCCACGCCGCCATGAGGGGGGCGATCTTCATGAAGTTGGGCCGGGCGCCGACCACGTTGATGATGCGCATCGCTTGGGCTCCGGGGGCGAAGCCGCCCGTTCGGGGTCTGGGGGCATGTACTGCGTCCGGCGGCGATGTGCAACCACGTCGCGTCGGGCAGGGGTCGGGGCGGGGGTTGGCAAGAGGTGTGCCGCGGGCGGCGGTGAGGCGCGGCGCGGCGCGCGGGCGGCGGGTGGAGCGGTCGTGCTCCGGGGGGTGGTGAGGCGCTGCCGCAGGGCGCGCCTCGATGGGATCAGAGGCCGTCGATCCAGGCCGCGAACATCGCGAGGGTGGCGGCGGGGACGGCGGCGCCGCCGAGGGGCATGCGCGAGCCGCGGCCGGTGCCGTTGATCTTCTGCCAGATGTAGCTGTTCATGTGATCGCCGGCGGTGATGTAGGGCACGCCGGCGCTGGAGTTCTGGCCGACGAGGCTCATGAGGTCGTCGAGCATCACGCCGCCGCTGGCACCGCCACCGATGTGGCAGGGCCGGCAAGTGTTGGTGATGAAGGCCTGCGCCTGGGCGTTGTCGAACGCTTCGCCCTCGCCCTCGCCCTCGCCTTCGCCTTCACCCTCGCCCTCGCCTTCGCCCTCACCTTCGCCCTCGCCTTCGCCTTCGCCCTCACCTTCGCCTTCGCCTTCACCCTCGCCCTCGCCCTCGCCGCCCATGTCGTTGCAGCCGTTGCGGAAGTTCTCGCTCTGGCCGGAGACGAAGTCGATCGTGGGCTGGCAGGTCATGTGGGGGCAGACGAGGCCGGCGAGCAGCGGCTGCATCAGGCAGGTCTGGACGCAGGTCTCGACGACGCTGGCGCGGTCGCTCGGGTCGTAGCCGGGGCAGAAGGCATCGCTGGCGGCGCAGTCACCGAGCCAGCCGCAGGCCTTCTCACAGCGGACCTGATCGCTGTCGCCGGCCGCGCAGCCGGGGCCGCCCGTCGGTTCGCCTTCGCCCTCGCCTTCACCCTCGCCCTCGCCCTCGCCTTCACCCTCGCCTTCGCCCTCGCCCTCGCCTTCCCCCTCGCCCTCCCCCTCGCCTTCGCCCTCGGCGCCCATGTCGGTGTCATCACCGCCGTCGTCGTCATCGCACGCGGTCAGAGGCATCGCGATCGCGATCAACAGGCCGAACAGCAAACGCTCGATCAGTCGCATGTGAGGTCTCCCCTCTCCACTTCAGCGCGCGGCGCGCCGCGCGCCGCGTTCGGGGCGGAGTATGTACAAGAGGCGGGTCTGGCGCAAAGCCCGATTCGCAAGGGGTGGGAGGCGTGGATCGCGGTGGCGCCGCGCGCCGGGATCAGCCTTCGCTGATGGTGAGGCGGTAGGGCGAGCTGGCGTTGAGGTAGCCTTGCACCTGGATGTAGGCGGGGCCCTGCCAGGTGAAGGTCTCGTTGTCATCGGCGCTCGCGCCGCCGACGGCCGCGCCGTCTTCGCCGATGAGCGGCTGATCGCTGTCGAGGTCCCACACATAGACGTCGAGGTCGCCGATGTCATGGCTGAACTCGAGGTCGAGCTGCCAGGTGCCTGCGATGTCGACGAAGTAGAAGTCCTGGGTGGGCTCGGCGCAGATGCCACCCTCGATGACGGTGGCGCCTTCGATGCGGGTGGCCTGCGCGATGGTGTCGTTGGGCTCGCCGGGCTCCTCCTGCTCGGGGCCGCAGCGCGGCTGGAACGGCGGCGTGAACGGCGGGGGGTTGCGCCAGTCGGCCTCGGGGTTGGCGACGATGTCGCGCAGCGACATGTAGTAGTTGTGCTGCGAGCTGTCGGCGATGAGCGCCATGTCACGGCGACGCACGACCCACACGGTGGGGAAGGCTTCGAGACCGGAGCGATCGACGACGTACGACGGGATGACCCGGTCGCCGGCCATGGTGCCCGCGTCGCCGACGCGGATCCCATAGTTGCCGACGATGATGCGCGAGAGGTGCTGCTGCGCGAACGCGCTGGTCGCCGGGGCGAAGTTGTAGTCCTGCGCCTCGATGAAGAGCACCTGCGCGCCGAGCTCGGTCAGCGCGGTCGCCTCGGGGTTGAGGATGGTCTGGATGTAGCGGGTGCAGGGCGCGCACCAGCCGGCGCCGACCTTGATGACGAGCGTCTGCTTGTCGTCGAACTCGGGGTCGCAGAAGAAGCTGTCGAAGCCGAACTCGAAGATGCTGCCGTCGGGGCGGCGGGCGTCGGGCCAGTGCAGCGGCGGCACCGCCTGCCCGTAGCGCACGACGTTGCCGAACGCGGGGTAGGTGCAGGTGATGGTGGTCGCCGTCTCGAAGGTGGCGCCGCCATAGCTCGCCGAGATGGTGACCGCGCCGCGGCGGAGCGCGGTGACGAGCCCGCCGGCGACGGTCGCGATCGCGGGGTCGGAGGTGCGCCACTCGGCGTCGGCGGTGACGTCGACGCCGGCGGCCATCAGCGTGAGCTGGGTGGTCTGGCCGCGCTCGAGGGTCAGCTCGGCCTCGCCGGTCAGCTCGCCTTCGCCCTCGCCTTCGCCTTCACCCTCGCCCTCGCCTTCGCCTTCGCCTTCACCCTCGCCTTCGCCCTCGCCGCCGACGCTGGCGTCGAGCACGATGAGCGGCTCGTCGTTGGTCTCTTCGGTGCAGCCGACGAGCGACGCAGCGGACGGCGCGACGAGCGCCAGGGCCGCGAGCCGGATCCAGAGCTCTCTCGATCGCATGGTCTCACTCCCTCCGCCGGGTCAAGGGACCTGGCGGATCTCCAGGGTATAGGGTCCGGCGAACTCGCCGTTGTAGCCGTCGACGAAGATGAAGACCGGCTCGCCGGCCTCGGCCTCGAACTCGACGAGGCTCAAGAGCTCCATGCCGAGCACGATGTCGTCGTTGCACGCGAGCTCGAAGCGCGCGTCGGTGTAGCCGCAAGCGGACCGCACATAGAGCAGGGTATCACCGTTGGCCTGGGTGATCTCGGCCTCGTAGGCGCCGGCCTCGGGCGGGGTGAAGGCGTGGATCTGCACCGGGCCGCCGCCGCCGCAGGTGCCACCGACCGAGACGGGCTCGTTGCCGGTGCTGTCGCCCATGATGGTCCACACGCCGTCGGCGCCGGCGCCGACGTCTTCGACCGGGAAGCCTTCGGGGCACTCGATGACCGGGAGGGTGCAGATGGCGTCGAGGCCGTCCTCGGGGTTGCCGAGGCAGAAGAGCTCGGCGGGGCAGGTGTAGATCGCGCCGGCCGGATCGCAGTCGGCGTCGGCTTCGACGGCGGTGGTGGCGGCGAGCGCGACGGTGATCGTCTCGCTCTCGAGGCCGGCCTGGTCGATGAGGAAGACCTCGACCTGGGTGATGGTCGCGAGGAGCGGCGCGGGCGCTGCGAGGCAGGCGCTGAAGTCGGCGTTGGCGGTGTCGATGCACGCCTGCTGCGCGCGCTGGTTCTGGCCGGCGGCGAGCAGGCAGGCGTCGAGCGCGGGGGTGACGAGGATCGCGCAGGGCAGCGAGAGGTTGGTGCGGAGGCTGGTCTCGACGGTGAACTCGTGCTCCACCGCGCCGGGGATGGTGCGGTAGGCGAGGATGCGGACCGGGCCGCCCTGCTCGTCGATGTCGAGCTGGTTGTTGAACGGCACGAGGGAGACCTCGTTGCCGTCGGCGTCGAGCGGGCGGATGCCGACGCCGATGATGTCGTCTTCGGCGTCGCTGCCGACGAGGCGCACGCCGACGGCGGCGGGGTCGTTGACGATGAAGGCTTCGCCGCTGGCGATCGTGGGCGCGGTCGCGACGAGGCACAGCTCGGCGATCTCGTCGTCGGGGGTGCGATCGAGGCAGGCCTGGCCTTCGCCGCAGATGCTGCGCGCGCCGAGCGGATCACACTCGGCGTCGAGCCCGACGACGCTCGGGCCCATCACCTGCACGACGGTCTCGGCGCTGCGCAGGCCGAGCGCGTCGAACATGGCGACGCCGACGCGGGCGAGGTTGGGCAGATCGCCGAGCGCGGCGTCGAACGCGACGGTGTAGCTGCCGTCACCGGCGGCGGTGAGGGTCGCGAACTGGATCGCGTCGAACAGGAAGTCGGCGGCGCCGCCGTCGGCGTCGATCTGGATGTCGTTGCCCTGGGCGTCGATGAAGCGCAGCGCGAAGCCGCGGATGTCGTCGTCGGCGTCGGTGCCCGACCAGCGCATCACGAGCGTGGCGCCGCCGATGGTGGTGGAGTCGGCGGTGTACCACGCGTCGAGGGTCTCGATGGTGGGCGCGGTCGCGTCGGAGAGGCGGGCGGAGAGGGTGAAATCGGCCGCGTCGGCGACGTCGTAGGTGTCGACGATGAGATCGAAGACCTGGCCGGCGTCGGCCTGGAGCACGAGCTGGCTGTAGAGCTCGCCGTCGGTGTCATCGCTGCACGTCAGCTCGCTGAAGGCATCGCCGCAGTCTTCGCGGAGCGCGAGGGTGGTGTCGGCCGCGGTGCCTTGGGTCGAGACGAGCCAGATGCCGGCGCTCGGCGCGGTGAAGCGCACGACCGCGTCGTTGCCGGGTCGGGCGGGGTCGCCGCACTCGCCGGGCGGGAAGCGATCGGTCGCGCCGAGGGTCGCCTGGAGCAGGAAGCCATCGCCGTCGGGGGAGGCGTTGAGATCGTAGAGCGGCGCGCCGGCGCAGGTGTCTTCGCCTTCGCCCTCGCCTTCGCCTTCGCCTTCGCCCTCGCCTTCCCCTTCGCCCTCACCCTCACCTTCACCCTCGCCCTCGCCCTCTCCCTCGCCGCCGTCGCTGTCGACGGCCATGTCGGCGTCGTCGCCGTCGCCGTCGCCCTCGTCGGGGGTACAGGCGCTCGCGGAGAGCGCCGCGGCGAGCAGCACGACCAAGCCCCAGTTCAACCCTGCACGCTCCATTCTGAGCACTCCATCCAGTCGTCGACCATGCGTCGGCGTCGGGATGGTAGTCCCGCGTCGGCGGCCGGGGCAACCACCGATTCTCTGCTGTCGAGAACGGTCAGCAGACCGCGGTCGGACGCTCGATCGAGGGGGCGGGGCATGAGATCATCGATTGCTTCGATGGGAGGCCTCCTCCCTGCCTCGACGACCCCTCTCGCATTCGGAGGACGACCGATGTCGACCCTTTCACGCAGCGCGGCGGACGATCTCGACTGGGCGATGCTCGATCTGCGGGGCGCGCCCGCGACCGAGGTGGCGAAGACCCGGCGGCGGGTGATGGGCGGGTATGTGGCCGATCGGGAGCGGGCGCGGTACGCGCAGCGGTTCTACGGGCGGCGGTGGCAGCGCTCGCGGCGGGCCTGGCTGCGGCGGGAGCGGGCGCGGCGCGAGGCGCGGCTGGTCGAGGCGCTGGCGGCGATGCTGATGGGTGAGCGGCCGCGCGACGTGGACGCGGCGCGGGCGCGGGTGCGGGCGGCGCTGGCGGCGGCGCGGGGCTGATCAGGGCGCGCCGTGGTCAAAAGTCGCCGCCGCAGACGATCTCGGGGCGGTCGGCGTCGGCGGCGAGGCGGCAGGCGGCGGCGTATTCGTCGGCGTCGACGTCGCGGATGAACGCGCGGCAGAAGCCGCCGGCGGGGCGGCCGCAGGTGCAGGCGGGCGGGCCCTGGCCGAAGTCGTAGCAGTCGTCGCCGGCGCGGCAGAGCGCGTCGGGGAAGGCGGCGGTGAACGCGGCGACGAAGGCGGGGTCGGGCGGGGCGCCGAGGCAGATGTAGAGCGCGTCGCAGAAGGCGCCGGGCGCGAAGGGGTCGGCGATGCCGGAGGTGCGGCCGGCGTTGCCGGGGCAGGCGCCGGGCGGGGCGGCGTCGGGGTCGGTGGGGGCGGCGTCGGGGGGCGGGGTGGCGTCGGCGGTGGCGGCGGCGTCGGCGGCGGCATCAGCGGCGGCGTCAATGGCACCGGTGGCGTCGGCGATGGCATCGGCGATGGCATCGGTGCCACCGGTGGCATCGGTGGTGGCATCGATGGCATCCGCGGCGTCGGCGATGGCATCACGCGCGGCGTCGGCGGAGTCCCCTCCTCCGTCGGGCCGCGCGGCGTCGTCGACGGCGCCGGCGTCGGCGAGCAGGCCCGGGTTGTCGGCGACACAGCCGGCGAGCGCGAGGGCGAGGGCGCGGAGACGCGAGGCGCGGGCGCGGTGAGCGCGGCGGCGAGCGCGGCGGCGAGCGCGGCGGCGAGCGCGGCGGCGAGCGCGCGGCCGGGCGCGCGGGTCACTTGCGGCGCCCGAGGAGCCCGGGGAGCAGCTTCGCCTCGAGCGCCTCCATCTCGGCGGCCTCGTCGGGCTCGAGGTGGTCGTGGCCGACGAGGTGCAAGACTCCGTGCAGCAAGAGGAATGTCACCTCGTCCATCAGCGCCCAGGGCGGGGCGGCGTCGGCGCCGAGCGCGGGCCACAGGCGGGGCAGGCAGCCGTCGGCGAGCTGGCGCTCGGCGGTGTCGAGGCTGATGACGACGTCGCCGAGGGGCACGGGCTCGCCGGGCGGGAGCGGCATGGCTTCGCCCTCTTCTTGCGGGAAGCTCAGCACGTCGGTCGGCTGGTCCTTGCCGCGGAAGTCGCGGTTGAGCGCCTGGATCTCCTCGTCGTCGGTGAGCACGACGACGAGCTCGTCGTCGCCGCGGCCGAGGGCGTCGAGCAGCTTCGCCGCGCGGCGGCGCAGGGTGGCGACGGGGATCCGGCCCCGCACCGGGGCGCGCTGCAAGAGCGAGATCATCCGCGGCCTCCGCGCCCGCGTCCGCCGCGGCTGTCGCGGTCGTCGCGGCCCTCGCCGCGGGCCTCGGCGGCGGCTTCGTTGTGGGCGTCGTCGCGGTCGTAGGCGCGCACGATCGCCTGCACGAGCGCGTGGCGCACGACGTCGACCGGGGTCAGGCGCACGATCGCGATGCCTTCGATGCCGTCGAGGATCTCGAGCGCGTGGCTCAGCCCGCTCTCGCGGCCGCGCTCGAGGTCGACCTGGGTGGTGTCGCCGGTGACGACCGCCCGCGACGAGTAGCCGAGGCGGGTGAGGAACATCTTCATCTGCTCGCGGGTGGTGTTCTGCGCCTCGTCGAGGATGACGAACGCCTGGTTGAGCGTGCGGCCGCGCATGAACGCGAGCGGGGCGACCTCGACGGTGCCGTTCTCGATGAGGCGGGTCGCCGTCTCGATGCCCATGAGGTCGTAGAGCGCGTCGTGGAGCGGGCGCAGGTAGGGGTTGACCTTCTCGACGAGGGAGCCGGGGAGGAACCCGAGGCGCTCGCCGGCTTCGACGGCGGGGCGGGCGAGGATGATGCGCTTGACCTCCTGCGCGCGGAGCGCGGCGACGGCGGCGGCCATCGCGAGGTAGGTCTTGCCGGTGCCGGCCGGGCCGACGGAGAAGACGATGTCGTGGTCGCGCATCGCCTCGATGTAGGCCTTCTGGTTGGGGCTCTTGGGGCTGACGGCGCGGCGGTCGTGGGTGAGGGTGAGGGTGTGGGTGCGCAGCTCGCCGACGTTGACCTCGCCGGGCGCGCCTTCGATCAGGTTGACGACCTGTTCGATGTCGTTGAGGAAGAGGGTCTGGCCGCCGCGGGCGAGCGAGACCAGCTCGCGGATCGCGCGCTCGGCGAAGGGCAGGTGGTCGGGGCGCCCGGTGAGGGTGATCTGGCGGCCGCGGGCCGAGAGCTTGACCTTGAGCCGGCGCTCGAGGAGCCGGCGGTGGGCGTCCTGGGGGCCCCAGAGCGCCGCGGTCACCATCTTGCCTTCGGGGACGTCGATCACCACGCTCGGGGCGGTGGGCTCACTCACTTGGGGTCCTTTTTGAAAGTTCACCACAAAATATGGTCGAGCCCAGTGCCGGACCGGGCGCCGAGGTCAAGGAACGAAGCCGCAGAAGGGCCAAGCCTGCGACCTGACGGGGCGTCGGCCCGGTGGGCGGCGCGCAGCGCCAACCACCCCGAAGGTCTTTCGAGTGCTGAGAGACGCAGAGATCGGCGTTCGGGACGGTGCTGGGCGAAGCGCCAGATTCTGTGGGGAAGCTCTCAAGAGCAGGGAGGGAGGCTTCGAGCATCAGCGCAGGTCGTAGTCGGTGCCGATGCTGATGTAGCTGATCGGGGCCTCGCCGGGGAGGTCGAGCGCGGCGGGCTCGATGAGGCGCGCCTCGGTGAGCGCGGCGAGGGTGTCGGGGTAGGCGCCGTTCTCCACGCGGTAGACCTCGAGGGCGTTGCCGATCGCGACGAGGCGGTTGGCGCGGAGCCGGTCGAGCGCCTCGCCGGCGACCCGTTCGGTGTTGCGATGCAGTTGGATGCGCGAGCGGGGCATGAAGAGCACGCCGACGACGATGAGCCCGAGCAGCGTGGCGTTGACGACGAGGCGCACCGCGAGCTGGCGCCAGGCGACGCCGGGGCGGCGCGAGGGGGCGTCGAGGGCTTTTTTGACCTTGGTGGGCTCGATGTACTCCTCGTTGAGGAGCGTCAACAGCGCCTTGCTGGTCTCGAACTCACCGAGGCGGCTGCGATCGACGATCTGGTGCACGTCGCGCTGGCCGTCGACGAGCGCGAGCACGGCGCGCTCGGTGTCGCCGAGGCCGCCGCTGCCGGAGAGCGACTCGTCGAAGTCGAAGCCGTCGTCGAGCCCGTCGCCGCCGCCGCCGCCCATCGAGGCCTCGACGAAGGCGTCGTCGAGGATGCGCTCGAGCGCCTGCGACTCGTCGCCGATGGTGCGGGCCTTGTCGGTCTGGCGGTAGACGACCGAGTAGTTGTTGATCCGCGCCCGGATGAGCGGCCACTCGTCGAGCATGCGAAAGCCTTCCATCAGGAGGCTCTCGGAGGAGATCGCGGTGCCGGAGGGGCGGGTGAAGTTGGGGGGCTTGCTCTCGAAGCGGTACTGGCCGCTCTTCCACTCGAAGAGGCGGTAGAGGGTCTCGCGGGCCTGGAGGTCGGCGAGCTGGTTGATCGCCTCGCGGCGCACGGTGCCGTCTTCGACGAGGACGTCGCCGAGGCGCTTGAGCGACTTCTTCTGGCTCTTGAGCGCGGCCCCGAGCTGCTCCTTGTCGATCTCGCCGGCGGCGATGAGCATCTGGCCGAGGAGGTCGCGCTTGTGCCGGTTGTTGACGTCGGTGCGGATGATGCGCCCCGACGAGAACGAGATCATGACCTCTTCGCCGCTCTCGCCGCCGGTGACGTGCAGGATGCCGGTCTTCTGCTGGCTGCCGATGAGCTGGAGGATCTCGGCGATGCCGAAGTCGGCGAGCGAGCCTTGCAATGCCATCAGGCGCGCTCCTTCCAGCGGGCGGCGCGGATGGCGTTGCTGATCCAGAGGCCGGCGACGAGCGCGAGGAGGACCCAGCGGCCGAGCGTGAAGCCGTCGGTGACGGGGTCGAAGCCGGGGAGCGGCTCGAGGAGGAGACCTTCGGGCTCGACGAGCCAGAGCGCGAGGACGGCGGTGAGGCCGGCGACGAGCGCGCCGCGGAGCGCCTGGCCGCGGACGAGGTCGACGAGGCCGGGAACGGTGAGGCCGAGGAGGCGGGTCGACCAGCGGCGCACGGTCGACCAGCGGGCGATGGTCTGCTCCTTCTGGAAGCGGACCCGGCGGTCGACGGGGATGTTGCGGACGAAGAGGTTGACGCATTGCTCGCACTGCGGGTGCGCGGGCGGGCCGTCGGCGATGTTGGCCGGGGCGGGGCGGGCGCAGCGGAAGCAGGGCCAGGTGAGGCGCATGCGGCGGCGGAGGCCGGTGAGCACGCCGAAGAGGGCGAGGGTGGCGATGGCGGCGAGCGGGGCGGTCATCTCGGGCACGGGGCCGGCGAGCGCGACCCAGCCGCGGCGGGCGAGCGGGGTGGGCGCGAAGAGGTCGGCCATGGCGCGGGCGGTGAGGGTGGCGGTGGGGAGGTCGAGGTCGACGACGAAGCGGTTGGCGTAGGGCTCGTCGTCCTGGCTCCAGGCGGCGACGGCCTGGGCGTCGATGCCGGTGGCGGTCTGGAGCGCGGCCTCGGCGTCTTCGCCGCGGCCGAGGCGGCGGTAGAGGCGGTGCAGGTTGAACGCGGGCTCGGCCGCGTCGGGGAGCCGCTTGCGGGCGCGCTTGTAGGCCTCTTCGGCGCCCTGGGGGCGGCCCTGCGCGAAGAGCACGTTGCCGAGGGTGTTGTAGATGGTGCCCTCGGCCTCGCCCTCGGCGCCGAGGATGGCGGCGCGGAGCGCGGTCTCGGCGTCGTCGAGGCGGCCGAGGCGCTTGTGGGTGAGCCCGAGCACGGCCTGGGCCGCCCAGTCCTTGGGGTCGGCCTCGACGGCGGCCTCGACGGCTTCGAAGGCGCGGGCGTCGGTGGGGTTGTGCGAGAGCGCGTGCAAGGCCTGGGTGGGGCCGGTGCCGGCCTCGGTGAGCCGGTCGCCCATGCGCAAGAGCCAGGGCAGCGAGCCGAGGAAGACGATGAAGATCGCGGAGATGACCTTCTCGGCGCGGCTCTGGTAGCTCCAGAGCGCGACCGCGAGCGGGAAGAAGAGGAGCACGGGGCCGAAGCCGTAGACGAGCGGGAGCGCGAGGAGGAGGCCGATGGCGACGAGGAGCACGACGCGCATGGTGCTCGGGAACGCGGCGCCGAGGTCGTGGAAGAGGTGGATGGCGTAGCGGACGAGCTGCGCGACCATGAAGAGGAAGCCGAGCGCGCCGAGCACGAGGAGCGCGCCGAGGACGAAGTCGCTGAAGAGGAGCATGCGCCGCTGGAAGTCGTCGACGCGGGCGAGGAGCGCCTTGATGCGGAACTTGGACCAGGTGTGCAGCGCCCAGGGGGCCTCGTCGAGCGCGAGCGCGGCGCGGGCGTCGTAGACCTCGGGGAGCGCGGGCGCGAGCTGCTCGGCGCGGTCGATGCGGAGGCGGGCGGTGGCGTGGTCGCCCTGGTCGGCGGCGGCGCGGGCCTCGCGGAGGAGGGCGGCGGCGAAGGGGTCGAGGCGGGTGATGCCGGCCTCGCGGGCGGTGCGGGCGAGGCGGTCGAGCTGCTCTTCGGCGCGCTCGGGGTCGGCGCCGCTGCGGTTGCGCCAGATGTTGACGAGCTCGGCGCCGCCGCGGCCCTGCGCGATGAGCGCGACGGCGGGGTTGGCGGCCTCACGGGGCGCGGCGGGCTCGGCGGCCACGGGCTCGGCGGCCACGGGCTCGGCGGCCACGGGCTCGGCGGGCTGCGCGAGGGCCGGCGTGACGGCGCCGAGGAGGGGCGCGAGGGCGATCAGCAGGGTGAAGGCGAGTCGGCGGCGCATCCCGTTCTTCGAGGTCGTCCCCGCACGTTTGACGGTTTCTTGCAGGTAGCACGAAAAAAGCGGGAGGGCCAGAGCGTGCGCGCGCTTCCGAGCGGCGGTCGGCGCGGGCGGGCGGCGGGCGGACGCGATGCGCTGCGGCTCGGCGATCGACGACGCGAGTGATGGCAGGTGCGGTGTTCGCGCGCGTGGCAGGTGTCATCTCTGGCTATCGCGTCGGCGTGGCGGCCGGGTCGCGGTCGAGCTCGACGTCGAGCCGGTGCGCTGCGCTGATGAGCGCGAGGTGGGAGAGCGCCTGGGGGTAGTTGCCGAGGTGGTGTCCGCCGGGGCCGAGCTCTTCGGCGAGCAGTCCGAGCGGGCTCTGGCAGGCGAGGAGGTCGTCGAAGAGGCGGCGGGCTTCGTCGAGGCGACCGGCGCGGGCGAGGCACTCGACGTACCAGAAGGAGCAGGCGGTGAAGCTGCCTTCGCGGCCTTCGAGGCCGTCGATGTCGTCGCGGGGTGAGTAGCGGTGTACGCGGGGGCCGCGGCGGAGCTCGCGGTCGATGGCGGTGAGGGTGGAGAGCCAGCGGGGGTCGTCGGGGGCGATGAAGTCGACGAGGGGCATGAGCAGCGCGGAGGCGTCGAGGGTGTCGCCGCCGCGGTATTGCACGAAGGCGGCGCGGCCGGGGTGCCAGAAGTGCGCGAAGACATCGGCGCGGATGGCATCGCGGGCGCTCTGCCAGCGATGGGTCGGCGCAGGGAGCGTTCGAGCGGCGGCGATGCGGAGCGCGCGGTCGAGCGCGACCCAGCACATGACGCGGGAGGTGAGGAAGTGGCGGGGTTCGCCGCGGATCTCCCAGATGCCGGCGTCGGGCTGGTCCCAGTGGGCGGCGACCCAGTCGGTGATGGCGGTGAGCGCGCGCCAGGCTTCGGGTGAGACGGGCTGGCCGCGCTCGGCGGCGAGGCAGGCGGCGTCGAGGAGCGGGCCGTAGATGTCGAGCTGGAGCTGGTCGTGGGCGCCGTTGCCGATGCGGACGGGGCGGGAGTCGTGATAGCCGCGCAGGCTCGAGAGGGTCTCTTCGGTGAGGTCGGTGCGGCCGTCGACGGCGTACATGACCTGCAGGCGGCCGCCGCGGTGGCGTGGGATGCAGACGTCGAGGACCCAGCGCATGAAGGCGCGGGCCGCTTCGCCGTGGCCGAGGCGGGTGAGCGCGTAGACCGCGAAGGCGGAGTCGCGGATCCAACTGTAGCGGTAGTCCCAGTTGCGCTCGCCGCCGATGGCTTCGGGGAGGCCGAAGGTGGGCGCGGCGACGATGGCGCCGTAGCGGGCGGCGGTGAGCAGGTGGAGCACGAGCGCGGAGCGGCGGACGGGCTCGGACCAGCGGCCGCGGTAGGCGATCTGTGCGGCCCAGACGCGCCAGCGGGCGGTGGTGGTGGTGATCCAGTCGGCGACGCGGGGGGCGAGCGGCGCGGGCGGGGGTTGGGGGGCGAGGACGAAGCAGGCGCTCTCGCCGGCGGCGAGGTCGAAGGTGGCGGTGACGTCGCGGCCGTCGAGGGCGAGGGGCACGGTGGCGGCGAGGTGGAGCGCGGGGGTGGCGCCGCCGTCGGGGCGCAGCTCGACGCCGTCGGCGACGGGGAGCGCGGTGTGGCCGCGGCGGGCGTAGTCGAAGCGGGGCGCGCAGCGGGCGTGGAAGCGGAGGCGGCCTTCGCGCACGTCGACGCGGCGGACGAGCGCGCGGATCGGGCCGCGGTCGTCGATGGGCATGAGATCGGTGATCTCGGCGATGCCATCGGGGCCGGCGAAGCGGGTGACGAGGACGTGGGTGTCGCGGAGCCATGCCTGGCTGCGGGCGCAGCGGCCGAGGGGGCGGAGTTCGAAGGCGCCGCCGCGGTCGCGGTCGAGGAGGCGGGCGAAGACGGTGGGTGAGTCGAAGCGGGGGAAGCAGAGGTAGTCGATCGTCGCGTCGGGGGCGACGAAGGCGGCGGTCTCCTGGTTGCCGATGACGCCGTGGGCTTCGATCGGCGGGGTGGTGCGCGGTCGGTGGCCCGCTCCGCGTGGGTCGTGCATCGGTCCTCCTGGTTCGAGCGATGGCAAGTTCGGTGCCATCAGGGCGGAATGTTTCTTGCCATGGGTGACTGCACTTCAGACGCGGAGGCATGGTGACATGAAAGAAGAGACACGGCGGGTCTTCGTGGTGACCGGCGCGAGCGCGGGCGTGGGGCGGGCGGTGGTGCGGCGGCTGGCGGGGCCGGGGGTGTGTATCGGGCTGCTGGCGCGCGGGCGGGACGGGCTGTATGGGGCGCGGGCGGAGGTGGAGGCGGCGGGGGGCGAGGCGCTGGTGGTGCCGACCGATGTGGCGGACGCCGACGCGGTCGAGGCGGCGGCGGCGGCGGTGGAGGCGCGCTTCGGGCCGATCGATGTGTGGATCAACAACGCGATGACCTCGGTCTTCGCGCGGAGCTGGGAGGTGAGCCCGGCGGAGTTCGCGCGGGTGACGGCGGTGACCTATCTGGGTACGGTCAACGGGACGCTGGCGGCGCTGCGGCGCATGGTGCCGCGGCGGCAGGGGGCGATCGTGCAGGTGGGCTCGGCGCTGGCGTACCGGGGGATCCCGCTGCAAGGCGCGTACTGCGGGGCGAAGCACGCGATCCAGGGCTTCACCGAGTCGCTGCGCTGCGAGCTGATGCACGATGGGATCCCGATCCGGCTGACGATGGTGCAGCTCCCGGCGATGAACACGCCGCAGTTCGGGTGGGTGCGGAGCCGGCTGCCGCATCGGGCGCAGCCGGTGCCGCCGATCTATCAGCCGGAGGTGGCGGCGGAGGCGGTGGTGTACGCGGCGGGGAGCGATCGGCGGGAGATGTCGATCGCGGGGTCGGTGCTGCTGGCGGTGTGGGGGAACCGGCTGGCGCCGTGGCTGGCGGATCGGGTGCTGGCGCGGTCGGGGGTGTCGTCGCAGCAGACGGACGAGCCGGAGGTGGCGGGGCGGCCGGACAACCTCTTCGCGCCGGTGCCGGGTGATCACGGGGCGCATGGTCGCTTCGACGAGCGGGCGCGGCGGCGGAGTCTGGTGCTGTGGCTGTCGAAGCATCGGGGCGCGGTGGCGGCGGCCGGGGCGGCGCTGGTGGGGGTGGCGGTCGCGGCGTGGGGCGCGGCGCGGGTGGGCCAGGATGCCTCGCGGGCGTGGGTGCGGTGAGGTCGATCGCCCCGGCGCGGGGGGGCGGGCGCATGGGCTTTACCCGCCGGTCGGGCTCTGGTACCAAGCCGTCTCGCTTCGCCGGGAGTCGCCATGCGCCGCTTGTTCGCCCTGTTGCTGCTCACCCTCGTCGGGTGCTTCGACACCAGCGATGTCACCAACGAGTGCCGGTCGGACGAGAACTGCCCGGTCGGTGAGGTGTGCCGCGTGAGCCCGATCGAGGCGGGGCGGCTGATCTGCGTGGCGAGCTGCGTGCGCGACGACGAGTGCGCGGCGGGTGAGATGTGCAGCTTCGGGCGGTGTCAGCCGATCGTTCAGCCGCCGGCCGATGGGGCGGTGGTCGACGCGGGCGCGGTCGACATGGGCGGTGACGCGGGCGCGGGCGACGCGGGGGCCGACGCGGGCGACATGGCGATGGACGCGCGCTTCCCGCCGCCCGACATGCTCGTCGACTTCGGTGAGCCCGATCTCGCGGCCCCCGAGCAGGGCGTCGAGCCGGACCTGGGCGCCGTCGACGCCGAGCCGCTCGACGAGGGCGCGCCGTCGATCGACCTCGACATCGACGACGACGGGGGGATCTGAGTGCCCTACCGCATCATCATCGACCGCGAGAAGTGTATCGGCGCGGGCACTTGCGTGACCGAGGCGCCGGCGACGTTCCAGCTCGACGAGGACGAGAAGGCGGTCGTGATCGACGAGGACGGCGATCCGGATCAGGCGGTGCTGTGGGCGGGGCAAGGGTGCCCGGTCGCGGCGATCACGCTGATCGACGTCGAGACCGGCGCGCGGCGCTGCCCGACGGACGACTGAGGCGGGATCACTCCTCGGGCAGACGCAGCTCGGTGGGCGTCGAGAGGCCGATGTGGGCGCCCCAGACCTTGCCGTCGTCGAGGCCGAAGCCGAAGGGGCGGTCGACCGGGAGGTCGAAGCGCACGACGAGGTCGACCTTGTCGAGCCGGATGCGGAAGCCGGCCTCGAGGCTGATCTGGTCGTTGTCGTCGCGCGGGATCTCCTCGCCGTCGAGGCCTTCGCGCTGGAGCAGGGTGACGTAGCTGCCGCGGAGGCTGGAGCGCAGGTAGCGGGTGTCGTAGGCGACCTCGAGGTCGGCCTGGGCGACGAGCAGGTTGCCGGTGAGGCCGAGCGCCTCGGTGAAGAGGTTGTCGTCGAAGCCGTGGATGAGGCCGAACGAGAGCTGGCCGCCCCAGACGAAGCCCGATGAGTAGCGCAGGTAGTGGTCGACCTGCCCGATGACCGAGAGCGCCTCGGGCGCCCAGAGCCAGTAGTCGCGCCAGCCGCGCATGCCGGCGGCGGTGAGCAGCGCGGCGTTGTCGGCGAGGGTCTGCTCGGGGCGCTCGTCGCGGAGGATCGCGGTCGGGGCGCCGACGCCGAGGCCGAGGCGGAGCTGGCGCTCGAGGCTGCGCCAGGTCCAGTGGTGGGCGACGAAGGGGTTTCCGAGCTGGAAGGTGCTCGTCGAGGCGAGGTCGCTGTCGACGTCGAGCCAGATGAAGCCCCAGTGGAACTCGACCTCGTTGAAGCCGAAGGGCTGCACGATGCGCAGGTGGGGCGAGAGCGCGATGCGGTCTTCGGTGATCGGGCCGCCGTCGCTGGCGGAGGCGGAGCCGGGCGCGCTCGAGAAGTGGAAGCCGAGGTCGAGGTGGAACTGGAGGTCGCGGCGGCCATAACCGGGGCCGAGGCCGCTGTCGTCGACCGGGTGGGTGACGTCGAAGGGGCTGATCTCGGCCCGCGCCGGGGTCGCGAGGCCGCCGACGGCGGCGACGGCGGCAATGGCGCGGAGCGGGCGGAGAGCGGGGTGCTTCACGCAGGTCCTCCTCGGTGCGGGCTCTTGCTGGTCCACCGGGCGTCGAGCGGGCGACGACGCGCTCTGGTGTACCGTCTGCGCTCTCGCCGAAGCAAGTATCGGCGCGTCTCTGCGGCGTTGGACGTGGGCATTGACACCAAACCCCCGGCTCTGGTGCGCTGGCGGCGACTCATCGTCCGGCAGGGGGAGAGCATGCGGTCAGACGCGGTCTGGTGGGCGGCGCTGTGGGTGATCCCCGCGGCGCTCGGCGCGACGGCGGGGCCGGCGGCGGCGCGGCCCGAGGGCACGGTTCAGCTCGGGCTGACGCAGGGGCTCGATCAGCGCACCGAGGTGCGGGTGCGGGTGCTCGATCCGGGCGAGACGATCCGGGTGTGTTCGAGCGACGACGGCGTGCAGGAGCTCGACGTGCCCGGCCCCGACGGGCTGCTGGGGATCGACGACGCGCCGGGCGCGCCGAACCCCGTCGACGAGGACCGGCAGGGCGCCGAGATCATCGCCTACGCGCCCGACGCGCAGCCCTGCGCGGGCTTCGAGGACTGCGATCTGGCGATCCCCGAGCTGTGTTACGTCAAGCCGCACGGGCTGACCCTCGACACCTTCCGGGTGGTCTTCGGCCGCGAGCCGAACGGGGACGAAGCGGCGCGCTGCGGGCGGCCGCTGGAGGTGGTCCCGAACGGGGCGGGCTTCTGCGCGGCGGCGACGGTCGATCCGGCGTGGCACGCGCTGCAGAGCGGCGCCGCGGGGGTGTGGAGCTTCGACTTCGCCGGCGAGCGCGAGACGCTGACCAACAACGGGACCTCGACGCGCTTCTTCGAGATCGACGTGCTCGACCCGGGCGGGGAGCCGGTCGCGGGCGGGCGGGTGCACGCGCTGTTCTGGCAGCTCCACGCGCACGACCGCGATTACGGCGCCGACAGCGAGTTCTACGCGGTCGCGCCGGTCGGCGCCGGGGCGCGGGTCTTCGTCATCGACTTCGACGATCTCAAGGGCCTGCGCTACACCGTCGTCGCCAACGACGACGGCGTCGCCGATCACCCCGACAAGAGCTGGTGCGAGTTCGGCGACCCCGATCCGGTGACGCTCGCCTGCGCGCCGGCGGGCATGGGGGCGCCGCAGTCCTTCTTCTACCAGTACACCGTCTACCTCAACTGGCCCGACCCCGCGCCGGCCCCGCCCGAGGCGCCGGCGCTCGCGGACGTGGCGTTCAACGACGAGGTCGGCACCGCCTCGATCAGCCCCGACGGCGACGGCGTGCAGGACAGCGGCGAGTTCAGCTTCGTGCCCAACCTGCGCGGCGTGTGGCGGATCATCATCGACACCGACCGCGACGGCGCCTTCGACGGCGCCCGCGACCTCGCGCTGCGGGGGCGGGTCGAGCGGCCGGGCGCCGAGGTGCGGGTCGCCTTCGACGGGCGCGGCCCCGATGGCGCGGTGCTCGCGGCCGGCGAGTACCCGGTGCGGATCGAGCTGTCGGCGGGCGAGAGCCACTTCCCGATGGGCGACATCGAGGACAACGCGGGCGGGCTGGTGATCTGGGAGCAGACCGGCCCCGACGAGCGCGTCGCGCGCGCGATGTACTGGGACGACACCGCGGTCATCGCCGACGTCGACGCCCAGCCCGACGGCTACCGGATCACCGCGTGGCCGGACGGGTCGAGCGTGCCGCCGGATGGGCCGCACGAGCGACGGCGCTGGCTGCAGCCGGGCGGGCTCGCCGACGACCGGCCGATCATCTTCGACACCTGGGTGCCGGGCACGCAGGCGATCGCGGCGGAGGTCGGCTGCAACCGCTGCGCGGCGCCGGTGCGCGCGATCGTGATCGGCGCCGACGAGTCGGCGGATCGCGACGGCGACGGGCTCGGCGACGACGAGGAGGACCTCGACGGCGACGGCGTCGTCGACCCGGGCGAGACCGATCCCGACAACCCCGACACCGACGGCGACGGCCTCCCCGACGGCGTCGAGGTGCGCGGGGAGAACCCGACCGATCCGACCCGCGCCGACACCGACGGCGACGGCCTCCCCGATGGCATCGAAGACGCGGACGGCGACGGCGCGCTCGACCCGGGCGAGACCGATCCCAACGTCGCCGACACCGACGGCGACGGGCTCCTCGACGGCGCCGAGGACGCGGACGGCGACGGCGTGCGCGACCCCGGCGAGACCGATCCGCTCGACGACGACAGCGACGACGACGGCATCCTCGACGGCGACGACCCGTTCCCGCTCGAGGGCGAGGCCGAGGCCGACGGCGACGTGACGCCGGGCCGCGACAGCGGCGTGACCCCCGACCCCGACGACGGCGTGCCGGCGCCCGACGAGGGTCCGCGGCGCGACGCGCGGCTCGACGAGGCCGACATGGGCGAGGAGACCGGCCAGAACTCGGCGGTCGAGGACGACTGCGGCTGCGCGGCGGCCGAGCGCGACCCGCTCGGGCACCTCGGGCTCTTCGTGATGATCGCCTTCGGGCTCGCGCGGCGGAGGCGGCGGCGATGAGGCGGTCCCTGATCCTGGCCGCTGCGCTGCTCGCCGGCTGCCTGCCCGAGCCCCGCGAGGTGCCCGAGGCGCCGTCGACCGCCGCGCTCATCGAGCGCTTCACCGCCGGCGCCGATGGCGTGCTCGACGCCGCGTCGACCACCGCGCTCGTGCGGGGGCTGCTCGACGACCTCGTCGTCATCGCGGCGGCGGTGGCGCTCGTCGCCGAGGTCGACGCGACGACGACCGAGCTCGATCAGGCCGACGATCCGGGGAGCGGGTCGAACGCGTTGACCGCCGAGGGCGCGGCGCTCGGCGAGAGCCGGCACGCGCTGACCAGCGACGCCGGCGCCTGGGCCGAGGTCACCCACATCTGCCCGGGGGTGGACGGCTCGCTCGATCGGGCGAACGGCCGGCTGCGGCTGCGCACGGTGCTCGCCGACTTCGACGAGCAGATCCCCGCCTGGGGTGAGGCCGACGGCTGCCGGGTGAGCGGCAGCGAGGGGCCGGCGACGATCGACGCCGACATCAACAGCGTCCTCCGCGTCGCCGACTCGGCGCTCTATGTCGAGATGACCGGCGACCTGCGCGACGCCGCCGCGCCGCTGCCGTTCGCGCTCGCGCTGCGGAGCCTCGACGGCGCCATCACGCTGCACCGGATCGTCGAGGGCAGCGGGAGCTTCCTCATCGGCGTCGACCGCCTCGAAGACGGCCGCGGCGCGGTGAGCGTGCGCGACGCGCTCGGCGAGTGGCTGTGTACCTACAGCCAGGATCCGCTCCGCGGCACCTGCCGTCGCGGTGCCGAGGTGTTGCAGTGGCCCTGACCCCTCGCGCCCGCGGCGCCTTCGCCGCCCTGCCGCTCGCGCTCGCGCTCGTCACCCCCGCCGCCGCGTGGTACGGCGACGAGCGCCCCGTCACCGAGTACTCGGCCGAGACCCTGCGCGCCGGCGAGTGGCGCCTCTACCTGCTCGGCCAGCTCGAGTATGGCATCACCGATGACTGGGAGCTCGGCACGATGCCCATCGCCGATCTCATCGGCGCCATCAACCTCGCGACCAAATACACCGTCTGGCGCGACGACACCTTCGCCGTCGCGCTCTCCGCCGGCTTCATCACCTTCGACCCGAGCGGCTGGCTCGAAGCCCTGCCCGAGGTGCGCACCTGGATCGTGCCCGTCGCCGCGCAGGCGAGCTGGCGACCGGCCGGCGCCGACTTCAGCGCCCACCTCGGGCTGCACTACACCGGCCTCTACACCGACGGTGAGATCGACCTGCCCGACGTCTACCTCAACGGCGTCGGCAAGGGTGGCATCATCAACCTCATCCCCACCTTCGAATGGCACCAGAGCCAGAGCTTCGCCTGGGTCTTCCAGGCCAACATCTCGCTCGCCCAGCGCTTCGTCGCGCAAGGACAGAGCCGCGTCGAGACCAACGACGGCCGCACCACCATCGACGTCTACGGCGACGCCGAGCTGCGCACCGGCGTCTTCGAGCACGCCAACCTCACCGCGAGCGCGCAGTGGAGCTGGGAGAGCCTCAACCTGCGCCTCGGCCTCGGCTATGGCAGCCTCGAGGTCCCCTACGCCGGCGTGCTCGTCCTCGGCGGGTCGCTCGTGCCCGAGTTCAACCTCTCGTGGCGATTCTGAGGCGCGCTCAGTCGGCGATCTCCAGCTCGATCGGGCAGTGATCCGATCCCATCACCGCGCCGTGGATCCGCGCGCCGCGCACCCGCCGCCACAGCATCGGATCGACCAACGCCAGATCGATGCGCCACCCGATGTCACGCGCCCGCACCCCTGGCCGGTTCGACCACCAGGTATAGGCCTCGACCTCGGGGTTGAGCGCCCGCCACGCGTCGACCCAGCCCGCCGCGAGGTACTCGTCGATCAGCGCCCGCTCGGGCTCGGTGAAGCCCGAGGTCTTGCGGTTGCCCTTGTGGTTGCGCAGGTCGATCTCGCGGTGCGCGGTGTTGTAGTCGCCGCAGATCACCACCTGCTCGCCGGCGGCGCGCAGCCGCGCGCCATACGCCAGAATCGCCCGATAGAACGCGGTCTTGAACGGCAGCCGCGCGTGGTCGCGCTGGCCGTGGGGGAAGTAGACGTTGACCACCGTCACGTCGCCGTGCCGCGTCGTCAGCACCCGCCCCTCCCGGTCGAACTCGGGCACGCCGATCCCCACCTCGACGCCATCGGGCGCCCGCTTCGAGAGCGTCGCGACCCCGCTGTAGCCCGGCTTCTCCGCCGCCGCCCACGCGATGTGCATGCCCCGCGCGACCACCTCCTCGGGGCACTGATCGACGAGCGCCCGCACCTCTTGCAGGCAGAGCACGTCGGGCTGCTCGGCCTCGATGAAGGGCAGCAAGGCACCATTGCGATGGCATGAGCGGATGCCATTGACGTTCCAGGCGAAGACTCTCAAGCGCGCGCTCCCGGCACCGTGGGTGAGGGCGCGCACCATAACGGCGCGCGCGCGCCGACGCCAGACCCCCGGCGGCCGCGATCAGAAGCGCGCGCGCACCCCGAGCATCGGCAGGATGTAGTCGAGCTCGGGCGTGCCGGTCTCGGAGTCGATCTCGGTGAGGAAGGTGTCTTGCCGGGTGTCTTCGGCCGAGCGGGTGACATTGACCACGTCGAGGTAGGCGCCGATTTCGAAGTCCTCGCGGAACCAGCGTTTTTCGACGCGCAGATCGAGCTGCGCGTAGGCATCGAGCCGCTGCAGCGAGCCCGCGAAGAGCGGCCGCCCGCTCGTGTAGTGGAAGCGCCCGCCGGTGTACCAGTGATCGGGGAGCCGCAGGGTGAGCACGACGTTGAGCAGGTGCTGCTGCTCGAGCGCGCTCGGCAGCCAGCGCCCCGTCAGATCGCGGCGCTCGACCCGCTGCACGGTGTACGCGATCCAGCCCGACCACCACCCGCCCGGCCGGCGGCGCAAGAGCAGCTCACTGCCCTGCGCCCGCCGGGCGTTCTCCGGCGGCGACTGCGCCAGATCCTCTCTCACCTCGTCGATCGTCGGCCGCCGCGTCGGATCGAGGGCCGAGTTGCGCATGCCATCGACCCGGCTCGCGAAGACCGACCACGTCAGCTCGAGCCCCGCCGCCAGCCCCTGCTCGACCCCGGCCGCGAGCTGCCACGCCCGCTGCAAGGTATCGGTCGCCTGCGCGCCCGCCCCCGGGATCGGCCAGTCGTACCGCTGCGGCCCGCTCATCAGCCCGGCGCGCGCCACCAGCGCCGTCTCCTCGGCGAGCGTGTATCGCGCGTCGACCCGCGGGTCGAGCGACCAGCGAAACGGCGCGTCGTACAGATCGAGCCGCAGCCCCGGCGTCACCGTCAGCGCCCCCGCCTCGAAGCGCACCGCGCCCCACGCGCCGAGCGTGTCCTGCCTCGCCGGCACGTCCCGGAGCTCGCTGTCGGTCCACCGCCGCTCGCCCTCGACCCCCAGCTCCAGCGCCGCCGCCGCGCCCAGCGGCCGGGTGAAGACCAGCCGCGGCGTCACGATCCAGTCGAGCAGATCCTCCCCCGCCGCCCCCCGGAAGACCACGAAGAGCCCCTCGGTCGGCAGGTCGAGCTGGTCGATCCCCACGTCGAGCGCCGCCTCGAGCGACCCCCCGCCGAGCGGCTCGACGAAGCGCAGCGCCAGCCGGTGGAACGCCATCTCCGTGCCCTTGAGGTCGCGGTCGCCGAAGGCATCGGTCGCCCCGAAGAGACTCACCCGCAGCCGCCGCCCGCCATCGCGCCAGGTGTAGCGCAGGTGGTAGTCGTCGAACGCCAGCTCCACCGGCTGATCGAGCGCCTCGAGCAGCCAGTTGGCGTAGCTCGTCCGCCCCGTCACCGTCAGCCGCCCGCCCTCGCCGATCGGCACCGACACCAGCGCGCTCGCCTGCGCCAGATCGATGCTCGCCTCGCCAAGCCAGCCCTCGTCGATCGGATCGTGGGTGAAGGCCTCGATCGCCGCCCCGGTGAAGCGCCCGAAGCGCAGCGGCGCGATCCCCGGGTGCAGCTCGATCGCCTCGACGACCTGCGGCGGCACCACGCTCACCCCGACCGCGCTGTGGAACATCAGCGGGATCCGCGTGCCATCGACCGCGATCCCCACCTCGCCCGGCGGGCTGCCGCGCACGATCGGGAACGGGATCAGCGAGAGGTAGGTGCCGACCGACGGCAGCGACTGCAACACCCGCAGCGGATCGCCGAGGCTGCCGGCGCTGCGGGCGAGCTCGGCCGCGTCGAGGCGGGTGCTGCCCTCGTCGCGCCGCGCCCGCACCTCGAGCACGTCGTCGAAGCCCGGCGCCGGCGTGAGCGCGATCGCGCCGAGATCGAGCGCGACCCCGCGCACCGCGACCGCCGCCGCGTGCGCCTCGACCGCCGGATCGTCGATCCGCAGCGTGTAGGGCCCCGGCGGCAGCGCGACCGCGAAGCGCCCCTCGACGTCACTCACCGCCGCGACCGGCGCCGCGCCCGCCGCCGCCGGCTCGAAGCTCACCGTGATCCCCACCACCGGCGCCCGCACCCCGCGGCGCGCGAGCCGCCCCCGCACCGGCACCGGCGGCGCGATGAAGCGCCACACGAGCGGCAGCTCGACCGCGACCGGCTCACCGCCGAGCCGCGCGGGCTCGAAGCGCCACGCGGGCAGCGTCGCCCGCAGCGCCTCTTCGAACAGCGGATCGTCGGCCCCCGCCGAGCGCGCCGCCGTCACCTCGCCGGCCGCGTCGACGGTGAGCACCAGCCGCGCCTCGCCGGCGAACGGACCGCGCTCGCGCAGCGCCGCCGGGAAGGGCGGCTCGCGCGACGCGACGAGCACCGGCGGCACGAGCGCGGGCGCGGGCGCGGCGGTGGGATCGCCGGCGGGCGCGTCGTCCGCAGCGGTCGCGGGCGCCGTCTGGGCCGGGGTCGCGGATGGCTCGGCCGGGCGGGCGCCGTCTGCCGGCGCGTTGTCTGCCGGCGCCTCGTCTGCCGGCGCCTCGTCTGCCGGCGCCTCGTCTGCCGGCACGTTGTCCGCCGCCGTATCGCCTGCCGGCGCCTCGTCTGCAGGCGCCTCGTCTGCCGGCGCCTCGTCTGTCGGCGCCTCGCCCGCTGCCTCATCGCCCGCCGGCGCCTCGCCCGCTGCCTCATCGCCCGCCGGCGCCTGAGCCACCGCCCACCCGGGCAACCCCAGACACAGCAGCGCCCACAGCGCCACCCCGCGCCGCCGCCCTCGCCCGCCGCCTCGCCCGCCGAACCGACGCTGCGTCACCCGCCGACCTCGACGACCACCTGATCGACCACCTTGAGCGACCGCGCGCACAGCGCGTCGTAGCAGAACCGCCGCCCCACGCCATCCCGCCGGAACCGCGTCGGCCGCCCCCACGCCTCGCGCGCCTGCTCGGCGGTCATCCCGATCACGACCTGCCCGCCGGCGACCCGCTCGACGACCGCGTCGGGCCAGTCGGGATACAGCAGCTTGAGCCCGCAGAACCGCTCGCCGTAAAGCGGCTGGCACGCGGCGGTGAACGCCGCCTCGAGCTCGGCGATGAGCCGGTCGACCTGCGGCAGATCGGGGTGGTCGCCGTCGAGCGCCTCGAGGTTGAGCTTCGCGAACTCGGCCCGGTGCCGCGCGGCGAGCAGCTCGGCGAGGCGGGCGTCGCCGGGCGGCGGGTTCGGCTCGGCGAGCGCGCGCATGCCCTCGCTCGTGTAGCGCGCGGCGTAGCGGGCGCGCTCCTCGGCGGTCGGCTCGACGAAGACCCCGGGCGCGTCGCGGCGGGCGTAGTCGAAGACCAGCTCGGCCGGCGGTCCGATCGGCCGGCGCGCCGCGGCGGGTCCGGCGTCACCGCCCACGTCAGCCATGGCTGCGGCGTCGAAAGCACCCATCGCGGCGCCGCCCGCTGCGCCGGCCATCGCGGCCCCGCCCGCTGCGCCGCCCATTGCTGCGCCGCCCAGCGCGGGGCCGGCCGCTGCGGCACCCATCGCCGCGCCGCCCATCGCCGCCGCGCCCGCGACACCACCCACCGCGCCACCGCCGACTGCGCCCGCCGCCGCTCCGCCCATCGCGCCCGCCGCCCGCCCGCCGCGGCCGTCCCGTCCATCGCACCGGCCGCCGCCACGCCCTCGCGCCCGCCGCCGCGCCTGCCGCCGCCCCGCTGCCCGCGCCGCTCCCCGCCCCCGCCGGCACCACCTCGCCCACCGGCTGATCCGCCCCTCGATGAACTCGCTCAACTGCCGCTTATCCGTCCCCGCCGGCACCATCATCACCAGCGCCAGCGTCACCGCCAGCACCGACAGCAGCAACACCGCCCGCACCGCCCGCCGCCGCCGCTCCTGCTGCCGCTCGAGCCCCCGCCCCTCCAGCGTGATCCGCCCCGGCCGATCACCCGCCTCCGTCCCGTACGCCCGCCGCCCCCGCAGCGCAAAGCCCGCCAGCGCCGGCAGATTGCGCGCGAACACCCAGCGATCCCCCGTCGGGTCGTACACCAGATCATTCGCCCGGATCTGCCCCGCAGCCGCGGCCTCCACCAGCCCCGGCAGCGCCCCGCCGTAGACCTCGCGCCCGCTCCGCGTCACCTTGTAGTCGATCTGCTGCGCCATCGCCGCCCATCATGCCCGACTCGCCCGCCGGGAGCGACCGCCCCGTACGCCCGCCCATCCAACCCGGCGAACGACCCCGCGAGGCCAACCATGACCGACGAGAAGTCACCCGACGCCGAAGCCTGGCTCGCCCGCCTCGAGGCCATGCGCCGCAGCGTCGACCTCCGCCTCGACGGCGAAGGCCGCTGGTACCACGACGGCCAACCCTTCGAACACCCCGGCCTCATCGCCGCCTTCGACCGCGGCCTCGACGTGCACGAAGACACCGGCGAACCCATCCTCCGCCTCGGCGACCGCTGGTGTTACGTGCGCGCCGATGACACCCCGTTCGTCGTCCGCCGCCTCCGCGTCGACGGCGACAGCCTCACCGCCACCCTCAACACCGGCGAGACCCTGCCCGTGCCCACCGACGCCTTCGAACAAGGCGGCGAGCACCTCTACCTCCACCTCAACCCCCGCCGCCGCGCCCGCCTCGACCGCGCCACCCAGGCCAGGATCGCCGACTGGCTCGTCGACCTCGGCGACCGCCTCGCCCTCGAAGCCGCCGGCCGCCGCTGGCCGATCGCCCCGACCTGACCCTTTGCCTTCGGGCCCTACTTGATCTCGAAGTTGAGCGTCGCCGCGTCCGCCGACGGGTTGCCGCTCTGCTTCTTGTGCGTGCCGAGCACCCGCCCGATCGTCAGGGTCCCATCGGCCCCCGTCGCCCCCCGCCCGATCATCACCTCCACCGCGTCCGCGATCGGCGCCGCCGGCGCCGTCGGCATCGGCAGGTAGGTGATCTGCACCTGGTTCATGCCCGGCCGCAGGCTCTGGGTGATGTTCGAGATGAACTGCGGGCTCACCGCCGGCACATCGGCGACCTGCGCGCCGTTGACCTGCACCAGCATCTTGTAGTGCCCCGGCATCTTGTTGTTGACCACCAGCCAGAACTGGTCGCCCACCGGGTTGACCGGCCGCGCCACCTGCGGGCTCGCCGGCACCGGCGGATAATCCTCGCGCCCCACCACCGCCGTCCGATCGGTGCTCACCGGCGGCCCGCCCACCACCGGGCTCCGCGCCACCGGCACCCCCGGCATCGGCGTCACCCCCGGCGCGCCCGGGTTCGTCGGCGTCCCCGTCGTCGTCTCGGTCACCTGGATCTGATAGCCCGGCGCATCGATCAGCACGTTGCCCGCCGCGTCGAAGCGCACATCCACCTTGTCGAACGCGGCGTCCCGGATGCCGCCGGTCACCTTGACCCCGTTGATGAAGACATCGAACGCGCTCGCCTGACCGGCGACGAGCAGCGAGAAGAACGCGAGCAACAGCGCACGCATTGACATGGGCGACCTCCTTTTCTATCAGTCGAGTCTCACCCGACCCCGAAGGTCACGGTGAGCACCGGCCGATCGACGCGCAAAGAAGCGCGGATTCATCGGCTTTATAAGCGGAAGAGGCCATGAGCACCAAACTCCCCGCCCAGCGCGGCTACTTCGACAGCGGCGACGGCCTGCGACTCTACGCCGAGCACGACCCCCTCGCCGCCCCCCGCGCCCGGCTCCTCCTCGTGCACGGCTTCGCCGACCACTGCGCCCGCTACCGGGCCATGAGCGAGCTGCTCAACGACCAGGGATACGCCTGCCATCGCTTCGACCTCCGCGGCCACGGCCGCTCCGAGGGCAAGCGCGGCCACATCTATCGCTTCGACGACTACCTGCGCGACTTCGCCGCCTTCCGCGCCCAGGTCGACGCCGAACATGCCATCGACGGCCCGACCTACATCCTCGCCCACAGCTACGGCGCGCTCATCGCCGCCAGCGCCGCCATCCGCTCGGCCGAAGGCATCGCCGGCATGGTCCTCAGCTCGCCCTTCCTCGCCGCCGCCATCAAGATCCCCGCCTGGAAGCGCACCATCGGCGAGCTGTGCAGCAAGTACCTGCCTGCCATCGCGCTCCCCACCGGCCTGCCCGCCGAGTGGATGAGCCACGACCCCGCGACCATCCAGGAGTATGGCACCGATCCCTTGATCGGCCGGGTGGCATCGGCCCGCTGGCTCACCGAGACCGAGGCCGCGCAGGCGGCCGCGATCGCCGGCGCCGGTGCCATCACCGTGCCGGTGCTCGTGCAGCAGGCCGCCGCCGATCGCATCGTCTCGGTCGACGCCGCGCGCCGCCTCTACGATGCCATCGGCAGCAAAGACAAGACCTGGACCGCCTATGACGGCCTCTACCACGAGATCTGGTTCGAGAAGGACCGCGAGCCGGTCTACGCCGAGCTGCGCCGCTGGCTCGCCGATCACATCGGCTGAGTGATCAAGCCTTCTCGAAGTCGATCACCGCCAGCCGCAGCTCGACGATCCCCACCGGCTGGTCGAGGCCGAAGCCATCGAGCACCGCCGGGTGCAGCTCGCCGCACAGCCCCTCGACCGCGCCCGCCGTGAAGCGCGCCACCCGCCCCGGCACGAACGACGGGTGCTCGGTCGCCTCGTACGTCGCCTCCCACCCCAGCTCGAACGCCAGCGCGTCGAGCACCGAGCGCGCGCCCGCGAAGCCCGCGTCGGGCCCGATCTCGGCGAAGCACAGCCGCCGCGCTTCGACCACGCCGAACGGCCCGTCGCCGAAGTCGACGCAGTTGTCCATCTCGAACAACCGCACCGGCATCGGCCGCCGCCGGTTGGCGTGCAAGGCGTTCGCGACCCCGCCGAGCAGATGGCTGCGCACCACCGTCAGCGCCTTGAGCTTGGGGTTGGCGACCCGCACGTAGCGCTCCGGCACCGGCAGCCGCAGCTTCTCGTAGTGATCGGCCTCGGTCGTCATCGGCAGGCTCATCACCTCGGTGAAGCCGAGCCCGAACAGCACGCCCCGCGCCTGCTCGCTGATGACCTCTTCGGGCCGCGGTCGCCCCACCGTCATCGTCGGCACCAGCGCCGGCACGATGTTCTCGTAGCCGAAGCCGATCGCGACGTCTTCGAGCAGGTCGACCATGTGGCGGATGTCACCGCGGAACGCCGGATAGGTCACCCGGTAGCGATCGTCGTCGATGGCTTCGGCGTCGAGCCGCATCCGCTCGAAGCAGTCGACGAGGCTCTGGTGGTCGAGCGGCAGCCCGAGCCATTGCTTCGCCCGCGACAGGCTCACCTCGGCGCTGCGCGGCGTCAGGTCGGGGGTGACGACCTCGGTGCCATCGGGGCGCACGATCGTCACCGCGCTGATGACACCGCCCAGCTCGGCGAGCGAAGAGACCATCATGTCGAGGCTCGCCGTCACCGCCGCCTGGCTCGGCCCGGTGACGTCGATGAACAGCCGCGTGCTGCCCGGCTGCACCTTGGTGCCTTCGCTGTTGATGATCGGTGGCATCGAGAGCACCTGCCCGTCGTCATCGACGAGCACCGGGTAGCGCGAGTGCCCTTCGAGCAGCCCGGCGTAGGCGACGCCCTTCGGATGGCTCTCGAGGACTTCGCGCGGGCTCATCGTGCGCCCCGGCATGCCGAGCGGAGTGAAGCTCGTCTCATCTGGCCAGGTGGTCTGATATCTGACGGGCATCTTGATGGTGTCGAGGTCGTAGACGCCGATGGACGCGAGCTTACGGTCGCGCCCCACGCCCCAATGCAGGTTCTCCTGCATCTTCATGATCGTCGCGAGCATGGCATCGTCGAGCGGCGGCACCTCGACCACCGCGCACACGATATGTGGCCGATAGTGCTCGGGATTCTCGACGCCGGATCTGACCACCACCTTGTACGTCGACGGTCGCACCTCATACCGCGGCAGCCCGCGCACCTCGCCGAGGTAGCCCTTGAGCGCGCGCGCCAGCCCGCCGATGTCGAACAGATCCGGCCGCGCCGCGAGCAGATCGATCCGCACCGCGGTGACCGTGTCGACCTGCCGGAAGCCCGCCTCCTCGGCGTGCCCGCAGACGCTACACACCTTCACCGTCTCGGCGCCCATCGATCCCTCGACGAGCGCCGCGCAGTTGGGGCAGCGATAGCGCGCGAGCTCCACGATCTCTTCGACATCGCACCCGATGCGCTCCAAGGCATCGCCGAGCACCTCGGGCGCGTACTCCCGGTCCATCAGCGCGTTGAGCCGCGCCGCGTCCACGCTGATTATCGGCACGCCGGCACCCCTTCCACCGTGTCGAGGCCGCCCTGATAGAGATCGCGGATGTCGCTGAACCCGAGCCGCAGCATCGCGAGGCGCTCGATCCCGAGCCCCCACGCGAGCACCGGATCCTTGCAGCCGAGCGGCTCGGTGACCTCGGGGCGGAAGATCCCGCTGCCCCCCATCTCGAGCCACTTGCCACGCTCGGGCATGTAGACCATCACATCGACGCTCGGCTCGGTGTAGGGATAGAACGCCGGCTTGAAGCGCACGTCGCTGAATCCCATCTTCTGATAGAACGCCTTGAGCGTACCGAGCAGCGTCGCGAGGCTCGCGTCCTTGTCGATGACGATGCCATCGACCTGATGGAACACCGGCAGGTGCTTGTAGGAGAGCGTCTCGTTGCGATGGGTCCACCCCACGCAGAACGCCTTGTACGGCGGCGCCGGGTGCCGCGCGAGCGCCCGGATCGTCGCCGCGGTGCAGTGGGTGCGCAGCACCATCGCCCGCGCCCGCTCGGACTCCCACTTATAACCCCAGCCGCGCGAACCGGTGTCACCGCCGTCGCGGTGCGCCGCGCCCACCGATGACACCCACTCCTCGCGCGGCAGCTCACCGCGCGCCGGATCGGCCATGTAGAAGGTGTCCTGCATGTCGCGCGCGGGGTGGTCCTGCGGCTGGAACAGCGCGTCGAAGTTCCAGAACGCGACCTCGACCGCCGGCGAGCCGACCTCCTCGAAGCCGAGCTCCAGGAACGCGCGCCGGGTCTGCTCGATGATCTTGCGGACCGGGTGCGCCTTGGCCGGATGGATCCGCGCCGCCGGCAGCGTCACGTCGTAGGGCCGCAGCACGATGTCGCGCCACGCGCCCGAGCGCAGCTCCTCCTGGGTGAGCGCGTTGCGCTCGCGCACGATCCGCGGCCCCGCCGCCCACGCCGCGCGACCGGCGTCGGTGAGCCGCAGCACCCGCCGGGTCCGCGACCGCAGCCGGGCGAGCTCCTTGCGGTTCTGCAACAGCGCCCGCGCCGCGCCCGCGTCGACGTCGGGCATCTCGTCGAAGAAGCGCCGCCCGGCGATCGCGTGCCGCACCGCGCGCTCATCGTCCGCCTCGCCGCCGAGCGCCGCCCGGCCGGCGTCGGTCAATGCCACCACCGGCGGCCCGCCCGCGCCCTTCCGGCGCTCGATCCAGCCGCGCGCCGCGCCGTGCTTGAAGACCTCGTTGACCGCGAAGCCCTCGCGCTGCGCGAGCGCGACGAACTCGGGCATCGCCACCTCGCCGCCCGCCGCGTCGAGCGCCGTCGCCGCGCGCCGCTCGGCGAGCCCCGCGTCGAGCAGCGCCGCCGCCTCGGGCGCCGGATCGACCTCCTCGCGCGCCTGCTCCTCGATCTCGATGAAACCCGCAGCGGCCCCGGCCTGCCCGGCCACCATCACCTGACTCTGATCGAGCCCGGTCCCCTCGACGAGCCGCGCCACGTCGGCCTCGCCCCCCTCGGCGAGCGCCCGCCAGACGCGCGCGGCCTCCTCCGTCAACACCAGGTCGGCCATGATCCTCCTCGGCAAGCCGGCTTTTCGAGACCGATGTGGGTACCAGCGCCGCGCCGGATTGGCAACCCGCCCGAACGGCCCGACGTCGTATCCCGCTTGATCGCGCCCCGCCGACGTGCGACCAAGCGATCATCGACGGCTCGGGAGCACCATGAAAGCCTGTCTCTCCACCGCTGCCGGCGCGCTCGCCGTGAGCTATCGGGCGACCAACGCGACTTCGCCGTTCTGTCGTTGGCGTCTGCTCAAACCGGGCCCAACGGGATGCGAACCCGCTCAACACCCTATGAAGCTCGCGTTCTGGAACGTCAACGGCAACACCTCGGCTGCCGCGATGCTCGCGGATCAGCCCGCCGCCCCCGACCTCATCGCGCTGGCGGAATGCGCGGAGCCCGATCAGGTCGAGACAGCTTTGCGCGCCATCGATGAAGAGTGGCGGAGGATGCCGGAGACCGGTCATCGCGTCGCGATCTATCACCGACCGAGCGTGGGTGGCGTCTGGCTTCGGGATATCGTCGAAGGCGGAGCCATCATCGAACTCCGCCCCCCGAGTGCACCGGCGCTCCTGGTCGTGGCCGTTCACCTGAAGAGTCAGCTTCACCTGACGCCGCAACGGCTCAGCACGCAAATCGGGAAGCTGCGCAAGGCTATTGTGCAAGCGGAGGCTCGTGCCGATCATCGGAACACCATCCTGATGGGCGACCTCAACCTCGATCCCTTCGCGCTCGGTCTCAACGACCGTGAGCTCCTGCTCGGAACGATGGATCGCCGCCAGGCTCGCCGGCTAGCGGAGAGGCGCACGATGCAGGATGCGACCTTCTACAATCCGATGTGGAGCCGCCTGGGCGACGAATCTCCGGGCCCACCGGGCACATGGCACACGTCGCGCGACAGCGACGGCGAGCACTTCTTCCACACCTTCGACCAGGTCTTGCTCCGGCCCGCGCTGATCGCCCGCTTCTACGGGCTCGAAGTTCCCCGTACACTCGGCAAGACCACGCTGGTGACGCAAAACGATATTCCGCGCGCGAGAATCTCCGACCATCTGCCGATAATCTTCAATCTGAGCTGAGGAGTCACCATGAGCCATGCGAAGCGCAATCTTTGGGGCGACATCAGCCAGGATCCGATGTCGGCGCAGAATCCGGTCGTCGCCTTGTTGACGGAACAGGCCGACATCCTCGCCGAGACGACCGGGGGCCGGATGACAGCCGAACTGGTGCCTATCACAGCCAGGCGCCAGCCTTGGACCTGGGAGTTCAGACTCGTCGCGCCACTGGCAGATGCACGCTACGCGCTCTTCGAAGTGACGCAGCACGCGCTGGACTTTCCGGTCGACATCATGCTCTACGGCTCCGCCGAGCGTCGGTGGACATGTCAGAATCAGGACGAACTGGAACAAGCCATCAGGGAAGTTCTTGGCTCTCGCGAGACGCGCCAGGCACTGTCGAGCCTTCGAGCGATCGATGCACTTCAAGGCCGACGCTGGCTCAGCATCAAATTCGCGGATTCAGAAGGTGAGCGCGAGGCCTCGGTCGTGCTGGAACCGTTGCCGCGAACCTTCGATGGTACGCTGTATCATGCCACCGTGACCGCTGGCACCGACGATGTCATCCTCGAGGCGCAGATCGCCATCAGTGGCAGCGCCGAAGCCGTGCACCCCGCAGACATCCTGAACGAGCGCGTCGCCCGTGCCATCGAGAGCCTGCTCAATCGCGGCGTTCGACGCCACCTGGGGGAGAGCTTCCCGAGGGTCCAGATTCAGTCCGACCGCACCATCGTGTCGGGTGAGAGCGGCGTCGACTTTTCGCTCAAACCCTGAGCACTTCCGTTCTCCCCCTCCCCCGCCTCTTCGGCCCCGATCAGCGCGTCGTAGCGATACCGCGCGCCGTCGACGTGCGCCCGCAGCGCCTTGGCGGCCTCGGCGAGCGCGGCGGCGTCGACGTCGGCGAGCGCGGCGTCGGCGAGCAGGGCGGCGACGAGGCGCTTCATGCGCTCGCCGCGGTACCAGCGCACGCCCTCGTGGGTGTGCACCGCGAGCCATGCGCGCGCGGCGGGCGTCGAGACGGCGGCGACGAAGTCATCGACGACGGTCGCGGGATCGCCGCTCAGGCGGCCGTCGGTGAGCGCCTCGGCGAGCGCGGCGGTCTCGTCGTCGGCGAGCGCGCGGGTGACCTCGCGGGCGTCGAGGCGGCCTTGCGGGGTCAAGAGCCGGAGCGCGGCGACGACGCGGTGCACGGCTCGATCGGCGTCGGAGATGGCATCGAGCGATGGCATCGCCAGCCGCTCGGCGCCGATGATGCCATGCGGCCGCGCGACCTCGCGCAGCGTGGCTTCGAGCGCGTCGAGCTCGTCGTCATCGGCGAGCGCCGCCCGCAGGAGCGCGGCGAAGGCGTCGACCGCCGGCTGCACCACCAGCGCCCGCCGCGCGACCGCGAGGTCGGGCACGCCGGCGCCGTCGAGCTTCGCGGCGAGCGCGTGCCACGCCGGATCGGCGTCCTCGATCGCGGCGAAGTCGAGCCAGACGATGCACTGGTAGCCGGCGAGCTCGGCGTAGAGCCCGTCACGGGTGATCTCGGCGCCGGTGCGCAGGTACCACAGCCCGCCGACGTGGTCGCGGAAGCGATAGAGCGTCTCGTCGTCGCGGAGCGCGAGGGCTTCCGCGAGCGCGCGGGTGACGAGCTCGGTCTCACCGCCGCTCGCGATGTTCATCGGCACCGAGACCCGAAAGCGCCCGCGGGTCGAGGCATAGGCGTTGTTGTAGACGACGATCGCGCGCTCCTCGCCCTCGCGGTTGCTGTAGGCGAAGACGTTGTCATCGGTGCCATCGGACGGCGTCTCGAAGTCATACATCGCGAAGTGCGCCGCCTCGCTGAAGACATGCCGCCGCCGGATCAGCGGGAAGATCCGCCGCTCGTGCGCCTCGATCAGCGCCAGATCGGGGATCTCGTCGCGGTAGGCGCGGCGGTACTCCATGCCATACTTCTCGGCGAAGCCCTCGACCTGACCGTGCCCGATCATCGGCAGCCCCGGCAGGGTGACGAGCAGGGTCGCGACCCCGAAGTACTTGTCACCGCGGCCGAACTGCTCGACGGCGGTCTCTTCGTCGGGGTTGTTCATGAAGTTGACGTAGCGCTTGAGCACCTCGGGGCTGAACGCGAGCGTGTTGGCGATGGTCTTGCGAAAGCCCGCGTTGTCTTCGTGCTTGAGCATGTGCATGAACGCGCTGTTGTAGACGCGGTGCATGCCGAGCGTGCGCACGAAGTAGCCCTCCATCAGCCAGAACGCCTCGGCGAGCAGGAGCGTGTCGGGGACCTCGGCCTTCACCCGGTCGACGACCTCGCGCCAGAACTCCTCGGGCATCTGTTGATCGAAGGTCTCGGGGTCGACGCCGTGCGCGGCGCGGCTCGGGATCGCGCCGCCGTCGCCGGGCGCGGGGTGCCACAAGCGGCGGATGTGACGGCGGGCCAGTGTCATCGCGGCGTCGAAGCGGATCACCGAGAAGCGGCGCGCGACCGCGAGGATGGTCTGAATGACCGCCTCGCGGGCGTCGGGGTCGAGGTAGTCGATCTGCGCGGTGTCGTTCCATGGCATCTGGGTGCCATCGTTGCCATGGTAGATGTAACAGGCTTCGCCGGTGGCATGGTCGACGCGCTTGAAGACCACCGCGGCGTCGGTGCGGGTCCAGTAGCCGTCTTCGAGGTAGACGCCGACGCGGTCGTCGGGCGAGAGGTCGGGGCCGGTGAAGCGATAGTTGGGGTAGGGCGGCGCGTCGAGGCGCAGGAAGCGCTCGGGGTGCTCGACGACCCAGCGGCCGTCGATGCCGACGTGGTTGGGGACCATGTCGGCGGCGAGCCGGATCCCACGGGCGCGGGCGCGGTCGCGCAGGTCTTCGTAGGCGGCCTCGCCGCCGAGGTCTTCGGCGATGACATAGTCATACAAGGCATAGGCCGATGACAGCGCCTCGGGGTTGCCCATCTTCTGCTTGATGGTGCGCGACGCGGTCGATCGCTCCCAGAGCCCGATGAGCCACAAGGCGTTGACGCCCCAGCCGGCGAGGCGGTCGAGCTCGTCGTCGGGGATCTCGTCGAGGCGGGTGATGGCACGGCCGTGGGTCTTGCTCAACTGGTCGAGCCAGACATGGGTGAGCTTGGCGACGAGGACGACGTTGCTCATCCAGTCGCGGTCGGGGGTGAAGTTCTCGACCTCTTCTTCGGCGGCGGCGAACGAGATCGGCGCTTGCGGGCCGGGGCCGGCGAAGCGGGGGCGGCGCTCCTCGGTGACGACGTCGCGGGCGCGCAGCAGCGTCTGGTGCAGCTCGCCGGGCAGGATCCCGGTCCAGGCGGCGAGGATGTAGTCGAGCTGGCCGGCGAGGTCGCCGGGGCTCGCCTTCATCGGGGCGCGCAGCACGGCGGCGAGCGGCTCGCCGGCGAGGCCGGGGTCGGCTTCGAGCGCGGCCTCGATGGCGTGCACGACCTGACCGGCGGGGGCGCGGGCGCGCAGGTCGCTGTCGTCGAAGAGCGCGCGCAGCGGCGCCATGGCGGGGTTCTCGGCGGCGAGCGCGAGCAGCCAGAGCTCGACGGCGGCGCGGCGGTTGTCGGGCTCGGCGTCGTGGGGCGGGTAGAGCTCGCGGAAGGCGTCGAGGGTGCGGTCGACGGCCTCGCCGGTGGCCTCGCGGGCGGCGGCGAGCGCGCGGTCGAGGCGGTCGTCGCCCGCGCAGTGGCGGGCGAGCAGGTAGCGCAGCACCGACTGCACGAGCGCGCCGGAGAGCACCTCGCCGGGGGTCGCGCTCTCGGCGCCCTTGTCGCGGGCGCGCTCGGCGAGGCGCCAGACGGCGGTCTGCCGGTCGTCGGCGGGGGCGCGCAGGTCGGCGAGGTCGAAGCGGGTCTCGGCGGCCCGGGAGACGGGGAGGCCGAGGGCGAACCAGCCGCGCAGGTCGGCGGGGGTCGAATCGAGGATGGCGTCGAGCACGCGCGCCTCCAAAAGCGGCTTGGGCCGCCGTCTCGTGACGTCTGGCGGCCCCTATATCACGTTCGGTCGGGTGGTGGACCGCTCGCAAAGGGTCTTACATCTGAATACACTCGACCGGACGTCCATCGGCGGGGCGTCGACCGTGTGTCCCGTGGAGACCATGATGCGAACCAGCCACTGGCCGTCACCCGCCACCCCCGCCCGGCGGTCGAGCGTCGCGTTGATCGCGCTCGCGCTCGCCGGCTGCGTCACCCTGCCCCCGCCCCGCGACGCGGCGCCCGATCGGGTCGAGCCGCGGCTCGTCGAGACGACGACCCCGATCGCGCCGATCCGCCCGCCGCCACCGGCCCCGCCGCCGGTCGATCCGGCGCGCATCCCCGGCGGGCACCACCTCGCGAAGCTGCACCCCGAGGTGCGTCGGATGGCGCTCGCGCTCTACAGCGAGGCCGCCGCCGCGGGCGTCGAGCTGCGCTTCATCTCGGGCTACCGGGCGTTCAAGCCGACCTCGGCCAAGGCGCGCGCCGGGCGGGCGAGCTGGCACGAGTTCGGGATGGCCTTCGACCTCATCCTCGCCCACCGGCGCGACATGAAGACCGCGCTGCGCCACTACGACGACGACGAAGACGCCTGGGACACCGTCGGCGCGATCGGCGAGCGGCTCGGGCTGAAGTGGGGGCTCGAGTGGGGGCGGCACGAGGTCTTTCACTTCGAGTGGCACCCGGGCATGAAGTCGGCGATCCGGCGGGCCGATCTCGAGCGGCTGCTCGCCGACGCGGGCGCGGATGGCAAGGCGTACCCGAAGACGTGGTGGCGCTTCCCCGGGGGCGAGGCGCCGGCGGCGGTCGCGGTGACGACGCCCGCCGCCGAGGCCGCGGCGCCCGCCACGTCCGCCGCGCCCCCCATACCACCCGCCGCGCCGCCCGCCGATCCGCAGCGTCCCTCTCCCCCGCCGGCGCCCCGCGCGCCCCGTCGCGGTGGCATCGAAGCCGCGCCATCGGGTATCTGACCGACAACGCACCCGAGCGGAGGTCACCCCCCATGCTGCGCCGGCTCCTGCCCTTCACCCTCGCCGCGCTCCTCGCCGCGCCCCTCGCCGCCTGCAACGGCGGCGGCGGCGACGACGACGACGATCCCACGCCCGACGCCGCGCCCGGCGACGCCGCCGTCGACATGGGCGCGCCCCCGCCCGACATGGCGGTCGACGCCGCGCTCGTCGAGGGCGCCGAGCTCTCGGCCGATGTCTTCGAGGTCCCGATCATCCCCCCCGGCCAGCGCGTCGAGCGGCAGGTCTGGCTCGCGAACACCGGCAACACGCCCTTCGAGATCACCGCGTTCCGCCTCGATGCCGCGGCCGGGGTGCGCTTCATCTACCAGTTCGAAGGCCGCCAGCCGGTGATCGCGATCACCGACGGCCGCGACCTCACCCCCTACCCGCTCGTCGTGCCCGCCGGCGAGCGGATCGCGCTGATCGTCGAGTACGCGCCCCGCGCCGCGGGCGAGCCGAGCGGCGAGCTGACCGTCGAGACGAGCCTCGCGAGCGGCGGCACCTTCACCGTGCGCATCGAGGCGGTCGACGCGATCGGCGAGATCAGCGCCGAGCCGGAGAGCGTCGCCTTCGGCCGGGTGCAGCCGGGCGAGGCCGAGACGGTCGACGTCACCGTGCGCAACGTCGGGCAGGCCGCGCTCACCGTCACCGGCGTGCGCGTCGTCGGCCCCGATGACTTCACCGTGAGCATCGACGGCGCCCCGATCGGCGAGCTCGACGACCCCGATGGCGACGGCGCCCCCGGCCTCGGCGCCGGGCAGGCCTTCGTGGTGAGCGTCGGCTACGCCCCCGGCGCCGAGGGCCGCGACGAGGCGACGCTGCTCATCGAGAGCAACGACCCCGAGACCCCGACCCTGCGGGTGCCGCTGACCGGCAACGACACCACCGGCTGCATCCTCGTCGAGCCCGCCGACATGCTGCGGATCGACTTCGAGGTCGACGAGATGGACATCCAGGGCGAGGTGACCGTGCAGAACTGCGGCGGCCAGCCGCTGACGCTCGACAACGTGCGCTTCCGCCCCGGCACCCCGCCCGAGGTCTTCAGCTTCCCCGAAGGCAGCCTGCCCGAGTTCCCCGCCGAGCTCGCGCCCGACGAGGTCCTCACCGTGCTCATCGACATCACCCCGATCCCGGGCGACCTGCGCACCTACCGCGGCGCGTTGCAGATCATGAGCAACGACCCGAGCCAGCCGCAGATCGTCGTCGAGCTGACCGCCGCGCCGCCCGAGGGCGTCGGCGAGGACGATGGCATGTAGTCATCGCTCGCGTCGCGCGCGCAGTCGCTCGACGCCCACCACCCCATCGAACAGGCCGAGGTCGAGCTCGCGATCGGGCTCACCGTGCAGCACCGAGATGTCACCCGTCGTCTCGAGCACGACCGCGTGGATGTGGCTCGGATGCAGCACGTTGGCGAGCCGGAGCTGCGCGCGGATGTCATCCTCGGAGATGCGGGTGCGCGCCATGTTCTCGCGGATGTACTCCTCGCCCGCCATCAGCAGCACCGGGTCGTTGTCGATGACCTCGGACGCGCCCTTCGCCATGCGCACATGCGAGACGACCCGCTGCACGATCAGGAGCGCGAGCAGCCCGACGAGCCCCTGCGCGAGCGGGGTGTCCCGGCTGAGCGCGATCGTCGCCATCATCGAGCCGGTCGCGATCGTCGCCGCGAAGTCGAAGGCCGATGACTTGCGGAAGGTGCGCACGCCGTTGAGGCGGGTGAAGACGAGCACGACGAGGTAGATCGCGATCGCCGAGACGATGGAGCCGAGCAGCGCGGCGGGCTCGGCGGTGAACCAGGCGATGAAGGCATCGAGTGACATCGGCGGCTCCCAGGGTGCATGACTCGTCGATGAGAGCCGCCGGGAGTGCAGCCGGTCACGCCCCTGCGGTCACGGCGCGTCGCAGTCGACCGCCTCGACGGTGTAGTCGAACGCGACCGGCTCGCCGCGCCGCAGCCCGCCGTCGACCTCGACCCGGTAGCGCCGCCCCGCCTCGAGCTGCCCGTCGCCGGGCACGAACGCGATCGCCCACCCCGCGGCGCCCGGCGCGGCGAGCGCGCGGGCCTCGACCGGCAGCGCGACGCCGTCGACGCTGACCCGCACGACGGCGCGGGTGAGGTTGACGACGTTGCTCTGCACCGTCCAGCCGCCGAACCCCGTGAACGCCGCGTCGACCGGGAACGCGCCCGGCGCCGGCCACGCGACGAACGCCGGCTCGTCGGGGTCGCCGCGGTCGTCGAAGACATGCACGCACGAGCTGCGATCGGTCGAGCCGATCCCCACCGGCCCGAGCTGCGGCGCGAGCAGGTAGAGGCGGTGCACCAGACTCGGCACGTCGGGGTCGATCATGTAGGTCGGCACCGAGGCGATCGCCGGCTGCAGGTTGATGAGGCTCTCGAGCACGCCCTCGGCGGTGAGCGGCGAGTAACAGGGCGTGTCGGGGTCGAGGTGGTGGTCTTCGGTGCCATGCCAGAAGACGGCGAGCGCGCAGTGCTGCGCGAGCAGGTCGAGCGCGGGCGCGCGGGTGACCGGGGGCACGCCGGCGATGAGGCGCACCGTGTTGATCACTTCGAGGGTGTCGTCGCGCCAGCGGTCGCTCATGTCATCGGCGATGCAGCGGTCGAAGTCGCCGGTCCAGACCTCGATGGGATCGGTGAGCAGCCGGGCGGCGCGCCAGCGGTCGCAGATCCGGGTCCGCGCGCCGCAGGCGCCGATCGCGGGGTCGCCCTCGCAGGCGGCGACCTCGTCGACGCAGCGCCAGGTGTTGGCGGCGCAGGTGCAGGTGCGCTCGCCGGGGTAGGACCGCCCGCAGCAGTCGAAGGGCGCGCCGCGGTGGCAGACGGCGCCGGCGAGGCGGAAGCATTGCGATCCGTCGACGATCTCGTCCCACGGCGGGCAGGCAGGCGGCGCGGCGTCGGGCATGGGCGCGGTGGCATCGGCGGCGGCGTCGATGGCATGGGTGGCATCCGGGCGGGCGTCGATGGCATCGATGGCATCGGGCTTGGAATCGGGCATGGCATCGACCGCGCTGCCATCGAGCGCCGCGTCGAGCACCATCGGTCCGCCGGGCAGGTCGTCGCAGACCACCCCGCCCGCGGTGCAGGTGCAGCGCAGCCGCCGCGCCTCGTCGTCGACGTGCTCGCCCTCGGCGAAGCGCCGCCCGTCGTGCTCACAGGTGACCGGCTCGTCGCAGCCCCCGGCGAGGCCGGCGAGCGTGGCCCAGCCGAGCAGGATCGGCATCCACGGGCGTGTCGGCGTCATGGCATTCCCCCCCTTGTCGCCGGCGCGTCGTTCCCGCTCGCCGTGCTCGCAAGTCCACCCTGCGGGCGGGATCTCCGCAGCGTCGTCGCGCGCTGCGCGCTCGGCTCATCGTGGGCGAGGCGCGGGGTCGGCGCAAGCATCGGAGCGACCGTTCGGCGCCGCGCGGCATCCAGGAGCCGACCGACCCGAACGGAGGAGCCGTGGCCGCCCCGATCATCGTCCTCTTCGACATCGATGGCACCCTGATCAGCACCGGCGGCGCCTCGCGCGCCGCGATCGTGGCGGCGTTCGTGCGGCGCTTCGGACGCGACGACCTCTTCGATGACTTCGCGTTCGGTGGTCGCACCGATCGGGGGATCGTGCGGCACGGGCTGACGCGGGCGGGGCTCGATCCGCGTGATGAAGACATCGATGACTTGATCGAAGAGTACCTGCCGGTGCTCGAAGCGACGCTGGCGACGGCGCCGGAGCATCGCTTGCAGCCAGGAGTGATGGCGGTGCTCGACGCGCTCGTCGGGCGGTGCGCGCTCGGGCTCGGGACGGGCAATGTGGAGCGGGGGGCGCGGATCAAGATCGAGCGCTTCGGGCTCAACCCGCGCTTCGAATTCGGGGGCTTCGGCTGCGACGCCGAGGCACGGGCGGGGCTGATCGCGGCGGGGATCGCGCGGGGCGCGGCGCGGCTCGGGGTTCCGGTGGGCGGCTGCCGGGCGGTGGTGGTGGGTGATACGCCGCTCGACGTCGAGGCGGCGCGGGCGAACGGGGCGCGGTGCGTGGCGGTGGCGACGGGCGGGGCGACGCGCGCGGCGCTGATGGCGGCGGCGCCGGACGCGCTGTTCGACGATCTGACCGCGCGGGAGGTGGTCGAAGCCATCCTCGGGTGATGGCTTCGGGTGGCTCGGCGATGACTCGACGATGACTCGACGATGACTCACCGATGGCTCAGCGGCCGGCTTCGCCCTGCCCCGCCCTCTCCTGCGCGATGCGATCGGCGACCTCGGTCAACAGCCGCACGCCGATGGCGGTCGCGCCCTCCTTGGGCATGTAGGGCGACTTGTTGTAGATCGCGGTGCGCTCCATGAAGGCGGTCGCGGCGATGTCGAGGTGGGCCCAGCGCTTGACGTGGCCGAAGTCGATGAACTGCTTGAGGAACACCGCGGCGGTGATCGTGCCGGCGCCGGTGATGCCGTCGAGGTTGCAGTTGGCGAGATCGGCGACCTTGCTGCCGAGCTGCACCTTGTAGTCATCGTCGACCGGGAGCCGCCAGACCCATTCGCCGACGCGGTGGCCGGCCTCGCGGAAGGTGCGGGCGGTCCACTCGTCGAGCTCTTCGTCGTCGCTGTGGGTGATGAGACCGGTGACGAAGAGGCCGAGCGCGACGCGGACGGCGCCGGTGAGGGTGGCGATGTCACACAGGGTCTCGGGCTGGTAGTTGTCGCAGACATAGGTCAGCGAGTCGGCGAGCAGCAGGCGGCCCTCGGCGTCGGTGTCGGCGATCTCGACGGTGAGGCCCTTGCGCGACTTGAGGATGTCGCCGGGGCGGAAGGCTTCGCCGTTGATCATGTTCTCCGAGCAGGGCATGACCGCGACGACCTTGATGGGGAGCCCGAGCGCGGCGATGGCGCGCATCGCGCCGAGCACGGCGCCGGCGCCGGCCATGTCGCGGTACATGCGGCGCATGCCGCTCGCGGGCTTGATGTCGTAGCCGCCGGTGTCGAAGGTGACGCCCTTGCCGACGAGCGCGAGCGGCCAGGGGCCGTCCTTGCTCTGGCCGGCGGGCACGTAGCGCAGCACGCAGACGGCGGGCTCGGCGTTCGAGCCGCGGGCGACGGCGAGGTGGAGCCCGAAGCGCTCGGCGGTCATCGCGTCGCGGCCGAGGATGTCGCACTCGAGGGTGTCGAACTCGTCGGCGACGGCGCGCACGCGCTCGGCGAAGTCCATCGGGCGCAGGTCGGACGAGGGCATGTTGATGAGGTCGCGGCTCATGCAGACCGCCTCGGCGACGGTGCGGCCGCGGTCGAGCGCGGCCTGGATGGTGGCGACGTCGCCGCGGCAGCGCACGGTGATCTCTTCGGTGCGGGCGCTCTTCTGGCGGGTGGTGTAGAGGTCGAACTGGTAGGTGCCGAGCACGACGCCCTCGGCGATGAGCGCGCCGGCGCGGTCGGGCTTGACCCCCATCGAGCTGAAGTCGTCGACGGCGAAGCGGGTGATGCCCTTGCGGCGGAAGTGGCGGGCGGCGATGGCGACGAGGCCGCGGAGGCGGTCGTTGCGGCGGTGGCGGCGGAGGTTGTCCTTCTTGCTGCCGAGGCCGAGGAAGAGCACGAAGTGGCCGTCGGTCTCGCCGGGGAGGAGGTTGAACTCCTTGTAGCTGCCGCGGATGAAGCCCTGCGCCATCATGTCGAGGACGCGCTGCGCGAACGGCGCGCCGAGGGTCGCTTCGAGGTGGTCGCGGTTCTCTTCGGCCTCGCTGTAGAGCGCGATCATGCGGTGGCCGGCAGCAGCGGTCCGGGCGTCGACGGCGCGGAAGGCGACGGTGTGGCGGATCATTCGGGGCTCCGGGGTCGAGGTGCGGGGCAAGAGATGTCACGAAGCGGAGGCGGGTCGCAACGGGGGCGCGGGCGATCGGGGGCGACCCGGGGGGCGCTCGTGTCATCAGTCCCCCGCCCCGAGCGCTTGGAGTGGTGATGTCGGTCTCAGAGCTCGCTTCGCAGATCCTGGACCTCGTGCGCCGCGGCGGCGCGCACAACCGGCTCGTCGTCGAGGGCGGGCCGTTCTTCGTGGTGCTGCGCGGCGCGCGCGGCGGCGCGGCGGTGGACGTGGAGGCGGCGGGGGGGCGGCACCTCGAGGCGCGGCTGGTGGCGGAGCAGGTGGGGCGGTTGAGCGAGCTGGGGCTGCGGCAGCGCACGGCGGCGTCGACGTTCACCGGGGCGTGGCCGATGAGCGGCGAGGCAGACGCGCGGGCGGCGGCGGAGAAGGTCGAGGCGCTGATGCGGCAGGTCTATGGGTACGGCGAGCCGGCGACGGCGCGGCTGGCGCTGGGGGATCGGCCGAAGGTGGAGAACCCGCGGCTGATCGCGGCGATGGAGCGGCTGGCGAAGACGCGGGAGATGGCGGCGCGGATGTCGGTCTACAACCACCTCGTCGCGGCCGATCTGCTGGTGGCGCTGGCCGAGCCGCTGGGCGACGCGCGGCGGTACGATCGGGCGCGGCTGCATGTCTTCGAGCAGCTCGGGGGGCTGGACGTGGCGGGGGTGTTCACCGACTTCGAGCACCTGCGGGGGTTTGCGCCGCGGGAGCTGCCGGTGGTGGTGTGGACGGGGCGCGAGCTGTTCCCGGTGCTGGCGTCGCGGGGCGTGGGGTCGCTGCTGATCAACCCGCGGGGCGGGGTGCGGGGGGAGCTGTACCGCAACGAGATCGCGGCGATCGCCGAGGGGATCGCGCGGCTGAGCGGGGTTCACTGAGCGGGGTCACTGAGCGGGGGTCACTGAGCGGGGGTCACTGAGCGGGGGTCACTGAGCGGGGTTCACCGCGCGCGGCGACGGCGGAGCGCGAGGAGGAGCGCGAGGAGCGCGAGCGGGGCGGGCGGGGTCTCGGGGGGGAGGGTGACGCGGCAGCCGTCGGTGTCGCGGCGGGCCGGGGGGTCGGGGTCGGCGTCACGGGGCGCGCCGGTGGCGTCGGGCATGGCACCGGAGGCATCGTCGGGCGTGCCATCGGTGGTGGCATCATCCATGGCATCGAAGGCAGCGTCGACGGTGGCATCGCCGGCAGCGTCCGGCATGGCATCGGTCATCGCGTCGGGCATGGCATCCGGCGCCTCGGCGTCGAGGTCGTCGGTCTCGCAGGCGTCGCCGATCCCGTCGTCGTCGGCGTCGGCCTGATCCGGGTTGGCGAGGCGCGCGCAGTTGTCGTCGGCGTTGGCGAGGCCGTCGCCGTCGATGTCGTCGTCGCAGGCGTCGCCGAGGCCGTCGCGGTCGGTGTCCGCCTGATCGCGGTTGGCGGCGGCGGGGCAGTTGTCGTCGGGGTCTTCGACGCCGTCGCCGTCGCCGTCGGGCAGGTCGCAGGCGTCGCCGATGCCATCGCGGTCGCTGTCGCGCTGGTCGGGATCGGCGACCTCGGGGCAGAGGTCGTCTTCGTCGGCGACGCCGTCGCCGTCGCGGTCGAGGTCGCAGGCGTCGCCGACGCCGTCGCCGTCGAGGTCGTCCTGATCGGGGTCGGCGAAGCCGGGGCAGACGTCCTGGCTGCCGTCGTCGTCGGGGCCGAGGTAGGGGCGCGCTTCGAGGTCGGCTTCGTCGGCCTCGTCGACGCGGCCGTCGCCGTCGTCGTCGAAGCGGTTGCGATCGGCGGCGCAGGTGGCGTCGGGGCACTCGCCGCCCTCGTCGACGCGGCCGTCGCGGTCGTTGTCGTAGAGGTCGGCGTCGGGGTCGCAGAGGCCGTCGGCGCCGCAGTCGGCGACGTCGTCGCCGTCGGCGTCGGGGTCGCAGGGGTCGCCGATGCGATCGCCGTCGAGGTCGGACTGCGCGGGGTCGTAGAGCCGGGGGCAGCGGTCGTCGGCGTCGAGCACGCCGTCGCCGTCGTCGTCGTCGTCGCAGGCGTCGCCGCGGCCGTCGCCGTCGTGGTCGCCGCGGCCGCCGGCGGTGAGCGGGCAGTCGTCGTCGGCGTCGGGGATGCCGTCGCCGTCGTCGTCGTCGTCGCAGGCGTCGCCGCGGCCGTCGCGGTCGGTGTCGGTCTGGTCGGGGTTGAAGCCGGGGTTGTGGGGGCCGGCGACGCGGTTGGCCGGGTCGGCGCAGTCGAGCGGGGCGGCGCCGGGGCAGTTGTCGCGGCCGCCGGCGCCTTCGAAGACGCCGTCGCAGTCGTGGTCGATCTCGCGCTGGCAGTCGGCCGAGCAGCCGTCGCCGTCGCGGCCGCGGGCGGCGGGGTCGAGCTCGTCGCAGGTCTCGCCGGGCTCGATGCGGCCGTTGCCGCAGACGGGCTCGGGGCCGCAGTCGGGGTCGCAGTCGCCGCGCTCGACGACCATGAGCCCGGCGCGGGCGAGGTCGAAGCTCGATCCGTCGCCGCCGTCGAGGAGGGCGCCGGCGCCGTCGAGGTCGCATTGCGTCCAGGTGGCGCCGCGGTCGACGGTGAAGCGGAAGGCGTAGCGGTAGCGGCCGGTGTAGGGGAGCGCGAGGGTGGCGCGGTACTCGTCGAGCGCGGGTTCGCCGCCGGCGTAGGCGGCGTTGGGGGCGCCGTCGATCCAGGTCCAGGCGCCGGGCAGGGTGGGGTCGACGCCGTCGACGATGTAGCCGAGCTGGGCGCGGACCGCGGGCGAGGGGTCGTTGCGGCCGGTGCGGTCGGTGACGCCGGCTTCGAGGAGGCGGCCGAAGGCGGTGGCGCGGTCGCCGATGGCGCCGACGATGCCGGGCGGGGCATGCAGGCGGCAGTAGTCGACGGGCGCGGGGGGGAGCGGGTCGAGCACGCAGCGGGTGTTGGGGGCGCGGGGGGTGCCGAGGTCGCCCTGGCCGAAGGGCTCGGTGGACGCACACCAGCGCTCGGCGAGCGCGCGGGCGGGGTCGCTCGGGTCGAACTCGCGGCCGAGCTGGATGCTCGCGCCGCTCGCGGCGGGCCAGCCGCGGTCTTCGTCGTAGCCGAGCTCGTCGATGAGGGTCTCGCGGGGGCCGTAGACGAGGCGGAGGCGGTCGGTGGTGTTGCCGAGGGAGATGGCATCGCCGAGCACGATGTCGACTTGCAGGCCGCCGTTGAAGAGGGGCTGCGCCGAGCGGGCGGCGATCAGGTAGCCGCCGGGGGGCAGGTGGAGCGAGCGGGCGACGGTGACGCCGACGCCGCTGCGGTCGCGGATCGTGAGGCCGCGCAGCTCGATGAGGCCGCGGCCGGGGTTGTGCAGCTCGATGTATTCGCCGGCGGCGTCGTCGACGGCGGCGGGGTCGTAGAGGATCTCGGTGATGACGACGTCGCCGGGGCGCGGGGGGCGGGCGGCGATGCCTTCGCAGGCGGGGTCTTGCACGCAGTCGGGGTCCTGGCAGTCGGCGAGGCCGTCGCCGTCGTCGTCGCGGCCGTCGGCGCAGGCTTCGACGGGGATGACACACTCGGGGCGGTCGGGGCGGGCGAAGAAGCCGGCGGCGTCGGGGTAGCCGGGGGCGGCGAAGTCGGCGCCGAGCGGGGCGAGCGCGCGGAGCAGGGGCGGGTCGGCGGCGAGGTCGAAGGCGCCGATCTCGTCGCCGGCGCCGGCGTCGATGGCGAGGAGGGTCGCGACGCAGGGGTCGGCGCTCGGGGCGGGGGCGAGGCCGCTGGGGAGCGCGTGCTCGTCGTCGAAGCCGCGGTCGTCGCCGCCGAGGGGTTCGAGGGTGGCGTCGTCGACGTCGCAGCGGTAGAGGCCGGCGGGCTGGCGATCGAAGGTGACGCCGGTGAAATAGCAGCGGCCGTCGCCATCGAAGGCGAGGTCGGCGCCGCCGAGCTCCTGGGGGAAGCTGAACGAGGGCGGTCCGAGGGCTTCGCCGTCGAGGGGGCGGGCGCGCTGTTCGAAGAGGTCGAGGACCCAGAGGCGGCCGTCGGGGGCGTAGGCGGCGCCGGTGACGAGCGTGGGGAGGATGATCGGGGCGGGGCCGGCGTCGGCGGTGGCGGTGAGGGGGTCGATGGTGACGACGCGGGTGCCTTCGCCCTCGATGAAGCCGGTGAGGACGCCGTCGGGGGAGAGCGCGATGGCGGAGACGGCCTCGGGCACGCCGTCGAGGGTGACGGGGCCGATGAGGACGGGCTGGTTGGCGCGGTCGAGGGTGTAGAGCAGGGTGGGCACGCCGGGGAAGGGTTCGCGGTCGGCGTCGGGCACGGTGAAGTAGACGGGCACGGTGTCGACGGGCTGGGCGTGGGGGGCGCGGGGCGCGAAGAGGGCGGCGAGGAGC
>JACKDM010000032.1 GCA_020633515.1 Myxococcales bacterium
CGCTTGCCGACCTGCGCCATCCCGATGTTGCCCTCGGCGTGGTACTTGACGCCGGCGTGGGTCTTCTCGGCGAGGGTCTGCGCGTTCTTCTTCGCGCCGGCGAGGAGCTGCTCGAAGGCGGCGGTGGTGTTGATCACCATCAGCGCCTGACCCGACTTCGACTTCGCGGGGAACATGATGGTCAGCCGCTCGACGTCGCGCTCGGGGTCGAGCCCGTACTCGGTCTTGAGCTCGGTGAGCTGCTGCGCGACGTCGGGGTTGGCCTTGGCCTGCTCGAGCAGGCCCTTGACGAGCGGGGTGCCGGCGAGCGCCTTGACGTCGATCTGCACCACGATGTCGCCGCTCTTGGGCAACAGCGCGAGGTCTTCGGTGTCGGCGGCGTGCGCCGCGGCGGTGAAGAAGAGGGCGGTCGCCGCGACGGCGGCGAGGCGGGGCAGTGCGCGCATGAGGGAGCCTCCTGATGGGTGAAAGGGCGCGGCGCGGGGGGTCAGCATCGTCCCCGAGTCCGGGCGAAGTCAACTCCGGCGCCGCCGACGGGGCCCTCCGACGGGGATTCACCGGCCGCCCCGACGCGATCGCCGTGGCCTCGGGCGCGGCGATGCATCAACATCGGCGAGCGCACTGCACGGGAGGAAGCGCATGGCGTCGTTCGAGGATCGGGTCGCGGCGATCGGCGAGGACCTCTTCGCCCGCATGAAGGGCAACAAGCCGGGTGTCTTCGACAAGGCGTGGTGGAACGGGCAGGTGCTCGAGTGGGCGATGAAGGACCCCGCCTTCAAGACCGAGATGTTCCGCTTCGTCGACGTCTTCCCCGTGCTCGACGGCCCCGACGAGATCGGCCGCCACATCCAGGAATACCTGCTGCGCCCCGGCCTCTCGGCGCCGGCCGCGATCAAGCTCGCGCTCAAGGGCGCCAACCTCGGCAAGCTCGCGATGAAGGTCGCCGCCGGGCAGATCGAGAAGAACATGACCGGCATGGCCCGCACCTTCATCGCGGGCACCCACGCCGCCGACGCGGTCGAGACGCTCACCGCGATGCGGCGGCAGAAGCAGACCTTCACCGTCGACCTGCTCGGCGAGGCGACGGTGAGCGAGGTCGAGGCCGACGCCTACGCCGCGCGCTACCGCGACCTCATCGCCGGGCTCGCCGACCACGCCGCGAGCTTCACGCCCGACCCGCTCCTCGACCGCGACGACCAGGGCCCGATCCCCACCGTCAACGTCTCGATCAAGGCCAGCGCGATGTACAGCCAGTTCGACCCGCTCGACTTCGACGGCAGCGTCGAGGCCGCGGCGCGGCGGCTGCTGCCGTTGTTTGAGCTCGCCCGCAACCGCGGCGTCTTCCTCAACCTCGACATGGAGCAGCACGCGCTCAAAGACCTCACCCTCGCGCTCTTCCGCCGGGTGATGGAGGACCCGGCGATGGCCGGCTGGGAGCACGCCGGCGTCGTCATCCAGGCGTACCACCGCGAGGCCGAGGCCGACCTCGAGGCGCTGATCAAGTGGGCGAAGAAGCAGAAGAAGCGCGTCACCGTGCGGCTGGTGAAGGGCGCGTACTGGGACTACGAGACCGTGCGCGCCGCGCAAGAGGGCTGGCCCTCGCCGGTGTGGCTCGACAAGGCCGACAGCGACGCCTGCTTCGAACGCTGCGCCGAGCTGATGCTCGGCAACCACAAGCACATCCGCTCGGCGATCGGCTCGCACAACGTGCGCAGCCTCGCCTATGCCATCGCGACCGCCGAGCGGCACAAGATCCCGATCAGCGGCTACGAGCTGCAATGCCTCTATGGCATGGCCGAGCCGATCAAGGCCGCCGCCGTCGAGCGCGGGCATCGGGTGCGGGTCTACACCCCCATCGGCGACCTCATCCCCGGCATGGCCTACCTCGTGCGGCGCCTCTTGGAGAACACGAGCAACGAGAGCTGGCTGCGGCAGGGCTTCGCCGAAGGCCGCTCGCAAGAGGCGCTGCTCGCCGCGCCCAAGCCCCGCGGCCGCGGCCCGATGCTGCGCGCGCTGCCCTCGACCGAGACCGCGATCGACAGCGCCGAGCCGTTCCGCAACGAGCCGCTGCGCGACTTCGTCGACGGCAAGGTGCGCGACGCGTTCGCCGACGCGGTGCGCAAGGTCGACCGCCAGCTCGGCCGGCAGTGGACGCCGATCATCGACGGCAAGGCGGTGAAGGGCGGCGAGGTGATGGCGAGCATCGACCCGGCCGACGGGCAGACGGTGATCGGCACGGTGAGCCTCGCGAGCGTCGACGACGCCGAGCGCGCGGTCGCCGCGGCGCGCGCCTACTGGCCGACCTGGCGCGACACCCCGGCCAAGGAGCGCGCGCGCTGCCTCTTCAAGCTCGCCGCGAAGATGCGCCAGGAGCGCGACGCCCTCTCGGCGCTGATGGTGCGCGAGGTCGGCAAGCCCTGGCGGCAGGCCGACGCCGAGGTCTGCGAAGCGATCGACTTCTGCGAGTACTACGGCCGCGAGATGCTGCGCCTCGCGGTGCCGCGCCCGATGCAGAACATGCCCGGCGAGACCAACCACCTCACCTACCGCGGCCGCGGCGTCGCCGTCGCGATCGCGCCGTGGAACTTCCCGCTCGCGATCTTCTGCGGGCTCGTCACCGCCCCGCTCGTCGCCGGCAACACCGTCATCGCCAAGCCCGCCGAGCAGTCGATGGTGATCGCCGCGCGCATGATCGAGCTCGCGTACGCCGCCGGCGTGCCCGCCGGCGCGCTGCACTTCCTCCCCGGCCGCGGCGAAGACGTCGGCGCCCACCTCGTCGCCCACCCGGACGTCGCCACCATCGCCTTCACCGGCAGCAAGGCCGTCGGCCTCGCGATCTGGAAGCAGGCCGGGCTCACCCTGCCCGGCCAGCCGAAGCTCAAGCGCGTCGTCTGCGAGATGGGCGGCAAGAACGCGATCATCGTCGACAGCGACGCCGACCTCGACGAGGCGGTCTCGGGCGTGCTGCACAGCGCGTTCGGCTTCGCCGGGCAGAAGTGCAGCGCCTGTTCGCGCGTGGTCGTGTTGCGCGAGCAGCACAAGGCGTTCGTCGAGCGGCTCGCCGAGGCGGTGCGCAGCACCGTCGTCGGGCCGCCCTCGCACCCGGGCACGCTGATCGGCCCGGTGATCGACGGCGAGGCGCAGCGGCGGCTGCTCGACGTGATCGCCGACGCGAAGCACCGCGGCGTCGAGCTCGCGGTCGGCGGCGAGCCGATCGGGCGCGCGGGGTTCTACGTGCCGCCCACGGTCTTCGTCGGCGTCAACCCCGCGGACACGCTCGCGCAGGACGAGCACTTCGGCCCGCTGCTCGCGGTGATCGAGGCGCGCGACTTCGACGAGGCGCTCGCGATCGCCAACGGCACCGAGTACGCGCTCACCGGCGGCCTCTACAGCCGCTCCCCCTCGCGGATCGAGCGGGCGCGCGCGGAGTTTGCGGTCGGCAACCTCTACATCAACCGCGGGATCACCGGCGCGATCGTCGGCCGCCAGCCCTTCGGCGGCTTCGCGATGAGCGGCGGCGGCACCAAGGCGGGCGGGCCGGACTACCTGCTGTCGTTCCTCGACCCGCGGGTGGTGACCGAGAACACGCTGCGCCGTGGGTTTGCGCCCGAGGTGGAGCAGCCGGAGGGGATCTGAGGCGGGCGGCGGCGCCGACCATCCCGCGGTCGCTCGCGAGGGGATCGGCGATGAACCCGTTCACCCCGAGGTCGCTCCCGAGGGCTTCGGCGATGAACCCGGACCATCCCGAAGTCGCTCGCGAGGGCTTCGGCGATGAACCCGGACCATCCTGAAGTCGCTCGCGAGGGCTTTGATGATGGCGGTTGCCGATGATCCCCGACCATCCTGAAGTCGCTCGCGAGGGCTTTGCCGATGATCCCTGACCATCCTGAAGTCGCTCGCGAGGGCTTTGTCGATGAACCCGGACCATCCCGAAGTCGCTCGCGAGGGTCGGGGATGAACCTGACCATCCTGAAGTCGCTCGCGAGGGGTTGGCGATGATCCCGTTCATCCTGAAGTCGCTCGCGAGGGGTCGGCGATGATCCGGACCATCCCGAAGTCGCTCGCGAGGGTGGCGAACCCGAATCATCCCGAAGTCGTCGCGAGGCGATCGGCGATGATCCGTGACCATCCTGAAGTCGCTCGCGAGGGGTCCGCCCCAACTCGAATCACCCTGAAGTCGCTCGCGAGCGACTCGCCGATGATCCCGGATCATCCCGAAGTCGCTCGCGAGGGGGTCCGCGCCAACTCAATCACCCCGAAGTCGCTCGCGAGGCGATCGGCGATGATCCCGTTCATCCCGAAGTCGCTCGCGAGGGGTCCGCCCCAACTCCAATCACCCCGAAGTCGCTCGCGAGGGGGTCAGGGGATGATCCGGATCACCCCGAAGTCCCTCGCGAGGGGGTCGGCCCCAACTCCAATCACCCCGAAGTCGCTCGCGAGGGGGTCGGCGGATGATCCCGTTCACCCCGAACTCGCTCGCGAGCACCTCGGCGATGAACGGCCCGAGCTCACCATCGCCGTGATCCCCACCCCGGGCGCCCACACGCCCGATGCCACGCGCGCGGCCGACATGACACGGTCGCCTTGACCCCCCCGCCCCCCGATGCCACGCTCCACCCACCACGGGGGCGGCAGCACGCGAGCGGCCGGGCAAGACAAAGGCTCGCAGACAAGGGCCACCCATGCCGCGCGCCATCCCATTGCTCGCCCTGCTCGCCGCCCTCGCCGGCTGCTGCGATGGCACCACCGACCCCGACAGCCTCTTCTGCCAGGACCCCGCCCAAGACACCGACGCCGGCCCCGGCTGCTGGCGCCACGGCGACGAACCCATCGCCACCGTCACCACCACCACCGCCCCCGAAGCGCCCGCCATCCTCGGCTGCACCCTCATGGGACCTGATGGCTTCTGCCACCGCGGTCCCATCGCCGACGGCTTCGGCCTCGCGCCCACCGCCGACCGCCACGCCCCCGCCGGCCAGTGGACCGCCACCGCCACCGCCCGCGGCTGCCCCGGCCAGTCATGCGAAGCGCAGGTCGGCGCCGCGAGCGCCGAGCTCTACGAGACCGGCCTCGCCGGCCAGCTCGTCGCGCCGCGCTACCGATCGGTCTGCTACACCCTCCCCCGCCCCGGCCTCCCGCGCCCCGCGCCCGGCGCCCAGCACCCCGACGTGCTCGACGGCTGGCACTGCGCCACCCAGGCCGGGCTCCGCGTCGAACCCCTCGTCGACGACGCATGGCAGATCATCCCCGGCGTCTGGCTCCCCGGCTTCGTCGACCCGGGCACCACCGGCGCCGTGCACGCCCGCCGCGTCGAACGCTTCCTCACCTGCCTCATGGCCCGCTGCGCCGCCCGCAACACCTGGGACGGCGACCTCGACCGCATCGACCCCGACCGCGACGCCATCCACAACCGCTGCGACGTCTGCCCGCGGCTGCACGACCCCGCCCAGCCCGACGCCGACGGCGATGGCTACGGCGACGCCTGCGACGACTGCCCCCACACCCCCGGCCCGCAAGGCGACCGCGACGGCGACGGCCACGGCGACCGCTGCGACCGCTGCCCCGACCGCGACGACCCCGACCAGCGCGACCGCGACGGCGACGGCGTCGGCGACGCCTGCGACCTCTGTATCGATGAGCCCGATCCGGCGCAGGCCGACCGCGACGGCGACCGGATCGGCGACGCCTGCGATGAGTGCCCCGACAACTTCGATCCGGCGCAGGCCGACCGCGACGGCGACGGCGTCGGCGACGCCTGCGATGTCTGCCCGGAGATCGCCGACCCCGAGCAGCGCGACGCCGACGCCGACGGGCTCGGCGACGCCTGCGACTGCGTCCCGCCCGAGGGCGACGACGCGCGCTGCTGGCTCGACGGGGCCGCGACCGTGCCCGTCTCCGAACTCGGCCTGCCGGGCATGATCGAGTGCCCGCCCGGTGAGATCGAGGCCCGCTGCACCCAGCAAGAGCGGTGGCCGACGATCGGCGCGTGGAACGCGGAGGTGATCGAGCCCGACTGGAATGACCCGGCCGTGCAGGCCGAGGCGCTGGCGGCGAGTGAGATCACGGTGCATTGGATCGAGCCGCCGCAGCCCGTCGACGCCTTCGCGGCGCGGCAGAACCGCGTCCAGGCCGGGCGGGACTTCGAGCGGTATGTTCAACAGACCATGAGAACCAAGCATCCAGGCCGATTCGATCTACGCTATCGGTACCACCCCCCGCCGCTCGACTTCGCGATGGTCTATCACGCCAGCGCCCGCATCAACGGCGCGATCGAGGCCGTGCCGATCGCCGTCCCGGCCGGCGCGCCCGCCCGCGTGCAATTGCGCGACCCCAATCGCAGCCGCTTCTCCGATGGCTTCATCGTGCATTCGCGCCGCACCCACGACCGCGGGACCATGATCGAAGCCAAGTGCCTCAACCCGCTGATGGTCTTCAACGGCGATCGCATCTGGCAGTGGAAGATGCAGATCGGCTTCGTCGCGCAGCTCTACGACTACCTCGCCTATGCGCGCAGCACCTGGGAGCGCGGCGCCCGGGGCACGCCGCCCATCCGCATCAACTACTACTTCTGCGACTACATCCCGCAGTGGGCCGGCCGCTTCGTCGCGCTGGCGCTGGCGAGTGACCACGCCTCGGGCATCTTCGACGTCCCCGACCGCCTCCCCACCCCGCCGGGCACCGACTGGGTACGCTCACCGATCTGGTATCCCGACGCGCTCGGCCTCGCCGACGCGGGCGGGACGCTCCTCGAGAACTGGGACGGCCTCATCCCCTGGGGCAACGAAGGCGGCGACTGGTTGATGAACATCACCGGCCCGGTCTATGACATGCTCTCGGGGAGCGAGTGACCATGCTGCACGACTTGATCTTCTGGGTGCTCTGGACCCTGGCCACGGCGGGGGAGCCGATGGTGCGCACCGACTTCAGCCCCTACGACGGTCCTCTCGCCGATCGACTGATCACCGAGCGATTGCAGTGGTACGCCTCCAGTTTCACCATCGACGCCGACACACCTGAGCTGCGGGGCTTCGAGCAGTGGTTGAAGCGCAACCCGCTCCATGTGCGGGCACCGGGCCACAAGTACCTCGTCTATGGGATGCGGACCTACCCGCGCTATCCGGGTGAGATCTTCGTCAACCGTTTCAACCTCCTGCTCAAACCCGAAGAACAGCCGACTCGGTCCCTACCGCGCTACGGTGGCGACATGCTCGCCTGGGCCTTCTCGGTGCTCGATCACTACGGCCTCGCCTATGACCCCGAGAAGCAGTTCATGCAACGCAGCCGAGCCAACCTCATCGAGTGGTACGGCAGTGATCTCGCGCCCATCGACTGGCACGCCGTCGCCGAGCGGCTGCGCTCCACCGGCCGGCCTGTGCCCGACGACCTCTTCGATCAACCCACCCGTTAGCCGCGCGCCACTGTTTACGCGCCGATACACCACCACCCCGCTCCGCACCCCAAACCCCCCACGCCCGCCCCCACCACAGCCCGCCCACCCCGACCGAGAGGCCGAGCCACCCCGGGCGGTCGCCGTTCTGCCAGCCCACGCCCCGAACCTCAACAAAGTGGTCGATGGGTCGATGCCACCACTGCATCACTACCTGCCTCGCCCGGTCACGCACCCACCATGGCATCACCGCCCCTCCCGCCCGTCGGCGTGCCATCGGTGCCCGCGGGGCGGCCGGCGGCGGGGGGTGGGGGTGAAGCCCGCTCGTGCCTTTCGCCGCGCACCTCGCGCCTCCCATCAACAGCCTTCACCGCTCGCTCGCGCCGCTTCACCCGGCACGACAGGGCGCCACCCCCACCCCCCGACGCCAGCCCCGCCGCTGCATCTCCCCGACCCCCGCCCGGCCCCGCCGCCACCCCTGCCGCCAGCCCCGCCGCTGCATCTCCCCGACCCGCGTTCTTGAGGTAGAACTCTTCGCGCCGCTCGACGACCTTGCCGTCCATCGCCGCTTGCAGCGCGTCGAGCAGCGCCTTGCGGTGTTTGTCTTTGGGGCCGCGCAGGATCGGGAGGAAGGCGCGGTCGATGAGATCGGCGTAGCCTTGGCGCTGCACGAGGCGGCCGAGCGCGCGGCCGGATGGCAGGAAGACGCTGACGAGCTTCTCGGCGAAGGGCTGCCCGGTCTTGGTGATGTCACAGGCGGCGTAGGCGACCTTCATCAGGTGCGTCTTGCCGGTGCCGTTGGCGCCGCCCGAAGGTGGTGAAGTGTTCGAGCGTGATGCGGGAGATCGTCATCTCACCTCCGGGGCAGGGCGGACGCGCGAGGGTAGACCGCGTGCATCACAGCGGCAAGCAGCCTACTCGAGCACCACGAACTCGACGCGGTCGTTGCGCTCGCGGCCGCGGGCGGTGAGGTTGGGGGCGATCGGCTTCGTCGCGCCGTAGCCGCGGGCTTGCAGGCGGGCGACGGCGACGCCGCGGGCGGTGAGGTGGGCGCGGATGTTGCGCGCGCGCTCGTTGCTGAGGCGGTCGAGCGCGGCGGGGTCGCCGCGGTTGTCGGTGTGGGCGGCGATGCGGATCCGGCGGATGGGGACCTTCGCGAGCGCGGCGGCGAGCGCGTCGAGGGTGGCGCGGGTGTCGGCGTCGAGCGCGGCGCTGCCGGCGGCGAAGCGGATCGGGCGCTTGAGGCGGATCGACTTCGCGGTGACGGTGACGCGGGGGCCGTCGTGGCGGGGGCCGGTGGCGCGGGGCGCGTCGCGGGTGGGTTTGGGCGCGGCGGCGGGCTTCTTCGGGGCGCCCTTCTTCGCGGCGCCGGTGAGGGTGAGGCGGAGCGGGGTGGTCTCGCCAGCGCGGAGCTCGACGGACTCGGTGATCGGCGCGTGGCCGTCGACGGTGGCGGTGACGACGTGGCGGCCGGGGGGGAGCTCGGCGCGGTAGGGGCGCTCGGCGGTGGCTTCGCCGCCGTCGCCGACGGTGACCGCGGCGGCGACCGGGGCGCCGGCGGCGTCGACGACGCGCACCTCGACGGCGCCGGGGCGGGCGGCGGGGTCGGGTTGCAGTTCGAAGGGCACGACGACCTCGGCGCCGGGCGTGATCGCGACCTCGGCGAGCGCGGGGCGGTAGCCGGGCGCGCTCGCTTCGAGGCGCAGGCGCTCGCCGTCGACGGTGTAGCCGCCGAAGCGGCCTTCGGCGTCGGTGAGCTGCGCGGCGCGGTCGGCGCCGGGGTACGCGACGCGGGCGTCGGGGAGCGGGCGGCGGGTGGTGGCGTCGATGACCTGTCCGGCGACGCGGGCCGGCGGGGGCGGGGGCGGGGCTTGGACCTCGACGGTGCGCTCGATGACCTCGGGGCGGGGGTCGATGGTGTAGGCGAGGCCGACGATCAGCGACCAGGGCGGGGTCGCGGTGACGCCGGTGTAGACGTCGTCGGAGAGGCCGTAGCGGAACGCGAAGTCGACGGCGAGCGCGGGCACGGGGAAGACGCGGAGGCCGGGGGTGATGACGTGGGGCACCGCTTCGAAGGTGAAGTTGTTGCTGCCCGGGCCGCGGCGGGTGAGCTCGACCTGCAGCGGGGTGCCGATGTGGTACTCGACGAAGGCGCTCGCGTACTCGATGACCGGCACTTCGAGGCCGAGCGCGAGCATGACGCGGTCGTAGCGGGCGCTCTGCAGGCCCCACTCTTCGATGACGCCGGGCTCGCCGGGGCGGCCGGCGAAGAGGGCCTCGCGGTTCTCCCATTCATAGCCGAGGCCGAAGGTGAAGCGGGCGGGGAAGCCGTAGCCGCGCAGGAAGTCGGCGGTGACGACGCCGCGGAGCGCGGGGCTCGTCGCGTCGCCTTCGAAGCCGCCGCCGCCGACGACGCCGACGAGCGCGAGCTCGCCGATGAGCGCGAGCGCGAGGGTGTCGGTGACGAAGCCGCCGAGCTTGGCGGCGAGGGTGATGTCGCCGACCGACTGGAGGACGCGGGGGAGGGCGCCGTCGTTGGCGTTGCTGGTGGCGCGCACGGCGAGGGCGAGCTCGGCGAAGCCGACCGGGGTGAAGGCGAGCGCGAGATCGGTGGCGGTGAAGACGTTCTTGGTGCCGTCGGCGGGGAAGTCGGGCGCTTCGAACCAGGTGAGGCCGAGGCGGAGGCGCACGGTGCCGAGGGGGCCGGGGTCGGCGGTGCGGAGGCGGTCGAGGCCGGTGAGGCCGTCGATGGCGGGGGCGCGGCGGGTGGTGTCGACGCGGTCGGGGCCGGGGAGGAGGCGGAACGGCGGGGGGCCGGGGGCGGCGGCGGCGTCGGGCGCCGGGTCGGCGTCGGTCGCGGGCGCGGGGAGCGTGGGGTCGGGCGCGGGGAGCGTGGGGTCGGGCGCTTGGAGCGTGGGGTCGGGCGCGGGGAGCGTGGGGTCGGGCGCGGGAGCGTGGGGTCGGGCGCCTGGGCGGCGGCCGGGGCGGCGGCGAGCGCCAGGGCGAGCGAGACGGCGAAGAGGGCGGCGAGCGGCGCGGCGAGCGGCGGCGAGGCGCGGCGAGCGACGCGGCGGGCGAGGCGGGCGGCGCAGCGAGCGGCGCGGCGAGCCTGGGCCGCGGCGGCGCGCGCCGGCGGGGGCGGGGAGCGGGCGGTCACGCGCATTTGGTGGTTTCGAGGTCGTGCAAGCGGCGGGAGTGTAGCACCGCGCGCGGTTGAGCGAACCGCCGTCGCGGCGGGCAGGGCGCGGGCGGTGGCGACACGAACCGCTGCCGCGGCGGCCGGGGCGCGGGCGGTCCCGGGTCGCGTGCACGGCGGGCGGGCAGTGCCCGCGGTCGCGGCACGAACCGTCGTCGGGAGCGGGCGGGGCGAGCGCGGGGCAGAGGTCGCGGCTGTGGGGTCGGCCCCACGCGCCGCTGAGGGGGCAACCCCACGGGGCGCCGGGGAAAGCAACTGTTTTCATTGGCTTTTCCACGCGGCACATCGGTTGCAGATACAAATCTGCGCTTGCCTGGGGAGGTGAGAGATGCAGCGCGATTCGCCGTGGCCGTGGTCGCTCGCGGGCGCCGTGCTCGGTTCGATGCTCGGCGCGCTCGTGCTCGCCGCGACGTTTCGCGTCTTCCCGTGAGGCCGCCCCCCGGCCCCGGCCACGCAGTGAGGGATCACCATGTCTGCCCTGAAGTCGAGCGCGCCCGAGACCATCGATGTCCTCCTCGTCGAGGGCGATCTGCAAGACGCCGTGCTCGTGCAGCTCTGCCTCGCCCGCGCCCGGCAGGTGCGGTTCCGCCTGCGCCATGTCTCCCGGCTCGCGCACGTCGCGCCGGTGCTCGAAGAGTTCAACCCGCAGGTCGTGCTGCTCGACTTCTTCCTGCCCGACGAGTGGGGGCTCGACGCGCTCGGGGCGGTGATCGACGCCGTCGGCGATACGCCGGTGGTGGTGATGACCGCGTTCGAGGATCCGTGCGTCGGCCCGCGCCTGATCACGGCGGGCGCGGCGGCGCGGCTCGGCAAGGGGCTCGACGCGCTGCGCCGGCTCGAAGACACGCTGCTCGACGCCATCGCCGCCCACCGCATCGGCCGGATGCTCGCGAGCGCCTGAGCGCGCGCCCGGTCGCCACCACCACCACCGCTCCACCACCACGGAGTCATCGATGAACATCCGCTCGTCCCGCGCGGGGCACGCCGCGCTGTTCGTGTTCGTCTGCCTGCTCGCCTGCCTGCTCACCACGCCGGCCGCGGCGCAGCCGCAGCCCGACTGCACGCCGCTTCAGCTCATCCTGCTCGCCGATCGCGACGGCGACGGCTTCTGCGACGCCGATAACTGTCCCGACGCGGCCAACCCCGATCAGCGCGACACCGACGGCGACCGGCGGGGCGACGCCTGCGACGGCGACGACGACGGCGACGGCGTGGCCGACGGGCAGGACAACTGCCCGCTGACCGGTGACCCCGACCAGACCGACAGCGACGCCGACGGGCGGGGGGATCCGTGCGACGACGACGACGACGGCGATGGTATCGCCGATGGGGTCGATCTCTGCCCGCGGGTCTTCGATCCGGTGCAGGTCGACACCGACGGCGACGGGGACGGTGACGCGTGCGACGAGGACGACGACGACGATGGCATCGTCGATGGTCTGGATCGCTGCCCGCTGCTCGCCGACGACGGGCGCGACAGCGACGGGGACGGGCAGGGTGACGCCTGCGACGGGGACGATGACAACGACGGGCTCGCCGACGACGGCGACAACTGCCCGCGGGTGGCGAACCCGGGGCAGGGTGACTTCGACGGGGACGGCGCGGGTGATCCGTGCGACGACGACGACGACGGCGACGGGGTGCCCGACGCGGTCGACAACTGCCCGCGGGTGGCGAACCCCGATCAGGCGTCGGGCGGCATGGGGCAGCCGGGCTTCGCGTGCTCGGACGCGCCCGACGCCGACGGCGACGGGGTGCCCGATGACTTCGACGTCTGCCCGGCGGTGGCCGATCCCGAGCAGCGCGACGGCGACGGGGACGGGGCGGGTGACGCCTGCGACTTCGACGACGATCAGGACGGCGTCGCCGACGTCGACGATGTCTGCCCGGCGGTGGCCGATCCCGATCAGAGCGACCTCGACCGGGACGGCGCGGGTGACGCCTGCGACGACGACGACGACGACGACGGCGTGCCCGACGCGGCCGATGTCTGCCCGCGGATCGCCGATCCCGCGCAGCGCGACACCGACGGCGACGGGCGCGGGGATCGCTGCGATGTCGACGATGACAACGATCGCGTCCTCGACCGCGACGATGTCTGCCCGCTGGTGGCCGATCCCGAGCAGCGCGACACCGACGGTGATGGCGTCGGTGACGCGTGCGACGACGATCGGGACGGCGACGGCGTCGCCGACGTGGACGATCTGTGTCCGGGGGTGGCTGATCCCATGCAGCCGGACGCCGACGGGGATGGCATCGGCGATGGCTGCGACGACGACCGCGACGGCGACGGGCTCGGCAACGGCGAAGACATCTGCCCCGACGCGGCGGATCCCGATCAGCGCGACAGCGATCAGGACACCTTCGGCGACGCCTGCGACAGCGACGATGACAACGACGGCGTGCCGGATGTCGACGACTCGTGCCCGTTCGCGCGCGACCCGCTCGACCGCGACCTCGACGGGGATGGCGTCGGCGATGCCTGCGACGACGATCGGGACGGCGACGGGGTCGCGAACGGGGACGATCTGTGCCCGACGGTGCGCGATCCCATGCAGCGCGACCGCGACGGGGATGGCATCGGCGACGCGTGCGACGCCGATCGCGACAGCGATGGCGACGGGGTCGACGATCAGGTCGATGACTGCCCGATGGTGCCCGATCCGATGCAGCTCGACACCGATGGGGATGGGCTCGGGGACGCGTGTGACGGCGACGACGACGGCGACGGGGTGCTCGACGGGGACGATGGCTGCCCGCGGGAGGTCGATCCCGAGCAGCTCGACGCCGATGGCGATGGCATCGGGGATGCCTGCGACGTCGACGACGACGGCGACGGGGTCGATGACATCGGCGATGTGTGTCCGGGGGTGGCCGATCCCGATCAGCGGGACAGCGATGGCGATGGCGTGGGTGATGCGTGCGACGACGACGACGACGGCGACGGGGTCGCGGACGGGGACGATCTCTGCCCGCTCGCGGCCGATCCGGGGCAGCGGGACACCGACGGGGACGGGGCGGGGGACGCCTGCGACGAGGACGATGACGACGATGGCGTCGCCGATCCCGATGATGGCTGCCCGCGGGACGCCGATCCCGATCAGCTCGACGCCGACGCGGATGGCATCGGCGATGTGTGCGACACCGACGCGGACGCGGACGGGGTGGAGGACGCGGATGACAACTGCCCGGGGGTGGCGAACGCGCAGCAGATCGATCTCGACGGTGATGGCCGGGGGAACGCGTGCGACGAGGACGACGACGGAGATGGCATCCCCGACGGGGAGGATGGCTGTCCGCGGCTCTCGGACGACGGGCGGGACGGGGACGGTGATGGCATCCCCGACGCGTGTGATCGAGACGCGGACACCGACGGGGACGGGGTCGACGATGGGGTCGATCTGTGCCCGCTCGTGCCGGATCCCGATCAGGTCGACCGCGACGGGGACGGGCTCGGTGATCCGTGTGATCCCGATGACGACGACGACGGGGTGAGCGATGGGCTCGACAACTGCCCGGCGATGCCGAACCGCGAGCAGCAGAACCTCGACGGGGACGCGCCGGGGGATGTGTGTGATCCCGATGATGACAACGACGGGGTGCCCGATGGGGTGGATGTGTGTCGGCGGCTGCCCGATCCGGGGCAGGAGGACATCGACGGGGACGGGCGGGGGGATCGGTGTGATGACGACGACGACGGGGACGGGGTGCCCGATCGGCGTGATGTGTGCCCGGCGGTGGCGGATCCGGCGCAGGCGGATCGGGATGGGGATGGGATGGGGGACGCGTGTGATCCCGATGATGACAACGATGGCTTCCCCGACCTGATGGATCTGTGCCCGACGCGGCCGGATCCGACGCAGCAGGACACCGATGGGGACGGGGTGGGTGATGCGTGCGACGATGATGATGATGGTGATGGGATCGAGGACGTCGCCGACAACTGTCCGCAGCTCGCAAACCCCGATCAGGCCGATCTCGAGGGAGACGGACGGGGGGATGCGTGCGACGTCGACGACGATGATGATGGGATCGTCGATGGTGAAGACAACTGCCCGACCGTCGCGAACGGGGCGCAGCGGGACAGCGATGGGGATGGGGCGGGCGATGGGTGCGATCCGGACGCGGACGATGATGGGATCGAGGACGCGGCCGATGTGTGCCCGACGGTGGCCGATCGGGATCAGCGGGACACCGATGGGGATGGCATGGGGGACGCGTGTGACGAGGACGACGACGGGGACGGGGTGGCGGACGCGGCGGATCTGTGTCCGCGGGTGGCGGATCCGGCGCAGGGGGACGCGGACGGGGACGGGGCGGGGGATGCGTGTGACGAGGACGACGACGGGGATGGGCTCGCCGATGAGGCGGAGCGCGCGGCGGGGACCGATCCGCTCGATCCCGACAGCGACGATGATGGCTTGCTCGATGGGGCCGAGGCGGCGGTGGGGGGGGATCCGCGGCGGGGGGACACCGATGGGGATGGGATCGACGACGCGACGGAGGTGCAGCTCGGGACGGCGCCGGATCGGGCGGACAGCGACGGGGATGGCTTGAGCGATGGCGCGGAGCGGGATCTCGGGACGAACCCGCTCGATGAGGACAGCGATGACGATGGCTTGAGCGATGGTGAGGAGGCGGGCGCGGGGGGGACGGGGACCGATCCGAACGCGGAGGACAGCGACGGGGATGGCTTCGAGGATGGGGCCGAGGTCGACGCGGGGACCGATCCGCTGCGGCCGGAGGACCATCCGGGGCATCGGCGGCCGCTGGATGTGGTCGCGGCGGGCGGGGGTTGTCAGGCGGCGCCGGGCGGGGGCGCGGGCTGGGCGGGGCTGCTGGCGTTGCTGGCGGTGGGCGTGGGGCTGCGGCGGCGGGTGCGGGGGGTGGATGACTCGGCGGCGCCGATGGGCGTGGGGCTGCGGCGGCGGGCGCGGGGGGTCGATGACGCGGTGGCGTCGGGTCCGGTGGGCGCGGAGCGGGCGGGGGCGCGGGCGCGGATGGTGCGGTTGATCGCGCGGTTCTCGGCGGGGCGGCTGGCGGCGCTCCTGGCGCTGCTGGCGGTGGCGCTGCCGACGGGGGCGCGGGCGTTCGACGCGCAGCGCTTCGTGCCGGCGGGGGTGGATTCGGGCGCGGTGACGTTGCTGGGTTCGCCGACGTTGCCGCCGCTTCAGCTCTCGATGAGCGCGATCTGGCACTACGCGGCGGAGCCGGTGCGGCTGGTCGATCGGGATGATCGGGCGACGGAGCGGCTGGCGGTGATCGAGGCGGAGCAGGGGCTGTTCTTGCGGGTGGGGGTCGGGGTGGTGGATCGGCTGATGGCCGAGGTGGAGGTGCCGGTCGTGGTGGCGCGGGCGGTGGGGGACGACTTCGCGGAGGAGATCGCGGAGACGGCGGTGGGGGACGTGGCGCTGCGGGGGCGGTATGCGCTGTTCGATCGGGCGCTCGATCCGATGGGGCTGGGGCTGGATGTGCGGGTGACGCTGCCGACGGGGGACGCGGACGCGCTGGCGGGGCGGGACGCGGTGGGGGCGAGCGCGACGGTGTTCGCCGATCGGGGCTTCGGGGCGGGCGCGGTGGTGGCGAACGTGGGGTTCGCGTTCGGGGAGCGGGGAGAGTTCGCGGGGTCGGAGGATGGGCAGGCGCTGGTGGCGGGGCTGGGCGGGCGGTACGCGGTGCTGCCGGCGGAGGCGTTGGTGGTGCTGGCGGAGGGCACGGCGGAGGTGCCGGTGACCGACGCGGTGCCGGGGTACGGGGTGCGGGGTGCTATGCGGGTGGGCGTCGGGCCGGTGGGGCTGCTGGCGGGCGGTGAGCTGGGGATCGGGGGTCGGGTGGGGGTGCCGGCGTGGCGGGTGTTCGCGGGGGTGGACTTCGCGCCGGGCGGGGGGCGGGACGCCGATCGGGACGGGGTGGCGGACTCGGTGGATGCCTGCCCGGATCGGGCGGAGGATCTGGATGGCTTCGATGATCTGGATGGCTGCCCGGAGACCGACAACGACGGGGATGGCATCGCCGACGCGGTCGATCGCTGCCCGGGGGAGGCGGAGGATCGGGATGGCTTCCAGGACGACGATGGCTGCCCGGACGCGGACAACGACGGCGACGGGGTCGAGGACGCGCTGGATCGGTGCCCGCATCAGGCGGAGGATCGGGATGGCTTCGAGGACGGTGATGGCTGCCCGGATGGGGACGACGACGGCGACGGGGTGCTCGATGGGGTCGATCGCTGCCCGCGGATGGCGGAGACGCCCAATGGCTTCCGCGACGAGGACGGCTGCCCCGATCAGCGGCCGACCTATGTCTTCGCGCCCGATTCGCCGGTGATCCTGTACAGCATCGAGTTCGAGCGGGGCTCGGACGCGCTGCTCGCGGCGGGGGCGCGGGTGCTCGACGACGTGGTGTTGTCGCTGCAGGCGCAGCCCGAGGTGCGGGTGCGGGTCGAGGGCCACACCGACGACGTGGGGGATGACGACGTCAACCTGCGGCTGAGCCAGCGGCGGGCGCTGGCGGTGGTCAACTACCTGGTGGGCATGGGGATCGATCGGGCGCGGCTGACCTACGAGGGCTATGGGGAGACGCGGCCGCTGCTGCCGAACGACAGCCCGGAGAACCGGGCGCGCAACCGGCGGGTGGAGTTCCTCGCGTTGCCCGAGCTGCAGCCGGTGCAGTGAAGGGGCGTCGCTGCGCGCGGGGGCCAGGGGTCGGCTGACGCGCGCTCTTCTGGTCTGCTCGGCGCGCGCTGGTCCCAGTGGCGCGCGCCCGGGTCGGCCCCGCGGCGGACGGGCTCCCCCTCCCTGGGTCCGGCCGCCGCGGGGTCCGTGTTTTTCTCCCCGATCATTTGTGACAGGCGTGGCCGGGGGCCGCGGCGTGATCCGTGGGGGGGATCCCACGGGGGGCGCGGGGGTTCCCCCGCGGCGGCGTGGGCGGCCGGTGGCGTCGGCGGGTCTGGATCTCGGGCTCGGCGCGGGTCGAGGCGATGGCCTCAATGTGACAAGACACTCAAAAGCCGCATTCCTCCTTGTCTCCAGACAAGTCACAAAACGTGAACTGGACCAAATCTATGTCACACAACTGCGTGGCACGACGGCTGCAAACCCGTCTTCGTGACGCTGACGAATGGGGCAGCGGCCTCATCCCGAGCCGGATGATCAAAAGTGTGACGGCACGGGATCACGATCTCGATCGGTGAGCGAGCGGCGCGACTGTGACGTTTTGCTCGCGGCTGATGGAGCCCCCCAACCAGACGAAGACGCCGATCGGCGCCGGGCGGGACCCCTGGCGCCGGAGACCGCGGTCGCGCTGCGGCCGCTGCAAGGGAGCCAGTCATGAAGATCCGCAATCCTCGCCGCCTGCGCCGCATCACGACGACCTCGTTCGTGGCGGGCGCGCTCCTCGCCGCCGCGCCCGCCTCCGCGGGCCTGCTCGACCTCGACCTCGGCCTCGCGCTGTGCGTGGTGCTCGGGGGCGACAGCGACCGCGACGGTATCTGTGACAACAACGACAACTGCGATGGCGTCGCCAACCCGGGTCAGGAGGACGGCGACGGTGACGGGGTGGGTGACGCCTGCCCGGATGGAGACGGGGGCGGTCGTGGGCTGCTCGGGCTCGGGCTGGAGCTGTGCCTCGAGCTCGAGCTGCTCGACGCCGATCTGGACGGGGTGTGTGACGGGGTCGATCGGGACAGCGACGGCGACGGGGTCGCCGACGACGACGCGCGGGGCCTGCTCGCGGCCGCGGTGGAGCTGTGCCTCGACCTCGACATCGGTGACATCGATCTGGATGGGATCTGCGACGACGCCGACGATCGGGTCGACACCGACGACGGTGGCCTGCTCGCGGCGGCGGTCGCGGCGTGCGTCGAGCTGGGGATCGGTGACTTCGACCTCGATGGGATCTGCGACGACGCCGACAGCGACGCGAACGGGAACGGGGTGCCGGACGCCGACGAGCGGGGGCTGCTCGAGGCGGCGATCGCGCTGTGCCTGGAGCTGGAGATCGGCGACGCGGATCTGGATGGGATCTGCGACGACGAGGACACCGACGATGACAACGACGGCGTGCCCGACGGGGAGGGCGGCGAGGGCGAGGGCGAGGGCGAGGGCGAGGGTGAGGGCGAGGGAGGGCGAGGGCGAGGGTGAGGGCGAGGGTGAGGGCGAGGGCGGGAGGGGCGAGGGCGAGGGCGAGGGCGAGGGCGAGGGCGAGGGCGAGGGCGAGGGCGAGGGCGAGGGCGAGGGCGAGGGCGAGGGCGAGGGGAGGGCGAGGGCGAGGCGGGGCGAGGGCGAGGGGAGGGGGCGAGGCGAGGGCGAGGGCGAGGGCGAGGGTGAGGGGAGGGGGGTGAGGTGAGGGCGAGGGCGATGAGGGCGAGGGTGAGGGTGAGCCCGGCGACGGCGATCCGGGGCTGCGCGACAGCGATGAGCGACGGCCTGACCGACGCCGAGGAGGTGCTGTACGGGACCGACCCGTTCGACGACGACACCGACGGCGACGGGGTCGGCGACGGCCGCGAGGTGGAGAACGGGACCGATCCGACCGTGCCCGACCCCGACCCCGCCCGGCGACGGCGCGGGTGACGCGGCGGGCGAGGGCGACGCGGACGGCGGCGACGGCCCTGGCGCCGATGGCTTCGTGGCGCCGCCCCGCCCGAGCTTCACGAGCAGCCAGGGCGGCGCGGCGGACGACGCGGCGCGGCAACGGCGCGGCGCGGCGGGGATGACGGCGACCTCGTCGCCGGCTCGTCGGCCGCGAGCGGCTGCACCGTCTCGCCGCCGCGCCAGGGCGCGCGCGGGGGCGGCGCTGGCTGGGCGCGTTTCGCGGGCTCTGGGCTCGCGCCTGCGCCGCGCTGCGCGCCGCCGCCGTCGCTGAGCCGCCGCCGCCGCTGAGCCGGCGACGCCGACGGGCTGAGCCGGCGCCGCCGCTGAGCCGGCGCCCCGCGGGTCCCACACGATCCGCGGGGGTTTCCCCCCACCCTCCCGGGCGCCCGCCCCGTCATCCGCCGCGTCCCACCGCCCTCTCCGGGCCTCGTCGTGTGACGTCGCGTGACGCCTCCCTCTACCTGGATGCCTGCTTCCACCGCGCCGCGGATGGCATGTCACTCGCAATCTGGCCCGGTCGCCGGGTGCCGTCCTCGGCCCCACAAAAGGAGGCGCCATGCTCGGTCTGACCCACGAGAGCCATTCGATCCTGCGTCGCCGCGATGACCGCCTGCCGGGGGCGGGGCGGGTGCTGACCGGCGTGATGTGGGCGGTCCCGCTCGCGCTCGCGGGGGGGGCGCTGGGGGGCGCGGAGGGCGCGGTCGCGGGGTTGCTCGCGGTGCTCGTCGGCGCGATCACGCGCTTCGACGCCGGGCGGGGGGCCTCGATCGAGCGGCGCTTCGTCGCGGCGGAGGTGCTGCTCGCGCGGCCGGCGATCGCGGTGCACGCGGGGTGGGACGTGGTGCGGCGCGCGCGCTGCGTGCTGGTGGTGATCGAGCCGGGGCCGCGCTGCGCGGAGCGGGCGAGCGCGTTGATCGCGCAGCCGTCGTTCCGGTCGCTGCGGCCGGGGGCGCGCTACGCGGAGGGCATGACGGCGGAGGGGCGGGTGCTGTGGGTCTTCGAGGAGGCGAGCGGGGAGAGACCGGCGACCTCCGGGGTGCATCCCGGAGGCCGCCGGTCGGGGCGCGCGGCCGCCTGATGAGGGGAGAGCGGCGGTCGCGCTGCCCGGCTGCTTCGAGGCCGCGGCGACCGGGGGTCGTCGAAGCCTGAGGGGAGAGCGAGCGGCCGGGCTGCCGGGTGCGCGACGCCCCCGGCGGGGTATCGATGTGCAGGCGCGGGCGGCTTGATCAGGGTCGATCTTCGTCGATGGGATCTTCGGGGGCCGGCGCTGCGGGCGCGGCGTCGACGGCGCGGCGGAGGCGCTCGATGGGGGCGGCGGTGCGCTCGCGGAAGGCGGCGCGGAGGACCTCGGTGAGCAGGGCTTCGGCGTCGCCGCCGTCGACGTGGATGCCGTCGCCAGCGGCGGCGATGGCGGCGTGCTGGCGGCGGATCTGGCGGGCGAGGCGGGCGGGGGGGCGCGTGGTGACGACGTGGATCCGGCCGCCGGCGGCGGCGAAGCGGCGGGCGTCTTCGAGGCAGGGCGCGGCGCCGGGGTCGTCGGCGGCGGCGTCGCTGGCGACGATGACGAGGCGGATGGCGTCTTGGCGCCAGTCGGCGGCGATGGCGGCGGCGAGGCCGCCGCAGAGCCACTCGGGGGCGTCGTCGTCGACGGCGGTGCTGGTGGCTTCGATGCCGGCGAGGAAGCGGCCGAGGGTGGCTTCGGAGGCGGTGAGCGGGGCGGTCTCGAGGCGGAGGTCGGGGGGTTCGCGGCGGTCGCGGAAGACGACGGCGCCGATGCGGGCGGTGGGGCTGACGACGCGGAGCGCGTCGAGGGTGGCGCGGAGGTTGTCGCGGGTGGCGTCGAGGCTCTTGCGCATGGAGCGGGTGCCGTCGACGACGAGGACGAGGTCGACGGGGCGGGCGGTGCGAGGGTCGAGGCCGGCGAGCGCGTCGCGGGCGGCGCCTTCGAGGTGTTCGGCGCGGGTCTGGGCGGCGGCGGCGGCGGCGATGAGCGCCTCGCGGTCGGCGAGGAGCGCGTCGCGCTCGGCGATGAGGGCGTCGCGCTCGGTGCGGGCGAGGGTGAGCGCGTCTTCGGCGCCGCGGGTCTCGGCGGCGGCGCGGCGGGCGGCGTCTTCGGCGGCGCGGCGGCGGTCGAGCGCGGCGCGGCGCTCGGTCTCGGCGGCGGCGCGGCGGTCGGCCTCGGCGACGAGCGCGGCCTGCGCGCGGTCGAGGGATCCGCGGATGTGCATGACGGCGACGAGGAAGAGGAGCAGCACGCAGCCGAGCGCGGTGGTGAGGATGTCGGCGAGCGAGGTGCCGAAGGCTTCGGCGTCGCGGCGCTCGTCGCGCCTGCGGCGGCTCATGAACTCTCACCGCGGCGGATGACGATCGGCGCTTCGCCCTGCGCCCGGAGGGTGGCGAGCTCGGCTTCGATGCGGGGGAGCGCGGCGCGCGTGGTGGTGGCGAGCGCGACGACGGCGGTGAGGGCTTCGTCGAGGGGGGGGAGGCCGTCGAGGCGGCCGGCGAGACCGGCGAGGGCGCGGTCGATGGCGGTGAGGCTGCGCTCGATGCGCTCGATGGTCTCGGCCTGCTGTTCGAGGGCGTCGGCGGCGGCGCCGTGCTGGGCGAGGCCGGCGAGGTCGAGGCGCTGCACGTAGCCGGCGCCGAGGTCGCGGTCGATGCGGTCGACGAGGCGGCGGTCGCGGCCGTCGAGGGCGACCTCGCAGAGCTTGAGGGGGACGACGAGCGCGAGCGCGAGCAGGGTGGTGTCGAAGGCGGTGGCGAGGCCGGCGACGGCGGGCACGAGCGCTTGCAGGTCGCCGCCGCCGCCGGTGATGACGCCGTCGAAGCTGCCGATGGCGGCGGCCATGCCGACGACGGTGCCGAGGAAGCCGGAGAGGGGGAGGAGCCACATGGCGGCGGTGAGGGGGCGCCACTCGGCGTCGACGCGGTCGTGGGCGCGGTCGATGGCCTGGCGGGCCGATTCGAGGAGCTCGTCGCGGGTGGGGTGCTGGGCGCGGAAGTAGCTGAGCACGGCGTAGAGCACGTCGCCGGCGAGGGTGTCGCGGAGGCGGGCGAGGGCGTCGAGGCGGCCGAGGAGCTCGTCGCGGTCGGGGGCGCCGTGCCAGAGGAGCTGGCGGCAGACGGTGAGCGCGCGGTGTTCGCCGGCTTGCACGATCGCGCGGCGGAGGAGGTGGCCGGCGCCCCAGAAGAAGAGCGCGAGGGTCAGCGGCTGGGTGGGGCCGCGCTGCCAGAGCAGGGTGTTGATTCGGTGTTCGGGGGCGAGGAGGGCGTCGGCGGCGAAGAGCGCGCCGAGGGTGCCGGCGAGGGCGCAGAGCAGGGGGATGAGGCGGGTCCAGCCACCGACGAGGTGGGTGGCGGCGCCGAGGGCGGGCAGGTCGCGGTGGTGGGCGATGTCCAAGGAGCGCCTCCGGGTGGGGGGTCGCTCCTACAATCAGGGGAGGGGCGCGGTTTGTTCAACCGCGGGGCGGGCGGGGGTCACTGGCAGTTGGCGCCGAACTCGCTGGCGACGCAGGTCTGGCCGGCCTGGCAGGGCGAGCGGAAGTTGATCTCGTACTGGCAGACCGGCTGGTCGTTCTGCACGACGCACTGGCCGTTGCCGCCGTAGAACGCGACGGTGGTCGGGTTCTCGCAGAAGGCGGGCGGCGGGTTGAAGCACTGGGCGTTGCGGCAGGGGTCGCCGGCGATGGTGAGGTCGACGGCCTGCGCGGGCGAGTAGCCGTTGGGGGAGCCGTCGAGGTCGCAGTAGGTCCAGGTCTCGCCGTCGTCGAGGGTGAAGCGGTACGCCATGTCGTAGTCGCCGTTGTTGATGAAGCCGACGTCGATGGCGGCCTGGTACTCGTCGTTGTTGGGCTCGCCGCGCTGCTGGCCGTTCCAGCCGGGGTTGGTGAGCGCGCTGGTCCACTGCCACTGGAGGTTGCCGGTCGGGTCGCTGCCGCGGGGGCCGAAGCCGGCCTGGCCGACGAGGCGGGGCTCGATGTCGGAGAACGGGCTGCGGTCGGTGATGCCGGCCTCGTAGACGATGCCGTACACGTCGAGGAACTGCCCGGGCTGCGGCTGGATGACGGTGGGCGCGACGGGGAAGTTGAACCGGCAGTAGTCGACGTTGGTGTCGAGCACCGGGCAGAGGCGGTTGTCGGCGCCGGGGGTGCCGAGGTGGTCCTGCGCGGCGTTGCCGGTGGGATCGGCGAAGTAGACGGCCTGCGCCGAGCACCAGTTGCGGCCGAGGTCGTTGGCGGCGGCGTCGTACTCGCCGGGGTGCAGGTTGAGCGCGACGGCCCGGCCGGGCGGGAAGCTGAGGCCGTTGTCGTAGGCGACCGCGTCGATCTCGGCGCCGTTGCAGGTGAGGGTGAGGGTGGCGCCGCCGTTGGGGAGCGGGAAGGGCACGATCCCCGAGATGTTGGCGAGCCCGCCGTTGCGCGCCGGATCGGCGTTGTTGGCGAAGAGCGCGTAGTCGTCGGCCTGGAAGGTGAGGTCGGCGATGACGTGCGTGAGGGGCTGGCCGCTGACCGCGAGCACGCAGCCGCCGAGCTCGAGCTCCCGGCCGCTGCGGTTGTAGAGCTCGAACCACTCGGCGCCGTCGTCGGCGAGCGCGTAGTGCGGGTCGTACATGATCTCGGTGAAGATCACGTCGCCGGGCTGCGGGACGGCGCCCGCGGCGACGCAGGCGCCGTCGGCGCAGACGCGGCCTTCGAGCTCGCAGTCGATGAACTCGAAGTCGTACTCGCAGACGGGCTCGCCGCTGGTGTCGTCGCAGACGCCGATGGCGTCGTAGGCGACGGCGACGGTGTCGGTCTCGCAGAAGTCCGCGGGCGGATCGGCGCAGACGACGCCGTCACAGACGGGCGCGACGTCACAGGGGATGTTGGGCTGGCGGGGCGTGCCGAGGTTGCGCGGCGGGTCGATGTACGCCGCGACCGCCGGGCACCACGCCTCGCCGAGGTCGTTGAGGTCGGCGTCGTAGAGCTCGGCGTCGAGCTGGATCGCGACGCCCGCGGTGGGCGGGGGGAAGCCGGCGAGGCGGTAGTCGATCTCGTCGATGACGACCCCGCCGCAGAGGATGGCGACCCGGTCGCCGGCCTGGTTGAGCGTGAAGTTGAAGACGGCGTCGGGCACGAGCCCGCCGTTTCGCGCCGGATCGGCGGAGCGGGCGAAGAGCGCGTACCCGCCGGGGCCGATGACGACGTCGCGGATGGCGGCGCCGTTGACGGCGTCCCGGGCTTCGCAGAGGTCGAGGTCGATGGCGTCGTCGGTGAGGTTGTAGACCTCGAACCACTCGGCGAAGTTGTCGTCGAGGGTGATCGGGTCGCCCATGACCTCGGTGATGACGAGCTCGCCGGGCAGCGGCGCGCGGGCGACGTCGGCGCTGCACTGGCCGTCGACGCAGCCGCCGTCGCCGCAGTCTTCGACGATCTCCTCGGGCGCGATGCACTGCGCCTGGCCGTCGACCGCTTCGCAGCGGGTGGGGCCGTAGCTGATGGCGAGGTCGCCTTCGCAGAACGCGGCGGGCGCGGGCAGGCAGGGGTCGGGGTCGCAGGGGTCGATCGCGCCGCAGGCGGGGTTGGGCGCGCCGGGGGTGCCGAGCTGGCCGGAGGGCGCGTGGTAGACGTCGACGGCGAGGCACCACGCGGCGCCGTCGTCGTTGAGCGCGGCGGAGTAGCGGTTGACGTCGAGGCTGATCGAGGCGGCCTGCGCGTTGGGGAAGGTGATCCCGTCGTCGTAGCTGACGGCGTCGATGAGGACGGCGCCGCAGCGCAGGTTGACGGTGTCGCCGCTGTTGGTGAGCGCGAAGTCGAAGACGGTCGCGACGTCGATGATCCCGCCGTTGACGGCCGGGTTGTTCGAGTTGGCGAAGACGAGGTAGCCGCGGGGCGCGATCTCGACGCCGACGATCGGGACGCCGCTGGCCGAGTCGGCGATCTCGCAGCCGTCGAGCGCGAGGGGCTGGTCGGTGACGTTGTGCACTTCGATCCACTCGGCGGTCGCGTCGGCGAGCGCGCCGTGGGGGTCGTACATGACCTCGGTGATGACGATCTCGCCGGGCAGGGGGCCACGGGCGCCGCCGCAGACGCCGCCGACGCAGACGCTGCCTTCGGCGCCGCAGTCGATGCGCTGGGGGGCATACTCGCAGGCGGCGAGGCCGCGGGCGTCGGGGGCGCAGGCGCCGATCTCGGGGTAGACGACGGCGACGTTGCCCTCGCAGGCGTCGGCGGGCGGCGTGTCGCAGGGGTTGGGGTCGCAGGGGCTCGCCGGGGGGAGCGCGGTGAGCGCGCCGGCGGTCTCGACGCGGTAGCCGTCCGAGGAGCCGGCGTCGCCGGCGTCGCAGTACAGCCAGCTCCGCCCGCCGTCGATGCTGAAGCGGAACGCGACGTCGTACTCGCCGGGCTCGGGGATGACGAGGTCGACGCGGTACTCGTCGTTGTTGCGCTCGCCGGGCGGGATCGCGCCGTCGTAGGCGGCCTCGGGGAAGGCGTTGAGCCAGGTCCAGTCGGGGCTCTGGCTCGGCTGGCTCTGGTCGGGCCCGTAGCCGAACTGCGCGCGGAAGAGGCCGGTGCCGTCGTTGCGGGGCGTCAGATCGGTGACGCCCTCTTCGTAGACGCGGCCATAGAAGCTCTCGACGGTGGCGAACTCGGCGTCGATGTCGGTGGGGAACTGCAGGCGGCAGAAGTCGACGGTCTCGTCGCACGGCGGGTTGGCGCGGCCGGGCGAGCCCCACTGCGCGGGGGCCTCGAGGTAGCGGGTGCGCGCGGGGCACCAGCTCGCCGGGTCGTCGTTGCTCGCCGCGTCGAGCGCGCCGGCGCGGACCTGGATCGAGAACGCCGAGACCGGCGGGAAGCCGCCTTGCTCGTCGTAGCTGACGGTGTCGATGACGGTGTCGGCGCAGCTCAGGGTGAGGGTGTCGTTGCCGTTGTTGAGCGCGAGGCGGAAGGTCCCGACCGGCGCGAGGCCGCCGTTGAGCGCCGGATCGGCGCTGCGGGCGAAGACGACGTAGGTGCGCGGCGGCACGACCGCGGGCGCGGCGGGTTCGCTGGCGCCGGCGTCGGCGAAGGTGCAGCCCTCGATGGTGAGCGGGTCGTCGGTGGTGTTGTAGAGCTCGAACCACTCGGCGTTGTTGTCTTCGAGGCCGTCGTGGGGGTCGTACATGATCTCGCTGATGACGAGCTCACCGGGCGCCGGCGCCCGGGGCTCGGCGAGCAGGCAGACGCCGGCCGCGCAGCCGACCGGGCAGACCTCTTCGGCGCGCTGGTAGTCGCAGACCGCCGCGTCGACCTCGACGCGGCAGGCGCCGATCGCGCCGAAGCTGACGCGGGTGTCGCCTTCACAGACGGCGGGCGGGGGGCGGTCGCAGGGGTTGGGCTCGCAGGGGTCGCCGGCGCCGATGCAGACGCCGTCGAGGCAGCCGTTCTCGCAGACCTCGACGACGGGCATGTACTCGCAGCCGAAGCCGCCGTCGCCCGGATCGCTGCACGTGCCCTCGGCGGGGTAGACCGTGCGGGTCATCGCGTCGACGCACCGGTCGGCCGGCGGGTCGATGCAGGGGTTGGGCTCGCAGACCGCGCCGGGCACGGCGACGACGAGGTGCCCGGCCATCGCCGGCTGATAGCCGTCGGCCGAGCCGGGGTCACGGTCGCAGTACGTGAAGCTGCGCCCGTCGTCGGCGCTGAACCGGAACGCGACGTCGAAGCGGCCGGGCGCGGGCACGACGAGCGTGCCGAGGTAGCGATCGGCGCCGCCGGCGTTGTTCCAGGCGGCGTCGGCGCGGCCGGGCAGCCAGATCCAGCGCGGGTCGCTCGGCTGGCTGCCGGTGGGGCCGTAGCCGACGGCGTTGCGGAGGCGGACGTCGGCGTCGATACCGGGGGTGGCGTCGGTGAGGCCGGCGACGGTCAAGAGCGCCGCCGCCTCGACCGGCTCACCGGGGGCGACGGTCGCGTCGAGCGGCATGGTCAGCCGGCAGGCGGTGACCCGCGGGCAGGCGGGGTTCATCGCGCCGGGGGTGCCGTACTGGTCGCCGCCCGCGTTCTGGAAGTAGACGCGCACGCCGCGGCACCAGCGGGCGCCGGCGTCGTTCTCGGCCGCGGTCGCGCCGGGGTCGAGCGAGAGGCTGTAGCCGGCGGCCGGCGGGAACTGGCCGCCGACGTCGTAGGTGACCCCGTCGATGACCGTCGCGCCGCAGCGCAGCTCGACCCGGTCGCCCTCGTTGCCGAGGCCGAAGTTGAAGGTGCCGGCGGCGGCGAGGCCGCCGTTGACCGCGGGGTTGGCGCTGCGCGCGATCACCGCGTAGGCGCCGGCGGCGATGTTGATCCCGTCGAGCGGGGCGCTGTTGCCGTCGGCGTCGGCGAGCACGCAGCCGTCGAGGCCGAGGCCGCGGTTGCTCAGGTTGTAGAGCTCGATCCACTCGGCGTCGTTGTCGCCGAGCACGCCGGTCGCGTCGTAGAAGATCTCGTTGACGACCAGCTCGCCGACATTGGGCGTCGGGGCGGGCAGGTAGCACTGTCCGTCGCGGCAGCGCTGGTCACCGCCGCAGGGCAGCACGCGCTCGTTGTACTGGCACTCGGCCTGCCCGTCGGGCGAGGCGCAGACGCCGGCGCCGTCGACGGTGATGAGCCCGTCGCCGGCCGCGTTGCAGCGCGGGGGCAGCGGGTCGCAGGTGACGCCTTCGCAGGGGTCGCCGCCGACCGGGAACGCCGAGAGCGCGCCCGCGCGGCCGATCTGGTAGCCGTCGGCCGAGCCGGGCGCGAGGTCGCAGTAGATCCAGGTCGCGCCGCCGTCGAGGCTCGCCCGCACCGCGATGTCGTACTCCCCGGCGGCCGGCACGGTCACCGTCGCGCGGTAGCCGTCGCGGCCGGCGTCTTCACCCGCGCCGTTCCACGCCGGATCGGGCGCCGCCGCCGTCCACTGCCACGCCGCGTTGCCGAGCGGGTCGCTGCCGTCGGGGCCGACGCCGGCCTGGGCGACGAGCCCGTCGATCGCCACCGCGGCCGGCTCGCCGTCGGTGAGGCTCTCTTCGTAGACGACGCCCACCACCGGGAAGGTCGAGCCCGCTTCGGCGCGCAGCATCGCGGGGCTCTCGAGGCGGCAGTAGTCGAGGGTCGGCGCCGGGCAGGCGGGGTTCGCCGCGCCGGGGGTGCCGTAGTGGGTGCCGGGCGCGCCGGCGTTGAAGTAGGGCGCCGTCGCCGGGCACCAGCCGGGCCAGCGGTCGTTGGCGTCGGCGTCGAAGGCGCGCGGGTCGAGGCTCAGCGAGCGGCCGGCGACGGCGGGAAGCCGGGCGCGCCGTAGTCGACGGTGTCGACGACGACCCCGTTGCAGCGCAGCCCGAGCAGCTCGCCTTCGTTGCCGAGGCGCACCCCGTTGCCGAAGATCAGGTCGGGCGTGATGCCGCCGTTGACCGCGACGTCGTCGGTCAGCGCGAGCAGCACGTAGGCGCCCGGCTCGACGAAGAACGCGTCGAGCAGCGAGCTGTTGTCGCCGCCGTCGTAGAGCTCGCAGCCGGCGAGCGTGAAGCGCCGGTCGCTCGGGTTGTAGAGCTCGATCCACTCCGCGTCGGCGTCGGCGAGCGGGTCGATCGCGTCGTACATGATCTCGCTGATGACGAGCTCACTCGCGCCGGGCGCGACGGGCAGGTCGACGCAGGCGCCCGCGTCGCAGCGGCCGCCGAGCGCGGCGCAGTCTTCGCGCGTCTCGTCGTAGCTGCACTCGGGGCCCTCGGGGGTGACGGTGCACTCGCCGGGCGCGATCGGCCGCACCGCGACGTCGCCCTCGCAGCTCGCCGCCGGCGCCGCGGCGCAGGGGCTGCCGTCGCAGGCGCCGGGCTCGGCGGTGAAGGTGCCGGTCTCGGCCGGATCGAAGCCGTTCTCCGAGCCGTCGAGGTCGCACCACACGAACGCGCCGCCTTCGAAGGCCGCGCGGAACGCGAGCGCGTACTCGCCCGGCGCCGGGACCGCGGCGGTCGCGACGTACTGGTCGTAGCCGGGCGCCGCGCCTTCGAGGTCGTCCCACGCCGGATCGGCCTCGGCCGGCACCCAGACGAAGCCCGGGTCGCCTTCGCCGGCGCCGACCGGCCCGTAGCCGCCCTGCACCACGAGGCCCTCGACCGGGTCGACCCCGGCGCTCGCGTCGGTCACGCCTTCGATGTAGAGCTGCCCGTAGAGCGGGAAGGCGACGTCGTAGAACGAGGTGCGCTCGGTCGGGCCGACGTAGCGGCACCGGATCGGCGTCGGCGCGGGCACGCAGGTGTTGCTGTCGAGGTCGCAGACCTCGCCGTCGCCGCACGCCTCGTCGCCTTCGCAGCACCCCTCGACCGGCTCGCCCACGCAGCGCCCTTCGACGCAGCGCCCGGTCCCGCAGACGGCGTCCACCGCGCAGTCGATGTCCTCGGCGCACTCGACCGCCATGTCGGCGCCGAGATCGGCGCCGGCGTCGATCGCCGCGTCGGGGCCCAGGTCGGGCAGCGGCCCGTCGGTCGCCATGTCGCCGGCGGCGCCATGTCGCGCCCGCTGTCGGCCGGCGGCCGATCGCCGTCGACCTCGGCGTCGTCGATCCGCATGTCGCCGACCCGGCTGTCGCCCGGGTCGCCGTCGCCGTCGTCACACGCCGCCAGACCGCCGACCGCCACCAGGACCACGAGCCCGCGGACCCAGTCCCTCCAGTGCAAAGGCTGCATCGTCTCCCCTTCTCGTCAACCCGCGCGGTGGGACGCCGCGTCCGGCCGCGCCTCGGTGCGGACTATGGAGCGGGGGGTCGACCTGAGTCAAACGACGGCTGCGTGACTCGCGGCCGGGGAGGCGACGCGATGGCAGGAGCCTCGCGGCCGGTCGCGCCGGGCCCGGCGCTGGTCTCCGCGAGCGCCGCGCGCCGCGGCCGCGTCAGAGCTCTCGTAATCGCGCGGAACACCCCGGCGCGCCGCGTGATCTCGGCGGCGTCGGCGAGCGGCGTCGGTTGTCGGCCTCGGCCGCGGCGCGCCGGGCGTCAGAGCTTCTCGTAATCGACGGCGAGGCGGCGGCGGCGCTGCGCGTCGGGCGCCGGACGCGCTTCGGGCGCGGCGCGCAGGGGGCTGGCGCCGGCCGCAGCGAATCGGCGGCCGGGCGCTCGATCACCGTCGGCGGCGGCGCGATCGGGGCCGCGTCAGGTGAATCCGGCGCCGCGTCGACGCCCGCGTCGGGGATCGGCGTCGCGTCGGCGCCGGCGGCGGCGCGATCACCACCCGCGCCGCGTCCACCCCCCGCGTCGACCGCCACCGCCTCGCCCGACCCGCGCAGCAGCAGCCACCCGATCACCGCCAGCAGCGCCGCGACCACCACCACCCACCACCGGGCTCCGCGCCGCCGCCGGCCGATCGAGCGTCGCGTCGGGATCGAACGCCGCCCCGCCCCACGCCGCCCCCGCGCGCCCGCCATCGCGCGCCGCGAGCGCCTCGGCCCGCGCCCGCGCCCGACCTCGTCGCCCGCCGCCATCACCTGCTGAAGCGGCTCGACCGGCACGTTCACCGGCCCGATCGCCTCGATCTCGGGCAGCGACGCCGTCGAGACCATCGTGTCGGCCATCGCCCGCGGCGCCACCGGGCGCATCCCGCCGGTGAACGACCCCGCCGTCGTCGCCCGCTCCAGCGGCCCGAGCACCGCCACCGCCGACGGCGGCCGCTGCCCCGGGGAGCGGCGCACCAGCGCGTCGAGCACCTCCACCAGCCCCGGCGGCGCCCCCGGCAGCGGCCCCGCCGCCGCCTCGTCCGGCCCGAGCCCGCCCAGCAGCGCCCGCCCGATCAGACCCAGCGCGTACAGATCACCCCGCGCGTCCGCCGCCCGCCCCGTCACCGCCTCCGGCGCCGCCCACCGCCCCGGATCACCCGCGAACGGCGTCTCCCCGAGCCCCAGCCCCCGCAGCCGCACGTAATCCGAGCGCCCCAGCGTCTGCTGCAACACCACCGCCGCCGGCGACAGCGCCCCGTGCACGATCCCCCGCCCGTGCGCATCGGCCAGCACCCGCGCGAGCTGGCGCACGATGTCCGCCACCCGATCCGGCGCCTGCGGCTCACCGATCAACGCCGTCAGCGGCTCGCCCTCGATCCGCGCCTCGACCAGATACAGCCCGCGCTCGTCGAGCCCCGCGTCCAGCACCGGGATCAACGCCGGATGATCCAGCGCCACCACCGCCGGCAGCAGCCGCTTGAGCCGCATCATCGCCGTCGTATCACCCGGCGCCACCCACAGCCGCACCGGCCGCCCGGTCGCGAGGTGCAGCCCCCCCACGCGCGCCCGCCGCGCGGCCCTCGACCACGCGATAGCGCCCGTCCACCAGGACGCCGCTGCCGAACTCGTCGGTGTTTCTTCCCCCGTTCACCGCTTCACGACACTCCAAATCCGGCTGTCAGGCAAGTTTCGCCGCCGCTCAGCCATCGCCCGCCTCGCCGTCCGCCGCCGCCGCCTCGCCGGCTCCGCCGGCGCCTCGCTCTCCACCCGGCGCCTCGCCCGCCTCACTCTCCACCGCCGCCTCACCCGCCGCCGCCGCCTCCAGCAGCACCACCGGCCGCGGATCATCCGGCGCCGCCGGCGCCACGAACCCCGCCGGCACCAGCGGCACCGCCGGCAGGATGTCCACCAACGGCGGCACCGAACCCGCCGCCTCCTCCGGCGACGGCTTCGGCCGCAGCACCTCCGGCGGCGGCGCCTCGATCACCCGCTTCTCGATGATCGTCGGCCCGCACCCCGCGAGCAGCCCCCCAGCAGCAGCAGCCCTCTCGCCCGCATCACTTCCTCCCTCGCCGCTTCGCCGGCCGCTTCTTCGGTGGCGGCGGCGGCGGCGGCGCCGTCTTGCCCTCCGGATCCGCCGTCGCCAGCCACGCCGTCGCCTCCGCGTGCTCCGGCGCCTTCTCCAGCGCCTTGCGGAACTGCCGCGCCGCCCCGAGCTTGTCATCCAACCGGAACAGCGTCGCGCCCCGGTTGTAGAACACCTCCGCCGGCGCCCCCTCGATCCCGCTCGCGATCAGGAACGCCCCCGACGCGTCCTGGTACTTGCCCGCCCGATACAGCGTCACCCCCAGGTTGAAGTGCGCCGGCCACCACGTCGGCTGAAGCTCGATCGCCGTCCGAAACAGCTTCTCCGCCCGCTCGAGGTCGCTCGCCTCGTAGGCGGCGACCCCCCGGTTGAAGTTGAACTCGGCGTGCTGCGGGCTCAGCGTGCGAAAGCCGAGCCCCGCCCGCTCCAATACGAACTCGCTCTGCCGCACCACCCCGCGGGCCTGCTCGATCGCGGGCTCCATGTCCATGCGGCGGTGGGTGCGCAGCCAGTCGGCGATGTCCTGGATGGTGTAGCCCGCCGTCACCGCGAAGATCGCGAACCGCACCGCATCGCGGGGGAGCTGCCCGACCGGGCGCCCGCGGGCATCGGCGTGCCACTGCATCCACTCGGCGACGCGGGTGTCTTCGTTGCGCACGAAGGTGTCGACCGCGAAGCCATCACCCGACGGCTTCACGTAGCGCCGCAGCCGCTCGACATCCTCCGCCTCGATCCGCTGCACCGTCGCCAGCACCGCCAGCAGCGCCGGATCACGCGTCAGCCCCGCCCCCAGCTTCGTGCCCGCCGCCGGCCGCGGCGGCGCGGGGCGCAGCGGCACCACCTCGAGCTCGACCTTGCCCCCCGGCGGCGCGACCACCGCCCGCTGGTTGGGCACCGGCACGAACTCCCGCCCTCCGGCCCGAAGAACACCGCGCCCCCATCGACCAGCAGCAGCCGCGCGCCCCCACCGGCGCCTCGGCCGCCGCGTCGAGCGCCACCGTCAGCACCACCCGATCGGTGTCGGCGCGGTCGGCGCCGGCAGCCCCATCTCCACCGCCTCCACCACCACCCCCGCCGCGTCGCCCATCGCCGGCGCCTCGAACCCCTCGGGCGGCACCCCACCCGCCGGCGCCACCCCGGCGACAGCCGCCGCGACAGCCGATCGACCAGCGGATTGACCCCATCCGCGCCCGTCTTCAGGATCACCGCCGCCGGATCCGGCGCCACCGGCTCCACCGCCGCCGCCGCCGCCGCCTTCGGCTTCTTCGGCGCCTCGGCCCACGCCGCGCCCACGAGCAGGCACCCGCCGAGCACCCAGAGCGAAGTCGTCTTCACCCGCACCTCCCGCGCCAGCGCGCCGACTACTTCTTCACCGAGAGCATGTGCGCCATCCCGATCGCGCCGAACAAGCCCTGCTGGATCTGGATCGCTCAGCCCGTTGATGCCCCGGATCCCATCCCCATCATCGCGTCCACCACCACCCGCACCGGCCGGCTGCCCTTCGGCGCCGCCACCACCTGCACGATCGCGTCCGCCACCTCCTGCGGATCGGGCGCCCCCGGCACCTCGAGCGACGCCATCAGCCCGCTCCACACCTGATGCGGCAGCTCGGCCTGATCCCCGTAGCTCTTCTCCCGCTCCACGTCCGCCGCCGCCACCATGCCCGACTTGAAGTTCGTGCCGTACGCCCCCGGCTCGACGATCACCACCTCCACCCCGCTCGGCGCCACCTCGTACCGCAGCGTCTCCGCGTAGCCCTCCAGCGCGAACTTCGACGCGACGTACGGCGCGCAGAACGGGATCACGAACCGCCCCGCCGTGCTCGTCACCTGCACGATCAGCCCCTCGCCCCGCGCCCGCATCGCCGGCAGCACCGCCCGATTCACCCGATGCGACCCGAGCAGGTTGGTGTCGAGCACCCGCTGGAACTGCTCGACGGTGAACGCCTCCGCCCAGCCCGCCACGCCCGAGCCCGCGTTGTTGACCACCACATCGAGCGGCCCATCCGCCGACGCCGCCGCCACCGCCGCCTCCACCGACCCGTCGTCGGTCACGTCCAGATCGAGCACCGTGATGCTGCCCGCCACCGACGCCGCGTACTCTCGCAGCGCCGCCGCCCGATCGGCGTTCTGCTTCTGGCTGTTGCGCATCGTCGCAAACACGGTGTGCCCCGCCGCCGCGAGCGCGCGCGCGGTCAGGTGGCCGAAGCCGGTGCTGGTGCCGGTGATCAGGACGGTGCTCATCGAGACTCCATCGCGAAGGATTGCAAGAAGCATCACCGAGCCACGCCCGGCGACGGTCGAACGCGCCGCATCATAACCCGGTCACGCCGCGACGTGCATTTGCCGCGCAGCCTTGATACAGCGCACCCCATGCGCACCCTCATCACCCTCGCCGCCCTCAGCGCCCTCCTCACCCTCACCGCCACGCCGCGCCCCCCGCCCCCCGCGCCCCGCCGCCCTCATCGACGACCTCACCGCGCTCCGCTTCGACCGCCTCGGCGACCCCGTCACCCGCTGGGACGCCATCGCCCCGTCACCGCGCCAAGCACCCGCCCCCACCACCTCCTCGTCGTGCTCGTCGCCTTCCCCGACCGCGGCTTCGACCGCTACGCCGGCGACCCCGACCAGCCCGAGAAGCTCGCCGCCTGGTACCAGCACCACCTCTTCGACCCCGGCTACACCCGCCCCGGCACCCTCAGCCGCTACTACCGCGACCAGAGCATGGGCCTCTACCACGTGCAAGGCACCGTGCTCCCCCCCATCGTGCTCGACCGCCCCGCGCCGCCTACGGCGCCCCCACCCGCCCCCAAGGCGGCGACTGGCGCAGCGACGCCGACCCCGAAGCCCTCGTCACCGAAGCCCTCGCCCGCCTCGACCCCGCCACGCTCGACCCCGCCACCCTCGACCGCTGGGACCCCCACGACATCGACGGCGACGGCCTCCGCGAAGAAGCCGACGGCTACCTCGACCACCTCGTCCTCGTCATCGCCGGCGGCGGCAATCCTCCTGCCACGGCCTCCACGACCTCGACGACGTCTACACCCCCGACGCCCCCCGACGTCACCGCCACCCTCACCCCCAAAGCCCGCGAATGCGCCGAGCGGATCTGGCCCCACCGCTTCGTGCTCCAGCGCGGCGAAGGCGACGGCCCCACCGTCGAAGGCCAGCCCCACCCCGCGGCGGCGTCCCGCTCCGCCCCGACCTCTGGAGCCGCGACTACAACATCCAGAGCGAGTACATCGACCGCAGCACCTTCATCCACGAGTTCGCCCACGGCCTCGGCCTGCCCCGACGTCTACGCCCGCGCCACCAGCAACTCCACCGGCCCCTGGTCGGTCATGAGCGCCACCGCCGACCCCGAAGCGCAGAGCCTCACCGCCTGGAGCCGCCTCCAGCTCGGCTGGCTCCGCCCCGCCATCATCCGCCCCCCGCCTTCGGCGGCGCCCGCCTGCAATCCATCTACCTCCGCACCCTCGACGACCCCACCGACCCCGCAGCCCACGCCCGCGACCTCCAGGCCGCCGGCGTCTGGCGCGCCGCCCTCGTCGCGCTCCCCCCCAAGACCCGCCACCTCACCCTCACCCCGCTCCCCCCGGCAACGGCCAAGCGCGCCCTCTACAGCGGCCAGGGCAACGACCTCGACCGCCGCGTCACCCTCACCCTCGACCTCCGAACGACCCCCGCCCCCCTCCGCCTCGCCTTCGACGCCTGGTGGAACATCGAAGCCGGCTGGGACTTCGCCTACCTCGAGACCAGCCTCGACGGCCGCACCTGGACCCGCCGCCGCCCGCTCGACCCCGCCCACATGCCCGCCGCCCACGGCCACGACGGCCTGGCACCCTCCCCGGCTTCACCGGACTCAGCGGCGACCGCGACGGCGACGGCAAGAACGAGAGCCACCCCGCTGCGACCCCCGCCAGAAGCGCGCCCACGGCGAAGACCGCATCACCGCCGCCGAAGACCCTGCCGCGACCCCACCTGGACCCGCGTCACCTTCGCCCTCGACGACCTCGCCGGCCACCGCGCCCACGTCCGCCTCCGCTCCGTCACCGACATGGCCGCCGTGCAGCCCGGCATCCTCATCGACGACCTCGAAGTCACCGCCGCCAGCGAAGCCATCCTCCGCGAAGACTTCAGAAGGCGCGCTGCACCCCGCCATCCGCCTCGACGGCTTCCTCCCGAGCCCCGGCCACCACACACCTGCTCGTCCCCCACTACTACCTCCTCGAACACCGCGACCCCTACGCCCCCGGCGACCGCGCCGACCGCGCCCTCGGAGACGGCGAAGCCCTCCGCTTCTACCGCGCCCCCGACGGCGCCATGCGCGCCATCCGCGCCCGCCCCCGCCCCGGCGTCGTCGCCTGGTACGTCGACGGCGCATGGCCCTGGAGCGAAAACGACCCCGCCGACCTCGGCCCCGGCCGCGGCTTACCTCCTCGCCCTCGACGCCTGGCCCGAAGAGATCCCGCTCCCCGGCCTCGAAGGCTGGCTGCAAGGCAAGCCCGGCGAAGGCACCACCCACTACGACATCACGCCGCGGCCACCCAGCCACCCTCGCCGCCGCCTGGAGAGACACCCTCTGCTTCGTCCGCGCCCACGACTGGCGCCCCTGAAGCCCTCACCTGCGACACCCCCACCGCCGGCCTCACCGGCCTCACCCTCGACGGCCGCCCGCTCCTCTACAGCTACCAACGCCTCGCCGACCACCTCCCCGGCCCCGACCGCGAACGCTACGCCACCGCCGGCGAGCTCCTCGACGACAAGAAGCGCGACGGCGAAGTCTCCTACCGCCTCCGCGACCGCGCCCTCCGCCACCTCCACAGCTACGACGCCCCTTCGCGCTCGAAGCCTTCCCGGATGGCATCGAACACTACCTCGTCCGCGACGGCCAGCTCGTCAAGACCGGCAGCGCGCCGCACCCCGCCGTCTCGATCGTACAGCGACGCCACCCCCGCGCGATGGCAGAACCCCAACCTCCCCTTCGGCGGCGTCACCGTGCCATCGGAAGGCTTCGGCTTCCACCTCGCCGCCCGAAGCCCGACGCCCCGAAGGAGGCGCGGGTCAAGGTCTACTTCACCTGGGACCGCTGATGATGCTTCACGCTCCCTGATAACACCCATGCCATTGAACGCTCCCCATCAGCCAGACATCGAGACGCAGATGCCAGACCATCCTGCGAAGGCGACGTGCGCGCCTACGCGGCCTCGGATCGCGGCCCGGAATCACCGCGCTCCTCGGCCGATGACAACTCCATCATCAGCTCCTATCGGCTCTTCGGCGTCGAAGACGCTCGAGGCGCGCTCAGGCGAACGTCACCAGAACACCGGGCGCTTGCTCCCGCCGGCAACTCGGTGGCTTCATGCAAGATGTCGTGACAGCTCGTGCTTCCGCGACCCCGGGTCATCCCGGACGCCGCACCTGGCGAGCGTCTTCGGTGACCCGGATCGGCGCCGATGGCATCAAGAGCGACCTCGTGGTCGGCCGCGATGACACCTATCCCATCAAGTGGCGCGACGGCAGCACCGACGGCGACCACGCAACCAGCAGCGCGCTCGCCTCGGAGCCATCTTCGGCGCCGGCTTTCGCCCGATCAAGCTGATGTCTCTACCTCCCTCTGCGCCGGCAGCTCCTCACCGCGCCATCAAGCGCGGCTGATGGCGCCGTCTTCATGCCGATCGCGGCGGCGTGCTTCTATGTCGAGTACGCCGCCTGCGCGCCACGACCGTACGATCGCACCGGCGTCGACCTCGGCGCTCATCCTCACTCGTCTCGCGGAAGGCAGCGAGCCATGACCGACGCCATCGTCCACACCGGCGACTGCCTCGACATCACCTAGAGCCATGCGGGCCGGCTCGATCGAGTCTCATCTACCTCGACCCCCCGTTCTTCACCCAGACGACCCAGCGCCAGAGCAGTCGACGCGGCCGCGCCTTCTCGTTCGACGACCTCTGGCGCTCGCAGGCGGCAGCTACGCCGAGAAGCCTCTGACCACCGCCTCGCCGAGATGCACCGCCTCCTCACCCCGCGCGGCGCCATCGTCTTCGCCTGCGACACCCGTCGCCAACCACATCGCCCGCCTCCTCCTCGACGACATCTTCGGCGACCGGCACTTCCGCGCCGAGATCATCTGGCTCCTATCGCTGCGCTGGTCCCGCACCCGCCAGGGACTGCCCCCCGCCCACCAGGCCCTCTACTGGTACAGCCGCGGCGACGACTACCCCTTCACCCCCCACTACGGCGACTACTCCCCCGCCACCAACGTCGACCAGATCCTGCAACTGCGCGCCCGCGACGCCCGCAACAAAGCCGTCTACAAGCGTGACGCGACCGGGCAGATCGCGTTCGACGAGCGCCAAGAAGGGCGTCCCGCTCGGCGACGTCTGGCTCCTCAGCCGCCTATCTCAACCCGAAAGCCGCGAGCGCGTCGGCTATCCCACCCAGAAGCCGAGATCCTGCTCCTCGACTACGCATCATCGCCCTCTTCAGCGACCCCGGCGACCGCGTCCTCGACCCGTTCTGCGGCAGCGGCAGTCGCCCTCGTCGCGGCCGAAGCCGCCGGGCGATATGCCATCGGCATCGACACCTCGGCCGAGGCGACGCGCAGCTCACCCGCGACCGCCTCGCCGCGCCGGTGCGCACGCGCTCCAGCGCTGCTCCAGAAGGGACGCCGAAGCCTATGACACCGCCGATCGCGAGCTGCTCGCGCTCCTCGGCGGGCTCGACCGCCGTCGGCGGTGCATCGCAACCGTGGCATCGACGCCTTCCTCCGCGACGGCCTCGACGGGATCGGTCGCGATCCGGGCTCAGCGACCCGGCGAATCACTCGCCGACGCCGCCGCCGCGCTCCACCGCGCCGCGCAGAGCTCGGGTGTCACCGCCGGCCCTGCTCGTGCGGACGATGCCCGGCGACGAGACACCCTGCTCGGCCGCGTCGTCGCCACCGACAGCGCCGCCTGCGCCGTCAACACCGCCCTCCATCGGATCGTTCAGCGACGCGCGCGCATGGCGGGCTGAGCCGATCACGGCGCTCGCCACACATGACCCACGGTGCCTTCATCGCGATACCCCAGGTTCCCGATCGCGTTGTCCCGCTCCGGCGCGCTCACCGTGAAGAAGTGATTCCCGCTCTCCGGCTGATACATCCGATAGAGCGGCGTCGACCCGCACACCGGCGCCGCCGCCCAGTAGCCGATCGTCCGCAGCGGCGCGCGCCCGATCTCACACGCCGTCTCCGTCGTGATGAAGAACTTGCCATCCGGCTTCTGGCACAAGAACACCGCGCGGGTGCCCGGCACATCGCTCGTGTAGAGGTGGAAGAACCCCTGCGCCTCCAGCCGGAACGGCGCCGCCTGCGCGGCGGCGAGGTCATCGGTGAAGAGATGACCGTTGCCATTCGAGCGATGGATCGGCCGCCGACAGCCCGCGAGCCCCGGATCACACGCCCCGTCGCAGTCGTCATCGACCGTGTTGCACACCTCGGCCGGCGGCGCGCAGACCGCGACGCCCGCGGCGCACTGCTCGGTCCCCACCGTGCCACACCCCGTCGCGCACTCGACGCCCGGCGCGCAGTCCGACTCGAGCTCGCAGCCATTGTCCGGATCCCCGTCGGCGTCGACGTGCCCCGGCGCGCACACCCCGACCGCGCACGCGCCAGCGACGCACGCCGCCGTCGCTCGCGGGATCACGCACGTCCGCCCGCAGGCGCCGCAGTTGCTCGGATCGGCCGCCAGATCGGCGCAGCTCCGCCCGCAGACATCGAGCGGCGCGCACGCCGCCGGATCGAGGCGGCTCAGGCTCAGGCTCTCAGGCATGGCTTCAGGCTCAGGCATGGCTTTCGGGCTCGGGCATGGCTTGGGCTCCGGTTTCGGGCATGGCTTCAGGCTCGGGCATGGCCTCCGGCTCAGGCATGGCTTCCGGCATGGCATCCGCCACCGCGATCGGCGGCTCCGAATCGCGCTCGTCCCCGGCGCGCCCACATCCGGCCGCGGCCCCGCGTCCAACGCCACCACCTCGCTGTCGGCGCACCCGGCGCAGGCCAGCACCAACAACCACCACAGCCCCGCGATCCGCGCCGGCACCGCCCGCGACCGCGCCCGCGATCGACGCCCTCTGGCGAGCCCGGCGCCGCGCCCGGCGCCGCGCCCGGCGCCGCTCCCCGCGCCCGGCGCCGCTCCGAACCAGCGACCGCACCGCACCCGACGCCTCCCTCGCCCGGCGCCGGCGCGTTCAGCACCGGCGCGCGCCATCCCCCCGACGCGCGCCGCGCCCCGCGCCCCTGCGCCCTGGCTCGACCCGGCCGCGCCCGCCCCGCCTCGCCCCGGCGCCGCCCTGCCCGCCCCGCCTTCCCCGCGCGCCCCCCCGCCCCTTCACGCCAAGAGCCCCGGCAGCACGTCGCGCGTCTCCCCGCCGTTCCACCCGAACGTCGGCACGTCCAGCCCCAGCGCCGAGAGCGCCGTCAACTGCGCCCGGCTCAGGTTGTCCCCCGGCGCCCGCACATGCATGGCATCCACGAAGGCACCCCCCGCGCGCCCCGCGATCAACACCGGCAGCTCCTTGACGCTGTGCAGCCACCCCTCCCCGTACTCCGTCGTGCCATACACCAGCCCCGCGTCGAGCAGCGACGTGCCATCGGGCCGCACCCGCGCGCGAAAGGCATCGAGGAAGACCGCGAACGCCTCCATCTGATGCCGCGTGATCGCCCGCACGTGCTCCCACAAGCCATCATGACACGTCTTGTGCATGCCATCCGGCACGCCCAGGTTGCCGAAGACATGCGTCGTCGCCGGCGCCGTCAGCATCAGCGAGAACACCCGCGTCAGCCGACAGTCGACCGCCAGCGCCAACAGCTCACCCATCACCCGCGTCTTCGTGATCAGATCCCCGCCATCCGCCGGCGCCGCCGGCACCGCGCACGCCGGCAGCTCCGCGTCGAGCCGCCGCTGCAGGTCGCGCACATGGTCGAGGTGCGCGTCGAGCCGCGCCCGATCCCGCGCGCCCAGCTTCGCCCGCAGCCGCCGCGCGTCGGCCTGCACCGCGTCGAGCACCACCAGCCGCCGATCGATCTCCGCCCGCTCGCTCTGCTGCACGAAGAGGCGGTCGAAGAGCAGCCGCGGCCGCATGATCGGCAGGTTGATCGAGTACGGGCCGTTGTACGAGATGCCATTCCAGTGACCGTAGTCATGAAACCGCGCCTCGCTCACCCCGGCTTCGAGCGACCGGAACGGCGGCGGGCTCGCGTACCACTGCGGGTGCCGCGCGACGAACTGATCGAGCGTCGGCCGCAGCGCGGTGAGCGAGTGCGAGCCATGGTCGAAGCCTTCCGGCAGGATGCGATCGCCCGTCATCGCCACCATGAAGCCGCGCATGTGCCCGTCGCTCTGCCCCGGCGGCAGCGCCGGCACCGCGGTGTGCGGCTCGAGCCCGGTGATCGCCGTCACCCGATGGCGCGCGAGCGGCGCGAGCAGCTCGCTCGGCCGATACTCCGGGCCCACGTCGGGCGGCGTCCACAGATCGGGCCGCCCCGCCTGCTCGGGCCCGTGCCCCGCGTGCCACGGCGTGCCATTGGCCCAGTAGAACAGCCCGAAGAAGCGATCATCGAGCCCCTGCGCGGCGGCGCGACCGAAGCCGAGCATGGCTTCGAGCGGCGGCAGCGCGACCCCGATGGTCGCGCCGGCGAGACAACCCCGCAGGAAGCTGCGGCGAGAGAGCGGAGCCTTCGGGATCAACATCACTCCCCCTCCTCGACGATCGGCGCCACCACGCGGAAGCCATCCGAGAGCACCAGCGCCTCCACGAGCGCCTCGAAGCGATGCCCCCGCGCCGCCATCGCCGCGGCGATGCCATCGATGACACCGCGCTCGCCGACCGTGTCGAGGCGACCGTTGGCGTGCCGATAGTACTGCTGCGCGATGCACCGCCCCACCCGCGCGTCGTCTTCGAGCGCGCGGGCGAGCGCGCGGGCGTCGTGCAGCGGGGTGCCATCGAGCTCCCCGCTCGCGTCGATCGCATGCCCGTCGGCGTCGAGCCGGAAGCGCCCGATCGAGTCGAAGTGCTCGAAGAGGAAGCCCGGCGGGTCGATGAAGAGATGGCAGCCATTGCAGGCCGGGTTGTCGCGGTGCTGTTCGAGCCGTCCCCGCAGCGTCGGCGGCGCGCCCTCCTCGGGCGAGAGGTCGAGGTCGATGTCGGCCGGCGGCGGCGGCACCGACTGGCAGAGCACCCGCTCGCGGATGTACTTGCCGCGCAGCGTCGGCGAGGTCTCGGTCGGGTGCGCGTTCATCGTCAGGAACGCCGCGAGGGTCAACAGCCCCGCGCGCGGCCCGTCGGCGGGGAACTCGACCGGCACGAACGCCGTCGCCGTCGCGCCCGGCGCCTCGACCCCATACAGCGCGGCGAGGTCGCTGTTGACATAGCCGCGCGGCGCCGAGAAGAGCGTGCGCAGGTCGCCCTGCCGGCGGAAGACCACGTCGTCGACGAGCAGCAACAGCTCGGTCTCCATCGCCGCGAGCAGCCGCGGGCTGAAGCCGGGGTAGCGCGCCGGGTCGCGGTCGACGCGGGGCAGGCGCGCGAGGTCGAGGTACTGCGCGAAGAACCGATGCGCCGCCTCGCGAGCGCGCGGCGTCTGCAACAGCCGCCGGGCATGGGCGAGCAGCGCGTCGTCGTCGACGAGCTCGCCCCGCTCGCCCGCCGCGAGCAGCGCCTCGTCGGGCGCGCTGTCGGTCAGCAGGAACGCCAGCCGGCTCGCCATCTCCACGCTCGTGTACCGCCGCCGCGCCGGATCCGCCGGATCGGGCTCGCCGGCCTCGATCCGGTAGAGGAACCCCGGCGAGGCGAGCAGCGCCGCGAGCGTCGCTTCGAGCCCCGCGACCGCGTCGGCGCCGCTGGCGCGGGTCACCGCGAGCCAGCCATCGACCTCGTCGGGCGCGACCGGCCGCCGCAGCACCCGCCGCGCGAGCGCCTCGACCACCGAGCGCGCGCACGGGTCGTCGGCGCTCTCGGGCGCGCAGTCGAGCACCCGCGCCCGCCGCTCGGGCTCGGCGAAGACCGCGCGCGCCACCGTGAACGCCGCCTCGGTGTACTGCTCGACCCCGCGCGCCGAGACATCGGTCGTCGTGGCGCCGATCGCGTCGAAGAGGAACGGGTTCTGATCGAGCTCGACCGGCGTCGGCGGCAGCCCGGCGCCGAAGAGGTCTTCGAGGGTGTTGCGGTGCTGCCGCGCGGTGAGCCGCGCCATCACCGGCGGCGCCGGCACGAACGGCCGCGCGACCGGCGGCTCCGGCTCGGGCGCAGCCTCGGGCTCGGGGGTCGCCTCGGGCTCGGGGATCGCCTCGGGCTCGGGGATGGCCTCGGGCTCGGGCGCCTCGGGCTCGGGCGCCTCGGGCTCGGGCGTGCCCGGCGCCGCCGGCCGAGGGTCATCGGGCGGCGCCGCCGGCGGGGGCCCCTCCTCGCAGCCGAGGGCCGCGAGCGTCAACAGCGTGGCGAGGAGCCGGGTCGAGCGACGAGATGGCATCGGACCTCCGGTGCGGCGCGGGCGCAGCGACGAGCTTGGCAGAACCCGCCCCGGTGATCCAGCCACCGCAGCCGGTGACGCGACCGTGGCCGACGCCGAGCCCGACCGGCTGCTCAAGAGGCCGGCCCGAGCGCCGTGCGGGAGGCATCACCCGATGGTCTGTCGAGCGTGCGCCTGCTCGTCAGGCGCGCCTGCCCGGCTTCGGGTTGGCCGGGGCGCGCTTGAGCGCGCGCTTGCGGGTGCGAACGGGCTTCGCGCGGATGGCCGCGCCGGCGCTGGTCGGGTCGCGCGCGATGCGCTCCAAGACGCCGTCGAAGTCCGGCAGCGTGCCACCGCGCCGCATGGTCTCCTGCACCACCTCGCCGAGCGCCGCGGCGAGGCGGAAGATGCTCTCGCGGCGCGAGTTGCCGGCGTCGAGGAGGGCGCGCAGCGCGCGGCGCGTCGCGGGCGGGTCGTCGGCGGCGAGCTGCGTCTCGACCGCCGCGGTGAGCGCGACGCGAAGGCTCGGGGGCAGATGCGGGGACCGCAGCCGGTCGGGGCTGCGTGCGAGCCAGTCCATCACCGCGTCGATGTGCCGGCGCTCGTGCGCGGCCAGCCAGACGCTCGGGTCCGGATCCCGGTCGCCGTCGTAATCGAGGATGGCATCGCCGAGGTCGTCCTCGCTCTCGTCGAAGAGATCGTGCAAGTCATCGAAGTCATCGAGCCCGAAGTCGGGTGGCACCATCGCGATCTGCGCCGCGAACGCTTCGATCGTGCGCTCCGCGATGGCATGCCCGAGCGGGCTCCCCGCCGGGTCGCGCTCGAGGCCGAGCGCGGCGGCGGCCATCTCGCCCGCCTCCTCGGTCCGTCCCCCGAGCGCGAGCCACATCGCGCCGAAGCGCGCCATGCCGAGCCAGCGCCGATGCAGGTCGTGTTCGACCGCGGCGCGGTGGGTGAAGGTACACCACTCGCGGCGGCTGGCCCCCGGCGCGCCGAGGGGCGGCGCCGGGCGACCGATGCCGACGAGGTCGCCCCGATCGAGGAACCACGACGCGAACGGCGGCGCCCGCAGCCGCTCGACGAGGCCGCTCACCGTGACCGCGCCGCGCGGCTCGACCGGCGGCGGCGCCGCGTCGCCGAAGCGATACACCCGGCGGAAGAGAGCAAGCGCGCCGCGCGCGTCGAGCGGGATCTCATCGGCCCCGTCGGCGAACGAGAGCACGAGCGCCGCCGCCGCCCCCGCCTCGATCGACACCCAGGGCCCGAGCATCTCCGCCAGCTCCGCGCGGATCTCTTCCATCTCGTCGAGGTCGGGCACGCTCTGGAACCAGCCGTCGCGCACGAGCCCGGTGGTGCGCACGCAGACCTCGGCCGCCGCGTGCCCGCCGCCGGGGCGCTCGACCTCGAGGTGAACGATGAACGCGCCCTGCCCATCGCAGCCGGCGAGCCACGCCCGCGCCGGCGGGCGGGGTGTCGGGGACTCGACCGCCACGGCGCGCAACGCCACCGCCCGCGCCTGCCAGCGCTGGCGCTCGGCGGCCGTGCGCGCCCGGGCGGCCGCGCCTTCGAGCGCGGCGACCGCGGCCGGATCGGCGTCATCGTCGATCGCCGCGTCGAACACATCGGCGACGTCGGCGAGCGCCGGATCACCGAGCGCCGCGTGATAGAGCTGCCCCGCCGGCATCCCGAGCCATCGACGCTCGCCCTCGATCCACCCGAGCAGATCGCGTCGTGCCTCGCCCTCCCCTTGCCGCAGGATGTCGCGCAGCGTCACCGCCCCGGTCTGCGGCTCGGCCTCGACCTCGAGCACGACCGCGCGCATCGCCCGGCGGGCGGTCGTCGCGACGACGTCGGGGCTGATCTTGGCAGCGACGCGCTCGACCGCGCGCGGGTCGATGGAGACGAGCGCAAACCACGCCGCGGCGCGCGCCTCGACGTCGACGGCCGCGTCGAGCGCGCAGGCGGTGAGCGCGTCGACCGCCGCGCGCCGGGGCGCGTGCTTCGCCATCGCGTTGAAGAGCTCCTGATCGAGCACGCTCACCCCGCCGTCGGCGACGATCGCGCGCAGCGCCGGCGCGAGCGCGGCGCGCTCGACCGACGCCAGCGCCGCGCCGAGCTCGGCCGTGTCCGCGGGCGGTCGCCGCATGATGGCTTCACAGGCGGCGCGCGCGGCGGCGATATCGTTCGCGGATCGGGCGGTCGTTCTCCGGGCGGAGCGAGCTGGCATGGAGGGACTCCCTCGTCTCGTCCCCCGACTAAGAGACGACCCGCCCCGACTGTCGCCCCCACTGTCGCCCGGCCGCCCGCCGCTACCGCCGCTCCTCGGGCAGCCGCCGACGCATCGCGCGCACGATCACCCGCGTCAGCCCCCGCATCACGAACCGCGGCGTCAGCCGCCCGAGCGTGATCGCGACCCACGCCATCACCCCCGGGATGATGATCGCCCGCCCGTTCGCCAGCCCCTCGATCCCCGCCCGCGCGCAGCGCGTCGCGTCGATCTCCATGAACTTCGGCATCGACACCCCGAACGGGTTGTCGGCGACCGCCTCGAACTCGGTCGCCACCGGCCCCGGGCAGAGCTGACTGACCACGACGCCCTGATCGGCGAGCTCGACCCGCAGCGCCTCGGAGAACGCGGTGACATAGTGTTTGGTGCCCACGTACGCCGCGAACATCGGCATCCACGTCAGCCCGAAGCCCGAGCTGACGTTGAGGATCCCCCCCCGCCGCCGCGCGATCATCGCCGGCGCCACCGCGCGCGCCATCGCCGTCGCCCCGATCACATTGACCCGCAGCATCGCGTCGAGCTTGCCCGGCTCGGCGCGCGCGAACGGCCCGATGTCCCCCATGCCCGCGTTGTTGACGAGCACGTCGATCCGCCCGTGCAGCGTGATGACATCGGCCACCAGCGCCCGCGCGCTCTCGCCGTCGGTGAGGTCACACGGCCGCACCTCGACCCGGCACCGCGGATGCGCCGCCCTGAGTTCACCCGCGAGCGCCGTGAGCCGGTCTTCGCGCCGCGCGACGAGCACGAGCACATCCGCCCGCGCCGCGAGCAGCCGCGCCGCCGCCTCCCCGATACCCGAGGACGCGCCGGTGACGAGGATGACACCTTCGATGGGGGTCTTCATGCGCCCGACGATACAACCATCGCCGGGCGCGGGCGAGAGATCAGGGCGAGTACGGGTTCCCGAAGTTCATCATCGGCGAGAGGTCGGCCATGATCTTGATCAGCTCGATGTGATCGTACAGCGACGCCCCCGCGGTCGCCCGCAGGCTCGCGTTGAAGCCGGCGGTGCAGTCGTCGGCGTCGGTCTCGGTCAGGCCGTCCTCATCGCACATGTCGCTGTTGCGCATCAGCCGCCACGCGCGCTCGAGCACGCCCTGGCCGGCGCCGACGCGGTCGGCGTAGCGCAGCGCGCCGTAGACCATGCCGCTCGTCGGATCGGTGAACGTGATCATCCGGTTGGGATCGACGTTCGGCGCCTCGCCGGTGCCGAGCACGAAGATCCGCGACTCGTCGCGGAAGCTCTGGTCGTAGTTCTCGAAGAACCGCGCCTGACCCATCACCTGCCAGTAGAGCTGCACCGTGAAGGTGGCATACGGATCGACCGGCATGTCGTGCTTGGCTTCGAGCGCGCCGGCGTAGTTGGGGAACCGCATGACACCGTCGCCGTCGAGGTAGGGACCCACCTCGCGGAAGTCACCATCGGTCAAGGCCGCGCTGATCTTCGAGATCTGCCGCGGGAAGGTCGAGTAGTACGACACCTCCCACTCGCGCAGATCCTCCGGCGACGAGCGGGCGACGAAGTTGGTCTCGCTGTCCGAGAGCGCCTCGATCGCCATGATCTTGTCGAGGTAGAAGCCGACGTGGTGCAAGCACTCGTGCCAGAAGTAGCCACACTCGCGACCGTCGACGTTGAAGCCCCAGTCGGTCGAGAAGTAGCGGCCGTTGGTGACGTCGAGCTCGAGCGGGCTGACGAGGCTCGGGCTCTTGATGACCATGCCATAGCCATCGGGCGTCTGCGTGACCATGCGATAGCCGCCGATGTCGGGCATCATCACCGTCTGCACGAGGTAGTTGAACGCGTTCTGCACCGCCCAGGTCTTGCCACCCCAGCCGGTCGTCGGCTCGGTGAGGAAGCGCTGCATCACCTCGGGGCCGTAGAACTGCGGCAGGAGCGCGTTGTAGAGCCCGTAGATGTCATGCCACTTCTTGAGGCGGTCGTAGATGCGACCGTACCACCGCTCGACGTAGTTGAAGTGGGTGCTGCTGATGCTGCCGCGGGGGAAGCTGCGCTGGATGTACCAGGTGTTGAGCTCGTCGATGATGTTCTTCATCCGCTCCGCCGGATCGGCGCCGAAGTCGCGGGTGAGGCACGAGTCGCTCAGGTTGGCGCGGCTGTGCGAGCAGTAGATGTAGGGCACGCGGATCTTGGTCTCACCGTCGACGGTCGCCGTCGAGAAGTCGGCCGAGACATCGGCGACGTCGACGAGGCGGCGGTTGTCTTCGGCGTAGAGCCGGTCGCCCATGCGGTTGTAGAAGGTGGTGTAGTGCACCGCCTCGGGGCCGTTGCCGCGGAAGAAGATGACGTCGCCGTCGGTCTCGAACCACTGGGTGAACCAGCTCGGGTCGACGCCGGCGGTGTCTTCGAAGACCTCGACCTTGCCCGCGTAGCCGAAGAGGATCGCGGCGCGGTCGTACTTGCCGATGCCACGGCCGTCGATCGTGTAGCGGCCGGCGTAGTCCATCACCGAGCTGTAGGCGTGGTTGTAGAGCTTCGCGTCGATCTCTTCGGTCGTGATGGGATCGACGTCGGTGCGCGGGCCGACGTTGCCGTCGTCGCGGATGTGCCAGTAGTCGTCGTGGTAGTTGATGGCATCGTCCGAGCCACCGAAGTTGTGCATGAGACCGAGGCTGTGGCCGACCTCGTGGGCGAGCACGGCGGTGTAGATGGCGCGGCGGGCGGCCTCGTAGACCTCTTCGGGCGGCTTGCCCTGCAGGTCGCGGGCGAGGCCCATCAGCGCGTCGTCGGCCATCTCGGGCAGGTACTTGTTGTGCCGCGCCGCGAGCTCCTCGCGGATGCGGGCGCGGTCCTTCATGAACTGGCCGAGGCCGCCGCGGGCGACGCTGACCCGATCCATGATGTCATCGGTGAGCGGCATCGAGGGATCGTGCCCGGTCGCGGCGAGCAGCTCGTCGTCGACGAGCAGATCCTCGATGTAGGTCCCCGCGACCTGCGCGAGCCGGCCGGTCGAGCCGCTGCGCTCGCCGTTGGCGAGGCCCTGGCGGTACATGTCGTCGAAGAACGGCTTGATCCACTTCTCGACGCCGTGCTGCGCCTGGAACTGCTCGTCGGCGGGCGTGATCGGGTAGCGCCGGCCCTGCCAGAAGCGCGCGGCCGGGCCGTTGGCGATCTGCTCGACCATGTAGCCGGCCTCGTCGAGCCCGTAGGTCTGGCTCAGCGCGCCCGGGTCGCTGTTGACCGCGTCGCGCCAGCCGGCGAGGTCGAGGCCGTTGATGTATTCGGTGGGATCCCGGTCGCCGTTGAGGAGCTCGATCATCTCCTGCACCTGATAGGCGGCCGTGTTGTTGTGATGGTAGACGTATCCCATCCCGCTGATGATCTCGCCGGTCTCGGGGTCGTTGTTGGACGGGCCGAGGCCGAGCAGGCCATAGGTCATGTACTTGGGGATGTAGGCCATGAACGAGTAGCGGATGTCACCGAGCCGGGCGACGGTGCCGGGCGCGCCGCACTCGGCGGGGTCGCCTTCGCGGACCGGGTTGTTCTCGCAGAGGATGAACGCGGGGCCCTTGGGATCGTGGCCGAGCGCCTCGACGGCGTCGGTGAAGACGCTGTTCCACTGCGCCGCGACGTCACGGGCGACGGGCTTGAGGTCCTCGGGGAAGTCGGTGTTGACGTGGTAGACGATGGGACGCAGCTCACGCTCGGCGTAGGGGATGGGATCGCCGTTGTCGTCCCACCACTTCTTCCAGAGGTTGTGCCGGTTGAGGAAGCGCTTCTTCGTCTGCTCGCGGATGCCATTGTGATCGTCGTAGACGAGCCGATCGGTGGTGAAGAAGCCGAAGACCTCGGTCTGCTTGCCCTTGTAGGGGAGCAGCTCGTACTGATGGTTCGGGTCGATCTTCTTGAAGCTGTTGCGGATGGTGAACTCACCCGCGCCGCACTCGTCGAACTCGTTGCCGAAGAGCCAGCAGAGCGGGATGGTGCCATAGCCGGGGTACTCGGTGGTGCCGGCCTTGGCATAGAGCTTGTTGGTGATGTCGAAGTAGCTGCCATCCGCCTCGAAGTACGGCGCGTCGGCGTTGCGCTCGCCGGTGGCGGGGTCGATCTCCTGCACGTAGTAGGGCACCGGCTCGACCGAGGCGGCCTCGAACGAGAGGGTGTAGTTGTGCACGAGGTTGGTCGACCAGTCGACGCGGATGTATTCGCGCGCGTACCACGGGCGGTCGCGGGTGTTCTCCTCGCGGATGTTGAGCTGCTCGCCGGTGGTCGGGTTGTAGGCGTTGACGATGTCGAAGTGGCTCTGGATGCGATAGGCCGCGACGACCTCGCCCTTGTAGCCTTCGCCCTCTTCGACCTTGGCGTCGCCGCCCTCGATCAGCTCGGTGCTGCGGCGAGCGTAGAGGTAGTCTTCCTGGATGTCCCAGGTGATCTTCTTCATGCCGGAGTGATCGGTGTCACCGACATGGGTGAAACCGTTGGCGGCCGGCACGTCGACGACGGTGCGCACGTAGTACCACTCGCCGTGGAACATCGACTTCGACAGCACGTTGGGCTGCACCCGATCGATGATCGGGCGCTCCTCGGCGCAGCCGGCGGCAAGAATGGCGACGCCGAGGCCGACGAGGGCCGGGAGGCGTCGCAGGGTGGCGCGGATCATCACTTCTCCTCGCGTCGAGCGATCAGGCCGGCGATGTCGATGCGCAGATCGAGGTACGCCTGGGTGTAGCGGTTGTAGAAGGCATCGTAGCGGGTCTGGTCGGGGGCGCGCTGCGGGTTGTAGGTCGAGAGACCGAGGCCCGCGGAGAGACCCTGCCAGGGGCCGAGGGTGAGCTCGGCGTCGTAGGCCATGAGATAGCGGCGGTCATCGGGCGCGACCGCGAAGGGGGCGTCGGTCTCGACGGCGATGCCTTCGTAGAGGTGGCTGACGAAGACACCGGCGCCCGCCGAGAGCGAGAGCCAGTCGAAGACACCGAGCGCGACGCCGAGGCGGTGGCCGTGCTGCCAGCGCACGTTGCGCACGCCCGAGTGGGAGAGCTCGTCACACTCGAGCCCGCGGCAGGCGGCGACGCTCGGCGCGACCTGGGTCGAGGTCGTGTACTCGTGCGCGTTGAAGCGCACCGAGCCGTCGTAGCGCAGCGAGAGCCCGGCGAGCACCGGGAAGCTCTGGGTGAGCGAGATCCCCGGGCGCACGCCGATCTGCATCGAGCGCGCCTGCGACGCCTTGCTGGTGGGGAAGAACAGCGCGAGCGATCCGCCGAGGCGGGTGCCGATCACCGGCAGCTCGATCCCGCGGTGGCCGGCGCTGACGGTGAGGTCGTCGAACCACCACTCACCCTCCCGGGTGGTGGCGTCGCTCTCGGTGATCTCGCGCAGCACCGCGATCCCGGCGCCGATCGAGAGGTCTTCGGTGAGGCGCCACGCGGGGGAGACGCGGACGCCGACGGCGTAGTAGGGGTTCCAGGTCAGCGAGTTGCTCTTGTCGAGCTCATAGGTGTTGACGGTGTTGAGCAGGCTGACCCGGCTCGCGGCCCACGCCGGCGCCTCGTCGGCGGCGGCGGGCGTGGCGGCGAGGAGCGCCGTCGCGAGTATCAGGACGGCCCGTGAGCCGGTGTGCATCGATCCTCCTGACGTCGACCGCGGGGACGCGGTCGGGGGGCCGGTACGGGAGGGGTCTTCGTGAATGTCGATTTTGCGCGACCCTTTTCTCGGTGAGGGGTGGCGCACGGTAGTCGGGCGGGCCGGATCCGAGCAAGTGTCAGGAGCGGATGCGCGTCAGGCGCCAAACAAATCCGCGGCCCGGCGGGCGAGGCCCGCGGCGACGGAGGTGAAGCGGTCGCCGAGCACGACGCGGTCGGCGCCGAAGCGGTCGGTGAAGCGGCGGTGTACGGCGGGCACGAGCGAGGTGCCGCCGGTCATGAAGACCCGGTCGACCGCGGCCGCTTCGAGCCCGGCGGCGGCGAGCGCGCGGTCGACGGCGGCGTCGATCCGGTCGACGTCGTCGGCGATCCAGCGCTCGAAGTCGCGGCGGGTGACCGGGACGTCGAGCGCGACCGGGCCGTCGCGGAGCACGAGGCGGGTGCGGTCGACGGTCGAGAGCGCGACCTTGACCCGCTCGACGGCGCGGAACAGCGCGAAGCCGAGGTCGGCGCGCACGAGGTGCAAGAGCGCGGCGAGCTTGTCCTTGTCATGGCTGCCGCCGGCGATCTCGACGAGCAGCGCCATCGTCTGCTTCGTCTTGAGGAACGAGAGGTGATGCCACTTCTCGAGGTGGGCGTAGAGCCAGGCGGGGACCTCCATCACCGAGTCGAAGGTGTCGTAGCGCGAGCCCTGGCCGAGCGCGGGCGCGACGACCTGACGCACGATGCGGGCGTCGAAGACGTCGCCGGCGATCGGCTCGCCGGCGGTCGAGAGGATGTCGTCGGCGCGGCTGCGGGCGTGGCTCGGGCCGACGCGGAGCAGGCAGAAGTCGCTGGTGCCGCCGCCGAAGTCGGCGATGAGCACCGTCTCGTCGCGGGTGAGGTCGGCTTCGTATTCGTAGCTCGCCGCGACGGGCTCGAAGGTGAAGGTGACGTCGGTGAAGCCGGCGCGGCCGAGCGCTTCGCGGAGCCGGCGCTCGGCGAGCGCGGCGGCCGCGTCGTCTTCACCGCTCGCGAAGGTGACCGGGCGGCCGACGACCGCGCGGTGACCGAGCGGGCCGAGGCGGCGCTCGGCGGCGGCGCGGAGCGCGCGGAGGAAGAAGGCGAGCAGGTCTTCGAGGGTGTAGTGGCGGTTGTCGATCTCGGTGCCGCGGAACGACTTGCTGGCGAGGAACGACTTGATCGACTGGATGAGGCGGCCTTCGCCCTCTTCGAGGTAGCGCGCGATCGCGGCGGGGCCGGCGAGCGGGGGGGCGGGCACGCCGCCGTCGGGCGGGGCGAAGTGCAGGACCGAGCGGAAGACGCGGCGCCAGGTGGCGTCGACGGCGAACTCGGCGAGGGTGACGCGGCCGCCCTCGGCGACGGCGATGGCGCTGTTGGTGGTCCCGAAGTCGAGGCCGATGGCGCGGGGCATGGGGGGTCCTCCCGGCGGGGGGTCGAATGGGGGCGGGGAGGGTAATGGGTCGGCTCGGGGGGCGCAAGTGCTTCGGGCGCCGGTGATTTGCGGGGCCAGCGGGGCCGGGGCCATCGAGCGGCTTCGACGACGCCGCACGGCGTCGGGGTCGTGGCGGGGCAGCATGTGCCATGCCACGGGGGCAGCGTTGTATATGGGATTCGAGACATGACAGACAATCCGATGGACGCGGGTGCGTCGTGGGATGCTGCCATCCGGGGAGGCGGGCAAAGGGCAGGGCCCGCCGGTGCGCGACGTTTGCGTGGGGGGGGATGGAGGCGTCGCGCACCGGTGGGCCTTGCGGACTCGGAGGTACTCGGGCAATGACCGAAGTCGCTGTTTTGACGAGGCTCCGAGCCAGGCGACCGCCGCGTCATCCTGCGCCGCGACCGGGGGAGGTGGCGGCGAGGGTCGGCACGACACGGCGACCGACGAGAGATCCCAGTGTTCAAGCATCATGCCAGCCGCTCGATCGGCTCCTGACAAGCCAGGGCGCGGCGGACTGGGTGTCTCTGACACGCCTCATGAGACATCGACCGGGCCGGGGTGAGACATGGCGGCGGCGGCGAGGCGGCGGGGTGGCGTCGATGGGGGCGAATACGAGCGATCGGGGGGCGGGCGCGGCGACATGGGGCGGAGACGGACGACGGGGAGGGAGCGATGAAGCGGTGGATCCTGGCGCTGGGGGCGCTCGCGGGCTGTGACGACGGCGCTTCGAGCGCGGACGACATGGCGGTCGACGCGGCGCCGATGGTGGTGGTCGACGCCGAGCCGGACGCGGCGCCGCCGGACGCGGCGCTCGCACGCGCGTGCGGGGCGCAGATCACCTACACCTACGACGAGCCGGTCTCCTATCGGCGGCTGCCGCGGCAGGACGCGACGCGCGGCGAGTTCGCGGCGAGCTGCGGCGAGGCGCGGGGGCCGGAGCGCATCGTCGAGCTGGTGCTGGCCGAGCCGAGCCGGGTGGAGGTCTACTTCGAGAGCGAGGTGCCGCTGACGATGTTCGTGCGGCGGGCGTGCCTCGACGCGGGCAGTGAGACCTTCTGCGAGGTGGGGCTCGTCGAGGGGCCGACCTTCGAGGCGCTCGACGCGGGGCGGTGGTACCTCTTCTTCGAGCCGGCCGAGGCGGAGGTCGCGATGCCGGCGATCTATGTGCGCACGGTGAGCACGGCGCTGTAGCTCGGCGGCGGCGCTCAGCGGCGGAGCGAGGCGGCATGGCGCCGGCGGAACCCGCGCCACCAGCCGATCGAGAGCGCGACGCCCGAGACGAGCAGGGCCGGGATGAGCGCGAGGGCGGTGATCAGCGCGAGCTCGACCGCGAGCACCGCGAGCTCGAAGAGGAAGCCGGGGTCGAGCACGACGAGGCCGAGGTCGGCGACGAGCAAGGGCAGGGCGATGACGAGCACGAGCGGGCCGATGCGCGCCGCCGGCCCGATGCCGAGCACCATCCAGTGGTGGTCGCCGGCGGCGGCGGTGAGCGCGGCGAGGGCGGCGCGGGTCTGGTCGGCGAGGAGCTCGGCGGAGAGCCACCCGGCGAGGGCGAGGCAGAGCGGGATGAGCACGAGCGGGACGAGCACGGCGGCGCCGGCGGCCGCCCAGGCGAGCGCGATCAGGCCGACCACCAGCGCCGGGAAGAAGGCGACGAAGAGGCTGTAGGCGACGGCGACGGGGAGCGCGAGCAC
>JACKDM010000033.1 GCA_020633515.1 Myxococcales bacterium
CCCGGTCGAGCCGCGGCCCGACATGGGCATGGACGACGACATGGGCGTGGAGCCCGACATGGGCAGTGGCGGCGACGGTGGCATGGTCGATCCGGACGGCGGGATCATCCCCAACCCCGACTTCGGCCTCGACATGGGCCAGGGCGGCGAGGGCGACGGTGGCGCGTCCGGGTGCTCGTGCGACGCGGCCGATCGCAGCGGCCCCGGCCCGGTGAGCCTGCTGCTGCTCGTCGGCCTCGCCGCGGTGCGCCGCCGCCGGCGCTGAACCCCTCGGGGTGACGACTCGACCGCCCGCCTCGCGCGGGCGGTCGCATTTCGAAGCCCGGGCGCGCGCGTGATTGAAACGGCCGGTGCCCGGGCCGTATCCTCATCACAGGTCGACATCGAAGAGCCTGAGGGTTCGAGATTGATCCCGGTACCATTGAACCCGGGGCCGGTCCCTGGCGATGGTGTGCAAGCCGACCATGCAGTCGGAAGCCTGAAGTCGCCAACCACCGTTCCCACCTGAAGAGGTCACGGGGTTCAATCACGCGTCCCCAAGATGGCTGTCGATGCGCGACCAGAGAAGGCGCCCCCCGGGGCGCCTTCTTCATTTCGAAGGGCCGGCTTGACCGCGAGGGGAGCGGGTGGGCAGGCGGGGAGTGGGGGCGGGCGCCCGATCAGCGGTAGGTGAAGCGCAGCTCGTAGTCGCAGAGGTAGTAGGTGTCGCCCTCTTCGACCCGCTTCTGCTCGATGCGCTTGCCGTTGAACTCGATGCCGTTGGTGCTCTCGAGGTCTTTGATGTAGTAGGCGCCGCCCCGGTACATGACCATGCAGTGCTTCCGCGAGATGTTGCCGTCGCGGATGGTCAGATCGGTCTGCTGGCTGCCGCGGCCGATGACGAACTTGTCCTTGTCGATGCGGTAGCGCTGCCCGTTGAAGAGCAGGAACAGCGGCGCGCGGGCAGCGACGTCGGGGTGCATCTGCATCGGCGGCGCGGGCGCTGGGGCCGGAGCCGGCTGCATCGGCGGCTGCTGCTGCATCGGCGCGGGCGGCGGCATCGACGGGCCGCGGCGATCGGGCAGCGGCGGCGGGCGGCCGACGCCGACCGGTGGGGCCGGCGGCAGCGGGCCGCTCGCGCGGGGCGGCTGCTCGAAGCTGTCGTACGGGCTGCCCCGCCCCGGCTCGGGCGGCGCGGCGAGCGAGTAGTTGCGGCTCCGCGCGTAGTGCCGCATCGCTTCGTTGACGAGGTAGTCCATCGAGCAGCCGAGGTCACGGGTCATGACCTCGAACAGCTCCCAGAGGTAATCGCGGCAGTAAAAACTGCGCAGCGTCTTCCGATTCTGATCGGTCATCCGCACCCCGCGGCCTGGATCCGCGCATCGCTGAGGAGTTATCACAGCGCGGCAGAATTGTGAACATCGCGCGCGATCGAGCACCGGGGTTGGCGGTCTCGCGCCGAGAGGAGCCTATGAGAGCGGTGGTGCAGCGGGTGAGTCGCGCGTCGGTGACGGTCGACGGGCAGGTCGTGGGCCGCATCGGGCCGGGGCTCTTGGTGCTCGTCGGCGCGGCAGAGGGGGACACGACGGCCGACGCCGACGCGCTCGCGGCCAAGGTGGCGGGGCTTCGGATCTTCGGCGACGCCGAGGGCAAGATGAACCTCGACGTCGCGCAGATCGGCGGCGCGGTGCTCGCGGTGAGCCAGTTCACGCTGCTCGGCGACTGTCGCAAGGGGCGGCGGCCGTCGTTTCAGGCGGCGGCGCACCCGGAGAAGGCGGCGCCGCTCTTCGACCGCTACGTCGCGGCGACCCGGGCGCTCGGGCTGTCGTGCGAGACGGGGATCTTCCAGGCCGACATGAAGGTCGAGCTGCTCAACGACGGGCCGGTGACGCTGCTCGTCGACACCACGAAGCTGTTCTGAAGGGCTGCGCGCTCAGCGCGCGAAGCTCGGGCGCACCAGCCGGCGCGTCTGTCCGCCGCCCGCGGGCGGGTCGCGCACGACGCGGAAGCCGCAGCGCAGGTCGGGCATGTCGCGCGCGGCGGCCTCGCGGTAGGTCACCCGGCAGCCGACGTCGGTCGTCGTCGCGTAGCTGCCGCCCTTCTGCACCCGCAGCGCCGGATCGGCCGCGAACGGGCTGTCGCAGTACTCGCTGACGAGCCCCGCGCAGTCGAAGATGCCGTAGGGCGAGCAGTCGGCGGGGAACTGCCCGACCCGCTCCGGCGTCGGCCGCCCCGGCCGCGAGCCGGCCATCTTGCAGAAGAGCGCGTCGAAGCGGTTGCCCCACGGGTAGAGCCGCCCGTCGGTGCCGCGCGCCGCCTTCTCCCACTCGGCCTCGGTCGGCAGCCGGATCTCGACGCCGGCGACGCGCGAGTACCAGGCGCAGTAGGCGATCGCGTCGTCGAAGCTGATCCCGACCACCGGCCAGTGCGGCTCCCAGCGCAGCCCCTCGGCGTCGACCGGCGGCATGCGGAAGCGCCCGTCCGGCCCGCGGCTCCAGAGGTGGCCGGCGGCGGCCTTCAGCCGCGGCACCCGCGCCTGCGCCTCGGCCGGATCCTGCGCGTCGAGCGCGTGGATGAAGCCGAGGTACTCGCCGCAGGTGACCGGATAGCGGGCGACGAAGAGGTCGCCGACGCGCACCCGGCGGCGGTGGCGGGCCGAGGTGCAGGTCGGGTCGCCGCCCATCGTGAACGGCCCGCCCGGCACATACAGGAAGTGCGGCCCGATCTCGGCCTCGGTGAAGAAGCGCACCGCGACGTCGGCGAGCTCGCCGCGCTCGATGCGGACCGGGTGCAGCACGTCGCGGTAGCCGTCGAGGCAGAGCGTCAGCAGCCAGTCGCCCTCGGCGAGCGGGATGTTGTTGAGCGGCGTCGCCCCGAGCGGCTCGTCCATCAGCGTCGTCTGCTGCAGGTCGACCTCGAGGTAGCGGCTCGCCGTCACCGTCGCGCCCGCCGGATCGCTGCGCACGATCAGGCGCCCCTCGCCGACGAGCTGCTCGTCGAGCATGCCCCGGTTGTGCGCCTCGACGAGCCCCCGATAGTAGATCGCCGCGCCCTCGTCGCCGGCGGTCTCGGCCTCGCGCAGCTTGATCCAGTAGAGCCGCGCGAGCTCGTTGTTGGCCCCGGCGTTGTTGGGATCGAAGCCCACCGCGGCCATCAAGGTCTGCGCCGCCGCGCTGAACTGCTGGTGCATGCGCAGCTCGGCCTCGGCGACCGCCGCCTGCCGCGCCCACAGCCCGCGCTTCTCGTCGAGCGGGGCGTGGCTCTCGAGGCGCCACTCCAACTCGCGCAGCGCCTCGCGCGCCTCGTCGGCCTCGGCGCGGGCGTGCTGGAACGCCTCGACCCGCGCGAGCCCCTCGGCGAGCCGCTCCTCGGAGAGCCGGGCGCGCCGGTCGAGGTCTTCTACACCCGCGAGGTAGTGTTCGAGCGCGTCGAGGATCTCGCGCACCGATCCGTAGCGGTCGCGCGGGCGCTTGCGCAGGCAGCGCAAGCAGATCTCTTCGAGGCGGGCGGGGATCTGGTTCTCGGGCGCGCGCTCCGACGGCGGGATCGGCTGCTCGGTGATGACCGCCTTGAGCGTCTCTTTGAAGGTGCGCCCGCGGAAGGGCGGCCGCCACGTCAGGATCTCGTAGAGCAGCGCGCCGAGCGAGTAGATGTCGGAGCGCTCGTCGACGCGATCGACCTTGCCCGCGGCCTGCTCGGGCGGCATGTAGGCGGGCGTGCCGGTGACGAGCCCCATCATCGTCGCGTCGGCCGACTGGCTGCGCGAGGTCGAGACCCGCTCACCGTCGGGCGCGAGCGCCTCGTCGCGGCCGAGGACCTTGGCGACGCCCCAGTCGAGCACGAGCGTCTCGCCGTAGTCGCCGATCATCACGTTGCTCGGCTTGATGTCGCGGTGGATGACCCCGCGGCTGTGCGCGAAGCCGATCGCCATGCAGACCGACTGGAAGATCGTCAGCAGCCGGGTGCGGCTGTACTCGGCCGCCGCGTCGGGCTCGCCCGCCTTGAGCCGCTTGATGATGTCCTTGAGGGTGCGGCCCTGCACGAGCTTCATCGTGAAGAAGACCTCACCGCCGCTGAAGTACCCGAAGTCGTGCACCGGCACGATGTTGGGGTGCTCGAGCTGCGCGGTGACCTGCGCCTCCTCGACGAACTTCTGCAGCACGTAGTCGGAGACCTGCGAGCCGTCGATGAGGGTCTTCATCACCAGCGTGCGCATCAGCTCGCGGTCGCGCACGAGGTGGATGACCCCGACGCCGCCGCGCGCGATCTCGTCCTCGATGTGGTAGCGCTCCGGCGGCCGCGACTCGCCGGCGGACTGGTTGCGCATCGCCGCCACCCGCCGCACCGCGCGGTCGTCGATCTCGGGCGCGCCGATCGCGCGGCGGTGGCCCCAGGCGTCGCCGATCGTGCTCGCTGGCCCGCCGGTGCTGCCGGTCGACTGGTCGTGCGCGCTGCTGGTGCCGGTGACGGTGGGGGTGTCGTCGCTCGCCGCGCGCCGCCGCGGCGGGGGAGGGGGCGCGTCGGCGTCGAGCTCGCCGTGATCGCGCAACAGCGCCAGGATCTCGTCGCGTCGCCCGCTCGCGAGGAGCCGCTCGCACAGCTCGGCGAAGAGCGCATCGGCCGCGCCGCGCTCGGCCGCTCGGCGGATGAGGGTGCTCAGATCCATCAGGGGTGCGGCGGGCCTCCTTCCCTGTGTCTGGTATCCCGCGGCGCGGCCAGCGTCAAGGATGGCGGCGGCGAGCCGACCCGGTGTCATCGCCTCGCACGCCCGACGGACAGCCTCTCCGCGACCCACCCGCGTTGCACGACCGACCCCGACGTGTTAATGAACCGCGGATCGACGCCCGCCGCGGCGCCAAGTGACAACCCACGGCCCCGGCCAAGGCCGGGCACGATCGTCTCTCGCGCATGTACAGCCTCTACCTCGCCGCGGCGATCGCACTCGTCGTCGCGCTCCTGCCGATGGCCTTCGGCGTCTCCCCGATCTGGACCATCCTCCCCGGCGTGCTCCTCGGCGTCGGCGCCTTCGTCTGGATGAACCGCCGCATCGCCCGCCGGGTCGAGGCCGTCACCGGCGCCGCCGACCGCGAGATGGCGCAGATGCAGTCCGCCGCGCAGCGCCCCGGCCCGCAGACGCAGGCCAACATGTTCCGCCACATCGACCAGGCCATCACGATCCTCGAGCGCGGCTTCGCCCTCGAGAAGTGGCAGGTCGGCATCGGCACCATGCTCAACGCCCGCATCGGCATGCTCATCTACACCCGCTGGCTCCTCGGCCAGCAGATGGCGCAGAGCGGCGGCGGCCGCGCGCCCGCCGGGCCGGGGCTCCTCGAAGCGATCCCCTACCTCGAAAAGAGCCGCGTCAAAGGCACCAAGGCCCGCCTCCTCTCCGCGCTCTGGCCCGCCTGGGCGATGCTCGCCGTCGCCTACTACAAGGGCCGCAAGGACACCGACGCCGCGCTCGCCGTGCTCGAAGACAGCGTCAAGGTCGCCGGCAAGAACGGCATCCTCTGGGCGCTCTACGCCTGGATCCTGGAGCAATCCGAGCGGGTCGACGCCGCGATCGACGTGCTCGTGCGCGGCAAGGCGGCGGCCAGCGACGACCCGCGCCTCGCCGAGAACCTCACCCTGTTGCAGAACAACAAGTCCATGAAGATGCGGGGCTACGGCGAGCAGTGGTACCAGTTCGGGCTCGAACGCCCCAAGGTGGCGGGCATGCAGCCGCGGATGGGTCACCCCCGGATGCGCGGCGGGCCGCGGCGCCGGTGAGCGCCCGGTGACGCGCCCGGCCCAGCGCCTGGGACGCTACCACCTCGTGCGGCGGCTCGCCGCCGGTGGCATGGGCGAGGTCTATCTCGCCGAGGCCGAGGGCGCGGCCAACTTCACCAAACAGGTCGCCATCAAGCGGATCCTGCCGCACCTCGCCGAAGATGAGGGCTTCGTCCGCAAGTTCATCGACGAGGCGCACCTCATGGTGCAGCTCCACCACGGCAACATCGTGCCGGTGCTCGAGCTCGCCGACGACGGCGGCGAGCTCTACCTCGTCATGGAGTACCTGCCCGGCCGCGACTTGAAGGCCGTGCAGCGCCGCCTCCGCGCCGACGGCCGCGCGATGCCGATCGACCTCGCCGTCTGGCTCGTCACCGAGGTCCTCGCCGGCCTCGACTACGCCCACCGCAAGCGCGGCCCCGACGACGAGCCGCTCGGCGTCGTGCACCGCGACGTCAGCCCCTCCAACATCTGCCTCGGCGCCGGCGGCGAGGTGAAGCTCGTCGACTTCGGCATCGCCCGCGCCCGCGGCGGGCTGCATCAGAGCATCTCGGGCACGCTGCAAGGCAAGTTCGTCTACATGAGCCCCGAGCAGGCCGACGGGCAGGCCGTCGACGCCCGCAGCGACGTCTTCGCCGCCGGGCTCGTGCTCTACGAGCTCCTCACCGACCGCCGCCCCTTCGAAGGCGACAGCGAGACCGAGACCCTGCGCCGGGTCCGCGAGTGCAACGTCGAGCCGCCCTCGATCGCTCGCCCCGAGGTCCCGCCCGCGCTCGACGCGATCGTCATGCGCGCGCTCGCCGCCGACCCCGACGCCCGCTACCCCACCGCCGGCGAGATGCGGCGCGCGCTCACCCACCACCTCGCCGTCAGCCGCAGCGAGGCCGACGCCGGCGCCTTCGCGCGCTTCCTCGCCGACGCCTTCCCCGAGGGCGTCGTGCCCCGCCGCGAGACGAGCCCGCGCTCGTTCGACGACGCGCTGCTCATGCAGCTCGAACCGACCGGCAGCCACTCCGACTCGACCCGCACCCGCAGCGCCCCCGTCGACCGCCCCCCCGCCGCCCGCACGCCCACCGGCCCCGAGGCCCGCACCCCCACGCCCTTCGCCCGCACCTCGCCGAGCCGCCCCGGCGACGACGCCGACCTGCGCGCCGACGCCGCGCTCGCGTTCACCGAGCCCCGCGCCACCGAGCCGACCCCCGCCCGCGGCCTCGCCGAGAACACCGCCGGCACCCCCGCGCGCGGCCTCGCCGCCCTCGACCGCGCGACCCCCGCCCGCGGCCTCGACGCGCTCCCCGGCGCCGAGCTCACCCCCGCCGCGCTCGACGCCGATCCCGTCAACCACGGCCGCCGCCGCACCGACCGCGTCACCGGCCGCCGCCGGATGCTCGCGCTCGGCCTCGCGCTCGGCCTCGGCATCGCCGCCGCCGCCGCGCTCTGGCCCCGCAAGGCCAGCCTCCAGCCCACCTTCGCGCCCCCCCTCGCCGACGCCTGGATCGAGGTCGACGGCGCCCGCCTCGCCGACGGCGCCACCCTCGTCGCCGGCCGCACCTATCGGATCTGCGCCCACGCCCCCGGCCACGCCCCCGACTGCCGCCAGATCACCCTCGCCGCCGGCAGGAACCGCCCCGCGTTCACCCTCTCGCCGGCGCCGGTGCTCGCCCCCATCATCGACCCCGCCGGCCTCGAAGCCCGCCTCACCCTCGACGGCGTCGAGATCCGCCAGCCCCGCTTCCCGCTCACCGCCGGCCAGACCTACACCGTCTGCGCCCAGGCCCCCGGCCACGCCGACGCCTGCGAGCGCTTCGCCGCCGCCGCCGGCGTCAACGCCCCCCGCCTCCTGCTCACCCCCGCCCCGACGCCGCCCCCTGACGCCGCGCCCCGACGCCGCCCCGACGCCGCGCCCCCGACGCCGCGCCCGACCGCACCCCACCCGCCGCCGCCGCGCCACCCCGCCCCCGCGCGCTACGTCACCCTCGACAGCTACACCACCGCCGAAGTCTGGGAAGGCGACCGCCGCCTCGGCACCACCCCCATCGAGGTCCGCGTCGAACCCCGCGCCGTCACCTACGAGCTCCGCGCCAAGGGCTACGCGCCCACCCCCTACCGCGTCGACCCCGAGCACGCCGCCGGCCCCGTCAAGATCCGCCTCCAGGCCCCCGCCCGCCTCACCGTCCGCGCCCACCCCCCGGCCGCCGAGATCCTCCTCGACGGCGTGCAGGTCAACGCCGGCCTCTCCTCGATCATGGACTACGTCACCACCCCCGGCCCCCACACCCTCACCATCCGCTACCGCCACCCCGACACCGGCCGCGTCTACGAAGTCGGCCCGCGCCGCATCGTCCTCGAACCCGGCAAGACCCTCAACCTCGGGCAGATCGTCGTCCCCCACGACGACGCCCGCCCCGGAGAGCCCCCATGAGCGGAGACCACACCCGCACCCGGGTCTCGACCGCCGTCGAGCGCCTGACCACCCACGCCTACACCCTCGAAGTCATCGACGGCCCCGACAAAGGCAAGACGCTCACCACCAAGAGCCGCGTCGTCCGCCTCGGCACCAGCCCCGAGTGCGAGCTCGACCTCGACGACGACACCACCAGCCGCTTCCACGCCCGCATCGAGGTCGACCCCTTCGGCCACCGCCTCCTCGACGAAGACAGCAAGAACGGCACCTTCGTCGGCGACATGCGCGTCCGCGACGTCTACCTCGCCCCCGGCGCCCGGATCCGCATCGGCGGCAACACCCTCCGCTACCTCCCCGGCGACGAGGAGGTCGAGATCACGCTCGCCACCACCAACCACTTCGGCAAGATGCTCGGCCAATCCGCCGCCATGCGTGAGATCTTCGCCGTGCTCGAGCGCGTCGCGCCCACCGACATGACCGTGCTCATCGAAGGCGAGAGCGGCACCGGCAAGGAGCTCGTCGCCGACGCCATCCACCAGCACAGCAAGCGCGAACGCGGCCCGCTCGTCGTCTTCGACTGCTCCGCCGTCGCGCCCAACCTCATCGAGAGCGAGCTCTTCGGCCACGTCAAAGGCGCCTTCACCGGCGCCACCGGCAGCCGCGCCGGCGCCTTCGAGCGCGCCCACGGCGGCACCCTCTTCCTCGACGAGCTCGGCGAGCTCCCCCTCGACCTCCAACCCAAGCTCCTCCGCGCCCTCGAACAGCGCCAGGTCCGCCCCGTCGGCGGCGACCGCCCCATCCAGATCGACGCCCGCATCGTCGCCGCCACCAACCGCAACCTCCAGAAGGAGGTCGAAGCCGGCAACTTCCGCCAGGACCTCTACTATCGCCTCGCCGTCATCCGCGTCGCGCTCCCCCCGCTCCGCCGCCGCGTCGAAGACATCCCGCTCCTCGTCCGCCACTTCCTCGGCGACCTCGACCTCGGCGACCGCGACGTCCAGGTCGGCTACGACACCATCCTCAAGCTCCAGCGCCACAAGTGGCCCGGCAACGTCCGCGAGCTCCGCAACTTCGTCGAACGCGCCGCGCTCCTCGCCACCGACAACCGCCTCGAGACCCGCTACCTCATGCCCCCCAGCTTCGGCGACACCCGCACCGAACAACCCCCCGAAGCCGACAACCCCACCGCCATCGCCCTCGCCGAGCTCGACGTCGACCTCCCCTTCAAGGACGCCAAGGCCCGCCTCATCGAGAGCTTCGAGCGCGCCTACTGGGGCAAGCTCCTCGAAAAGACCGGCGGCAACATCTCCGCCGCCGCCCGCGTCGCCGGCATCCACCGCAAGAGCGCCGAATACCTCCTCAAGAAGCTCGACCTCCGCCCCTCCGACGCCTGATCGGTCCCCGCGCGGCGCCCTGTCGCAGATTGCCCCGCCCGCCGAATCGTGCGATCCTCCCCCGCCCACCGTCCGGGATCGCCGATGCGCCACGCCCCGCTCGCCAGCCTCACGCTCCTCGCGGCCCTCACCGGCTGCGGATCGGAGCGCGAGCTCTCGGGCGTCTGGCGCCAGACCGCCTGCGAAGACGGCCTCGCCCGCGACGACTGCAGCGGCTTCGTCTACGAGCTCCACATCGGCCGCTACGGCGACGACGTCGCCGGCCTCGTCGTCCGCTACGTCTACGACCGCAGCGGCTTCGGCAACTTCCAGCGCCCCCGCGAGTGCGGCTGCTTCTTCATCGAAGGCGGCCGCGCCACCGACGAGCGCCTCGAGTTCCGCCTCTTCGACACCGGAACGCCCCGCTACCCGCAGCCCGACACCGCCGACCGCGACCTCGCCTGCGCCACCCCCGACCTGCTCACCACCTGCACCGGCCGCCAGTTCGTGCTCGAAGGCGACGGCGACACCCTCACCGGCTACACCGACTGCGGCGGCACCGGCGCCCAGCCCATCGCCTTCGAACGCGTCGTCGGCCAGGTCCGCACCGAGTGCTACGCCCGCGTCGGCGGCGAACCATGAGCCCCGCCGCCCGGCGCCCGCGCCCCCACGCGCGCCGCCCCGCCACTGCCCGCCAACCCACCGCGGCGCCCCGCCGACGCACGCTCGCGCTCCTCGCCGCGCTCCTCCTCCTCCCCCAAGCCGCGCTCGCCGCCCCCGCCGGCAGCGACGCCGCCCGCCTCAACGCCGGCCTCCCCCCCGGCTTCCGCCGCCCCCAGATCGTCGTCTACCCCCTCGTCGACCAGCGCCCCCTCGCGCTCGACGGCCGCGCCGACCCCCCCCCCCCCCCGCCCGCCTGGGACGCCTTCCTCGACGCCCTCCGCGACGCCCCCAACCTCGCCGTCGAGACCCCCGCGCTCACCGTCCGCGCCCTCACCGACGACCTCGGCTACCGCCGCGCGCTCGAGCTCGCCCAGGCCACCGCCGACCGCGCCTACCGCGACTACCGCGAGGTCCGCCTCGACGCCGCCGCCGAAGGCTTCGACGCCGCCGTCGACGCCTGGCTCAAGCTCGAACACCACGTCGTCGCCCCCCGCGAAGTCGCCCGCGCCGCCCTCACCCGCGGCCTCGCGCTCCTCGAAGCCGGCGACCCCGTCGCCGCCGAGCGCGCGCTCCGCCAGGCGCTCCTCATCGACCCCGCGCTCCGCCTCCGCCCCGGCTACGACCAGCCCCGCGCCATCGAAGCCCTCGACGCCGCCCGCCAGGGCCTCCTCGCCGAAGGCCCCCCCGCGCCCGACGACTTCTCCGCCCGCACCCCGCTCCCCCCCCAGCGCGCCCGCGCGTACCTCCTCCGCGCCCGCGTCCTCCCCGACCGCCTCGAAGTCACCCTCCGCTCCGCCGCCGGCGTCAGCGTCGAGACCGAACCCCTCGACGGCGACCCCATCGACGCCGGCAGCCGCCTCGCCAGCCGCGTCCGCGCCTGCCTCCCCTTCGGCTGGGCCCCCCGCACCGTCGGCCACCGCGCCCGCCTCTTCCTCGACGCCGGCTTCGACAGCTACGCCTTCGCCCACAACCCCGTCGAAGCCTTCCCCAACGTCGGCGTCGCCGTGCACCTCAGCTGGCTCGCCGCCGCCCGCCTCAGCCTCGACCTCCACGCCTCGCTCGCCACCGGCGAACGCGACCCCCAGGAGCACCTCCGCCAGGACATCGCCACCGCCCGCCTCTGGCTCGGCCCCGGCTACGACTGGCAGAGCGACCGCTTCCGCGCCACCGCCCACGTCGGCGTCGAGGTCGCCACCATGAGCCCCGTCGTCCTCACCACCAACGCCGCCTGCAAGTACTGGCCGCCCGGCGCGCAGGTCCCCCCCGTGCTCTGCGACCACGACACCGACATCGACCGCTTCGACCGCGCCTGGCTCGTCGGCCCCGCCATCACCCTCGGCGGCACCGTCCGCCTCGTCGACCAGATCTACCTCGCGCTCCGCGTCACCGGCGCCACCTACCTCTTCGAAAGCGCCGACAACGGCTTCGGCCGCCCCATCGGCGGATCCCTCGCGCTCGGCTACCGCCTCTTCTGAACCACCCGACGCGAGGGTTGCGCCCGCCCCCGCCGCCGCGTTACCGTCGCCCCCGGCGGCCCGGACCACGACGTCCGGCGCCTCATGGCCCGGCTCGCTCGAAGCGGTCCCGGGCGGCATCGGCGATTCGGGACGTGAAGACGGCCCCCGGGTCGACGGTGACGATGACGCGCAAGCCCGGCTGGCCCCCGTCGGTTCGACCTGTTCGGACCCCATGACGCGGGGCGGCGGCCCGCGACGGACTCACCGTCCCCGCCGTTTCAGAAGCCCGAACGACCCGCCGCCCGACAACTTCGTGAGCTGGCCTCTCGGGGAAACCGGGTCACCCCGGGCCGCCACCCATCACCCCGCCACCACCGGGTTCCAGAGCGACAGCAACGTCGCCCCATCCGGCCCCACCAACCGCACCTCCACCGACTCCCCCGCCACGATCGGCCCCACCCCATCCGGCGTCCCCAGCGACACCACGTCCCCCGGCACCAGCGTCATGCAGGCGCTGATCGCCGCCAGCACCTCACCCGGCGTCCACAGCAGATCACTCAGCGCCCCATCCTGCCGCAGCGCCCCATCCACCCGGCACTGGATCCGACACCGCCGCCAATCCAGCGCCGGCAGCCGCTCGCTCGCCATCGGGCAGAACGTATCGAAGCCCTTCGCCCGCGTGAACCGCCCCCCATCCGCCTTCTGCAGATCCCGCGCGGTCACGTCGTTGAGCACCGTCCACCCCGCGATCGCCGCGAACGCCTCCTCCGCCGACGCCCGCGACAGCCGCCGCCCCACCACCACCGCCACCTCGGCCTCGTGGTGCACCTCCCGGCTCGCCGCCGGCAGCCGGATCGCCTCCCCCGGCCCGATCAGCGCCGACGGCGCCTTGAGGAAGTACAACGGCTCGCTCGGCACCGCGTTGCCGAGCTCCTCGGCGTGCTTGCGGAAGCTGCGGGCGAGGCAGACGATCTTGCCCGGCACGGACGGGAACATCGGCATCCTCGAACGATGTGATGGAGGGGGAGAGCGCGCCGCGACGACCGCAGCGCGCGAGGAGGGCAGGGGACCTTACTGGTCCTTCTTCTCGCCGCCGATGCCTTCCGGCGGGATCTTGCAGACGCACTCGGTCACCGAGACCTGCTGGTTGACGGCCTCGTCGTAGTGCGTCAGGCAGTCGGCCTTGTCCTTGAACTGCACCTCACGCCGCTTCTTCGCGTCGTAGAGGAAGTAGTACTCGCAGTTGATCGGGGTCATCTCGACGGCCTTGAAGAACTTGTACTCGCTCGTGGTGGGATCCTTGACCCACAGGTGCTCGGCGACGCTGAACTCGAACGGCTCGTAGCCTTCCTTCTCGAGGCGGATGGTGTACTGCTGCGAGATGTCGAGGTTCATGATGTTCATCGGCGTCATGCCGACGAGCTGCTTGGCCTCGCCCGCGGCCGGCGCGCCCGCGGCGCCCTCGGCCCCGGCGGCCGGCGGGGTCGCTGGCTTCTCGCCCCCGCAGCCGGCGTCGCGGGCGGCGTGCCCGCCGCGGTTGCCCTCGGCCCCGGCGGCCGGCGGCGTCGCGCCCTCGGCCGGCGGCGGCGCCACGGCCGCGGCGACCTCGGCGACGAGCTTCTCGCCATCCTTGATCACCACCGCCTGCGGCGGCTCGCTCTCGATCCGCAGCACGCCGTACTTCTTCTGCTTCGCGAGCTGCTCGCTGAGGTGCTGCTGCTCGAGCGCCTCGCGCTCGGCCGCCTTGGCGGCGAGCGTCTCCGGCGACGACACCCGCCGGAGCTGCCAGATCCCGACGCCGGTCGCGGCGATGATGAGCAGGAGCAGGATGAGGTTGAGGGTGTTCGACCCGCTGGTGCGGTTGGCCTCGTCGGCCACCTCCGCGAGGTCGACCTCTCGATCGGCCGCCTGGGTCAGCATCCGGGTGACGCTGCCGTGATCGTCTTCGACCGGCCACAGCTTGGCCGCGATCCGGTCGTAGTCGGGCGGCTCGGGCGCGCTGGCGGACTCGGGCACCACCGGTGCCTCGTCATCGCCGGCCGCGTCGGCGTCGATCGCCGCCTCCGCGTCCACCGGCTTCTCGGCCGCCTTTGCTTTGTCGAGCTTGATCTTCTTGGCCATCGAGTCTCCCGTTCCGACCCACGTCGAACGCCAGAGGCGACGCAGTATGTGGCAACCGGTCCGTGGGTGCAACACAAGCGACCGCTGATTCGCGTTTGCGGACGCGGGCGCCGTCGACGGTGCATAACGCTGCGCCGGACCGCCGGGCAAGTGCGATGAATTGCACCCTGCCCCGCGGCGGCGCTCGTCTTGACCATGTAGCAGGCCTCTCATAGACTCGGGCATCCCCGCGCCGCGCGGCCTCGCCGGCGCCGGGCAACCATGCGCGCAGGACGGGGTGAGGTCTCATGGCGGCCGAACGCAAGGAAAACTCGGTGCTCTTCACGCTCAAGGAGCTGAAGGACATCACCGCGGATCAGCCCGATCCCCCGCCGGCCGCCGCGCCGGCCCCCGCCAGCAAGCCCAAGCGCGCGGTGGGCAGCTTCATCGACGACGCGGAGTCGCTCCTCGCCGACATCCGCGACAGCGTCGACGAAGAGGCCGCCGCCGAAGCCCGCCGCCTCGAAGAGCAGAAGCGCGCCGCCGAAGAGGCCGAGCGCCGCCGGATCGAAGACGAAGAGAACCGCCACAAGGCCGAGATGGAAGCCCGGATGGCGGCCGAAGAGGCCCGCCGCCGCGCCGCCGCCGACGAGCGCGCCGCCAAGGCCGCCGCCATCGACCGCGCCGAGCGCATCGCGCGCGGCGAGATCGTCGACGAGCCCGAGCCCGTCCGCCCCCAGATCATCCAGGCGCAGGCCCCGCAGGCCCCGCCGAGCCGCGGCACCGGCTTCTACCTCATCGTCGTCGGCCTCCCGGTGCTCTGCCTCACCGCCGTCGCGATCGCGCTGATCATGCGCCCCGCCGAGCAGCCCACGATCGGCGTCGGCGCCGTCAACACCGCCGCGCTCGCGCCCGCGCCCGCCGCGCCCGCCGCGCCCGCGCTGCCCGTCGCCGCGCTCGACGAAGAAGAAGACGCCGGCGTGCCCGACGCCGCGCCGCCCGACGCCGAGGTCAAGAAGGTCGCCAAGAAGCCCGGCAAGAAGCCCGGCAAGAAGGCCACCGCGGCCAACACCGCCGAGGGCGACGACAGCAAGGCGGGCGGCAAGAAGAAGCTCAACATCAACCTCGGCGACGGCAAGGGCGGCATCACCTTCTGATCGGCCGCCCGCGCCGACGGCCGGTCACCGCCGTGGCGCAGCCTCACCGTGCCTCGGCCGCGCCCCCGTCCGCCGCCGCCGCGTCCACCGCGCCGTCTTTGGCCCCGCCTGCACCGGCCGCCTCACGCGCCAGCGCCTCGGCTGTCGCCCCGAGCGCCGCCAGCGGCACCGCCGCCAGCCGCTCGCCGTCGACCCAGGTCGGCTGATCGCCCAGCGCCTCGTCCAGCCACCGCTCGATCACCTGCCCCCGCTGCGCCGCCCGCCACGACGCCACCCACGCCGCCTCCTCCGCCGGCCAGCGCGCCGGATCGGGCGCCTCCCGCGACACCAGCCGCGCCACCACGTAGTCCTGCCGCACCGTCACCACCGGCGTCACCGGATCGGCCGGCGTCAGCGCCACCACCGCCGCGTGCAGCGCCGGCGCGAGCCCGATCCCCGGCACCACCGCAGCGCCCGCCGGCGAAAACGGCGTCGTCGTGCTCCGCCGCGCCCGGCTCTCCGCCACCAGCGCCGTCAGCGCCGCGCCCTCGGGCTCGGCCCGCAGCAGCCGCGCCGCCTCCGCCGCCACCCGCTTCGCCGCCGGCAGCGCGTCGGCCTCGCGCAGCAGGCTCGCCGCGATCTCGCGCCGCACCCGCGGATCGTCCAGCGGCCGCTTCGTCGCCGGCGCGCGCCCCTCGACCCGGTAGAAGTGCCAGCCGCCCGGCGTCGCCTCGACCGGCGACAGCGCCCCGACCTCCAGCGCGAACGCCGCCGGCAGCCGCGCCCGCGTCACCGTCAACCGCCCCTCGCGCCGCGCCTCCCGCGGCGGCGCCTCGGCTGCGATCACCGCCTCGATCGCCTCCCCGCCCGCGACCCGCGCCCGCAACGCCTCCGCCCGCGCCTTCGCCGCCGCGCGCGCCGCCGGGCTCGCGTCCGGCTCGACCGGCACCAGCACCCGCCGCAGAAACGCCCGCTCCGGCGCCTCGAAGAGCGCCCGGTTCTTCTCGTAGAACGCCGCCATCTCGCCCGCCCGCGCCGAGACCGCCGCGTCGATCTCGCCCGGCGCCGGCACCCGCGGTACCCGGATCACGTCGAGCACCAGCCGGGTGTGCGCGAGCGTCCACGCCTCGCGCAGCGCCGCCTCGTCGACCGCGTCGAGCAGCGCCTCGGCCAGCTTCGCCGACTCCAGGATGTCGAGCGCCACCCGCCGCACCCGCTCGACCGGCGCCTCGAAGCGCGCCGCGAGCCGCGCGTCGAGCAGCTCGGCGTCGAGCGCCTCCGCCGCCGCGACCTGCTCCGGCGTCGGCGCCGCGTCGAGCCGGTGCCCCACCGCCGCGAGCCGCAGCAGCTCGTCGAGCCGCGCCGGATCGACCGCCAGCCCGCGCCGCGCCACCTCGCCCCGCACCACCCGCCGCTCGAGCGCGTCGATCAGCACCCGCCGCCGCAGCCCCGCGTCGCGCAGCGCGCCGAGCGGTGCCGCCTCGCCGCGCCGCCAGCGCTGGAGCACCCGCGCCTCCTCGACCGCCGCCCGCAGCCCCTCCACGTCGAGCGACACCGGCCCCGCCCGCCCGAGCACCGACGGATCGTGCTCGGGGGCCGGCGCCCGCGCGTCGCGCAGCCGGGCGTCGCGCAGCCGGGCGTCGCGCAGCCCGGCGTCGACCGCCGCGCCCGTCTCGCCCGAGCGCGCCCGATCCTCGCCCGACCGGCAGCCGCCGACCGCCACGAGGGCGAGCGACAGCGCCAAAGTCGGGCGCCTCGAACCGAAAACATGCTTCAAAGGGAAAGTCTTGTCGCCGCGAGGACCCTGTGATATCAAGCCGGGCCCTTCTGTCAGTCAAGGAACACAACGAGGCTGTTATGTCCACCCCTCTGCATACCGTCAAGGACAAGTTCGGAAGCAAGGAGGCCCTCGTCGACAAGCTCGTCCCGCTGCTCGATCGCCGCGAAGACGAGTCCGACGCCGAGTTCAAGGAGCGCCTCCTTCGGGTCAGCAACCGCAAGCTCCTCCGCCTCCTCGACCGCGTCGAGGCCGTGCGCGATCGCTTCGGCAGCCGCGAGAAGCTCGTCGACAGCATCGTCGAGCTCAAGGGCGCCAAGGGTCAGAACGCCGACGACCAGCGCCGGGTGCTCACCGGCCAGGGCACCGGCCGCCTCCTCTCGGCCCACTGGGGCCTCAGCCGCGCCGCCAGGCGCGCTCAGTAGTTTCTGCGGAGGGTGGCTCATCGAGTAGCCACCTGCCAACCGCAGGCAATCCAACAGAAATCTGTCATCTCCCCGCGCAGGGCTCACAAATCGTTGGCGTAGACGTACGCCAACCGCGGCGTCCCTGTCATGTCTCCTGCCGTGTGCGCCTGCCCCGCCGAACGCCCGGATCGCGGCCGGATGCGGCTCGCGCGTGGCGACCGGCGCGGCCGGGTGCCGTCCTCCTGACGGCATGGTTCTTGCCATCTGGCCGCCCGACCTACCACCCGGGGCCGCCCTCCTGGCGCCCCCGCCGGCCGGATGCGAGGTGCCTGTGGCGACAGCGTTCAACGTGGGAGACAAGGCGGTCTATCCCGTCCAGGGCGTGACCGAGATCCTCGGGATCGAGACCCTCCAGATCGCGGGCGTGACGAGCAAGTTCTACGTCCTGCGGCGTCTCGACTCCGAAGACACCATCCGGGTCCCCATCAAGAACGTCGATCAGGTCGGGCTGCGCAACCTCGTCGACAAGGCCGAGATCGAAGAAGTCCTCACGGTGCTCCGGGCCGACGCCATCGCCATCGAAGAGCCGAACTGGAACCGGCGCTATCGCCGCTACGTGGAGAAGATCCAGAGCGGCAGCCTGCGCGACGTGGCGGTCGTGCTGCGCGACCTGCACCTGACCCGGGTCGACAAGCAGCTCTCCTATGGCGAGCGGCGGGTGTACGAGATGGCGATGCAGCTCCTCGTGCAGGAGCTCGCCGTCGCGCAGGACCTCGAGATGGACGAGGTGCGGACCCAGATCGAGCAGCTCCTCGGGTGACGGGGAGCACGGCGGGGCGAGCTGTCAGGCGGGTGTCGATCGGGCCGTGGGCCGCGTGGCTGCGCGCCCCGTCGCGAGCTTGACAGCAGGCGACACCGGGGTATAGATGGAATCGCCTTCACGAGCGGGGAGAACACTGTCATGACGCCGTTTCGCCGCTTCCGTCGGTTGGCGATGCCCGCCGCCGCGCTCTCGGTGATCGCCGTCGGGTGCGGGCCGGTCACCACGACTCAGCGGGTGGCCGACGCGACCGTCGCGGTCGAGGCGGCGCAGGGGGTCGACGCCGAGCAGCAAGCGACCTTCGAGTACGTCAGCGCCGTCGAGTATCTCCGCAAGGCCCGCGAAGAAGAGGGCTACAGCGACTACCAGAACGCCATCGACCTCGCCGTCCGGGCGCGCGAGTTCGCCGAGCAGGCCAAGGCCCGCGCCCTCGGCAACCGCGAGCGCAGCGCCGACGCCGCGCGCGCGACCGCCCCGACCGCCGGTCCCGCGACGGGGGGGATGAAGCCGTGACGATCCTCGCAGGCAGATCGGGCGCGGTGGCGCTCCTCGCGCTCTCGGCGGTGGCGTTGCTCCTCGGCGGGTGCGTCGGCGGGGCGGCGCTGCGGGGCAAGGCGACGAGCATCAGCGAGTCGCTCGACGCGGTGCAGAAGCAGGCCTACAAGTGCGAGCCGCGCGCGCTCGCGATCGCGCGGGCCAACCTCGACTTCACGTTGCTCGAGCTCGACGAGGGCGCCTACTTCCGCGCCGCCGATCACATGGAGATCGCCGAGGTCGCCGCGCAGAAGGCGCTCTCGGCGGGCGCGCGGCCGGAGTGTCAGGAGAACCTCGACCGCGACGGCGACGGGATCCTCGACCAGAACGACAAGTGCCCCGACGTGCCCGAGGACATCGACGGCTACGAGGACGAGGACGGCTGCCCCGAGGACCAGGACACCGACGGCGACGGCATCCCCGACAGCCTCGACAAGTGCCCGCGCGAGCCGGAGGACTTCGACGGCGTCGACGATCAGGACGGCTGCCCCGACCTGACCCGCGACCGCGACGGCGACGGGATCCCCGACGAGCTCGACCAGTGCCCCGATCAGCCGGAGGACAAGGACGGCTTCGAGGATCAGAACGGCTGCCCCGATCCCGACAACGATCAGGATGGCATCCTCGACGTCAGCGATCGCTGCCCGCTCCAGCCGGAGGATCGCGACGGCTTCGAGGACGACGACGGCTGCCCCGATCCCGACAACGATCAGGATCGCATCGCCGACGCGGTCGACCAGTGCCCCAACCAGCCCGAGGACTACGACGGCGACGCCGACGAGGACGGCTGCCCCGATCTCTACAAGACGATCGTCGTCAAGGACGACCGCATCGAGCTCAAGCAGAAGGTCTTCTTCGCCACCGCGAGCGATCGCATCCTCGAGCGCTCGTTCGAGCTGCTCAACGAGGTGGCGCTCGCGATGCGGGACAACCCGACGATCTCGGTGCGGATCGAGGGTCACACCGACAGCCGCGGGAGCGACAGCTACAACCTCAAGCTCTCGCAGCGGCGGGCGGCGTCGGTGCGGCGCTACCTGATGGCGCAGGGGATCGATGGCGATCGCATGGTCTCGGAGGGCTACGGCGAAGAGCGGCCGATCGAAGACAACCGCACCTCGGAAGGACGCGCGGCGAACCGCCGGGTCGAGTTCCACATCATCAAGCGATAGCCAAGAGCAATCACCCCATGCGCTTCCTCCCCACCGTGCTCGTGCTGGCCGCGTCGGCGGCCCTCGCGATCCCGTCGCCATCGTTCGCACAGGGTCGCAGCCGGCAGGCCGAGGCGCAGGTCGAGCGCCTGCTGCGCGAGGCGCGCGAGGCGTACGACAACCTCGAGCTCGACGTGGCCGAGCAGTCGCTCGATCGGGCGATCCGGCTCGGTGAGGACAACCGCCTCGCGACGCCGCGGCTCGCCGAGGCCTACATCCAGCGCGGCATCCTCTACCACGTGCGCGACAAGGACACCGAGCGGGCGGTGGCCGACTTCATCTCGGCGCTTCAGATCGATGATCGGGCGCAGCTCGATCCGCTCGTGAGCACGCCGAGCCTCGAGAAGCTCTTCGACGAGGCGCGCGCTTCGGCGCGGCGGGCGCCGGCGCGGCGGGACGATCCGCCGCCGCGGGGGCGGGAGCCGGTGGATCGCGACCCGCCGCCGCAGCGGGGCGGGGGGCAGGATCTCTATCACGAGCCGCCGGCGAAGGCGAAGGCGGGGGAGTCGCTGCCGCTCTCGGTCGAGGTGGATGATCGCATCAACCGGGTCGTCTACCGGGTGCAGCTCGTCTTCACGACGGCGCGCTCGCGGCAGGCGCAGAAGGTCGAGATGGAGCCGCAGGGGCAGCGCAGCTTCCTCGCGCGGATCCCGCGGCGCTTCGTGGTGGGGACGACGCTGTCGTACTACATCGTCGCCGAGGATCGGCAGGGGCGGCCGGTGGGGCAGGTGGGGAGCACCGAGCGGCCGATCCTGATCCCGATCGAGGGCGACGTGCTCGGCGGGGTCGACGAGATCGCGTCGGGGTCGAGCCTCGATGGGCTGGGGGGCGGCGGGGGGCGGGAGTACCTGTCGCTGACGCTGTCGGTGGGCACCGGCGGCGGCGTGATCACCGATCGAGCGGAGCCGCAGAATCAGACGGGGTTCCGGGTGAGCCCGGGGTTTGCGCTCGCGCCGTTCCACACGTTGATCGAGCTCGATGTGTGGGCGACGGAGTGGCTGGCGATCGGCGGCTACGCGCGGGTGCAGATCGTGGAGTTCGCCCACCTCGAGGGCGGGCGGGTGAAGGTGCGGGTGCTCGAGGCGGGCGCGAGCCAGCTCCACGCGCGGGTCGGTGGCGGGTATGGCTTCGTGCGGCACCTCGTCGACCTCGGCGAGCTGCTCGACACGACGCTGGAAGGTCCCTTCCACTGGACGCTGGGCGTGTCGTGGAAGTATGCCTTCACCCCGCTGATGTCATTGGTGGTGAGCCCTGACTTCTACCATCTGATCGGTGACTCGCCGAGCTATCACTTCGACCTGAACGTCGGGGTGTCCTTCGACTTCTGAGCCGCGGAAGGCTCAGGTCTCACCGGCGTCGCCGGTGCCGCTCCCATCACAGGTGAAGGCCGCCTCGTCGATGAGCATGCGCTCGAGGCAGAGGCCGTTGCCGGGCGCGGTCGGGCCGGCGCGGCTGCGGTCGCGGGCGGCGAGGATCGTGCGCATGGCGGCGATGGGGCGGTGGCCGCGGCCGATGTCGACGAGGGTGCCGACGAGGTTGCGGACCATGTGCTTGAGGAACGCGGTGCCTTCGACGCGGAGCTCGGTGACGCCGTGGCGGTCGCGCTCGAAGGTGATCCGGGTGAGGGTGCGCACCGCGCTGTGATGGGTGCCGTCGCGGGCGGCGAAGCTGGTGAAGTCGTGGGTGCCGATGAGATCGGCGGCGGCGGTGGCCATGGCGGCTTCGTCGAGCGGCCAGGGGACGCGCCAGGCGTGGCGGTCGATGAGGGGGCGGGGGACGCGGCCGGTGTAGAGGCGGTAGAGGTAGATCTTGCCGCGGTTGGCGAAGCGGGGGTTGAAGCCGGGGGCGACGACGCGGGGGTCGCGGATGGCGATCGCGGGCGCGAGGCGGCGGTTGGCGGCTTTGACGAGCCCTTCGGGGCGGATCGGGTGGTCGAGGTCGAAGGCGGCGAGCTGGTCGAGCGCGTGGACGCCGGCGTCGGTGCGGCTGGCGCCGTCGACGCGGATGGGCTGGCCGGTGACGGCGGCGAGGGCGGCTTCGAGCGCGCTTTGGATGGTGGGGACGGCGGTGGGCTGCGACTGCCAGCCGTGGTGGTCGGTGCCGTCGTACTCGACGCGGACGGCGATGCGGCGGGTGCTCACAGCTCGAGGGCGAGCCCGATGAAGAAGGTGGAGTCGCCGAGGCGGATGGAGCTGGCGCTGCCGAACTCGTCGATCTGGGCGTAGATGTACTCGGCGGTGATGTAGCTGTTGTAGACGCCGCCGTCGCGTTCGAAGTCCATCGCCATGCCGGGCGCGAAGTAGTCGAGGAGGAGGTGCACCCCGACGCTGGCGTGCCAGCCGTAGGTGCCGCCTTGGGCCTCCTTGCCGGGCGCGAAGAGCGCGACCTCGTCGTCGCCGTCGAGGATGCGCCAGAGGTAGTAGTCGAAGCCGAGGCGGACGACGGGCGCGAGCGGGAAGCTCTCGGCGAACTGGTCGAGGCGGTAGCTGAGCTGGGCGGCGAGCGGGTAGAGCTCGATGGAGGTGCTGTCTTCGCCGGCGCTGCCGTCTTCGTTGCGCGACTTGCCCTCGGCGCTCCAGTAGCCGGCGCTGAGGCCGAGGGTGAGGGAGCCGGCGTCGTTGATGAGGTGGCCCTCCCAGACGAGCTGGAGCATGAGGTTGCTGTCGGCGCCGAAGATGGTCTCGTAGGGGCCGGGGCTGGTCGAGAACTGTTCGTCGATCGCGGGCTTGTAGGGCGCGACGCGGAACTCGAGGAGCATCGAGCGGCCGCCGTCGTCGGCGTACTGCGCGGCCGCGCCGAGCGGGAGGACGAGGAGCAACCCGGCGAGCAGGGCGCGAGTCGTCATGAACGGTCTCCGTGGGGCGCGCGGCGCGCGCGGATGGCGAGGGCGAGGAGCGGGATGGCGAGGAGGAGCGGGGCGGTGGGCGCGCGGCCGGGGGTGGTGGCGCAGCCGCCCTGCTCGCCGGCCTGCCCGCCGAGGCGCTGGCTGTAGAGCTCGGCGAAGTCGAGCTGGGGCACGGGCGTGGCGACGTTGGCGGGGCTGTTGGGGCCGCGGTTGCCGGCGGCGTCGATGGCGGCGTAGACGACCTCGTAGTTGACGTAGTTCTCGAGCCCTTCGAAGCGGTAGCCGTCGCTGCCGAACTGGTCGGTGGTGCGGCAGAGCGCGGAGGCGAAGTCGCCGCGGAGCTCTTCGTTGCTGGCGCCGGTGGCGGGTGACTCGCCGGCGACGCCGGTGTAGGGGCGCGCGCAGACCTCGTAGAGCTCGACGTCGGCGCTGAGGCCGTCGACGCGCACGTTGAGCGCCCGCTCGCCGGGCGTGAGGCGGGGCTGGTCGAGGGGGCGGCCGGGGCGGACGCGGTCGAAGGTGATGGTGACGCCGTCGGTGCCTTCGTAGGTGAGCTCTTCGGTGTCGCCGTCGGCGGGGAAGATCACCTGGCCGATGAAGGTGACGGTGTCGGGGGCGCCGTCGGCGCAGAGGTCGACGCCGAGATCGGTGAGCTCGAGCGAGAAGCCGGTCTGGGCGCGGGTGTCGAAGCAGCCGCAGGCGGCGTCGTCCTCGGCGGTGCCGGTGCCGGGGCACGCGTCGATGCCGTCGTCGAGGAAGCAGGGCTCGCCGCCGAGGTAGTAGTAGAGGCGGTATTGGGGGGTGCGGGTGTCGGTGGTGCCCGACTGGTCGGTGACTTCGAGGCGGTAGGTGTCGGCGACGGCGTCGAGGCAGTTGTCGATGCCGATCGGGTCGGGGGTGTCGCCGCTGAAGTCGACCTCGACCGGGTTGTCCTTGGTCGTGGTGCCGGCGTCGTCCTGCGCGAGCGCGAGGGCGGGGAGGGTGAGCGCGAGGGCGCCGAGCGCGAGGGGGGCGAGGCGGGGCGCGGTCGGGGGACGGGCGCCGGTCGCGGCCGGAGTCGGCGGGCAGGCAGGGCGGGTCATCGATCTCTCCGTGGGGAGCGGGCCGTCGGAGATGGCGGCGAATTCACGAACCGTACCAGCGAGCGGGCGGTGGAGGCGACGGGTCGGCGTCGGTCGCGGCGGGGCGGCGGTGTCAGGTTGACAGGGCGGGCGCGGCGCTCGCGACAATTTGGCACGGGCGGCTGCGCGCGGCGCGTCGTCGGGTGCGGCGCGCGGCGGCGCGGCGGGTGGGTCTGCGCTTCGTCGTCGGTCATGCGCCCTCCTCGCTTCACGCGAACGCGCCGCGGGCGAGCAATGCTTCCGCGATCTGGACGGCGTTGGTCGCGGCGCCCTTGCGGAGGTTGTCGGCGACGACCCAGAGCGCGAGGCCGGCGGGGACGGAGGGGTCGCGGCGGACGCGGCCGACGAAGACGCCGTCCTGGCCGACGACGTCATTGGCGGTGGGGAACTCGGCGGGGTCGCGGCGGACGTCGACGCCGGGCACGGCGGCGAGGGCTTCGCAGGCTTCGTCGATGGAGACGGGGCGCTCGAGCTCGACGTTGACGCTGCAGGCGTGGCCGATGAAGACGGGGACGCGGACGCAGGTGGCGCAGACGGGGAGCTCGGGGAGGCCCATGATCTTGCGGGTTTCGAAGATCATCTTGTGCTCTTCGCGGGTGAAGCCGTCGTCTTCGAAGCGGTCGATGTGGGGGAGGGTGTCGAAGGCGAGGCGGCGCGAGAAGGCGTTGATCTTGGGCTCGGCGAAGTTGAGGAGCGCGATGGTCTGGTCGCGGAGCTCGTCCATGGCCTTGCGGCCGGCGCCGGAGGCGGATTGGTAGGTGCTGACGACGACGCGCTTGATGCGGGCGAGGTCGTGGAGCGGCTTGAGCGCGACGACCATCTGGATGGTGGAGCAGTTGGGGTTGGCGATGATGCCGGCGTGGCGGTCGAGCGCGTGGGCGTTGACCTCGGGCACGACGAGCGGGACCTCGGGGTTCATGCGGAAGGCGCGGGAGTTGTCGACGACGATGGCGCCGGCGGCGGCGGCCTTGGGGGCGTGGGCGAGGCTGACGTCGGTGCCGGCGGAGAAGAGCGCGAGGTCGACGCCGTGGAAGCTGTCGTCGGCGAGGACCTCGACGGGGTGCTGTCGGCCGCGCCACTCGATGGTGCTGCCGGCGGAGCGGGGGGAGGCGAGGGGTTTGAGCTTCGCGACCGGGAAGTCGTGCTCGGCGAGCACGTTGCGCATCTCTTCACCGACGGCGCCGGTCGCGCCGACGATCGCCACCACGAGGCCCGCGTCTCTCAAGCTGACTCCTTGTGATCGCCGGCGGCGCCGGCCGTCGAAGAGGCGCTACGATATCGTCTATCTCGACACAAGAGAACCCGCGCGGCGGGGCGTGGTTTCCGCGCCGGGGCGGGGAGGAGCGGTGATGGCGCGCGGTGGGGTGGTGGCGCTGGCGGTGGTGGCGGTGTGGGCGCTGGCGGGGTGCGATGAGCCGGCGGCGCGGTGCGTGGGGCCGGCGGGGGTGGCGGGGCCGTGCTGTACGCTGGTGCTGCCGGGCGGGGAGCGGGTGCGGGGGGCGTGTCTGGAGGGGCGGTGTCGGCGGGCGGATCAGCCGGGGTTGGCGCCGGCGTGCGGGGGCGGTGAGGCGGACGCGCGGCTGGTGGACGCGCGGCTGGTGGACGCGGCGGGGGATGGGGCGGTCGATGCGGTGGTGGACGCGAGTGATGACGCGGGTGACGCGGGCGGCGCGGGTGACGGGGCGGTGGATGGGGGGCCCGACGCGGCGGTGGATCGGTGCGCGGGGGTGCTGTGTGATCCGGGCGAGCGGTGTGATCCGGCGACGGGGGCGTGTCGGTCGCGGCAGTTCGGGGTGCCGGGCGGGGCGTGCGCGGTGGACGCGGACTGCGGGGCGGGGCGGTGCCTGTCGGAGGCGGCGAGCGGGGGCGCGATCCCGGGCGGGTTCTGTTCGGTGGCGTGCGTGGACGACGGCGACTGCGGGCGCGGGGCGTGCGTGGCGGTGGCCGATGGGCGGGCGTGCTTCGAGCCGTGTGATGGGCGGGGCGAGTGCCGGGCGGGGTGGACGTGTCGGCCGGATGCGGCGCGGTCGGTGTGTCGGATCGATTGCCGGGTGGCGGGGTGTCCGGGGCAGGGGCGCTGCGACGTGGCGACGGGGGTGTGCGGGGCGCCGGCGTTTGCGTGTCGGTATGACTGCGGGGTAGGGGAGAGCTGCGAGGAGGGGCGCTGCGTGCGGGTCGATGGTTCGTGCGTGACGGATTACCACTGTCGGCTGGGGGTGGAGACGTGCGCGGGGGGGCGCTGCGTGCCGGTGGAGTTCAGCGCGTGCGCGGGTGACGACGAGTGCGGGGCGGGGCAGCGGTGCGCGCCGGTCGGGGAGGGCGGCGGGTGCCTGTTCGCGTGCGCGAGCGACGCGGATTGCCCGGCGGATCGGGCGTGTCGGGTCGATCTGGGGGCGTGCGTGCGGCCGGGGTGCGGGGGGGAGACGGGGAACGGTGAGCTGCTCGGGGCGTGCGGCTTCGGCGCGGGGGGTGATCGGCCGGGGACGTGCGTGCCGTACGCGGGCGAAGGCAGCGGGGGGGCGCCGGGGTTCTGCGTCGAGGCGGGGCTCGCGGCGGCGGGGGAGCCGTGCGACGCGCAGAGCCGCGAGCGGTCGGTGGCGGAGCGGGCGGTGCAGTGCGGGCCGGGGCTGATCTGTCGGGGGGATCCCGATGATCCGCTCGATCCGGAGCGGCGCTGGGCGGGGCGGGGGGCGTGCGCGGCGCTGTGTCTGCCGGGCGCGGGCGACGGGCGCTGCGGGGGCGAGGGCTGCGTCGACTTCAGCGAGGTGGATGATCCGGCGACGGCGGCCGACGAGGCGCGGACGGTGGGGCTGTGTCTGCCGGTGGAGTGCGACGTGCTCGATCCGGCGGGCTGCGCGCCGGGGGCGCGGTGTCGGGCCTATGGGCTGAGCGATCGGGCGGGCGTGTGCGGGGTGGCGGGGGTGGCGCCGCGGGGCGGGGCGTGCGCGAGCGACGCGGACTGCGCCGAGGTGGCGCTGTGTGTAGCGCGCGGCGCGGGGACCGAGTGCCTGCGGATCTGCGACGACGACGGCGAGTGCGGCGGGGGGCGATGCTACCGCGACGCGGGCTGGCGGTTCGGGGTGTGCCTCTGAGCCGGGCTCAGAGGTTGGGGAACAAGCGGCGGGCCTCTTCGGCCTCGTCGCTCGTCGGCTGCTTCTGGATGAGGCTCACCGCGATCTGACGGGCCTGCTCTTCTTCGCCGAGGTCGCGCAGCACGCCGATCAGGAGGCGGGCGCCGTCGGCCCAGCGGTCGGGCACGTCTTCGAAGTCGCGCACGATGACTTCGAGGCGGCCGCGAGCCGAGGTGGGGCGCTCCTGGTGCAGGTAGAAGCGGGCGACGTAGAGCTCGTAGTCGGCGAGGCTCTGCCGGGCTTCGAGGACGCGCTCGCGGGCGTCGGTGGCCTTCTCGTGCTGGGGGAAGCGGGCGAGGTAGGCTTCGAAGGCGCGCAGGGCGTCCTTGGTGGTGCCGAGGTCCTTCTCGTAAGCCGGCGGGAACAATATGAAATCGCTGGGTCGCTGCTGGAAGTGGCTCTCGCCGACGCGGTAGAGCGCATAGGGCACGTCGGGGTGGTTGGGGCGGCGCTGCACGAAGGTGCGGTAGGCGTCGATCGCCTCGACGTACTTGGACTGCTCGAAGTAGGCGTCGGCGATGCGCAGCTCGGCGAGGCCGGCGTAGCGGCTGTAGGCGAAGCGGTTCTTGACGAGGGTGAACTGCTGGACGGCGTCGAGGTAGTTGCCGTCGGCGAGGGCCTCGAGGCCGCGCTCGTAGCGGTAGCGGGCGGTGCCGGCGTAGCTGCGGTCGGTGTTCTGCTGGGGGCAGCCGGCGAGGCCGGCGCAGAGCAGGATGAGGAGGGCGGCGAGGCGAGACATGGTGTGGGGCTCTACCACCGACGGCGGGCCCGGGGCAACCGCGATTGACCGCGGAGGGCGGGCTCTGGTGGGATCGGGCGATGATGAAGCATGGCATCGTGTGGGCGCTCGTGGCGCTGCTCGGCGGGGCGCTGCTCGGCGGGGCGGCGGGCGCGACGGTGATCGAGCCGCTGACGGTCGCCGAGCGGGCGGCGCGGTCGGACGCGGTGGTGCACGGGCGCGTGGTGGCGGTCGAGAGCGGGTGGCACGAGGATCGGGCGGTGATCTACACGGTCGCGACGGTCGAGGTGGTCGCGGTGCTCGCGGGCGCGGCGCGGGCGGGCGAGCGGCTGGCGGTGCGGCGGATCGGGGGCCGGGTGGGCGCGGTCGAGCAGGTGGTGGCGGGCAACGCGGTGCTGCGGGTGGGGGACGAGGTGGTGCTGTTCTTGAAGCGGCACGGGGACTTCCACGCGGTCGTGGGCATGGCCGAGGGCGTGGTGCCGGTGGGGGAGGGGACCGTCGCGCGGCTGCGGCCGGTGATCGAGGAGGCGGTCAGTCGACCGTCACCGTGATCGTGGCCTCGCAGGGCTCGCCGCCGGTGGGCACCGCGTCGGCGACCAGCGTGACCTCACCCAACGGCAGCGTCACCGCGGCGAAGGCGGCGAGACCCTGACCGACGGCGCCCGCGTGGCCGTCGTCGCCGATCCGCAGCCGCACCGGGTGGCCCTCGGGCAGCTCGGCCTCGACCTGCACCGTCACCTGCAAGCCGGCCTGCGGCGCGCCGTCGTCGGCGGCTTCACTGAGGCGGTCGCCGTCGCGCGGGCGGCGGAAGGCGAGGCGGCAGGTCGGCGGCGGCCCGGCGTCGGCTTCGGGCATGGGCGGGGCGACGACCGTGACGCGGCGCGGGCCATCGGGCGGCAGGGACTCGCCGGCGGCGGTGACGGCGTAGCGCAGCACGGCGCCGACCGGTGCTGTGGGCAGCACGCCGGTGAACTGTCCACCGCCGATCGCCGCGAGCGGCGCCTCGCTGAGATCGCCGGCCTCGCCCCCGATCCACAGCCGCGGTCTCGTGCCGTCGGTGAGCACCGCGACGCCCCACGGCCCCGGCGCGGTCGCGGTGCCGCGCGGGCCTTCGAGGTCGATGAGGACGCGGCCGTCGTCGTCGGCGCAGGCGGTGAGCGCGGCGACGAGCGCGAGCGCGAGCAGGCGGTGCGGCATCGGGTGAGAGTGGGGCCGGCGGCGCGGCGCTGTCAAAGCCGACCGCGCCGAGGCGGCGCTGTACAGCCGGGGGAGGCGGCGGTATATAGCCCCGTCCCCGGCCGCTCCGGGGCTCTGGTGTGGGAGGCTGCCTTGTCCGACGCTGCCGATGATCTGCTCCGGGCCGTCGCCCGCCTGATGGCCGACGGTCAGCGGGTGCTCCTCGTCGGGGCCTCGTTCGAGACGATCGAGCTGCTCGCCGACGCCCCGCTGCGCGAGCTGGTGATCGTCAGCGACGACGCCGATCCCGACGCCCCGGCCGGCGAGACCGCGCGCGGGGCGCCGCTGCGGCTGCGGCCCGACTGGAAGGAGCGGGCGCGGTCGAAGGACCTCATCGTCGACCCCGCCGGCGCCGCGCCGGTCGAGGAGGTCGAGCGCATCCTCAAAAAAGAAGGCGTCTACCTCTCGGCGGTGCCGAGCCCGGTGCTCGACGCGCTCCCGTTCAGCGGCGCGGTCGAGGCGGGCGAGACGGGCGCGCTGGTGCTCGCGCCGACCGAGGGGCCGAGCGAGCTGATCGAGGCGCTCCTCTTCGCGGGCGAGCGGCGGCCGGGGCCGCTGCTGTACGTGGCCGGGCGCGAGGCGGTGGCGCTGCCGGCGGTGGCGGTGCTGCGGGGCGCGGGGCCCGATCCGGCGGCGAGCGCGGCGGCCGCGGCGCGCGCCGACGAGGCGGAGCGCGCGCTGGCCGACGCGCAGACCGCGATCGCCGAGACCCATGCGCGGCTCGACGCGGCGATCGCCGAGGCGGCGGCCGCGAAGCACCGCGCCGAGGCGGCCGAGGCGCAGGTGGCCGATCGGGCCGCGCTCGAAGCGGCGCTCGCCGTCGCCCACCGCGAGCGCGACGAAGGCCGCGCGGCGCTCACCGCCCGCGACGCCGAGCTCGCCGAGCTCGAAGCCGACTACGAGAAGGTCCGCACCGAGCTCGCCGAGCGGCGCTTCGACGACCGCCGCTTCGAGTCGCTGCGGGCGCGCTTCGAGAGCGCGCGCGCCGAGATGGCCGACGAGGTCGCGCGGCTGCGGGCGCGGCTGCTCGAGGTCGACGCCCCCGCCGAAGACTTCGCCGCGCTCGTCGCCTCGCGCGACCGGGCCCGCAGCGACGTGCAGCGGCTCCTCGCCCGCCTCGCCGACACGCTCGCCCGCCTCGCCCCGACGCGGCGGCTGCCGGCGACCCCGGTGCACGCCGACAGCGAGGCGGCCGGCGCCTCGATCGACGCCTGGCTCGAGGTCGTCGAGACCGTCGTCGACGCGACCGCGACCGAGCTGGCCGAGCTGCGCGACGAGCAGGCGGGCTACGCCGACCACCTCGGCGAGCTGGTGGCGCGGATCCGTGAGCAGCACGCGGCGATCGAGGCGCTGACCGCCGAGGCGGCCGAGGCGCCGGCGGCGCCGGTGCCCACCGCGTCCGATGACGAGGCGGCGGCGCGGCTCGCGGCGCTCGAAGGGGCGCTCCAGAGCGAGCGCGCGCTGCGGGCGGCCGAGCGCGCCGAGCGGCTGCGCGCGATCGAGGCGGCGCAGGCGGCCGAGCGCGAGGGCGCGGCGCTCAAGCGGCGGGTGGTCGACGAGCGCCGCGCGGCGGCGGCGGCGCGGCTCGCGGCGGCGGCGGCCGAGGACGAGGCCGAGCGGCTCGCCGTCGAGCTGCGGCGACGGGCCACCCAGGCGGGTGACCTCGAAGAGATGATCACCGCCCACGACCGCATGGAGGCGCTCTTGACCGAGGCGCTGCAGGTCGCCGAGGAGCGCGCCGAGACCGCCGAGACCGCCCGCCGCCTCGCCGAGTCCAACCTCCGGCTCCTCCGCGGCGAGTTCGAGCGGCTGCGCCCCGGCCCCGGTTGACGCCACCCGCCCCCGGCCTCGATAGTGGAGCCCGATGAAGCTCTCGACCCGCTGTCGCTACGCCACCCTCGCGCTGTTCGACATCGCGTTCCACAACGAGGGCGAGCCCACCCAGGTCCGCCAGATCGCCGAGCGGCAGGACATCCCCGCCCGCTTCCTCGAACAGATCTTCCAGGACCTCAAGCGCGCCGAGCTCGTCGACGGCAAGCGCGGCCGCAACGGCGGCTACTTCCTGCGCCGCCCGCCCGACCAGATCACCCTCGGCGACATCATGCGGGCGACCGATGGCCCCATCGAGGTCAACTTCTGCCAGTCCGAGGACGGCAAGCCGCTGCACGGCGCCTGCCCCAAGAACAGCCGCTGCATCCCCGCCGTGATCTGGGGCGAGCTCTCGTGCCGGATCCGGCAGCTCTACGAGGACTACACCCTCGCCGACCTCGTCGCCCGCGCCGAAGAGGCCGGGCTCTCGCGCGGCGAGCCGGGCTACATGTACTTCATCTGATCGCGCCCGCCCCGCTGCTGCCCGCGCTCGCCGCCCACGTCGAGGCGGCGTACCCCCACGAGGCGTGCGGCTTGATCGGCGCCCGCGACCGACGGTACACCGTGCGACCGGCGTTGAACCTGCGGCCGGCGGCCGAGGCGCACGCGGCCTTCGAACTCGACCCGGCGGCGCTGATCGCGTGCCGCCGCGCCGGCGAAGAGGTCGCCGCGCTCTACCACAGCCACTGCGACGCGCCGGCCACGCTCAGCGCCGCCGACCGCGCCGCGGCGTTGATCGACGGCCGCCCCGCGTGGCCCGGCGTCGAGCTGTGGGTGCTCGAAGTCCGCCGCGGCCGGCTCGTCGCCTGTGCCCGCTACCGCTTCGACCCGGCGCGCGGCGACTTCGCCCGCGTCGATGACGTCTCAGAGGATCGATGACCGCGCCCGCCTCGCTCGACGACAAGCTCGCCCACCTCCGCGCGCTCCTGCGCGGCCTCGAACGCGTCGTCGTCGCCTACTCCGGCGGCGTCGACAGCGCGTTCCTGCTCCGCGTCGCCGTCGACACCCTCGGCGACCGCGCCACCGCGCTCACCGCCATCTCCGACAGCTACCCCGAGGGCGAGCTCGTCGAAGCCCGCGCGCTCGCCGCCGCGATGGGCGCGCGCCTCATCGAGGTCGAGACCCGCGAGATCGACCGCCCCGGCTACCGCGCCAACGCCGGCGACCGCTGCTACCACTGCAAGACCGAGCTCTTCGAAGTCGCCGCGCTCGAATCCGCCGCCCGCGACCTCGGCGTGCTCTGCTACGGCGCCATCCCCGACGACCTCGGCGACCACCGCCCCGGCATGAAGGCCGCCGCCGAGCGCGCCGTGCGCGCCCCGCTCATCGAAGCCGGGCTCGGCAAGGCCGACATCCGCGCCCTCTCCCGCCGCCTCGGCCTCCCCACCTGGGACAAGCCCGCCTCCGCCTGCCTGTCGAGCCGCTTCCCCTACGGCACCGAGATCACCCCCGAGAAGCTCCGCCAGGTCGGCCGCTGCGAAGCCCGACTGCACGCCCTCGGCTTCCGCCAGCTCCGCGCCCGCTACCACGGCGACCTCGTCCGCGTCGAGCTCGCCCCCGACGAGATGCCCCGCCTCTTCGCCGATCCCGCGCTCCGCGACGCCGTCGTCGCCGAGTGCAAGGCCGCCGGATTCCGCTTCGTATCGCTCGACTTGCAGGGCTACCGCACCGGCAGCGCCAACGAGGCGCTCGTGCAGATCGGGTAGTCGCTCAGTAGAAGACGTGCCGGAGGGTGAGCGCCGTGTGCCAGATGTGCCCGCCCGCGGTGTAGTCGCCCACCGCGTCGCTCGGATCGGCCTTCACCATCGCCCGATCGGCCAGCACGAGCACCTGCCCGCTCGCCTCGATCGACAGCGGCGCCTGCTCGGTCGCGAGCGGGTTTCGCACCGACCAGCCGAAGCCGAGCGAGAGCTGATGCGCGGCGGCGTCGACGTGGTTGTACGGCCCCGTCTGTGCCGGCAGCGGCGTCGGCCGGTAGCCATAACCCCCGCGCAGGCTCCACGCCTCGTCGAGCCGCCACTCCGCGCCGACGCGCGGGCTCAGCGTATCGACCGCGCCGAGCCTCACCGGATCGGAGTCGACCGTCAGCGCCCCGAACCCGAGCGGCTCCCCATCGAGGGTCAACCCCAGCGACGAGGCCGGATCGGGCGCCGCGCCCCACTGCGCCCACACCAGATCGGCCGTCAGCGTCCAGTCATCGCTCGGATCCCACGCCGCGCCCCAGGTGAACTGCCGCGGCGTGTACAGCGACGTCCCCGCGATGTCGACCGCCAGCGCGCCCGCGCCGCTGATGATCGCCTCGATCCGCAGCGTGTAGTCGAGCGCGAGCGCGTCGCGGAACGAGAACCCGAACCGCAGCGCCTCCGTCGGCTTCCAGTGCAGCCCCGCCGTCAGCGCCCCCGTCGGCCGCACCGCCACCTGCAACGACTTGCGCACGAAGCGCCGCGTCAACAGGTCGAGCTCCACCGTCGCGTGCCCGTCGAGCGCGCCGAGGAACTGCGCCCCGAGCCCCACCGACACCGTCTCGTGCAGCTCCACCGCGATCCCCAGCGCCAGCACCAGCTTGCTCGTCAGCGCCTCGTACCGATAGAAGTGCGGCCGCACCGGATCGACCCCATCGACCCGCGTCACCTCCAGCGTCGGCACGTAGATCCCCGCCCCGAGCGCGACCCGATCGTCGATCAGCCCCCCGAGCGGCACCACCAGCCCCAGGTGCGCGCCCACGTTCGGCCCCGGCAGCTCATCGCTCGGCGCGTCGGGATCATCCGGCCGCGCCCGCTCGAACCACAGCTCCGGCAGCACCACGTCGAGCCCCGTCGCCACCTCCGGATCGGGCGCCCCCGCCAGCGCCGCCGGGTTGTAGTACACCGCCGAGAAGTCCTGCCCCGCCGCCGCGTGCGCGTTGCCCATCGCCGTCGCCCGCGCGCCGAAGCCGTAGGTGTCCCACACGCTCGCCGCCGCCGGCCCTGCCCACAGCAGCGCCGCCGAGAACGCCGCCGCCCGCCGCATCAGCGCGCCGACTCCGCCGCCGTCGCGATCTCCGCCGCGATGTCCACCGCCGTCGCCGAGTGCGTCAGCGCCCCGACCGCGATCAGATCCACGCCCGCCTCGGCGAACGCCCGGATCGTCGTCAGATCGATCCCGCCGCTCGCCTCGATCAGCGCCCGCCCGCCGGCCGCCCGCGCCCGCTTCACCGCGTCCTCGACCTGCGCCGGGGTGAAGTTGTCGAGCAGCACCACATCGGCGCCCGCCGCGAGCGCCGCGTCGAGGCCGGCGAGATCCTCCACCTCGACCTCGATCCGCAGCACATGCGGCGCCTGCCGCCGCGCCGCCTCGATCGCCGCCGCGACCCCGCCCGCCGCCGCGAGGTGGTTGTCCTTGACGAGCACCCCGCCATCGAGCGCGAAGCGGTGGTTGTGCGCGCCGCCGACCCGGGTCGCGTACTTGTCGAGCAGCCGCCAGCCCGGCACCGTCTTGCGGGTGTCGACCAGCCGCGCCGACGTGCCCGCGATCGCGTCGACGTAGCGCCGGGTCAGCGTCGCGACCCCGCTCATGCGCTGCACGAAGTTGAGCGTCGTGCGCTCGAGCGCGAGCAGCGTGCGCAGCCGCCCCCGCAGCCGCGCGATCACCTCGCCCCGCTCCACCCGCGCCCCATCAACCGCCACCCACTCCACCGCCGGCGCCCCCGGTCCGAAGCGCCACAGCAGCCGATCGACCACCGGCGCGCCGCAGAACACCAGCGGCCCGCGGGCTTCGAGCACCATCTCGGCGGTCGCATCGCGGGGGATCAGGGCGCCGGTCGGATCCCCGCAGCCGAGGTCTTCGGCGAGCGCGAGGTCGATCAGGGCGTCGAGGTGGGGGGTCGGGATCAGCTCGGGCAGGTCGCTCATGGCGGCGATGCTCGCACGTCACCCCCCGTCGGGCAATGCCGGCGCGCCGTCGGCCGCCGCCCGCCCGAGCAGCCGGACGTCGAGCCCGTCGGGCCACAGCCGCAGCGCCTCGCCGCGCACCTCGAACAGCCGCGCCGCGTCGATCACCCCCTGCGCCGCGAGCTGGCGCACCGCGCGCTCGACCATCACCGCCACCCGCGCCGCCCCGCCCGCGCCGAGCACCGTCGCCGCCGGCCGCCACCCCTGCGCCTCGACCGGCCGCCCCGCGTCCGCCCGCCGCGCCTGCGCCAGCGCCCATAACAGCGCGTGATGCGCCCGCGCCGGCAGCGACGCCCACCGCGCCCCCGTCCGCAGCACCGCGTCGAACCCGGCAGCGCCCCGCACCAGGTCGAGCCGGCAGGCCACGAGGCGCGTGAGCCAGCGCGAGCTCTCGCTCGCCGTCGGCGGCAGCCCGATCTGCCACCGCCGCCCCGCGACCAGACACGGCTCACCGTCACCGACCGCCACCGCCGCGCCCGCGCCGAACGCCGCCGGACGCATCACCCAGCCGCTCCGCTCGCGCAGCACCATCCGCGTCGGCGCGTGCTCCTCCGGCAGCGCGAGCACCCCATCGACACCCAGCGCCACAAGCCCCTCGACCGCGCGCGCGAAGACCGGCGGCGGTGAGTCATCGACGACCTCGAGCTCGCAGTCACCGATCCACACCCGCGCGCCCCGCCCGACCGTGCCCGGCGCCCCCGGCGCGATCGACCGCCCATCGACGACCACCCCGCCGCCGAGGTCGTGGAGCTGCCACACCCGCCGCCGCCCGCACCACGCCAGCGCCGCGTGATGGGTCGCGATCGCATGCCATCCCAGCGCCATCTCACCGTCGTGCCCCAGACCGATCACCGTGTCGAGCTGCCATTCGAACAGACAGTGATCATGACACCGCCTCAAGACTGCCATCGCACCCGATCTTTCGCTGTCCGCAGCCGCGACGCACCCGGTAAGGCACCGTCAGGAGACAAGCCGGTCACCGAGATCGCGTCCGAATGGCCGACCTGTCCCCTGTCGGCGCCTGAAGTCATGCGCTCAGCGTCCACGCCCCGCACGAGGCACCCAGCCGGATCGGCGCCTGGATCAGCGTGCGATCGAAGCCCGTCAGCGCCGGCAGCCGCGCGATCGGACGAAACACCAACGGCGCCGGCGCGAGCGCGTGGAAGCCACCGCGGTCACCCTCGAGCCACCGCAGGGTGCCGCCGTCGACGCCGAGGATCGCGAGCGTTTGCGGCTCGTCGCGCCGCTGCACCTCATACAGCCGCCCCGGCAGCGACGGCGCCTGTCCCACCGCGAGCGCGAGCGCCACCGTCGGGTGCGCGTAGCTGTCGCTCAGCGCCGGATCGGCCGGAAGGCCCACCGGGCGCGGCGTCATGAAGACCGGCGCCGCGGGCCAGGGCTGACCGAACCACTCCCATCGCTGAACGAGGCGCCCGCCCACGCTCTCGATCGAGAAACACCCGAGCGGGATGTGATGCACGTCGTGCAGGATGGCATGGCAGGGATGGTTCATGACTCGTCTCTCCTCGACGCGGCGACGCCGCACGGGCACCGGGGAAGGGGAAGGCGGCCGGCTCGCCGCCATCGATCGCATCGTCGCCCCCCGGTGACTTCGCTTCTTTGTGCCTTCACCCTACCGTGTCTGCCCGAGCGCTGGGAATTACTCGCGCATGACATCCGCCGAGCCGCGGTCTTCGCGCCCGAGGTCGCGGATCGACACATCGGCCACCGCGAGCCGGAGCATGCCCTCGCGCCGCTCGATCACCGCGTCGGCGTCGGCGAGCTTGCGCCCCTTGAGCTGGTTGCGCAGCCGATGGGTCAAGACACTGATGTAACCGACCCCCGACTCTCGCAGCGCCATCTGACCGAGGAGCACCTCGGGGTCGCGCCAGCCCCGCTCGGACGCGGGCAGCGCGGCGTCCTCGTGCCGGGCGCGCGCGAGCAGCCAGACGAGCTCGTGGTGACGGCGCGAGGGCAGCGTGATCGTCCCGTCGGCGCCCTTGAGCACCAGCCGGACGTCGTCACCGGTCGGCGAGACGATGATCTCATAGGCGATCCGCAGCGCGCTGTGGGTCTGCCGCGCGGTCTGGATCGACGAGATCGGCCGCCACAGGCGCCAGCTCCGCCCGCCGGCCTGCACGACCGCGGGCTCGTCGGCGGCGGCCTTGGCATCGTCCATGCCATCACCCGCGGCGAGCGCCGCCGCCTCCTCGGGGCGCCGGCAGACCCAGCCCGCGCCGGTCTGCACCAGCATCAGCTCGGGTCGCTGCTCGTCGGGCAGCAACAGCACGCCATCGGAGGCGAGGCGCAGCTCCCCGGTCGACAGACACAGCGCGCTCGCCGGCGGCCCCTCGGCGTCGAGCACGGTGAAGCCATGGCCGGCGAAGAAGACGCCCATGCCCGCCGCGAGCCGCGCCGGCCGCCCGGGGGTGACCTTCTGCTCGGTGCGGCTCCCGCCACCGACCGTCAGCCGGGTGCCGTTCTGACTGCCGAGGTCGTGCACCAGCCAGCACCCCTGCCCCGGGTGCCACGCGATCACCGCGTGCAGCGACGAGACCTCGCGGTCGTCGATGTCGAGCCCGGTGATCAAACCGCGGCCGACGAAGGTGTTGCCATGGCACTCGATCGTGCGATCGCCATCGAGGGATTCGAGCAGCATGGGGCCTCCTATTCGACCGGGACGATAGCACGCACGAGGCGGATGCCGAGCAGGTGATTGCGTCGGTGAGGCGGGTCGGAGAAGCGGGTCGCGGCCGAGATCGTGCGCGCCGGCAGGCAGAAGGCGCCGCCGCGTCCGATGATCAGCTCACCCTCGGCCGGCGCCACGACGCCGATCCGACTGCCATCGGTCGGGCCGTCGGGCGTCCAGGCGTCGAGACACCACGTCATGCGATTGCCGACCAGCCAGCGGATGCCATAGATGCTCACATCGACCGTCGGCGCCCCGACATCCACCGGACGAGCCGTCTCGGCGGTGGAGTTGATCACCCGCGTCCACGGCGCCTCCATGTGATCCCCCCACGGCAACCGACGGCCGTCGGCGCCCCGGGTGGCCTTCTCGTACTCCCACTCCGAGGGCAGGCGATAGGGCAGGCCCGTCACTTCGGCGTACCACCGCGCATAGGCCCGCGCCGACCACCAGTCGACGTAACACACCGGCTGCTCGGCGAGCTCGGGGTCGACCCGCACGATGCCATCGCGGATCGTGACGCCGATCGATGGCTTCTCGAGCTGCCCCTCCGGCGTCGCCGGGCGCGGCAGATGGCGCGCGACGTCGGGGCTGTCGGCGGCGAGGAGCGCCGCGATGAACTCGGCGTACTCGGCGAAGGTCACCGGGTGGATCCGCATCACGAAGCCATCCACCCACACCCGCGCGCGGGTGACCGGATCGAGCGCCTGGGGATCACCCCCGATCCACGCCCAGCCGGCCGGGACGTACGCCTCGCCGGCGCCGAGGGAGACGACGGGAGCGAGCGGGATGACGACGCTCTCGGTCTCACCTGGGGGGATGCCATCCCAATGCTCGGTGCGGTGCGTGCGGATCGAGTGGGCGATGAGACGGCCCGGCGTGAACTCGATGTAGAGCACCCCCGCGCCCTGAGGGATCGGGACGGCCTCGAGCGGCGTCACGCCGAGCTCCCGGCGCTCCCCCTCGACCCAGCGCCGCTTCTCGACGCGGATCGGCGCGAAGCAGACGCGCCGCCCGGGCGGATCGGTCCGCAGGGTGAGCCGGGCGTCACCACGCAGGAGGCGCGCGTAACGGTCGGCGGCGCGCTCGATGCGATCCCACGTCTCCGGACGCAACCAGATGGGACGTTCGCGGCAGGCCGCGCTGGCTTGCCGGATGTCTTCGCACAACACCCGGAGGCGCTCTTCGTGCAAGCGCACCTCGAGGGGGCGGCCGATGAGATCGACCTCTTCGAGGCGCTCGGCCTGCTCGTCGGCGAGCATGACATGGCCGACCGGCAGATCGGCGAGGCGCCGCAGGCTGCCCTGCACCCCGGCGCTCCAGCGGGCCTTGTTCGCCTCGGCGGTGTAGTCGAGCTCGTCGGCCTGCTGCTCGAGGTCCCACGCCTCGGCGCGCTTCTCGGGGTCGTCCCAGGTGTGGAACCGCGCCTGCTCCGCGCAGGCCCGCGCCCGCAGCGCCCGAGCGCTCGCCCGCAGCGCCTGCGCGCGATGGCGGAGCGCGTCGTTCATCCGCAGGCGGGTCTCTTCGGTCGCCGCGGCGAGCGCGTCGGCGAACTCGCTGCCATTCGCGAAGCGCTGCGCGGCGTCGACCGCCATCGCCTGCACGCACACCGCCCACCACTCCGGCACGTCGGTCTCCGCCGGGATGTCCGAGGGGCCGAGGCCACCCACCGGCGGCGGGTCGCCGGTGAGGATGTGGTAGAGGATGGCACCGAGCGAATAGACATCGGAGCGCGGGCTGCCCGGGTCGCGACCATCGAGGCGCTCGGGCGCGAGGTAGGGCGGCACGCCGACGATGATGCCGGCCGGCAGCGGCGCGACCGGCGGGGCGTTCGCGCCGAGCTGGAGCGCGAGCCCCCAGTCGATGACCTGCGCGATGCGCCGCAAGCGCCCGCCGGTCTTGTCCCAGGCGGCCATCAGGTTGTCGGGCTTGAGGTCGCGGTGCACCACCCCGATCGCGTGCGCGGCCCCGACCCCGCGCCCTGCCTGGATGAGCAGCCGCACCACCTCGTCGGTCAGGAGCAGGACCGACTGCCGCTCCGGCTGCCCGCGCTCGTTGATCGCCACCATCGGCCACCCGGCCTCGACGCAGCGCGGGTCACGCCCCACCGTCGAGAGGTTCATCCGGTTGCGGGTCGGGTGCAGCTCGGCGATGAGCTCGGCGAAGGTGCCGCCGTCGATGTAATCCATCACGAGCCAGAGGGTGTGGTCACCGATGATGCCGCGGTCCTTGAGCGGCGTGACGTGCTGGTCTCTCAACGCGGTCTCGACCGCGCGGCACCCGAGGAGCTGACGAGCGTGCTCGAGCTCCTCCGGGGTGACGAGCGGGATCACCTTGACGACCTGCTCGCACTTCAGCGGCTCGTCGACCGCCCGCCAGACCTCGCCGAAGCCGCCGCGCCCGATCGGCTCGATGAGCCGGTAGCGGGGATCGCAACGAGGCCGGCCATCGTCGCCGCCGCGCTCCAGCGGACCGCCGGTGCGTGTCGGCGAGCTCATGACACGCACCTCGGGGGGGAGCGTCGGGGCGTCCATCAGAAAGGGTGGGTCTGACGGAGGACCGGGTGGCCGCCGATGAACCACGGCCCCTCACCGAGCGGCTGGCGGGTGAGCTGGCGGTCCTTGAGCGTGGAGGCCGAGAGCGCCTCGGGGCGGCGGTTGATCCACTCGATGCCGACGAGCACGCCGCCCTCGACGCGGAACCGCACGCCGATGGTGCCGTCGTGGTAGACGTAGGCGTCGCTGTCGAGCGCGCCGGAGGTCACGACCTCCCAGATGCAGCCCTGCGGGCAGGCGTAGCAGCTCTTTGTCCTTTCGATCAGCTCGCGGACCGCGGGCGCCGCCCCGCCAGCGTTGAAGGTCTCGCCCCGGGTGAAGCGGACGTCGAGCACGTGGGCCTGCTCGATGGCGGTGGCGAAGTCGGCGCGGAGGTAGAGGTGCTCGGTCTCCTGGGGGATCGTGCGGGTCTTGCCGCTGCTCAGGTCGAGGTCGAACGCCTCCTCACCGGCGACGAGCAGCACGGCGAGCGGCCCCCCGTAGGTGACGCCGAGCTCGCGGCGGGGCGAGAGCTGCCGACGATCCGGCCCCGCTCCCCGTTCCAGCTCCGGTCGCCGCTCCGGCTCCTGTCGCCGCTCCTCGAACGACACCATCGCCGCCCGCCAGCCGTCGGTGCTGACCTGCAAGTTGCCATCGGGTTTGCGACCGTTCATGCCATCGCCGCCGTTTGCGTCGTTCACGCGCGCTCCTCGCTTCATCCGGTTGCTGCTCGGTGACCGAGACTGAACACAGAGTGTCAGAAGGGGGGCGTTCGGCAAATTACACCGTGATTACTTGGCGACGCTTCAGCCTTGATCGCAGCGCGCTTCACGGTCACCTTGCCCTCACGATGCGGAGGCCGCCGGCGTGCCGCCGGCTGTCAGCAGGAGGTGGGGAGATGGCAGCGCAGCCGACCGAGGTGATGGTCTTCGGGGTGCCCACGACCGGCGGCTCGACCGGGCCGGCCGAGCCGAGCGACGTCGCCGGGCGAGCCGACCCGATCGGCTTCGCCGACCGAGAAGATGAGCTCTTCGACGCCCTCGACGAGTCGATCGACGACCGGCGAGTCAACCTGCGGGTCTACGAGACCCCCGACCTCTCCGAGCTCGTGCGGCGACTGCCGGACGCGCCGTTCGCCGGGCTGCACCTCGTCGCGCATGGCCTCGACGGTGGCTCGATCGCCGTCGACTTCGGCTTCGGTGACCGGCGCTCGCGCGAGGTGGTGCCCGTCGCGATGGAGGCCGCGCTCGCCGACCGCCAGCTCCGCTTCGCGGTGCTCAACGTCTGCAACTCCAAGCCGCTCGCCGAGGCGCTCCGGGCGCACGTCGACTGCGTGATCGGCGTCGACGACGTGCTGCGGTTCGAGACGGCGAGCCTCTTCAACCGCCCGTTCTACGAGGCGCTCGCGCGGGGCGAGAGCGTCGGTCGCGCCTTCGCGCACGCCCGCTCGGTCGTCATCAACAACCCGCTCTGGGCGAACAGGATCGAGCTCTTCGAGCGCGAGCCGGGCGCCGCCGCGCTCGTGCCCTTCCCCGCCGCCGAGCCACCGCCCGTCGAAGGCCCGGCCGACGTCTTCATCATCGGCGGCGAGCGCCATCGCCGGGCCATCCGTCGGCTCAAGGGCCACCTCGCGCCCGCGACCACCTTCTCGGTCGTCGTCGACCTCGGGCCGGGCATGGTCTTCGACGAGGTCGCGCCCGACCAGATCGAGACCGCGCGGCTCGTGATCGTGCTCGTCGGTGAGAAGGACGCGCGCGGGCACTACGAGGCCGAAGACATCGTGCGCACGATCGAGCGCCGCTGCGGGCGCGGGCGGGTGTCGTTCTTCCCCGTCTCGCTGCCCGGCCATGACCCCCGGCGCGACGGTATGCCCTACGGCCTCGCCCGCGTCGTCGGCGTCCAGGTCCCCCCGCCCGCCGACTTCGCGGCCGCCGCCGCCGCGATCCGCCGCGTCCTCCGCCGCCTCCCCCCCCGCTAGCGCCCCGCGGAACGCCGCGCCCCCCGCCCTGTGTTGCACCTCGCCGCCCCCCGCGCTACCGTGCGCGCTTCGCCGCCCCCGAGGAGCCCGCCATGACCCCGCTGATCGCGCTGGCCATCGCCCTCGCCCAGCTCGCGCCCGCCGCCGACGCCCAGAAGGCCGACCCCGCCGCGCTCGAACGCCTCGCCCGCGACATCCTCCGCCAGGTCGAGGAGATGCGCGGCCAGAAGCTCACCCGCCCCATGAAGATGGGCGTCAAGTCGAAGCCCGAGGTCACCGCCTTCATCCGCGAGCGCCTCGACGACGAGTACGGCCCCGCCAAGGTCGAGGCCGAGGGGCGCATGCTCAAGCTCATGGGCCTCGTGCCCGAGCCGCTCGACTACGGCAAGTTCATCATCAGCCTCATGACCGAACAGGTCGCCGGCTTCTATGACCACACCCGCCAGGAGCTGCACATCGCGTCGTGGCTGCCGACGCTCATGCAGGCCCCGGTCATGGCGCACGAGATCTTCCACGCCATCCAGGACCAGGAGTGGGGCGGCGGCAAGCTCATCGACTCCAAGACCTACAGCCACGACCGCGTCCTCGCCCACGCCGCGCTCCTCGAAGGCGACGCCACCGTCGTCATGTTCGACTGGCAGCAGCTCCAGGCCGGAAATCCCATGGACTTCGCCACCTCGGCCTTCATGGTCAACCTCATCGCCACCAGCCTGCCCATGCAGATGGCGAGCCCCGAGTTCCCGGTCATGGCCGTCGCGCCCGACTACTTCAAGCAGTCGCTGATCTTCCCCTACCAGCAGGGCCTGCTCTTCGTCGCCGCCCTCCGGCAAGGCGGCCTCGACTGGGCCGCGGTGCGCAAGGTCTACGACGACCCGCCCGAGTCCACCGAGCAGATCCTCCACCCCGAGCGCTACTTCCGCGAGCGCGACCGCCCGAGCACCGTCGAGCTGCCCAAGCCTCTGGTCGCCGGCTTCAACCGCCCGTGGGACGGCGTCGCCGGCGAGTTCCACGCCCGCCAGATCCTCATGACCGCGCTCCCGATCGGCGACGCGATCGCCGGCGCGGCCGGCTGGGACGGCGACTACACCGTGCTCGAGACCAAGGGCGAGCAGGCCGTCGCCGTCTCCCGCTCGACCTGGGACACCCCCGCCGACGCCGATCAGTGGGCCGCCGCGCTGCGCCGGGTCGACGAGAAGCGCCCGGCCCCCAAGCCCACGCTCGCGATCGTGCACGAGGGCACCGAGGTCGCCGCCGCGTGGTCGACCGACGCCGCGCTCGCCCGCAGCACCGCGCAGGCCGCCTTCGAGCGCGCCAAGGTCGAGCGGCGCTGACCCGATGACCCCCTGGCTGTGTCTGCTCGCCGGCTACCTCGCCGGCTCCATCCCCACCGGCGTCATCATCGGCCGCCTCGTCGGCCGCGACCCCCGCGCCGCCGGCAGCGGCAACATCGGCGCCTCGAACGTCACCCGCACCCTCGGCAAGCAGTGGGGCGCCGTCACCCTCGCCGTCGACCTGCTCAAGGGCCTCGTGCCCACGCTCATCGCCCACCGCGTCGCCGGCCTCGAGATCGCGCTCGCCACCGGCTTCGCCGCCGTCGTCGGCCACTGCTACCCGATCTGGCTCCGCCTCCGCGGCGGCAAGGGCGTCGCGACCGCGTTCGGCGCCGTCGCCGCCGTGCTCCCCATCGTCGCGCTCGTCGCCGCGATCGTCTGGGCCACCATCGTCTTCTTCACCCGCACCCCCGCGCTCGGCAGCCTCGCCGCCGCCGCGCTCTTCGTCGTGCTGCCCTGGGTCACCGACCGCCCGTTCGAACTCCACGTCTTCACGCTCGCGCTCTTCGTGCTCATCACCGTGCGCCACGCCGGCAACCTGCGCGTCCTCAAGGGCCGCTGGCTCGCCCGCAAGAAGCCCCGCCGCCGCCCGCAGCGACGCCGCTGAGCCGCTACCGCAGCCGCCCGTACGACACCCCGAGCAGCCCCAGCCAGCGGGTGTAGTCCGGCCCCGTCTCGAACGGCGACCCCCACCAGCCCCCGTGCGCCACCAGCGACCACTCATCGCCCACCGGCCGCTCCACCCGCAGCGCCACCGCCGAGCGCCCCTCGTCGTCGAGCACCTGATCATCCGGCAGCGCCTGCGCCTCGGCGTGGAGGATCCGCACCACGCTCACCCGCCCCGAGACCAGCACCGCGCCCGGCAGCGGCACCGTCGCGCTCACGTTCAGCGCGTGCCGCGCGTAGCCGCCCTCCAGCCGCGTCGTGTCGTTGTCGCTCCAGCCATAACCCACCGTGCCCAGCCACGTCCCCGCGTAGCGCAGCCCCGCCCCCGCCCGCCGCAGCGCGTCCGACGCCCGCCCCTCCTCGTCGCCCCGATAGTCGCGCCCCAGCCACTCGCCGTACACCGACGCCTGCCACCGCGCCCGCGTCCACGCCACCCGCGCCCGCCCCCCCACGCTCGTCGCGTCGTAGCTCCCGTCCGGCTTGTAATGGAACCACTCGCCCACTGGCGCCAGCTCGAACGACCACCCCGCCACGTCGTACCCGACCGGCGCCGTCGCCCGGATCAACGTGAAGTCCCGCGGATGCCGCGGCGCCCGCGTGCTCCGATCGCGCAGCTCGGCGACCGCGCCCAGCGTCAGCCGATCGACCAGCACCCCCCGCAGCGCCGCGTCCACCCGCTGATAGAGCGCGTCCTCGCCCTGCCGCGCCGGCTCGAAGAACCGCACCACGCCGCCCTGCCACGCCCCATCGACCCGCCACCCGCTCGCCGGCCGCGCGCTCTCCGACAGATCGACCACCAGCCGTGCCGCCGCGCCGCCCGTCTCGGCCTCACCCTCCGACCGCGTGCTGTTCGAATCGTACCCGCCCGCCGCCTCGAGGCGCAGCCCCGGCTCGGCCTGCGCCGTCGCCGCCAGCATCACCACCGTCGCCAGCACCCGCGCTCGCCGCCGCACGCCTACTCACTCTCCAGCGCCTGCGCCCGCGCCTCGAGCTCGGCGCTGCGCGACTCCAGCGTCGACCGCGTCTCCAGGAGCTTCGCCCGCCGCGCCTCGATCTGCCGGATCCGCCGCGCGATCGCGTCCGCCGAGAGCGCGTCCACGTCGTCGAGCAGGCTCGGATCGAAGGTCTCCTCCACGATCAACACCCCGCCGCCACCCGCCGCCAGCTCACCCGGCAGCTCCGGCACCGCCAGCGGCGGCTGCGCCACCTCGCCCAGATCCCCACCCGGCGCCGGATCGGCCGCCCCATCGGCGTCGCCCTCCGCGCCCGCAAACGCCGGCGGCCCATCGCTCTCGGCGAACTCCCCATCGTCACCACCCCCCGCGCCCTCCTCCCCGCCGCGATCCGCCGGCGCCTCCGCCAACGGCGGGCTCGGCTCGTTCCCCGCCGCCGCCGGCCGCCCCTCACCCGGCACCGCCACCGCGATCCCCTCCTCGCGCCGCACCCGCTGCCGGTTCCGCTCGTCCTGCACGAAGAGCGCGTCGTCCCGCGCGAACGCCACCGCCGCCCGCACCAGCCGCTGCCGCTCGCGCAGCGCCTCGAGCCGCGACTCCAGCGTCATCAGCCGCGCCCGCACCTGCTCGGCGTGATCCCGCGTCTCGTCCGCCAGCTCGCGCAGCTCATCCGGGCTCGCCAGCTCGTCACCCGGCGGCTCGGGCAACGCCGGCGCCGCCTGCAACCGCGGCCGATCGGCCCGCGCCAACGCCTGCCGCTCCTCGATCAAGCGCCCCAGCCCCTCGAACAAGACCCGCCGCTCCGCCACCGGCGCCGCCGCCAGCGCCGCTCGCCGCCGCGCCAGCTCCGCGTCGATCAGCTCCACCAGCGCATCACGCGCCGCGTCCACCCGCGACTCCGCGTCCGCCGCGTCCCGATCATGCCCCGCCAGCCGCTCCGAGAGCGCGCGCGCCTGCTTCAGCCGCGCGTCGAGGCGCGGATCGCGCACCCCGGGCAGCAGCGGGTTGTCGGCGATGGTCTTGAGGGCTTCGATCTCGGCCGCGAGCGCCTCATGGGCGGCGGCGAGCTCCTGGCGGGCGGCGTCGATCCGGGTCAGATCGGCGCGAGCGGCGGCGTGGGCGGCCCGGGCGTCGTCGAGCGGCGCGGCCAACGCCGGCGCCGTCAGCGACAACGACAGGAAGAAGAGGAGGGTGCGCATCGGCCGGCAGCCTAGCAATCGACGGGCCACCAACGCACGCCCGACGACACGCCCCCGCCACGTCCGCCGCCCATGGATCCATGACACCCGCCCCGCCGGGCGCCTCAGTTTTCCACGCGCGCCAAAACCGCCCCCCGCGGCATCACCGGGCTTGCAAAACCACCCCCCGCCGACATTGGATGGCCCCCGATGACCGCGCTCGACATCCGCTACACCAATGACCACCGCGAAGCCATCCGCCTCCGCGACCTCGGCTACGAGCCGCTCGAGTGCGCCTACGGCCAGCACGGATCGGTCCTCGGACCGCTCGAGCTCGATCACCATGGCGAGGAGAGCCACCGAGAGGGCGTCGCGTTGCGCGCCTGCCGCGACCTCTACGGCGCCCGCGCCCACGACCCCCGCTTCGTCGTCACCGGCACCCCCGACGCCGACGCCACCCTCGCGATCGTCGCGCTCACCGCGCTCGTGCCCCGCGACAAGATCCCGCCCGTCTTCTACGCCCTCGTCGACGAACACGACACCGACCCCATCGGCAAGGACCTGCTCGCCACCCCCGAAGGCGAACAGCTCGCCTGGTTCAACCAGCGCCCCGGTCTGCACAACACCGAGCAAGGCTTCCGCGCCGCCGTCGAACAGATGCGCCGCCTCCTCACCGACGGCATCGACGACACCGAGCGCGAACAGGTCCGCCGCAACGACCTCGCCCGCCGCCGCAAGGCCATCGAAGGCGTCGTCGCCCTCTACGACCGCGCCGGCAACCGCCTCGACCGCCCCGAAGACTTCTCCGAGCTCCCCGTCCGCCGCGGCGCCCTCGCCCTCGCCGGCAAGCCCCGCGTCGCCGTCGTGCAATCCGCCGTCTGGGGCTTCGACGTCTGGTACCGCACCGCGCCCGTCGTCGTCAGCCACGCCGCCCGCATCGCCAAGGTCACCGTCGGCTGCCCCGACCTCGACACCGCCGTCCGCCTCTTCGGCCCCGACGGCCTCATGCACGCCTGGCGCGCGCTCGGCAAAGGCTGGGGCGGCCGCGAGACCATCGGCGGCAGCCCCCGCGGCGTCCGCCTCGGCCAGAGCGAAGCCGACCGCACCGCCATCGCGCTCCTCGACCTCCTCATGGCCTGACGCTCAGCGCCCCGGCAGCTCCTTCTTCGCGATCAACAGATGGTTGAAGCCCCGCATGAACACGTTGTCCGCCACCGCCTGCCGCCGCCGGTTGCCCATGCCGAGGTGCTTGTTGTGCCGGGTCACGCAGACGTGATCGATCGGGCGGAAGTACTGCATCAACAACGCCATGCAGCGGGTGCCGATCGGGACGAAGCCATGCTTCTTCGAGTGGTAGTCGCAGATGTAGATCCCGACGTAGCGCCGATCGCGCAGCACGCGGAACATCTCGGCGAAGCTCGCATCGAGCGCCTCGAAGTAGGCCTCGTCCGCCGCGTTCAGCCGCCCGATACACCGCGGATCGTCGCTGTAGCTCAGGTTGTCGCTGTAGGGCGGATCGGCGAAGACGAAGTCGACGCTCTCGTCGTCGAGCGGCAGCTCGCGCGCGTCGGCCTGCATGATCTCCGGCCGCGTCGGCGCCAGATCGTAGCCGAGCCCCTTCCGATCGGTGTCCCGGCAGACATCGAGCGTCGTGCCCGACCCGCAGAACGGATCGACGACCACGTCACCGGGCCGCGTGTAGCGCTGCAACAGGTTCCAGATCACGTACGACGGCGTCGCGCCCCGATAGGCCGCGCTGCCCTGCATGCCGACGCCGTAGTGTTGCGAAGGGTAGTCCCACAACGTCGTGGGCTCGATACGAAGCGATGGTTTGCTGGGTGGCATGCGCGGAGCCTACAAGGCCGCCCCCGTTCGAGCAACCGCGCCGCCGCGCTCGCCCTCGGACTGCTCACGCTCCTGAGCTGCACCGCGCCCGCCGCCGCCTTCGAAATGAGCCACCGCGACCGCCTCGCCGTGCTCTACAGCAACCAGGTCGTCTTCGACCGCAGCGGCGAACCCCTCGTCAGCGTCCGCATCACCGAAGGCCAGGAGCAGATCACCGTACAGAGCCGCGGCCGCCTCACCCTGCTCCCCGGCGGCGACGACGGCGCTCGCATCCGCGCCCGCGCCGGCACCGCCTGGACCGTACACCTCGAAGCCGCCCGCCCCGGCGAGGTCCGCTGGTGGACCATCGTCGAAGAGCTCCCCGCCGGCGACCTCGACGCCGCCGCCGACGCCCGCCGCCGCTGGAGCGCGCTCGGCGGCCCGGTCAAGCTCCTCGAATCCGGCGCCCTCATCGGCCTCGCCGGCCAGACCCTCGACACCCGCCGCCTCCACGTCGGCGTCGACCCGCAGCCCACCCGCGCCGAAGCCGAAGCCGTCGCCGAGCGCCTCGCCACCGGCCGCGAGCTCCGCACCGCCGTCATCGCCGAGCCCACCACCCGACCCGGCGGCTGGATCGTCGCCCGCGACCCCAAGACCGGCTTCGAAGTCCGCGCCCGCGACCTGCTCTGGCTCACCCCCGAAGCCGGCCACACCATCGACGTGCCCGGCCTCGAATGGGGCCACGGCACCCCCAAGCGCGGCCGCGCCGACCGCCGCTACCACGGCGACGTCTACCTCGCCGTCGGCAGCGACGCGAAGCTCACCGTCGTCAACGTGCTCAGCGCCGAGACCCTCCTCGAAGGCGTCGTGCCCGCCGAGCTCTTCCCGAGCGCCCCCCCCGCCGCGCTCCGCGCCCAGGCCGTCGCCGCCCGCGGCCAGCTCCTCGCAAAAGTCGGCACCCGCCACCGCAGCGACCCCTACCTGCTCTGCGCCGAGACCCACTGCCAGGTCTACGCCGGCGACAGCCAGGCGAAGAAGCGCACCACCGCCGCCGTACGCGCCACCCGCGGCCAGCTCCTCTTCGACGCCCACGGCCTCGTCGACACCACCTACAGCTCCGCCTGCGGCGGCCACAGTGAAGCCTTCCACCAGATGTGGGGCGGCGCCCCCAAGGCATCGAGCCCCGGCCGCTTCGACCACCTCGACGGCGCCACCGATCCCATCGCCGAGCCCCCGATCACCGACGCCGCCGTCGCCGCCTTCATCGACCGCCCCCCCGACGCCTTCTGCCGCCCGAGCGCCGAGCGCGCCGGCGTCTGGCGCTGGACCCGCACCCGCACCGGCGCCGAGGTCGACGCCGCCGTCGACGCCCACGCCACCGCCCGCGACCGCCCGCCCATCGCCCCGATCCACACCATCCGCGCGCTCCGCCGCGGGGTCAGCGGCCGCGCGCTCGCCGTCGAATACCTCGGCCGCGGCGGCCGCCACGTCGTCGAAGGCAGCTACACCAACCGCACCCTCCTCGGCGGGCTGCGCTCCGGCATGTGGGTCGTCGAGCGCCGCGGCGGCGCCCCCGACGGCGCCCCCGACACCTGGACCTTCCGCGGCGGCGGCTTCGGCCACGGCGTCGGCCTCTGCCAGCACGGCGCCATCGGCATGGCCCGCGCCGGCCACGACCACCCCGCCATCCTCGGCCACTACTACCCCGGCGGCGCGCTCCGCACCGCCTGGTAGCGCCGCTCGGCCCTCCGCCGCCCCGGTTGACCCTGCCGCCGCCTTCGCATTAGTCATGCACCCAGCACCCCGGCCGGAGCCTGCCATGCGCCCCCTCACCCTCGCAGCGCTCGCCGCGCTCGCCGCGCTCGCCGCTCTCCTCCTCGCCTGCGAACCCACCGACCCCGCGCTCGCCGACGCCGAAGCCACCCCCGACGCCGAAGCCATCACCGACGCCGAAGCCATCGCCGACGCCACCCCCCCCGACGCCCAAGGCATCGACCCCGACGCCCCCTACACCCTCCACCTCGCCCCCGACGGCGACGACGCCCAGGACGGCCTCACCCCCGCCACCGCCATCCTCACCCTCGCCCGCGCCCACGAGCTCGTCCTCGCCGCCGACCCCGACCGCGACGTCGAGCTCCGCGTCGCCCCCGGCCGCTACCACCTCCAGCAAGTCACCTGGACCCGCACCCACCCCGACCACGCCCTCCGCATCCGCCCCGCCACCCCCGGCGAGCGCCCCATCTTCGACGGCTGCGGCGAAGGCGGCGACCCCTGCCCCGGCGGCACCCTCCTCCAGCTCACCCACACCCGCGGCGAAGTCACCGGCCTCGACGTCGAAGGCATCCGCGTCGAAAACTACCAGCGCGCCATCTACCTCGACGGCGACCGCGAAGACCCCGCCGCCTCCAACAGCGGCAACCGCGTCGCCGACTGCGTCTTCTTCAACATCGGCAACGTCTACAACCTCGCCGTCGGCAACGCCTTCGGCGCCGTCACCCTCGTCAACAGCCACGACAATCACATCGTCGGCAACCGATTCGAACGCCTCCTCAACTACTTCGACTACGGCCTGCTGCACGGCGTCTACCTCGCCCATCACAGCAGCCACAACCTCATCGAAGGCAACACCTTCGAGATCGTCTCCGGCGATCCCATCCGCGTCCGCGACGCCGCCAACGACAACCTCGTCATCGACAACACCTTCATCAAGACCGGCGCCGCCGCCCTCGGCGACTGGTACTGCGAGAAGGACACCCGCGACGACTGCACCAAGATCGGCCCCGAGTGCCCCTCGTGGAACACCTGGATCGACGGCAACCGCTTCGACGGCACCTGGTCCCGCTGCGAACCGCTCCCCGCCGCGCTCACCTACCAGGACGACACCGAGACCGGCTGCCTCGCCCCCGACGGCGCCACCCGGCAAGTCATCGGCGACGACAATGCCACCGCCGAAGCCACCGCCTGCCAGCCCGGCATCGACCCCGTGCAACCGCCCGAACGCTGACACCGCTGACATCACCCTTGCCTCCCGCCCCGATCGGGCTACCCTGCACCCGACACCACGACGCCGAGGCCACCATGCGCCCGCTCGCCCTCACCCCGCTCCTCGCCCTCGCCACCGCCCTCGCCACCGCCTGCGCCGGCACTCCCCCCACGCCGCCGCCCCGCGCGCAAGACCCCGCGCTCGCCCCCGCCGCCCTCCTCGGCTGCGAGGTCGTCGGCCCCCCCGCCACCGCGCCCCTCGCCACCTACAGCCACGCCCCCGTGCCCTGCTGGGCCAACCGCTACGTCGACCGCATCGACGAGAACGTGCGCTACCTCAACCTCAGCGCGCTCATGGCCGCCGAAGGCATCACCCGCCTGCAAGCCGTCGAGACCCAGAACCACTACCGCGACCTCATGCGCGAGGACCCCGCCCGCGACCGCAACGAAGCCTTCGCCGCCGCGCTCGCCCGCGCCAAGGCCGGCGAGTTCGAAAGCCGCGTCGACCCCCAGGCCATGGCCCGCGCGAAGTTCATCGTCGTCTTCGACCTCGACGAGACCCTCTACGACCAGGGCACCGCCAGCGCCGAATGCCATGACGTCAGCTTCACCTATGACAGCAATGGCACCCAGAAGACCAAATACATCAAGATGGCCCCCGGCTGGCAGCAAGCCATCCGACGCATCCGCGAGCTCGGCGGCGCGGTCGCGATCTTCTCCGCCAACCTCGACGACCGCACGCTCCTGAACCTCAGCCACATCGAGCTCGACGGGAAGCCCCTCACCGAGAGCGAAGCCATCGCCGGCATCATGAGCAACAGCCACCTCACCCAGCAGAGCACCCTCGAACCCCCCGGCGCCCCCGACGCCCCCTGGAAGGGCCAGCCCGTCACCGAGCCCAGCAAGGATCTCCGCCACTTCGACGAGAGCCTCGACCGCGTCGTCATCGTCGACGACAACCCCCTCCGCCTCTTCCAGTTCCGCAACGTCCGCGTCTTCCAGAAGCTCGAAGCCGCCGAGATGTGCACCGCCCAGGACCCCGACATCCGCGCCGCCTACGAGCAGGCCATGCCCGCCATCGTCGCCGAGATCGAAGACAGCCTCCGCTGGCTCGAATCCCACCCCGACGCCACCTTCGCCCGCGCGTGGCTCCCCTACAGCGACCTCGGCCAGGTCGCCGTGCGCTTCCTCATGGACGGCCGCAAGTGGGACACCGCCCGCGCCATCGAGCACGTCCGCAACCACCCCGAGCTCGTCGCCGACGACTACTGAGCGCCGGTGGCATCATCCACCCATCGGTCGGCCACCCCGATGGCATCGCGGCGACCGACCGACAACCGACCCATGCCATCCGCGAGCTATGGCACCACCGGCAACCGATCGCTGTAGATCCGCTCCAGCGCCACCGTCACCGTCCCCACCGGCGCCGCCGTCTCCACCTCGACCATGTTGACCCGCCGGATCTCCAGCGTCGCCATCGCCACCTGCGCCGGCAGCCACCCGAACGCCGCCGCCGGGATCAACATCTCCCCGTCGTCGAGGGTCACGCACTCGATGACGCTGTTGACTCCGCCCGCCCGCACCCGGATCTCGATCGCGTCGCCCCCGCCCGCCGTCCAGCTCACCGTGCTGCCGCCCCGACCGAGCGCGCCCTCCTCCGCGGTGCTCGGGCTCACCCCGACGATGTCCGCCGGCCCCGCCACCATCGTCGCGAAGCCACCGAAGTCATCGGTCCCCCGCGCGCTGATGCTCAGCGAGCCACCGGGCGCCCAGATGTCGAAGACATTGTCGAGGTCGACCGCATACCCCTGCGCCACATCGTTGTAGGGCATCGCGAAGTCCTGCACCCCGCCCTGCACGCTGATGTTGCCCACCGACACCCGCCGCCCCTGGCCCGGATCGGCCGGATCGTCGAGCCGCACCTCGTAGCAGTCGCCCGCGACCGCCGGCGGCTCGGGCGCGGCGGGGAGGCGCACGAAGCGGGTGAAGACACCGGTGCCACCGGCCAC